>NZ_AP028070.1:1887259-2516345 GCF_030297175.1 Marinobacter sp. LA51 | reverse complement strand
GATTTACGTTTAACAACCACAGTGGAATGTCTTCCGATCCGCCCTCGGATACGCGCTGCCCAAAGGCAAACTTTTCAAAATCGTCAAGATCGACTTTGCGCTGGCCACCGGACAGCTCCCAGGTGATCAGGTTGTCGCTGAGAAGGGCCGAGCCATAGAGATTTACGCCATCGATGGATAACAAAGTGTCTCGGAATGCATCGAAATAAATGGAGTCCGGCACGTTGTAGCCAGGACGGGCCGACGGAATGTCCCGGATCGCATTGTAGAAGCCGATATTGTTTTTTACCCGGCCAGCGCGAATGCCGAAGGATGCGCTCTGGCCGCTGAAAACCAGATAGTCGGCGAGCAGAAAGTCGACCCGGACGTCGCCGTCGTCGGCTTCATCCTGTTGTCGGCTGAGCACCTGAGCGGCAAGCCGGAACTCGGGCGTGAGCTCAGTAAAGCCATTGACGCCGAGTTCGCGAAACTTCAGCGACCCGTTTTTAGAATCCGTGCCCGCATAAGGGTTGTCAGGGCTGTACAGAAACGCCTGGTTCACAAACCCGTGAATCTGGGAGGAATCGTTGATATCGATCGCCATGGCGGGTGAGGAAGCAGCCAGTAATACGGCAAAAAGGTTCTTTGCAAGAAGTCCCCTTGAAAGTGTCTTCATGGCTGAACTCCTTGCAACACCTTAACGCCTTCCGTGGGATAGTCTTTCGAGACGTAGCCGACGGCTCCTTGTGTTGTCTGGATCACTTTCAACATTTCGTCCTCTGACTCAACGACGGTAGGTGCCTTGCCGGTGCCGGTGAACAGCATCCGATTCCAGATCCGGTCAAGCTGGTGGGCCTGGATCTGCAAACGGTCGATCACAAATTTTCGGTGGAGTTTGCTGTCACTGGGCATGATAAAGACTTGAATGGCCAGGCCGTCTGGCCATTTTCTGGTTTGCATGGCGAATATCTGATTCAGGTAAGCGGAGTCGAGCCAAGTGGGGTCGATACTCTCATGGAGCAGGATCTTGGGCGTGGCGTGTGCCGCCGAGGATAGCGTTAGCAAGACGCCTAGAAGCAGCCTGCGGATTCTGCGGGAGCGGACCAGCGGTTGGTTCATGTCATCCTTGTAGAGGCATCGTGTTTTCGAACTTATGCTCATGTGTAGTTGAGTATTGCCGAAAATGCATTGATTTAGTGTGACTTTTCCCGCTTATTTTGTTTGTTCTTGTAGCATTTTCAGTCATGTTCCGGTGGCTGCCTGAATGCCGCCAGTCCCGCTGCCTCCAGCAGCTGGGAAAATTTCAGGGTGGTCAGATCCCGGCCCGGTGCACCAATCACCTGGATGTTGTAGGGCAGTCCGTGGGCGGAAACACCCACGGGTACCGATGTCGCGGGCAGACCGAGCAGAGTGGCCAGGGCAATCCAGCAGAACTGGTCCATGTATGCCCGGGGTTGCCCCGCCACCATGATTCGACGCTTGAACACCGGCTGGCTGTGATCGTGCCGGATCGCCGTGGTGGGGGTAACCGGCGTAAGCAGAACGTCAAATTCTTCGAACAGGGATTCAATCTCGACTCGCATTTTCTCGCGCAGTTCGTTCCAGGAGGCCCACTGATGCGCAGCCTGGTTCACGCCACGGGCGTATTCGCCAATAAACGGAGTGACCGGGCCAAAGAACTTTAACCAGGGCTCCAGATGGGCAATCCATTTCATCTGGCGGCGCTGTGAGGGTTTCAATGAAGTGGCGAGCAAACTGCCCAGCAGATTGAAGTAGGCGGGCAGTATGTGTTCGAGATTGAGTAGGCGATGGTTTGGTTCTGCCACCAGCGCTCCCAGGCCTTCGAGTTTGCCAGCCAGGTCCCGGTAGCCGACGCTGAGTTCAGTCTCAATGGGGCACAGGGGATCGTCCAGCCAAAGCCCGACCCTGGCCTGAGCCAGTGTTTCCAATTTGGCGGGCTCCATTGCCAGCGCCCAGCTGCGGGCGTCGGCCGGGCGGGGGGCCGCAATAACGTCCAACAGCAGTTCCAGATCTTGGCTGCAGCGGGCCATTGGCCCGCCTACCGCCAGATCCGGGCGCGACTGGGTCCCGGGCGGCCCGGGGATATGGCCCCGCAAAGAAACCAGGTCCCGGGTCGGTTTGTGGCCGAACACCCCGCAGAAATGCGCCGGCGTGCGAATAGAGCCGGCCAGGTCACTGCCCACTTCCAGTGTTGTCATGCCACTGGCCAGGGCAGCGGCGGCACCGCCGGACGAGCCACCGGGGGAGTGGTCGGTATTGTAGGGGTTGTTGGTTACGCCAAAGAGCTTGTTGTAGCTCTGCAGATCGGTGGCGTAGATCGGCACATTGGTCTTGCCGATGATAATGGCCCCAGCCGCTTCCAGACGTTGGGCAATGTCGGCGTGCTTTTCCGGCACGTGGGTTTGCAGTGCCGGAGCCCCGGCGGTGGTGGTCATGCCAGTCACTTCCCAGGTGTCCTTAAGGGTCATCGGAAGACCATGCAATGGCCCGGTGGCCTGACCGGCTGCCCGCTGCTGATCGGATTCCCGGGCCCGGCTCAGCGCCCGTTCCTCGTCCAGAGTCACTACGGCGTTGATGCTGCCGTTTTGCTGGTGAATGCGCTCGAGCAACGCCGTGGTCAGGCTCTCACTGGTAATGCGCCCGGCTTCCAATTCAGACAGCAGCTCATGTGCGGGTTGGTAATGCATCGAATTCATGGCAGGTCCTCGCGCCAATATTTCACTCTAACCTGGGCTTTGACCGCATCGATGATTTCGACGATCAGGTTGATCAGGGCCTCGTTCTCGGTCTCGTCCGATTCCAGCTGGTCCGGGCTGGGCAGGAAAACGTTGACGATGTCTTCAATGAAGGCATGGTTGGAGGCTGAGGCAAGATCCTCAAGAATCTGATGGATAACATTGGCAACAATATCGCCAACCGCCTCTTCAAGGGTTTCCTGGATGGTCGGGCCGACGACCGGCAGGAACTTCAGGCGTGATAGCTCAAGGTTCTGCTTCAGGGCGCTGTCAACCCGGTCCTCAAGGTAGCTGCGCAAGGCGCCACGGTTTGGCACATAGCCTTCCTGTGCAGCTTCGGCGACACGGCTGGAGATCCAGTCTGTCAGCATGTCTCGGCGCGGATAAAGGATGTCCTGCTGGATCTTGTCGAACAGCGGCGAGCCCCGCTTAACTTCCTGCTGAACGCCGCTGAGCACCTTCAGAACGATGCGGTCGGACAGCTCCTCCATGAAGGCCTCGTAGTAGAAGTTGACGAAGCGGTAGAGCTTGGTGTTGGTGACATCAATGATTTTGTATTGATGCAGGCGGTAGATAATCGAGATGACGCGCAGAACCCGCAGGAAGCGCAGGCTGCCGACCGGGATACAGCCCACCAGATCGTACCAGTGAATGAACGGATAGAAGTACCAGCGGTCATAGATCTTTGCTTTCACCGCATAGCCCCAGCGCAGAAAAAATTCGCTCAGGAAAATCGACACGAAAATCATGTCGTAGAAGATGAAGCGATCGTGGATCGGGTGATAAAGGCTTTGCAGGCCAGGGGCGTATTGCTTGAGCAGATCCTGCACCGCCACAAAATTGTAGATGGAGTCCCAGATAATGAAGGCCAGGTTTATGATCAGCAGCCCCAGCATGAGGAAGTCGACGATAAACCAGATCAGTTGGTGGCTGGATTTGAGATTTTCTCGGTTGATGCGCAGCATTCAGGGCTTCCAGTTACCTGCCAGGACGTTATAAGCTCCTGACAGATTAGCGTATTTCCGCTCTGACGACGACCAGGGGCGGATTAACTTGACCACCTGTCGTTAAACTCGCAGGCTTGAATGAACCTTCGCTCACGATTCCAACTCTGAAACCGCCGGATGCTTTCTAGAAACCATGTTGTGACAACAGGCCGGCGCCGGCTCCTCGCACTTCTGATCCTGTGGTTGCCACTGTCCGGTTGGGCCCAACAGGTCGAGGTCAAGGTCGAGGGCGACTATCCGGCACTCAAAACCAATGCTGAAGCCTTTATCGGCGAGGTTGAGGGGCGTAACGCTACGAACCTGCGGCGTTATGCGTCGACGGCGGTCGACCAGGCGAGCAAGGCCTTGCGGGCCCTGGGTTACTACGAGCCGCAGATCACCTGGCGTGTGGAGGAGGGCGATTCCGATGACGGCGCTAGACTGATCCTGACCATCCGGCCCGGCGAACCCGTGCGGGTGACGTCGCGAACCGTGGAAATCCGCGGCGCAGCCTCGAGTGACAGCCAGTTCACCGACAATCTGCCCAAACAGCCGGCCGAGGGCGATGTCCTCAATCACGGCGAGTACAATAGTCTGCGCGATACCATCCAGACTCGTGCCCGTCAGCGGGGTTATTTCGATGGCAGCTTCGTTGAAAAACGCCTGACGGTAAATCCCGAAGATCGCACCGCTGAGGTAACTCTGGTGTACGAAAGTGGTGAGCGATACCAGTTGGGCGAGGTCACCTTTACCGAAGGCCATTATTTCGAGTCCGACCTGCTCCATGATTTCGTTACCTTCGAGCCTGGCACTTCCTACCACACTGACAAAGTTGCCGAGCTGAACCGGGATCTCTCCAGCAGCGGGTATTTTTCTGGGGTCGATATTGATGCCGTTCCAAGCCAGGCCGTGGATGGCGTGATTCCCGTGTCTGTTACGGTAACTCGGCGCCCGCCGCGCTCAGTCGGGGTAGGGGTGGGTTTCTCGACCGATGTCGGGCCCCGGTTCCGGGCCAACTGGCGCGAACATTGGATCAACCCCATGGGTCACAAGCGTGGCGCAGACACCGAGCTGTCTGTACCGCGCCAGAACGTGAGTGCCTGGTACGAACTGCCGCTGGAGCCCCCCATGACCGATCTGATCCGGCTGACCGCCGGTTATCAGCGGGAAGATATTGAGAACGTGGAGTCGGAACTGCTGACGTTTGGCCAGCAGTGGCAACATGAGCTGGACAACGGCTGGCTTCAGGTGCTGTCCCTGCGCTGGGAGGGTGAGCGCTTCAACATTGGCGATGAGGAGTCCGGCACCAGTAGCCTGTTTTTGCCCGGGGCAGGCTATTCCAGGCGTTACGCCGACACGGCACTGGACCCGTCGAAGGGTTACCGCCTGCAGTTTGATGTCACAGGCGCCCATCGGGCGGTGTTGTCGACTGTGGATGTGCTGCACGCGAGCGCGTTGGCCAAGGGGCTGTATACCATCTTCGATAATCACCGATTCCTGGGGCGCCTTCAGGCCGGTGGCGTTGCCACCAACAGTTTTGAAGATGTGCCGCCGTCGCTCCGGT
Organism: Marinobacter sp. LA51; assembly: GCF_030297175.1. NCBI lineage: Bacteria > Pseudomonadati > Pseudomonadota > Gammaproteobacteria > Pseudomonadales > Marinobacteraceae > Marinobacter > Marinobacter apostichopi. The sequence continues at coordinate 2,511,060 of NZ_AP028070.1, read as the reverse complement.
TCTTCGCGGGTGGCGACCAGAGTGTGCGCGGCTATGGTTATGAAACCCTGTCGCCTGAAAACGAAAACGGGGTTCCGGTCGGTGGTCGTTTCCTGCTGGTGGGCAGTGTCGAATATCAGTACCAGTTTGCCGACCAATGGCGAGCGGCGCTGTTCGTGGATCACGGCAACGCTGTCAACGATTTGTTCGATCCACTGGCTACCGGTGCCGGCATTGGTGTGCGTTGGATCAGTCCCGTGGGGCCACTGCGCCTGGATGTGGCGAAAGGCCTGAATCCGGAATTTGGCGGCGGCTGGCGTATCCACTTTTCCATGGGGCCTGAATTGTGACCGAACAGCGCGAACCGGGTGGCCCCGACCAGCAGGGTCAGGACACCAACACAGAGGATAAGGCTCGCCGATCCGGCTGGTTTTGGCTGCTGGTGGCCCTGGCCGTTCTGATTCTGTTGCCCGTGGTGCTTATGGCCGTGATTTTGCTGGCGCTCAGATCAGAAACCGGCACCGCGTGGGTGATTGATCAGATCCCTGGCCTGGAGGTGACAGACGGCCGCGGCTCACTGCTGGGCCAGTGGCAGGCGTCGGAGGTGGTCTGGCAAGGCTTTGGCGTGAATGTGGAAGTGGAGTCGGCGCTGATTGACTGGTCCCCTTCCTGTCTGCTGCAAGCACAAATTTGTCTCGATACTCTCCGGGCCAAGCATCTGGACGTTCGGGTTCAACCCTCGTCCGAGACTGAAGAGCCCACCCAAGAGATAGAGTTGCCGGCGCTGGAGTTGCCGGTGGGGGTCCGCGTAGGGGACGTTAATCTGGGACCGTTCAGCCTGAATGGCAGCCGGGTCTGGGATCGTCTGGAGTTGTCGGCCGGCGGCTCAGGCGCGGACTGGCAACTGGAAAGCGGGCTTTACCAACTCGGTGACTATAAGGTCACTGCCTCCGGCCGGGTGACTACACGTCGAGACTGGCCTGTAGACCTCAATGTGCAAGCGACCCTGCCGCCACCATCCGGTGATCGCTGGGCGGTCGACCTGAATCTGAGCGGCAGTGCTCGGGATCTCAGGATCTCGGGACAAAGCCGTGGCTATCTGGATGCCACGCTGGAAGGTGAGGTTGCACCGCTGGATACAACCCTGCCGGCCCGCCTCCGCATCACGTCAAAACAGTTCAGGGCCATGGATTCGGTGCCCGATACCCTGGTGCTGAAGGACTGGTTTGTGGCGGCCGATGGCAGTCTGGCTTCAGGATTCCAGACCCGAGGTGAGGCGACCCTGCCAGGCTCTGAAGGGCCGATCTCGCTTTCTCTGTCCGGCAAAGTCGACACCGAATCCGCCACCGACGTGAATCTGGTGCTATCCACCCGCACTTCGGAAGGAGAAGGGCAGGCGAGTGTGCGCGGACAGGTGAGCTGGCGGGACGGACTGGAGGCCAGAGCTGAACTGGCACTTAGCCGTTTCCCCTGGTACTCGTTGCTGCCCGATATCGAGAAACCCGCTGTTGCGCTGAATCGGGTGGATGGCTCGGTGAGCTGGTCGAATGGCCAGTATCAGGCCAGTGTCGAGGCGGATGTGGACGGTCCTCAAGGCAAGGCAACACTGTCGTCGGACGTGGACGGTGACCTGGAAAAGGTCACACTGACCGACCTCCAGGTAAAGACGGAGGCGGGATCGGTGGCCGGCAAGGGTAAGGTGGCATTCGCTGGCCCGGTGTCCTGGCAGGCGGCGCTGAAACTTGACGATTTCAACCCCGGTTATTGGCTCCCGGCCCTCAGTGCTAGCCTCAGCGGCGATATCAAAACTGAGGGTCAGGTCCGGGAAGGCACCATTCCGCTGATTGAGGCCCGCTGGGATCTAGGCGGGCAATGGCAGGACAAGCCGGCAAGTGCCAGCGGTACCCTGGATACCTCATCCGGGAATTGGGAGGTCTCTGCGCTTCAGGTGTCGGTTGGCGAGAACGAACTGGTGGGTTCCGGGGCCTGGGGCGATCGGTTGCGTGGCGAGTTTAACCTGGCGTTGCCGGCTCCCGGCGACCTTCTGGACGGCCTGGCCGGCCAGTTGAATGCGGAGCTGAATGTTGCCGGTACGCCTGACGATCCCTCCGGAACCTTAACCGCCAGCGCGAAAAAGCTGGCCTGGCAAGACACTGTGACCGTCGCCAATCTGGACGTCGATGCCGCGGTGAAACCCGGTCTCCGGATCAATACGACCATTCGGGCGAAAGAAGTCGCGGCCTCTGGGCAGACTCTGGAGTCGCTGGATATTGCCGTCTCGGGAACCCGGGACGAGCATCGGTTGGAAGCCCTGCTTGAGCATGCCGATGCGTCGGTTCGCGTGCTGTTTAGGGGTGGTTTTGACGGTGACACCTGGACCGCCTGGCAGGGTGCGCTCGCAGAGGGGCTGATCGAAATTCCAGATCATGATCAGCGCTGGACTCTGCAAAGCCCGGCGGCCTTGGCCTACAAGGCGGCAGGAAAAGGTGAGCTTACGGTGGGTCAGCATTGCTGGCGTTGGCAGCAAAGTACTGTTTGCGCCGACGATCAGACCCTTCTTCCGACGCCTGACCTGGCCTATCGGATTAACAATTTCCCCGCTACGGCCCTGGATCCCCTGCTGCCAGAGCGTCTGCGCTGGCAAGGTCGGCTGAATGGCGAAATTGACGTTACCCTGCCTGACAGTGGCCCAGCCGGTCAGATCAGGATCGATGCCGGCAGTGGGGAGTTTGAGGTTCAGGTCGAAGAGCAGTGGGAGCCTCTCAGTTACGATCGTTTTGTTACTGTTTTAACGCTGAAGCCGGACCGGGCTGATCTCGACGTTCAGCTCGCCGGGCCGAAACTGGGGGAGTTGTCAGCACAGGTAGCTGTCGATCCCAGATCGGCGAAGCGGGAGTTGGTAGGACAGTACAGTCTGACAGGACTGGATATTTCCCTGGCCGGTATTTTTGCCGGCCTGGAAGAGGTGTCCGGCCAGATTGATGGCCAGGGCACCTTGTCCGGACCGCTAATGAAGCCGGCGGTGAACGGCCAGCTAGATCTGACCAATGGGCGTGTCGTCGACCCGACCTTGCCAATTCCGCTTGAGGACGTGGCGATCAGTCTGGCATTGAACGGATACTCAGCGGACATCAGTGGCAAAATTCGCAGTAATGACCGCAGTGAGATCACCCTGGAAGGGTCGGTGGACTGGGCGGATGCTCCGGAAGGGCAGGTGAGGATATCCGGTGATCGGATTCCGTTCAGCCTCGAGCCCTATGCCCAGGTTGAGTTGGCGCCCGATCTCACCATTGGATTCCAGCGCGGCGAACTCCGGGTTGCCGGTGAAGTGGGCGTGCCCCGCGGCAGCATTGAAATCAGAGGGCTGCCGGAGCAGGCGATTACCGTCTCCGAGGACGAAGTGATCGTCGGGGTGGAGCGGGAAGAGCCGGTTATCAAGAACCTGGATATGAATGTCACTGTAGTCGTCGGCGAAGACCGGGTCACCTTTGATGCCTTTGGCGTAACTGGCGATCTTGAGGGCACGCTGCGGATTGGCAACAACCTGGACACCCGGGGCACCCTGAGGCTGGTTAACGGCACGTACGAGAAGTTTGGCCAGGAACTGGAGCTGCGTACCGCCCGCATCCTGTTTGTCGGCAATCTGACCCAGCCTTATCTGAACATTGAAGCTGTGCGCACCGTGGACACGGTGGTGGCGGGTATTCGATTGAGCGGACCGGTGCAGTCGCCCACTACCGAGGTGTTTTCGACGCCGGATATGCCCCAGACCGACGCTCTGTCCTACATCATTCTCGGACGCGCACCGGAAAGTCGGGGCGATGAAGGTCAGATGAGTGGTGCCGCCATTTCTCTGGGGCTGACTCAGGCGAATAAAGTGACCGGGAAGCTGGGGGAAGAGTTTGGTATTGATCGGCTGACACTTGAGGCGGAGGGCAGCGGCGAGCAGACCTCAGTGGTGGCCAGTGGCTACCTGACCGAGGAACTCAGTGTCCGTTACGGGGTCGGGGTGTTCGAGCCGATCACCACCGTGGCTCTGCGTTATGATCTGGGCCGGTATTTTTATCTGGAGGCGGCCAGTGGCCTGGCCGCCTCCCTGGATATCTTCTACACCCGGGATTTCTGAATTCAGTTCAGCTTGAAGGTGGCGTTGACCGTGGCGGTGACCTCCCGGACACCCACGTTGGTCACGGTGTCGGCGCTACCCTTGGCCTCTGCCATCCTCATGGGCATGGGCCGGAAACCGCCATCCACGTTGATCGAAACCACCTCGCCGCAGCTCTGTTGCAGCTGTTCGGCCACGAAGTCGCAGCGCGAACGAGCATCGGCGATGGCATTGGCCAGGGCCTGGCGCTCCAGCCCGTCTTCGTCTGAGTGGAAAAACTGGTTCGGTCCGAGGTGATAGGTCAGGCCGATGGATTGGGCCTGTTCAAGTAGGGGGTTGAGCAGGGCAAGATCGTTGATCTGGAACGAGACCGTCTGTGAGGCCACGGCACGGGTCCGGGGCTCTTCATCGCGGTCTCTGGGCGGCAGGGTTCGGCTGTACAGATTCACATTCGCGTCGGAATAGTCCTGAAGCCGGGCCTGGTATTCGTCGATGGCCTCGCGCCACTGACCCATGAGCGTGGCGACCTGTTCGGTGGCCTTCTGCGGCAGTTCATGTTCAGCGCTGGCGGTAAATTGCAGTCGGGCGCTGTCGGGCTGATAGCGTACGCTGCCTTCTCCTTTCAGTGACACTTCGCCGGCCAGGGCGAGTGCCGGTAAAAAGACCGGTATAAAGGCCAGTGGGGTGCAGAGCAGTCGTAGGCAGGTCTTTGGGTTCATCGATTATCCCTCCTGTGAACGCAATTCGAGCCCGGACTCTTCGGTTTCCGGTTCCAGGCGACTCAGCTTGAAGTTCAGGGCGGCCTGAACAAACTCCTGAAAAATACGACGATGGCCGCTGTGGTAAAGCAGGTACTCCGGATGCCACTGCACACCCATCAGCCACTGCTGGTGGGTGTTTTCAATGGCCTGCACAAAATGATCGTTGTCGAGGGCAACCACCTGGAGATTTTTGCCCAGCCGTTTGATGGCCTGACTGTGGATGCGATTGGCTCCGATTACCGAGGACTGCATCAGGCGCCCAAGCCGGCTAGGGGTAACCAGGCGCACCGTCTGCATGGGCAACAGCAGTGGTCGATGCCGCGTATTTACCCGCAGAGGAGTGACGTTCTGGCATAGGGAACCACCGTGGAACACGTTGATAAACTGGGCGCCGCGACAGATGCCCAGTACCGGAATACCAATGCGTTCAGCCTCTTCCAGCAGCCGCCGGTCGGTGGCGTCGCGCTGCTGGTCGTAGTGGGCCGTTACCTGTGGCTGCTGGCCGTAGCGTTCCGGATGCACGTGGGTACCGCCGGACAGAACCAGACCATCCAGCAGCGTTACGTTGGTGTTGGAGCCCGGACGAATGTAATGGGTGCGGGCCCCATGCATGCGCAAACCCAGGCTGATCAGGCGCTGGGCAGTTCCTTTCCGAGCCGGGCCGCTGATGCCAATGGTAAGTCCTGGAATTTCGCTGTCCATTTCCTTGCGCTCAGACATAACCTCTGCTTTCCAACCACTCGGTAGTGGTCTCTAGCCAGCTGTGAGTCAGGTTGTGCAGGTTGATCTTGCCGCTCTCCCGGTAGAGCGCACGCAGCTCGGCCAGATGGGAGGCGTTGCCGGCGATCTGTTCCAGGACCACCCAGTCGTTCCAGACACTGGAAAAGTGCCACGACGGGTTATCGATGTCGCAGTCGGGCAGCCGGTAATGCAGTGTGGGGCGGCTCTTGATCCGCGGATCGACCACGTACTCACTGAGCAACTCATCGTCCAGGTGGGCGAACAGCGGCAACAGGTCAAGCGCCCGGTTCCGGGTCGGATTGGAATCCAGATAATCCCGCATCAACTGCGCCTGATCCGGGTTGTAGTCGTCCTTCATCAACAGCTCGACGTATTTGCTGCTCCAGGGTTCAATGTAGGTGGTGAACTTCCGGCTGATATCCAGCTGGTGGCGAGATTTTAGCCAGTCATACAGAACCGCAAAGGCCTGGAAATAGCGCACCAGCGTATTCGGCTCCAGGTCCGGAAGCTCCGGATTCAGCTGCAGGCCGAAAGCGTAATAGATTGCTTCCCGACTACCCAGTGCACCTTCCTCGCGCAGTGTCTCCATCAGCGCTTCCACCCGGGTCACGTGGGAAAATGGCACCGGTGGGCTGATGATCTCAAGTGGCACGATGCGCTCGGCGGCGGCGTCGATCACTTCCATGGCCTGGCCGCCCAGCTCGCGGATGGAATCAGGCAGGCGCTGATCGGCCAGATCCAGATCCTTGATCGGGTCGGAATCCAGTTCAATGGTGAAGTCACCCAGGTCTGTTGCCAGCTTGGTTACATAGCGGGAATCAAGCTTGGGTTCAGTGTCGAGGCAGCGTGCCACCAGTTTTACCAGTGCATCGTAGCCGAGCCCGGACAATTCGATCTCAATCCCGACGCGGCGTTCGTCGCCGCCCTCGGTGTTCATAATGTCTGGCATCTTGCAGTCACTGGATTGAGTCATAGCGCTCCCTAGCACGGTAGTATTGGTGGAATTACCATACCACACTCGCCATTACGTTAAGGGTTCCGCACGCGATAGAAAATCCGATGTCAGGCTTTACACTGGATAAAACACTGTATATAGTCATTTTACTGTATATAAAAACAGGGCTGGCAGAAGGTCGCCAGTTCCGGGATCCATGTAATGGACGTGCAATGGAGTAGCTCAATGAAGCTAACAGCAAGGCAATCTCAGGTGCTGGACATTATCCGGCGCTATCTGGACGAAACGGGTTATCCGCCGACCCGTGCGGAAATTGCCGCAGAGCTCGGGTTTCGCTCGGCTAACGCCGCCGAAGAGCATTTGCGTGCCCTGGCCCGCAAGGGGGCCATCGAAATGGTACCCGGTGCCAGTCGCGGTATCCGGTTGCCGGAAGCAGAGGAAGATCTGGGTTTGCCGGTTATTGGTCAGGTGGCTGCGGGTAGTCCAATCCTTGCCCAGGAGCACATTGAAGATCACGTCACGCTCCAACCCAGCTTCTTTTCACCATCGGCTGATTACCTGCTGCGGGTGCGGGGCATGAGCATGAAGGACATCGGTATTCTCGATGGCGATTTGCTGGCGGTGCACCGGACTCAGGATGTGCATAACGGCCAGGTAGTGGTGGCCCGGGTAGGAGAAGAAGAAGTGACGGTCAAGCGCTTCCGTAAGGAAGGGTCGAAGGTCTACCTAATTGCGGAAAACGATGAGTTTGCGCCCATTGAGGTGGATCTTACCGAGCAGCAGCTGTTTATCGAAGGGTTGGGAGTGGGTGTGATCCGCAAGTCGGATCTGCACTGATCCTGTCGGATTGCCACAGAAAGTCGGAAAGCGGGTGAATCATGGAACAATTGAGCTTCAATCAGAATATGGCTTATCAGCACGGTGCTCTGTCTCGTGCGGTCCCGCCCTCTGCGGCCGCTGAGCGACGTTCTGTGATACGCGCCCGTCGCCGAACCGAGAAAGCCGAGCCTGCGGTGACTGGGAATGTGACCGAGATCATTCTGCCGGAAGGGCAGGTTGAAAACTTCCAGCTCTTGCTGCCGATGTTGACCCAACTCAATCAGGAGCGCCGTTGGCTGGCCTGGATCGATCCACCGCAGGCGTTGGTGAGCAAGTGGCAAACCATGCACGGTATTGTAACCGGTGAGTTGCTGGTACTGAGATCCACTGCTGACCACTCAGCGCAAGAGCTGGCCGAGCGGGCACTCAGTGCCGGAACCTGTCACGCGGTGGTGCTGTGGAGCCGGAAGCTTGCAAAGCCTGCGTTTGAGGCCCTGCAAAGGGCGTCAGCGACTGGTAACAGTCATGGTGTGGTGCTTCGGCAGCGCTGAAGCCACGCTGTTCGGGAGATGTAGCCGGCCTCGGATTACGAGGCCGGCCAAAGCGGCGTAGCAGGAGCTGAATAGCTACGCCTGAAAAGAAGTTTCAGTGCAGGGTGTAGGAAGGTTGAGGCTCGGCCGCCTCAAGTTCATCGTCTTCCCAGTCAATGTCGTGGGCGACGTTGCCAACCGCTTCAATACCGGCTGCGATCATTGCCTTGGCTACGTTCATATCCCGGTCTTCCATCATTTCCCGTGCTTCGTCGGAAAAAGAGATCTTCACAAGCGGTGCGCTATCGTCGTCAATGCGGCGCAATGCATAGTCGCCGTTGCTCAGTTGTACGATTTCAAAAAATGACGGTGACATTCGTTAAACCTTTCAATTAGTGAGGCCTGGGGTGCCAGCGGTTGGTTACCACTCGCTGTGCTGTTCTTCCAGGGCATCGGCAAAAATTTTCATGTCGTTCAGAGTCTGGCGCAGGGCGTCAGTGGAACGGTCGGGCCCGGTATCGGCAGACACCGCAATAATGTTGTCCGCAGACACCGATTTGCGGGTGGCCGGTGGCCGACTCTGAGATGCTGTCAGTTGGTCAAGATGGTTCCACCAGCTGTTGGCCTGACCTGCCAGTTGTCTTAACTGCGAGACCTCGTTGGACTCATCTCCGATCAATGCCGCCAACTCATCAAGAGTTGCCGGTTCCTCCGCACGATGCTGATAGAGGCGGGCAGCCATCACCAGCAAAAGTCCGCGAGCACGCAAAAGCAGTTCAATGGAACCCTGTTTCACCGCTTCACGGCCAAGGGCTTGCGCCGCCTCAGAATCAGATTGCGGGTCGCCGGAAGTTGCCTGGCTCAACAGAACCCGCGCAAGTACCAATTTCTGCGACACCAGTGAATGCCATTGTGAGGCCATGCGTTACCTGCGATCCGGATGCGTCGTTTTAACCCGTTTAGTCAGTCGGCCAGCGTAACATTTTTGGCTGAAAAATTCTTCCCCCCTTCGGTTTCCAACTACGGCGGCAGTTTGGTTTCACAAGAAAACACAATTGTTGACTTGAAACGGGCGTTTGAATTTGGCAAAAGATGCTCCGTCGTGAGTGGTGCGGGGTAAGCGGCGCTCATGCCGTTTTGACCGGTAGTGGCGGCAGCCATCGAATTGTATGAATTTGGAGAGATAGGGATGCGGGAATTTGTGGTCGCGGGTATGGCGGCGGTTTTGCTGGGCGTATCCGGGGCAGCTTTGGGAAAAGTTGCTGCGGAAGAGGCCAAAGCATTGGGGCAGGAGCTGACGCCAGTGGGTGCCGAGCGGAGCGCTAACAGTGCCGGTACGATTCCGGCGTGGACGGGCGGGCTGAAAACGCCGCCGGATGGTTGGCACAAGGGCGAGGTTGAAGCCAACCCGTTCCCTGAAGATGAACCCCTGTTTATCATCTCCGCCGAGAATCTGCATTTGTACCGAGATAAGTTGTCTGACGGTCATGCCCGGATGCTGGAGCAATACGGGGCGGATTTTTTCATGCCGGTGTACCAGACCCGTCGCACTGCCGCTTTTCCGGAGCACGTTTACGAAAAATCCCGGGAAAATGCGGTAACAGCCGAACTGCTGGACAATGGTAATGGGGTTCGGAATACCATCATGACCAGCCCGTTCCCGATTCCGGCCAATGGTCTCGAGGCGATCTGGAATCACATTCTTCGGTATCGTGGCACCGAAGTGGCCTTCCGCAGTGCGTCAGCGACTCCCCAGAGAGACGGTTCCTACAACCCCGTGGTCAATGACTACGAATATTTTATTGGCTACAGCAAGAAAGGCGCTGAACTGGAAGAGATCGACAATAAGATTTTCTACCTGAAGACCGATACCATTTCGCCATCATCCCTGGCTGGCACCATTACCCTGGTACACGAGACACTGGATCAGATCCGTTCACCGCGCCTGGCCTGGCGTTACGATGCCGGCTCCCGTCGATTGCGGCGGTCGCCTAATCTGGCTTACGAGACTGACCTGCCAAATTCCTCGTCCCTTCGTTCGGTGGATCAGAAGGACATGTACAACGGCGCTCCCAATCAGTATGACTGGACCCTGAAGGGCAAGCGCGAGCTGTTCGTGCCGTACAACGCTTATGTGTTGCACGACAGCGATGTGAAGCCCGACGACGTGATCCGGGCACGGCATATCAATCAGAGCCTGACTCGTTATGAGTTGCATCGGGTCTGGGTGGTAGAGGCGAAGCGACGGACCGGCATTGGTCACATCTACGATCGTCGGGTCTTCTACCTCGACGAAGACAGTTGGCAGATCCTTGCATCGGAGGAATACGACCAGAACGGCAATCTGTGGCGAGTGTCCGAAGCTCACAATATTAGCTATTACAGTGAACCGGTGTTCTGGACTACCATGGAAATGACGTACGATCTGAACGCTGAACGTTATTACATTGATGGGTTGGATGACGGTTTTCCGGCATATGACTTCAACCCGGGATTCCGCGGCGGTGATTTCACCGCGTCTGCCGCCCGTCGCGACGCGCGTCGCTGATCGATGGTTATCAAAAGCACCTGACAGGAGAGCGCACCATGGCCGAAGCCCAAGAACACCTGGATCAGTTTGACCAGTTGATGGCAGACCTCGGACGTGCGCTGAGCGAGCAGGACTGGGATCGGCTTGCGGAACTGAATCGTCAGGTGCAGCCTGCGGCCGAGCCTTTGATTGTGGCGCTGGAAGCCCAGGAATTGAGTGCGGATGAGGTGCGGACCCGACTCGAGGAGATGCAGCAGCTGGTTGACGCGATGGATCAGGGAGCCGTTCGGGCTCGGCAGGAAGCGCAGAATGCACTGAAGGGTGTAAACCAAAATCGCAATGCTGCGAAGATGTACCAAAACGTCTCTTCCAACCGTCCAAAATAGCGTCATAAAATTGACTCTGAGGTCTGTAGAGTCTTAAATAGCGCTCAAATCCATCAAGAGATTCTGGTGAATGTCCAAAAATAACAAGGTGCTCGTGCTGAGTGACGATGATGCTAGACGCAGGGACATGGTCACGATTCTTGAGTTCATTGGCGAAGAGCAGGTCGTTGACGGGGCGGACGCGTTAGAGCTTTTGAAGTCTGCCGATGCTGACAGCCTTGATGACGTTGGAGTGGCCGTCATCAATGGCGAGGACGATAACGTTGTCGATACCGTTGCTGCCATCTGTGCCAGCACCAAGGGTGTTCCACTGCTGATGGTTGGCGATCCGGCGCTCAAGGGATTGTCCGCTGAGGACTCCGCCCGGGTCATCGCGCGAATGGAATGGCCGCTGAATTACACCAAGTTTGTTGATTCGCTGTACCGGGCCCAGATCTATCGGGACCAGTTCAGTCGTTCCCGGGAGCGTGGCCAGCAGCGCGGGCTGCAGTTATTTCGGAGTCTGGTCGGCACCTCTCGCAAGGTCCACCAGGTGCGCCAGCTGATGGAGCAGGTCGCCGATAAGGACGTCAGTGTGCTGATCACCGGCGAGTCCGGTACCGGCAAGGAAGTGGTCGCCCGCAATCTGCATTATCACTCCGCACGCCGCGACAAGCCGTTTGTGCCGGTGAACTGTGGTGCTATTCCGGCGGAGTTGTTGGAGAGCGAGCTGTTCGGTCATGAAAAAGGCGCATTTACGGGCGCCATCACCGCGCGGGTCGGCCGCTTCGAAATGGCCGAGGGTGGCACGTTGTTCCTGGACGAAATCGGCGATATGCCGTTGAACATGCAGGTCAAGATCCTGCGTGTGCTCCAGGAGCGAACCTTTGAGCGAGTTGGCAGCAACCGAACCTTGTCTGCGGATGTGCGGATCATTGCCGCGACCCACAAGCATCTGGAAGACATGATCGAGTCTGGTAATTTCCGGGAGGATCTGTACTACCGCCTGAACGTCTTCCCCATCGAAATGCCAGCCCTGCGTGAGCGGGTGGAAGACATCCCGCTGCTTATTAACGAGTTGATCGCGCGCATGGAAAAAGAAAAGCGTGGCTCGCTACGGATGAACTCAGCGGCCATCATGAGTCTGTGCCGCCACAATTGGCCGGGAAATGTGCGGGAGCTGGCGAACCTGGTTGAGCGGCTGGCCATCATGCACCCCTACGGTGTTATTGGCGTTCAGGAGTTGCCGAAGAAGTTCCGCTACGTGGACGACTACGACGAGAACCGCCCGGTGGAGGACACCGGTATGCCATCTGCAATTCCGGGCCTGGTGGGGCTGGATGCACCAGCGCTGCTGCCGGTCAATGGCATTGATCTGAAGGATTACCTGTCGAATCTGGAAAAGCAGCTGATCCAGCAGGCACTGGATGAAGCCGGCGGCGTAGTGGCTCGGGCAGCCGAGAAGCTCCGGATCCGGCGAACCACCCTGGTGGAGAAGGTTCGAAAGTACGGGCTCAGAGAAGAAGAGCCGGAAGAATCCTGAGTATGAGTTTGGGCATTTTCTGGCGACAGAAAGTCCCGGGTCCCTCCTGAATGACGGCGTCAAAGGTTTGTAACCGATGGCGCCGTTCGCGTTTCTGGCCGACATAAAACCGTCACGGCCTGTCATTTGAATTTTCTTTCTTGCTGATAATTAAGGAAAAATTAGACTTGGCACGGTGCTGGCTTACTACTCCTGCAAACGAATAATCCGAATGGTGCGGCCTAAGGGTTGGGCCGGTCAGGGGGCGAAGGTATGAGTCAGGCACATTTTGTTATCCAGTCCGAGGCACAGAAAGCCGGGGCGAATGCGGCGGCAGACGTCAACGACAAGGTCACGGCCCTATTCCCGGAGCAGGACGACGAGGCGGTGGATTCGGCATTGGAGCTGTTTAACCGCATGTCCCGGCAGATTACCGATTCCTACCGCACTCTCGAATCCCGGGTGAATCAGCTATCCGGTGAGCTGTCCCAGGAAACGTTGCAGCGTCAGCAGGAACTGGAAGAAAAAGAGCAGCTTGCTGATCGCCTGTCGACACTGTTGAAGGCACTGCCAGCGGGCGTGGTGGTACTGGACAGTCAGGGTGTAGTGACCCAGACCAACCCGGCGGCCATTTCGCTGTTGGGAGAGCCTCTCGACGGAGAGCGCTGGGTAGATGTTATCCGTCGGTGTTTCGCGCCGCGTCGGGACGACGGCCACGAAGTCTCCCTGAAAGACGGTCGCCGGGTGAGCATTGAAATCCGGACCATGGAAAACCAGCCCGGCCAGCTGATCCTGCTGACGGACCTGACGGAAACTCGCCAGCTTCAGTCGCAGCTTTCTCATGCCCAGCGTCTGTCGGCCATGGGCAAAATGGTCGCTTCGCTGGCGCACCAGATCCGTACTCCGCTGTCAGCAGCCATTTTGTATGGCGGCCATCTGAGCCAGGAAGATCTTGATGAAGAGATGCGCCAGCGCTGCGCGTCACGCTTGATGTCCCGTCTCACGCACCTGGAACAGCAGGTGCGCGACATGCTGATTTTCGCCCGCGGTGAGACCCGGCTGGCGGAGGAGTTGTCCGCTGAGACCTTGGTATCGGCGCTGGACTCTGCGCTAGAGGGACTGAAAGTTAATGCAGGAACCACGGTATCGATTGTGGACGAGGTTTCTGGCGATTGCCGATTAATGTGTAACCGCGATGCGCTGGTCGGAGCTTGCACCAACCTGGTCAATAACAGCCTGGAAGCCGGCGCTACTGCGGTTGCCGTACAGGTGGTGGCCGAGGGCAGTGAGCTGGTCATCCGGGTGGTCGACAATGGTCCGGGATTCCCGTCCGCGGAGGCCGGGCGTTTGCTGGAAGCGTTCTACACCACCAAGTCCCACGGTACCGGTCTCGGCCTGGCGGTTGTCCAGGCTGTGGTAAAGGCCCATCAGGGCCAGTTCCATATTGAAGCGCTGGCGTAGGGTGGCGCGGTTGCCACCCTACGCCTGCCGCAACTGAAGAATAACTTTTAATCGGAGGCAACCATGGCCAAGGCCCAGATTCTGATCGTTGAGGATGACCATGACCTGCGCGAGGCATTGGTAACCACATTGGAGCTGTCCAAGTTCCGGGTGCGCGAGGCGGCCAATGCCCAAGAGGCTCTGGCCCGCCTGGCAGAAGCGCCGGTGGACATGGTGGTCAGCGACGTCAACATGCCGGGGTTGTCTGGCCATGAACTCCTGGCCGAAGTGCAGCGGTTGTACCCGGGCCTGCCGATGATGCTGATTACCGCCTATGGTCAGATCAGTCATGCGGTCTCCGCCATGCAGGCTGGTGCCATCGATTATCTGGTCAAGCCGTTTGAGCCTCAGGTGCTGGTCCAGGCGGTGAGCAAAATTGTCGGTGGCGTGCGTCAAAAGTCTTCGGATGCGCCCGTGGCCGAAGATCCGATCAGCAAGCGCATGTTCCAGTTGGCTACCAAGGTGGCCGGCAGCGACTCGACGGTGATGATCTCCGGTGAAAGTGGCACCGGCAAGGAAGTACTGGCCCGCTTTATTCATCAGCAGTCTCCCCGGGCTGAACAGCCGTTTGTTGCCATCAACTGTGCGGCCATTCCCGAGAACATGCTGGAAGCGATCCTGTTCGGCCACGAGAAAGGCGCGTTCACCGGCGCGGTTGCAGCCTCACCGGGTAAATTTGAGCAGGCCAATGGCGGTACGATTCTGCTGGATGAAATTTCGGAAATGGACCTTGGCCTGCAGTCCAAGTTGCTGCGTGTGCTGCAGGAGCGAGAGGTTGAGCGCGTCGGTGGTCGTAAGACCATCGCCCTGGATGTCCGGGTAGTTGCGACCACCAACCGCGATCTCGGCGATTACGTTCGCGAAGGCAAATTCCGGGAAGATCTGTATTACCGGCTGACCGTGTTCCCGATGCACTGGCAGCCCCTGCGCGAACGTCCGTTGGACATTATGCCGCTGGCCACGTCGCTGCTGAAAAAGCACTGCAGCAAGATGAAGCTGACTGGCATCACCTTCGCTTCCGATGCCAAAAACGCATTGATGAGTCATCCCTGGCCCGGCAACGTGCGGGAACTGGATAACGCGATTCAGCGGGCGCTGGTTCTGCAGCAGGGCAATGTCATTCATACCGGTGACCTGTGCCTGGAGCTCGGGATCACTGGTCGGCCCGTCTCGCCGGCACCCGTTGCAGCGAGGCCAGCATCTGAGGACGGTGTCGGGCAGCCCGGCCCATCGCAGGATTACCTGCGCGGTCAGCCGGCGGACGATGAACCGTCAACATTCGGTGCCGATGAGCCCTCGGCGGCCAGCTCCTTGGGCAGTGATCTGCGCCAACAGGAGTTCCGTATCATTATTCAGACACTCAAGCAGGAGCGTGGGCGTCGAAATCGCGCAGCGGAGCAGCTCGGTATCAGTCCGCGGACACTTCGTTACAAACTGGCTCAAATGCGCGATGCGGGTATCGATCTGGATACCGAATTGGCCATGGCCTGACCTCTGTTAAAGACTCCTTCATTGGGCACTCACCTGAGTGCCCTTTTTTATGGCTCTTAAAGTCGCTTTCCGAGAGCTTCCTGTAAGCGCTTCAACGCTGTCAAAACTCCGTCGCACGTCGATCCCCGCTTTCTGAATTTATCATTAACTTTCTGATATATATCGTTAAAGTTTAGTTGGCCCGCCGATTGCTTTTAATGCGTTAATAGATTTCCATGAGTCACTCCGCCATGGCTAGCGGCGGAATTGGGAGAGAGTTATGGTCCAGCGTGCCGACATCAACAGCGTCCTGTCAGACATTCGCTCACTGCGTTCCCAGATGATGCAGAATCAGCAAATCCAGCAGGATCAGTCGGTGCGAGGTCGAATTGACGGCCCGCGCCAGGTTCAGGAAACACAGGAACCATCGAGCTTCAGCGACATGCTGGGGAAAGCGGTGAATAATGTGAATGACCTGCAGCAGACCACCGGCGAACTCCGGACCGCCTATGACATGGGCGATCCCAATGTGGACATCACCAAAGTGATGATTGCGGCCCAGAAATCCTCTGTCTCCTTCGAAGCACTGACCCAGGTTCGTAACCGGGTGGTTCGCGCTTACGAAGACATCATGAACATGCCGATCTGATAACGGAGCAGAGCAATGGCCAGCGTTCCTGCACAAACCACATCTTCCAATGTTCCGGCATCCCAGGCATCCGATGGCCCTGAGAGCGGCAGCGATATGTTCCTGGGCTTCAATCGCCTGCACCTTTTGCGTCAGATCGGTCTTATGGTCGGCCTGGCGGCCAGTGTGGCGCTGGGCGTTGCCGTGGTGTTGTGGGCGCAGGAGCCGAATTACCAGCCGGTCGTGGGTGACCTGTCCTCGTACAACCCCCAGGACGTCACCACTATCCTCGAAAGCAACGGTATCGACTACAAAATGGATCCCAGAAGCGGTGCACTGCTGGTTCCGTCCGATCAGGTCTACAGTGCACGCCTCAAGCTGGCCGCCGAGGGTGTCACGGATCAGCAAACCATGGGCTACGAGCTGCTGGATCAGGATCGTGGTCTGGGTACCTCGCAGTTCATGGAAACAATCAGCTATCGGCGCGGCCTGGAGGGTGAACTGGCCCGCACCATCAGTGCCATGCGCGGTGTCCGCAGTGCCCGGGTGCACCTGGCCATTCCTGAGCGTTCGGTGTTTGTCCGGGATGCCCGCGAGCCATCCGCCTCTGTATTCCTGGAGGTGTTTGCCGGTCGTCGCCCGGAGCAGGAGCAGATCAATGCGGTGGTGAACCTGGTCGCCGGCAGCATCCCGATGATGAAGAAAGGCAACGTCACGGTCGTCGACCAGAATGGCAACCTGCTCACAGGCCAGGAAGGTGGCGGTGAAACTGACCGCATGCAGGATCAGTACGAGTACACCTCGAAGGTCGAAGAACGACTGAGCCGGCGAGTGACATCGCTGATTTCACCCATAGTGGGTGAAGGCCGGTATCGGGCCGAAGTTTCCGCGGACCTGGATTTCTCCTCGGTGGAGCAGGCAGAAGAGTTGTTCAATCCGGAACAGCAGGCGGTCCGCAGCGAGCGGGAAATGACCGAGCAGAGGGTTTCCGGTGCAGGACCGCTGGGTATTCCGGGCGCGCTGTCCAATCAGCCGCCGGCCGATGCCACTGTGCCTGAGCAAGCCGCCGCCGGCGACGGCGAAGAGGCCGCGCCCGCCAAGCCTATGGATGTCCGGCGCGAAGCAACACGCAACTATGAGATGGACCGTACCGTCAGCTATGTCCGCCAGGAGTTGGGGCGTATCAAGCGAGTGACCGTAGCTCTGGCGGTGGACGACATGAAGGTGGTGGATCCGCAAACCGGTGAAGTCAGCTTCCAGCCCTGGCCTGAGCAGGAGCTTCAGCGCCTGAGCATGTTGGTGCGGGATGCGGTCGGCTATTCGGCGGCTCGTGGTGACAGTGTTACGGTGATGAACACAGCCTTTGCGCCGGAAGAATCCATTGAATTCGAGGCCCCGGGATTCTGGGAGCAACCCTGGTTCTGGGACTTGATGAAGCAGGTGCTGGCCGGCCTGGTGATCCTGGTCCTGGTGTTGGGTTTGCTGCGCCCGACCCTGAAGAGCCTGTCTGGCAGCGGTCAGCGTGAGCGCAGTGGCTCCGACGGCGATCGTGGCTACGGCGACCTGGACAGCATCGAGGGTGGCCAGGAATTGCGCCAAGCTATGTCGGGTCAGGATGATCTGCTTTTGCCCGGCGCCACTGACAGCTATGATAGGCAACTGAATTCTCTGAAAGGCCTGATAGCAGAAGACCCGGCCCGGGTTGCCCAGGTCATGCGCCAGTGGGTGAACGTTGATGACTGATCAAGATAACCAGCCAGGAGCCGGCGCGCCCCAGAAGCCGCAGCGAAAAATCTCGCGGGTTGAGCAGGCCGCCATCCTGCTGATGTCCCTGGGCGAGGCTGATGCAGCACAGGTGCTAAAACACATGGGTCCGAAAGAGGTCCAGCGTGTGGGTGTGGCCATGGCCCAGATGAAGGACGTCAGCAAGGATGACGTCAGCTTCGTGCTGAGCCAGTTCGTTGACGCCGTGGGCGGCCAGACCGGTCTCGGTGTGGGCAACGACGACTATATCCGCGCCATGCTGACCCAGGCCCTGGGAGACGATAAGGCTGCCAGCCTGATTGATCGCATCCTGATTGGGGGCAACACCACCGGTCTGGATACTCTCAAGTGGATGGAGCCCCGTGCCGTGGGCGACATCATCCGTTACGAGCACCCTCAGATTCAGGCCATCGTTATCTCTTATCTGGACCCGGATCAGGCCGCTGAAATTCTTGCCACCCTGGACGACAAGGTTCGGCTGGATGTGATGATGCGCGTGGCCTCCCTGGAAAGTATCCAGCCCCAGGCCCTGCAGGAGTTGAATGACATTCTGGAGAAACAGTTCTCCGGTGGCTCGGCCGCTCAGACCAGCCGGATTGGCGGTATCAAGCGTGCGGCCGACATCATGAACTTTATGGATCGCAGCATCGAAGGCAACCTGATGGATTCCATCAAGGATATGGATCCGGATCTGGCCTCGACCATCGAGGACCTGATGTTTGTCTTCGACAACCTCAAGGATATCGACGATCGCGGCATCCAGGCGCTGCTGCGGGAAGTGTCTTCGGAAGTGCTGGTGGTGGCTCTTAAAGGCGCCGACGATGCGGTCCAGGAGAAGATCTTCAAGAACATGTCCAAGCGGGCTGCCGAGCTGCTGCAGGATGACCTGGAGGCCAAGGGCCCGGTTAAGGTCAGCGAGGTTGAGGGGGCTCAGAAAGACATTATCACCGTGGCCCGACGGATGGCCGAAGCGGGTGAAATCTCACTCGGCGGTGCCGGCGAAGAAATGATGTGATGAAAGATTCCTCCAAGGATCTCAACCGCATACCGAAGGAACAGCTGACCGCGTACGAGCGCTGGGAGTTGCCCCTGCTGGACGCCCGTGGCAATGAAATTGCCCGGGAAGAGGAGCGGGACGTCAAACCTTTGACTGCCGCCGACCTGGGAGAGATCCGCAAGGCGGCGCGCGAGGACGGTTACAACGAGGGCCGGGAAGCGGGCTATCAGGCCGGGCTGGCCGAGGGTAAGGCTGAGGGCCACGCGGAAGGGCTACAGACTGGCATTACCGAAGGTCGGGAACAGGGCGAAAAACAGGGCTACGAAGACAGCCGCAAGGACATCGACACCAAGCTCGATCGCCTTGAACATCTCATGGGCGAATTGCTGCTGCCAATTCGCCGTCATGAAGACGAGGTGGAAACAGCGCTGGTAAATCTCACCACGGTCCTGGCACGGGCGGTGGTGTTCCGGGAACTGTCCCTGGATTCGTCCCAGATTCAGAGCGTTGTGCGGAAGGCCCTGGCGGCCTTGCCATCAACCGCGGAAAACCTGCGCATTCATATTCACCCTGACGACGAAACCTTCGTGCGCGAAGTGACCGCACGGCTGGATTCGTCCGCCTCGATCATTGCCGACGACACCGTTCTGCCCGGTGGCTGCACCATCCAAACCCGCCACAGCCTGGTGGACTTCACCGTTGAAAAGCGGTTCCAGCGTGCCGTCCAGAGCATGCTGGCGCAGCAAGCCGAGGACGGCGAGGCTGGCGACGTGGAAGAGCTGGATGCCCTGATGGGCGATCTCACTGATTTTCAGCGGGACGTACTGAGCACCCCCGAACCGCAAGACCTGTCTCCGCAGGATGAGCCGAACGACGACAAGGACGCGGGCGATGACCTCACGTCTGGCTGATCGGCTGAATAAGTTTCAGGATTTTCTCGGTGACGAACCAACTCCGGAGTTATCCGGCCGGCTAACCCGCATGGTCGGACTGACCCTGGAATGTGTTGGTTGCCCCATGGTGGTAGGCGATCGTTGTGTTATCGAGAGCCAGGGTGCCGGCACCATTGAAGCGGAAGTGGTGGGTTTTGAGGACGACCGGGTTTATCTGATGCCGCTCACCGCCATTGACGGTCTCAAACCCGGTGCCCGGGTGGTGCCGGTGTCGGCCGCCAGTCGGGTTCCGGTCGGGCCGCAGATGCTCGGGCGGGTGGTGGACGGCAGTGGCGAGCCGCTGGACGGCAAGGGACCGCTGCAGGCCGAGGCCCGGGTGGCGCTCGCCGGCGATATCATCAACCCCCTGAATCGTGCGCCGGTGCGGCAGTCCATGGATGTCGGTATTCGAGCCATCAACTCCCTGCTGACCGTAGGGCAGGGCCAACGCCTGGGCCTGTTTGCCGGCAGTGGTGTGGGTAAGAGTATGCTGCTGGGCATGATGACCCGGTTCACCGATGCCGATATTACCGTGGTGGGCCTGATTGGCGAGCGTGGCCGGGAGGTCAAGGAATTCATCGAGGACATCCTGGGAGAGGAAGGCCTGTCCCGATCCGTGGTGGTGGCGTCGCCCGCCGACGATTCCCCGCTCATGCGCTTGCGTGCGGCCATGCTGACCACACGAATCGCCGAGTACTACCGGGATCAGGGCAAGCGGGTGTTGCTGTTGATGGATTCGCTCACCCGTTACGCCCAGGCCCAGCGTGAAATCGCCCTGGCAGTCGGCGAGCCCCCGGCAACCAAGGGCTATCCGCCCTCTGTCTTCGCAAAATTGCCCCAGCTGGTTGAGCGTACCGGTAATGGCCGGCCCGGTGGTGGTTCGATCACCGCGTTCTACACCGTGCTAACCGAGGGAGATGACCAGCAGGACCCCATTGCCGATGCCGCCCGGGCGATCCTGGATGGCCACATTGTGTTGTCGCGCCGCCTGGCGGAAGAGGGTCATTATCCGGCCATTGATGTTGAGGCTTCCATCAGCCGGGTGATGCCCCAGGTCACCGAAACTGACCACTTTGCCCGCGCCCAACGGTTCAAACAGGTTTATTCCCGCTATCAGCAGGCCCGGGATCTGATCAGTGTTGGCGCCTACGTAAAGGGCTCGGATCCGGAAACGGATTTTGCCATCGCCCACATCGCCAATATGCGCCAGTTCCTTCAGCAAGGGCTGAATGAGAGTGCTCCGCTGAAAGACAGCATTGAGCAGTTACTGGCGGTGGTGCCGGAGCGGCGGTCACCGGATCGCATCAAGTCGGCGGCGGTGAATTCTCCGCCCGGCGGCTCTGGGGCTAGAGGCTGATGCTTCGTTCCCGGCGCCTGGAAGTCGTGTTAACCCTGGAAGAGCGTAAGGAGCAGGAGGCGCTCGAGCGCATGGGGGAGGCCCGCAAACTGGTAGAGCAGCAGCGGGAGCAGATCAACAATCTGAACCAGTACCAGCAGGAATATCGGGATCAGATTCGTAACAGCCAACAGGGTGTCGTTGACGTGCGCCGCCTGCAGTCCTGGCAGGCTTTTATCGCCCAGCTCGATCAGGTCATTGGCCAGCAGCAGAAACAGCTCGACCAGGCCGAGAAAGTCTTTGGCGCCAGGCGTGCCGAATGGCAGCAAGCCTACGAGCGCAAACGAGGAATGGAGAAATACATCGAGACCTGTCGCCAGCAGGAGCAGCGTGAGCAGGACCTGAGTGAGCAGAAGCTGGCCGACGAAGCAGCCGGTCGGGCCTTTGTTCGCCGGCGTCGATAAAGGCGGCTCAGCGCCGGATTCTGACCAGTGCAATTTAGTCGTGTTGGGCTATCCTTATCCCAAGAAGATTCGCCCGTTAAGGGATGGTTCATGCTCCAACGAAATCATTCGGAGGTTTGGGAATGCCGATTCAGACACGTCGTGGTGAAGACAGCCAGACTCTGATCATCAGTATTGTGGGGCGGTTCGACTTCAGCACCCATCAGGCCTTCCGTGATGCCTACGAGCACGGTGATGAAAGCATTCGCTACTACATCGTCGACTTGTCGGATACCACCTATCTGGATAGTTCCGCGCTTGGTATGTTGCTCCTGCTCCGGGATTACGCCGGCGGGGATGGCGCAAGCATTTCCATTGAAAACTGCAATAACGACGTCCGTCGGATCCTGTCCATCTCCAATTTCGAGCAGTTGTTCGCCATCCGTTGAATCATGCGCACTGCCCGGAGCCCCTCGTGGAAGAATCCATTGCGGAACCCAAACCGCTCACCATCCTGATTGCCGATGACAGCGACACTGATCGTCTTATTTTGACGGCGTTGGTGCGCCGGTTGGGGCATCGTGTTTTCGAGGCGAAGAATGGCCAGGAAGCGGTTCAGCTGTTCCAGGACTGTGATCCCGATATCGTGTTGCTGGACGCCCTGATGCCAGTGATGGACGGCATGGAGGCGGCCCGGCAAATCAAGATCCTGGCGGGCGAACGGATGGTTCCGCTGATTTTCCTAACGTCGCTGTCTGAGGCAGAGGAGCTGGCCAAGTGTCTGGATGCCGGCGGCGATGACTTCCTGAGCAAGCCCTACAACCGGGTTATCCTTGAGGCCAAGATCAACGCCTTCAATCGCATGCGGCTGATGCACCGGGCCTTGTCGAGCCAGCGGGATCTGACCCGGGAGCGTAACGAGCAGTTGTTGCAGGAGCAGGAGATCGCGAAAAGGGTCTTCGATAACGTGGCCCACACCGGTTGCCTGGACGCCTTCAATATTCGTCACCACGCCTCACCGCTGGCCCTGTTCAACGGCGATGTCCTGTTTGCGGCGCCGTTTCCGGCCGGGGGCATGCTGGTCTTCATCGGTGATTTTACCGGTCATGGCCTGCCTGCAGCCATCGGTGCCATGCCCTTGGCAGAGATTTTCTATGGCATGGTCACCAAGGGATTCAAGGGGGCAGATGTGCTGCGGGAGTTTAATCAAAAGCTCAAACAGATCCTGCCGCCGGGCATGTTCTGCTGCGGCGGCATGATCGAGGCCGATTTCAAGCACAACCAACTGCAGGTTTGGAATGGTGGTCTGCCTGATGGTTGGCTGGTGCGGGCCAACGGCGACCTTGAGCTTGTGCCCTCCCGGCATTTGCCGCTCGGCATTCTGTCATCAGACCGCTTTGACGACAGCATGGATAACCTGCCCACTGGGCCAGGCGACCGCTTACTGATGCTGACCGATGGCTTTCTGGAGTCCCGCAACACCGAGGGCCGTTTGTTTGGGGACTCAGGCATTCGGTGGGCGCTGGAATCACGGACGGCGAGTCAACATCCATTTGATGCCGTGCTGGAAGCCGTACAGCATTTTTCCGCGAGCGCCGCCGATACCGACGATCTGACCATGTGCAGTGTCGAGATGGTCGACGAGGTTGGCATCTCCATCATACAGGATCGCACCGAGCCGTCGCCGCTGCCCGGGCCGATGGAGTGGCATTGTGAGTACGAAGTCCGCGAACGCACCCTCGGGGATTTCAGCCCCTTGCCGTTGCTGCTGCACATTTGCATGGAAGTGCCAGGCTTGAGGCGCAAGAGCGGCGAGATCTACACCTTGCTGGCGGAGCTCTACAGCAATGCACTGGAGCACGGTGTGTTGGAGCTGCCATCGCACTGGAAACAGTCGGCCGAGGGTTTTGACCAATACTATGAAGAGCGTCGCCGCCGGTTGAGCCGGGTTGAGGGGCATTTTATCCGGTTCAGTCTCAGTCACTCCATGACACCATCGGGGGGTCGGCTGCGCATTGTCTGTGAGGACAGTGGCTCGGGCTTTGATTTCCACAACCATCCCATCCTTGAGGCGGATCTGAGACCTGGAAGGGCCGGCCGCTACGCCGGTCGCGGTCTTTTGCTATTGAAACGGCTGGCTGAATCCGTCACGTTTCACCAGCAGGGAAATCAGGTTGAAATCATTTTTGATTGGGAAGTCGTCGGAAGCTTATCGAATCCGGCGTCATCACACCGGCAGTGACCGGTTTACGAACAGGGGGTAGGTATGACTGAAAAACCGCACCTTGACGACGAGGCACTGGCTGAGCTTCAGGATGTCATGGAAGATGAATTCGACGTGTTGATGCGCACATTCTTGTACGATTCCCGTGAGCGAATCGCCAGCCTGAAACAGGCGGTCAGTGAGCAGGATGCCGAGGCATTGGCGCACACCGCCCACAGCTTCAAAGGCAGCTGCATCAACATTGGCGCGCCACAATTGGGCGAGCTGTGCCGGGCAGCCGAAAGCGCCGGTAAAGAGCGGCAGCTGGCGGACGTGCCCGCCATCATTGAGACCATTGAGGCGGAATTTCGCAAAGTGACCGAACTGATCGAGGAGTTCATGGTTCGCTGAGAAGCGATTGTTTGTTTGGCATCGCTTTTGCAGATCTCAAGGAAACGGCCCCCAAGCTAGCTCTAAGCCGGCAAGATTTGGGTGTCCCAGAGACGAAAGCGGCAAGAGGTTGCCATGGCCCAGATGGTTCTCCCCCAGACTCCCGCACCAGGGATGAAAACTGACGTTAACCCCGCGAAGTCCGGTTCCGCCAGGGAGCCGGATGGCGAAAGCCGTTACGAATCGGTATCTCGCGCGGAGCAAAAGCGCCTGGACCGGCAGGAATCCGATCGGCGGTCGGAGCAGGCTACAAACGATGCCCGTAAGGCCGACAATGATCGATCTTCGGAGCCGGCGGGACAGCAGGCCGCGGGCGATAGCAAAACAGCAGACAATGCCGACAAAGCCAGCGCCGATAACAGCGCTCCGGACGAATCTGCTGCTGGCTCCACCGGTAAGGTTGAGGTCAGTGAAGGATCCGGTAACGCTGCGGGTGAGGCCCTTGAAGGCCTGGAAGAAACTGTTGTTCCCCCTACGTTTGCCGAACTCCAGGCCCTGCTGACCCCGGCGTCAGGAATGGCGGGCATGGCCGTCAGCGGCAAGGCCGCTGAGGTGAGTGGTACCACGGGGCCGCTGCCCACACTGATGCCGGTCGCCGGTGCCCTGAACGCGGGTTCGGGTGTCAAACCGGGGCAGATCGGTCAGGTGGGGCAGAGTTCGCCCGGATTGACCGCTGGGTTGCAGCTGACCGAGGCGTTGGCTGCTACCGTTGGCTCCGAAACCAGTCGGCCGGCTGACCCTGCCAGTCTGATTGCCTCTGGCCGTTTTCAGTCCAGTCTGGAAGTAGCTGGTCAGCAGGTTGCGAATGCTGCTGCAGTTAAGGTTCCGGCGGAGGCTGCCGTGCCATTGAAAAGCTACGCCACCTCCATCGACACGCCAGTTGGCCAAGCCGACTGGGGTGACAAACTGGTGGGTAAGCTCAGCTGGTTGACCGCCAGAAATATGTCGGTGGCGGAAATCCACCTGACACCGGCGGACCTGGGGCCGATGGAGGTGAAAGTGCGGGTGCAGAACGAGCAGGCCAACATCACCGTGCACTCAGCCAACCCAATTGTCCGGGAGCAGCTGGAACAGCAATCCCATCGACTCCGCGACATGCTGGGTGAGCAGGGTCTGAACCTGGCTCGGTTCGATGTTTCCGATTCGCCTCAGCAGCGCAGTGGTGAACAGTCATCGGGCGAGGAGCAGGGCAGTGGCAAGGGTGGCCACTCGGGTGATTCCCTATTGTCTGACGCCGATGAAGCCGACATTCAAGCCGGTAGTCTGGATCTGAGCTGGAAGGGCGAAGTCGACGTCTTCGCCTGATGGCGAAGGGGGCGCTTTCCGTCCTGATCTGTAAGTGGTTCCTTCTTTTAAGAATTCTCTCCAATCTATTTTGCCCATCCTCCCGTGCAACGCTAAACTGCTGTTCTTAACGGGAGGAGTGGGTTTTCTGGCCCACCCTTTGCATCGGATTCATAAAAGTCGCGGAAAAACCCTCCGTCTGACGAATTTCTGGCAAAGCGAAGACTATGGCTGAAAATAACGAACCTGCAGCGGAACCGGCCCAGAAAGGCAAACTGAAAATGATCATCATGCTGGTGATCATTGTTGTCCTGGCTATTGCGCTGTCGATCGTGGGCACGCTCTGGTTCCTCGGCGGCAGTCTGCCGGGCACGTCCAGCGACGAGGGCGAGGCCACCGAAGAGGCAGTGGAAGAGACCTTCGTGCCCAGCACTTACGTTGAGCTGAACAAGGCGGTGGTGACCACAGTGCAGACCGGCGGGGGCCGCCAGCGATATGCACAGGTTTACCTGGCCCTTGAGGCAACGGACCCGCAGGCCCTGGCCGCAGCGGAATTGCACATGCCGTTGATCCGGAGCCAGCTGGTGACGGTTCTGGGCAGCAGTAAGTTTGAGGATTTACAGACGCCGGAAGGGCGTCAGGGCCTGGCCGAGCGGATGTCGACAACGGTTAACCAGGTGCTGGAACAGGAAGGCGAGCCTGCTATCGAGCGGGTATTGTTCAGAAATTTTGTGGTGCAATAGGACCCCAAGCGGGTAAGGCATTTCAGGGGCAGGACTACGTATGCAGGACTTGTTGTCACAGGATGAAATCGATGCCCTTCTCCATGGTGTGGACGATGGGGATATCGATACCTATGAAGAGGCCGACGAAACCGGCGTAAAGTCCTACGACCTTGCCAGCCAGGATCGCATCGTCCGTGGCCGGATGCCGACACTGGAGATGATCAACGAGCGTTTCGCCCGTTATACCCGGATCAGCCTGTTTAATCTCATGCGCCGCAACGCCGATGTCTCCACCGGTGGCGTGCAGATCATGAAGTTCGGTGAGTACATCCATACCCTGTACGTGCCCACCAGTCTCAACCTGGTCAAGGTTCGTCCGCTGCGTGGCGCTGGGCTGTTCGTACTCGACGCCAAACTGGTGTTCAAGCTGGTCGACAACTTCTTTGGTGGTGAAGGCCGGCACGCCAAGATCGAAGGCCGGGAATTTACTCCGACCGAAACCCGAATTGTGCAGATGGTGCTGGATCAGGTTTTCACCGACATGAAAGAGGCCTGGCAGGCGGTCCTTAAAGTCGATTTTGAGTACCTCAGTTCCGAAGTGAATCCGGCTATGGCCAACATCGTCAGCCCCAGTGAAGTGGTGGTGGTCAGCACCTTCCACATCGAATTGGACGGTGGCGGTGGTGAGCTGCATTTCGCGCTGCCATATTCCATGATCGAGCCCATTCGTGATGTGCTGGATGCCGGTGTGCAAAGCGACATCGACGACGTGGACGAACGTTGGGTTAATGCCCTGCAGGAAGACATCCAGGAGGTAAACGTGCCGGTGAACACCACCGTGTGCCGGCGCCGGATTTCACTGCGGGACATTGCCAAGATGAAGGCGGGCGACATCATCCCGGTGGAGATCCCCGACCATCTGACGGTGACCGCGAACGGTATTCCGATTTACAAGGCCACTATGGGCACGAGGGATGGCAAGCTGGCCCTTCGAATTCAAGAGAGGGCATCGCTGCCCAAGGTCAAGAAACAACTGAAGGTGGGACGCAATGGCTGACGACAGCAAAGGCGAGCAGCAGCTCAGCGAAGACGAAAAGCTGGCCGCGGAGTGGGAAGCGGCCATGGAAGAGTCCGGTGACGACGCCGATTCTGGCGAGGACGAGTGGGCGGCGGCCATGGCCGAAGCTGGCGAAACCGGAAAGGACGACGATGTGCAGGCCGCGCCGATGGAGGAGTTTGATCACGTGAGCCAGCCGTCCCAGGGCACTGGACCGGCCCCGGACATGGACGTGATTCTGGACATTCCGGTGACCATTTCCATGGAAGTCGGCAACACCCAGATTCCGATCCGCAACCTGCTGCAACTCAACCAGGGCTCGGTGATTGAGCTGGACCGGCTGGCGGGCGAACCGCTGGACGTGCTGGTGAACGGTACCCTGATTGCCCACGGTGAAGTGGTCATGGTGAACGAAAAATTCGGTATTCGCCTGACTGACGTCATCAGTCCGGGCGAGCGCATCAAGCGGTTGCAGAAATAACATGTGGTCGAAGCTGTTCGGTCTGACTGCGCTCGCGCTTGCGAGTCCGCTTTGGGCAGAGGAGGCCGGAAAAGCAGCCCAGGAACTGCCGACCCGCGCCCCGGATACCATGGGTACGATGGTGAGCCTGGGCCTTGGCCTCATCGCCGTCATTGCGCTCATCTACGGCTGTGCCTGGATTATCCGTCGCATGAATGGCATGACCGGGATGAACAACAACGCCATCAAGGTGGTGTCGGTCATGGCCCTCGGCGCCCGCGAGCGCCTGGCGCTGATAGAAGTGGGTGGCCAGCAGATCCTGTTGGGCATCACACCGTCTGCCATTCGCACGCTGCATGTGTTTGATGAGCCGGTGGTTGATGCCAGCAATCCGCCTTCCGGTGAGTTCGCTCGCCGGCTTCAGGGCATGATTGGTAAATCCTGGACTTCGCCCGCAAGGAAAGACTGACTCCATGCCTGCTTTGCTTCTCAAACGGTTTGCTCCGGTACTGGTGCTTTTGCTCGGCGTTATCTGGGCGCCTTTGTCCATGGCCCAGGAATCCGGCGGTATTCCCGGCATTCCGGCCTTTACGGTTGAGCCTGGTGAAGGTGAGGGCGTTCAGGAATACTCGGTAACGCTGCAGATTCTGGCGCTGATGACGGCGCTGACCTTTCTGCCGGCGATGCTGATGATGATGACGTCTTTCACCCGGATCATCGTGGTGTTCGCCATTCTGCGCCAGGCCCTTGGCCTGCAGGCAACGCCGTCCAACCAGATTCTGCTCGGGCTGGCGCTGTTCCTGAGTATCTTCATCATGAAGCCGGTACTGGAAGAGGCCAACCGCGTCGGCTTGCAACCCTACCTGCAGGAAGAGGTAACCTCCCTGGAGGCGGTGGAACTGGCGAGCGTCCCGTTTAAGAAGTTCATGCTGGAGCAGACCCGGGAAAGCGATCTGGCGCTGTTCATGCGGATGGCCGATGTGCAGTATCAGACCCCCGACGACGTATCGTTCTGGGTATTGATGCCGGCTTTCGTCACCAGTGAGCTGAAGACCGCGTTCCAGATCGGGTTTATCCTGTTTATCCCGTTCCTGATCATCGACATGGTGGTCGCCAGTGTCCTGATGGCCATGGGTATGATGATGCTGTCACCGATCATCATCTCGCTGCCGTTCAAGATCATGTTGTTTGTGCTGGTGGATGGCTGGGCCCTGATCATGGGCACGCTGGCCGCCAGTTACGGAATATAGGGGGCGCAATGACTCCGGAAACCGTTATCGATATTCTTCGTGAGGCGCTGTGGATGATCGTGCTGCTGGCGTCGGTCATTATCGTGCCGGGTTTGCTGATCGGTCTGGTGGTGAGTACCTTCCAGGCCGCAACCCAGATCAACGAGCAGACCCTCAGTTTCCTGCCGCGGCTGCTGGTGACGCTGATCGTTATCATTGTCATGGGTCCCTGGATGCTGACCCAGTTGCTGGACCACGCCAACCGGCTGATATCCAGCATTCCCTACCTGATTGGCTGACGGATGATACCAGCGGAATTCAGTGCGGATCTGCTGGGGCAGTGGGTAGGCCAGCACCTGTGGCCGCTGTTCCGGCTGGCCAGTTTCCTGATGGTGATCCCCATCTTCGGCACCCAGCTGGTGCCGGCCCGGGTTCGTCTGGGCCTGGCGCTGCTGATGACCATCCTGATTGTTCCGCTCATTCCGCCAGTCCCACAAGTTGAAGCGCTCAGTGCCGATGCTGTGGTGATCACGCTGCAGCAGATCCTGATCGGTGTCGGCCTGGGCTTCGCCTTAACGGCCCTGTGGCAGTTATTTGTCGTCGCCGGCCAGATGATCGCCATGCAGATGGGTCTGGGGTTCGCGTCCATGGTGGACCCGGCCAACGGCGTTAATGTCCCGGTGCTGTCGCAGATTTACACCATCACTATCACGTTGCTGTTCCTGGCCATGAACGGTCATCTGGCCGTCTTCGAGGTATTCATTGAAAGTTTCCGGACCTTACCCATCGGCCTGGAAGGCCTGGGGCAGGGAGGCGTCTGGGATCTGGCCCATCGCATCAGCTGGATGTTTGCCTCCGCCATGCTGCTGGCACTGCCGGCAGTCACTGCGGTGCTTATCGTAAGCATCTCATTTGGCGTGATGACCCGTGCGGCGCCCCAAATGAACATCTTCGCCCTGGGTTTCCCGATTGGCCTGATTTTTGGATTATTTTCCATCTGGGTACTGCACGCCAACTTTCTGCCGCACTTTGATCAGTACACGCGGGAGACCTTTGAATTCATGAGGCAGTTGCAGGGACGGCCGTAAAGGCCTTTCTCCTTTAGCTTCCGAAGACGCTGAACCATGGCCGAAGAGAACGACAACAGTCAGGAAAAAACGGAAGAGGCCACGCCCCGAAGGCTTGAAAAAGCCAAGGACGAGGGCCAGACCGCCCGTTCCCGTGAGCTGGCCACCATGGCTGTGCTGATGGCGGGCGCTGGCGGCCTGCTGATGTTCGGCTCCAGCTTGGGTGCCAGCCTGGAAGGCATCATGCGCGACAGTTTTGTGCTGGAGCGCTCGGCGATCTTCGATACCCGTCACATGAGTGTTCAGCTCATTGCCTCCGCGAAAGAGGCCGCCTGGGCGTTATCTCCGATTCTCGTGGTCTTGCTGATTGCCGCAATCTTCGGCTCCATCGGCATTGGCGGCCTGCTGTTTAGCGGCAAAGCGATTGCGCCCAAGCTGAACCGTATGAACCCCATCAAGGGCCTGGGCCGCATGTTCTCCGCCCGCTCGTTGATCGAGTTGGTAAAGGCCATCGCCAAAGTCGGTTTGGTGATGTCGGTGGCCGTTCTCATCCTGAACCTCAGAACTGAAGACCTGCTCAGCATCGCCGAGGAGCCGGCTGTTCCGGCCATGGAGCACGTTTTGTGGACGCTGGGCTGGAGTTTCTTCCTGTTGTCCTGCGCCACCATCATCATTGCGCTGATCGACGTACCGTTCCAGATTTACGATCACCAGAAAAAACTGCGAATGACCAAGCAGGAGGTGAAGGACGAGTACAAGGACACCGAGGGCAAGCCGGAAGTCAAAGGCAAGATCCGGCAGCTCCAGCGCGAGATGGCCCAGCGTCGCATGATGCAGGACGTACCGACTGCCGACGTGGTGATCACCAACCCGACTCACTATGCGGTGGCACTGAAGTACGATCAGAAATCCATGGCGGCGCCGATAGTGGTGGCCAAGGGGGCCGACGAGGTGGCCTTCAAGATCATGGAAATCGCCCGCGAGCACAAGGTGGAAGTGCTGCGCACGCCTCCGCTCACCCGAGCGACCTACCACAACGCCGACATCGGCGACGAGATCCCCGACGGCCTCTACATGGCCATCGCCCAGGTTCTGGCCTACGTGTTCCAGCTCCGGCAGTTCCGCAAGGGGCGTGGGGAGAAACCTGGCATGCCTAAGTTCCCGATTCCTTCGGACTTGCGGCGCGATGTTTAGCTCTTGAGCGCCTAGCCTTCAAAGTTGGTGCCAGTGGACGTGCGGGAAGGCTTTCCAAAACCCGCTCAAGCACGTCCATGTGACGCTTGAGCTCCGCCATCCATGGCTCCGCACAGTTTTGGAAAGCCTTCCCGCACCTCCACGTCGGACTTACTGCGTTATATCAACAAGACTCCCGCCGGTGAATCGATCTGTCTTTTTGGCGATATCGATGGTGCTGAAAGGTGTTTGTGGGCCGCGCTCCCAAAAATGTTGGAGGCCAAGGATGGCCGGAAACAAGCGCACATGGACGTGCTCGTAGCGGTTTTTGGGAGCGCGGCCCACAAACGCCATACTCCCCAGCTATCAGGCTAGGGTATCAGTGTGACGGTTCTGCTCCGGAGCTACAGGCAATAACCCGAACCATAGGCTCCCCGCGACTCTTGGGTATCGGTAGTGTGCCGTACCAGGCCCGTGGATCGTGGACGGTGGCTGAGTCGAAACCACAGGACAGAAAATGGCGCTGGGCTTCGTCGTCAGTTTGGAAGTGGAACGATACCTGACTGCGAGTGGCGGTGCCGAGGAGGGCGCCCAGTGCCTTGAGGGTGCCGTTCAGCAAGGGTTGCGTGGGGCGGTAGTAGCTTTCGGTAAGGTAGAGCGAACCGGGGCGATCAGCCATGACCTTCGCCAGGCGGCGCCAGAAGTCGCTGATGACATCCAGTGAGAAGTAGCTGGTCAGGCCCTCGGTGACGATGATCACCGGTTTGGCGTTGTCGAACACGCGATCAATGACTTTTTCGATCTGGTATTCGCCGTGGTCGGCCAGGATATCGATGGGCGTAACCTGATGATGGTCGCCCAGGCGGCCCGCCGCCAGAAGCCGCATCGCTTTTCGTCCGGCCATGTCGGGAAGGTCGGCTTCCACCATGTGCATCAGGGGATGCCGTTGCCGCAATCTAAGTCCTCTGGGGGACATGCCGCAGGCTATTTCCAGAACCTGAGTTGTGCCGGTGTCGTGAATTGCCTGATCAATCAGGTGGTCCATGATTAAATGGCGTTGCAGCAGGAAGGTTCGGATATTGCCGCCGATGGCCGCCTTGCTGGCGGATTCGAACGGGGTCATCAGGTGGAAGAGCCAGCGGCCCTGTTCAGTGGCGAGGATGTCGTCGGAGAGACCATACCGGTGCCAGACGGCACCGGTATAGAGGGCGGTGAAACTGATGCCGGAGCTATCAGTCGGCTTGCTGCTCATACACCGCTTTGCCCCAAGCCTCGCGGCTGCCGGGCAGGATCAGGTTCAGGATGATGGCTGCGACCGCACAAAGGGCAATGCCTTCCAGGTGGCCCAGCACCATGCCGCCAATACCGAATACCAGGGTCACGCCCACGATCACCAGGTTACGGGACTGGGACAGATCCACCTGGTGGCGGATCAGGGTGTTCAGGCCGACCACCGCGATGGAGCCGAACAGCAGGCACAGGATGCCGCCCATAACCGGCACCGGAATGGTTTGCAGGGCGGCGCCAAACTTGCCAACGAACGCCAGCACGATGGCAACTACGGCGGCCCACCACATAACCCGCGGGTTGAAGTTCTTGGTCAGCATGACTGCACCGGTAACTTCCGAGTAGGTGGTGTTGGGTGGTCCACCCAGGGCCGCTGCGGCGCTGGTGGCCAGGCCGTCGCCCAGAAGTGTGCGGTGCAGGCCCGGCTTTTCCAGGAAGTTCTTGCGGGTGACGTTGCCAATGGCCAGAACGTCGCCGATGTGCTCAATGGCCGGGGCGATGGCCACCGGAATCATGAACAGGATGGCACCCCAGCTGAATTCAGGCGCAACGAAGTTCGGTACCGCCAGCCAGGGCGCTTCCTGGATGGGCGTAGTGTCGACGATGCCAGCAAAGGCAGACAGTACGTAGCCGGTGATGACACCAAACATGATCGGGATCAGGCGGAAGATGCCCTTCGCCCAAACAGACATGATGATGGTCACGCCCAGGGAAATCATCGCGATCCAGATAGCGGTATCGTAAGGGATCAGCTGGCTGGAACCGTCGCCGGTGCGGCCGGAAGCCATGTGTACGGCAACCGGCGCCAAGCCGAGGCCGATGGTCATGATAACCGGGCCGATGACTACGGGCGGCAGCAAAGCGCGTACAAAGCCGGTGCCGCGCAGGCGAACCAAGCCGCTCAGGAAGATGTACAGAATGCCGGCTGCCATCAAGCCGCCCAGGGTCTCTTCCATGCCGAATCGGCCCTTGGAGGCAATGACCGGCGCAATGAAGGCAAAGGACGACGCCAGGAAGATCGGAATCTGGCCGCCAGTGACAATATGAAACACGATGGTGCCCATGCCGGCGGTGAACAGGGCGACGTTCGGGTCCAGCCCTGTGATCAGTGGCATCAGCACCAGGGCGCCGAAAGCCACCAGCAGCATCTGGGAACCGGCTAGTGCCTGTTTCCAGGCCGGTTCGTTAGTGTGTTCTTGCATGCTCAGACGTCCTTCTGCTTGGTGCCGAAGATCTTGTCACCGGCATCGCCCAGACCCGGCAGGATGTAGCCTTTCTCGTTCAGGCGCTCGTCCACAGATGCGGTGTAGATGGATACGTCCGGGTGCGCTTCCAGTACCTTCTCAACACCCTCAGGCGCCGCAACCAGGATCAGGGCACGGATTTCGGTGCTGCCGGCTTTCTTCAGCAGGTCGATGGTCGAAATCATTGAGCCACCGGTGGCGAGCATCGGGTCCACGATCAGGGCCATACGCTGGTCCAGTTCGCCGACCAGCTTTTCCAGGTAGGTGCTGGCTTCCAGGGTTTCCTCGTTACGGATCTGGCCGACCACACTCACCCGCGCGACCGGGATCAGGCTCAGAACACCGTCCAGCATGCCGAGGCCAGCACGCAGGATCGGAACAATGGTGATCTTCTTGCCGTGGATCTGCTCAACCTTGACCGGTCCGGCCCAGCCTTCGATGGTCTTTTCCTGCAGATTGAAATCTTTTGTCGCTTCGTAAGTCAGCAGGGCGCCAACTTCTTGTGCCAGCTCACGGAAATTCTTGGTGCTGATGTCCGACCGGCGCATAAGGCCGAGTTTGTGCTGGATCAGGGGATGTTTAACCTCGTGAATTGGCATGGGTCACCTGTGAGTCTGGTTTGTCTTAAATGGATTTGCGGCGCGTTCAAATGGCGCAAGGATACCGCATCTGGGCGGGTACGTCAGGCGACACTCTCGGAAAGCTCATGGAAATTGAGTAAGGAGTGGTACGGATCTTGCCACACCTCTCTGAAACGACGCCTTTGCGTCAGGTTTTCGACCCTGAGCACGCGGTCACGCACAGCCAATCGGAGAAGTATCCGGCATGGACAGAGCTTTAGTCCTTAATAACGTCAAATCCCTGACGCGGGGAAACCTCGGTGTCCCGGTCATGCTGATGGGGCTGCTGGGCATGATGATCCTGCCCATGCCGGCATTCCTTCTGGACGTCTTCTTTACCTTCAACATCACCCTGTCCATTGTGATCCTGCTGGTGTGTGTCTACGCGATGCGTCCAATGGAGTTCGCGTCTTTCCCGACCGTACTGCTGGTAGCAACACTGTTGCGGCTGGCCCTGAACGTGGCCTCAACCCGGATCGTACTGTTGGAAGGGCACGAGGGTGGCGACGCTGCCGGTAAGGTCATCGAGTCCTTTGGTGAAGTGCTGATCGGCGGCAACTACGCGGTCGGTCTGGTGGTGTTCGCCATCCTGATGATCATCAACTTCCTGGTGGTGACCAAAGGTGCCGGCCGGGTCTCGGAAGTCAGCGCCCGCTTTACTCTGGACGCCATGCCCGGCAAGCAGATGGCGATCGATGCCGACCTGAACGCCGGCCTGATCAATCAGGACGAAGCCAAGCACCGCCGCTCGGAAATTGCTCAGGAAGCCGACTTCTACGGTTCCATGGACGGTGCTTCCAAATTCGTGAAAGGCGATGCGGTTGCCGGCCTGCTGATTCTGGCCATCAACATCATCGGTGGTGTTGCCATCGGTATGCTGCAACACGATCTGACCTTCGGGTTGGCAGTGGAGCGTTACGCCCTGCTGACCATCGGTGATGGCCTGGTCGCCCAGATCCCGTCGCTGCTGCTCTCTACCTCCGCTGCCATCATGGTGACCCGGGTAACCTCCAGCCAGGACATGGGTGGGCAAATCCTGAGTCAGATGTTCAGTGCGCCCAAGGCCCTGGCCATTGCCGCTACAATCCTGATTATCCTGGGCCTGATTCCAGGTATGCCCCACGTTGCCTTCCTGGGTCTCGGCAGTCTTGCCGCCGGCGCAGCCTGGTATATCTGGAAGCACGATCGCCAAACCGTCGAGGAAGACGGAGCCTTCCCGGTGCGTGGTGGTTCCGGTGGCATGCCTCGGCCAGCCGGCGGCGAACTGCCCTCGGGCGGGGATGGTGATCATGGCCGCGAGTTGCCAGCGCCAAGTGAGACCAAAGAGCTGGGCTGGGACGACGTGGCCACGGTCGACATTGTTGGTTTGGAAGTCGGCTACCGGCTGATCCCCCTGGTCGACAAATCCCAGGGTGGTCAGCTGCTGAGCCGGATCAAGGGCGTGCGCAAAAAGCTGTCCCAGGATCTGGGCTTCCTGATGCCGTCGGTTCACATTCGCGACAACCTGGACCTGATGCCCAACGTTTATCGAATCACCTTGATGGGCGTCACCATTGCCGAGGCCGAAATCCACCCGGAGCGGGAGTTGGCCATCGACCCGGGTCAGGTGTTCGGCAAGATCGAAGGCATTGAAGGTAAAGATCCCGCCTTTGGTCTGGATGCCAGCTGGATCGAGTCGG
This sequence comes from Marinobacter sp. LA51, assembly GCF_030297175.1. NCBI lineage: Bacteria > Pseudomonadati > Pseudomonadota > Gammaproteobacteria > Pseudomonadales > Marinobacteraceae > Marinobacter > Marinobacter apostichopi. The sequence goes on along the minus strand of NZ_AP028070.1, from coordinate 2,475,205 downwards.
ACAAGAAAGACCAGGCCCAGACTCTGGGTTATACCGTGGTGGATGCCAGCACTGTGGTGGCAACCCATCTCAATCAGGTGCTGCAGAAACACGCCCATGAACTGCTGGGTCACGAGGAAGTTCAGAAGTGGCTGGACCAGTTGGAGAAAGTGTCGCCCAAGCTGGCCGAGGAACTGGTGCCGACTACGATGTCCATCAGTCTGTTGCTGAAAGTGCTGCAAAACCTGCTGAAAGAAGAGGTGCCGATCCGGGACATGCGCTCCATTGCCGAGGCCATGGTCAACGTGCATCCGAAGAGCCAGGACCCGAAACTGCTGACCACAGCAGCCCGACAGTCCCTGCGTCGCATGATCGTTCAGAGCATCTGTGGCAACGAGGCAGAGATACCGGTTATTACCCTGGATCCAGATCTGGAACAGTTATTGCTGAAGTCTGTTCAACAGAGTCAACAATCCGGCGGTCAGGATGACATTGGGTTGGTTCTCGAGCCGAACATGGTGGAAAAACTGCAGCGCTCCCTCCAGGAAAGCGTGCAGCGCCAGGAAATGCTTGGGAAGCCCGCCATCCTGCTGGTCTCAGGGCCGCTTCGGCCGGTTCTGGCGCGGTTTGCGAGTTACGGAGTCGAGCGTTTGCACGTGCTTTCGTACCAGGAAATCCCGGATAACAAACAGATCACTATCGTGGCGTCCGTTGGCCAGTAAGCACACGGACCCCAATACGGACAACGCCCAGGCGGCGGTGCCGGTGGAGGATGAGGCAGCATGAAAGTAAAACGGTTTTTTGCGCAAAGCATGTCAGAGGCGCTGAAGCAGGTCAGTGAGCAGATGGGCCCGGATGCCGTGATTCTTTCCAATCGCCGTGTCGATGGCGGCGTCGAAATCGTGACGGCACTGGACTACGACGAGAATATGGCGCGCCAGCGTCTGGGCGAGCAGGCCGAAACCGCCACCAACGGATCGCGGTTGGCGGAAATGCAGGCCGACCAGCACCGTCGCCTGGAAGACGAGCTGGGGCGGTCTCGGGATCGCATTCGTGACGTCCGCGAGAAACGGGCGCAGGCGGGTGCCGGCTATGCTGGCGCATCGTTCGCCGAGCTGAGCGACGCGGCCATGGCCGATTCCGAGGAGCCGATTGCCCGGTCAAACGGCGGCACTTCCGGCTATTCAGATGAACTGGCCCAGATGCGAGCCGAAATCAGCTCCTTACGGGATTTGATGCATGGTCGGGCGGCTGAGCCTGCCAAACCTGCCAGCAATGCCGTTCAGCAGCGACTGGCGGAACGTTTGCAGGAGTTTGGGTTGAGCAGCGATCTGGCGGCGTCTCTGTCACGTCGGCATAAAGGCGGCCGGCTCGACGAGGGCTGGAAGCAGTCCCTGAAGATGCTCGTCACCGGCGTGCGCACGGCCCGTGAGGAATGGTTGGACGAGGGCGGCGCCTACGCTCTGGTAGGTCCCACCGGCTCCGGCAAGACCACAACCATTGGTAAGCTGGCGGCACGCTACGTGCTTCGTCACGGCGCCGATTCACTGGCGCTGGTGACCACTGATCGTTACCGGGTGGCGGCCCACGAGCAGCTGTTCGTGTTCGGGCGCATCCTCAATGTACCGGTGCGGGTCGTTGACGAAAGCCACTCGCTGGATTCCATTCTCGACGAATTGTCCGACCGCCACATGGTGCTGATCGATACCGCAGGACTGACCAGCTCAGATAAAGGCTACGAAGAGCAGCTGTCGGAGTTGGCGCAAAGCCATCACAACATTCGCACTCATCTGGTGGTATCCGCCACCAGTCAGCCACGCATCATGAAATCCGTTTGGCATTGCTATAAGATGGCAAATCTTGCGGGCTGCGTGATGACCAAGATTGACGAAGCCCTTACCCTGGGCGAGTCTCTGGGGTTTGTCATGGAAACCGGGTTGCCGGTGGCCTATTACACGGATGGTCAAAAAATCCCTGAGGACCTGCATCACGCAGAGGCCGTTCCGCTGGTTCGGTTGGGTGTGGAGCGGTTAAAAAGCATTCAGCAAGAGCAATCGGTGGCTGAAGGGGCTTGAGTATTGTGACACCTGTATCGGATGATGGAGTATCCGGCGTGCAAAACGGGCGCTGTTTAGTAAGACGAGCCTTCGACGAAACTGGCGAGAGACAAGATTCAACATGAGCAGAGCAAATCCGGTACAGGTGATTGCGGTATCTGGTGGAAAGGGTGGGGTCGGCAAGAGTAACGTGTCGGTCAACCTCGGTATCGCCCTCGCACAGAAAGGCCGTCGCGTGGTGATTCTGGATGCCGACCTGGGTTTGGCCAACATCGACGTGCTGCTCGGCATTACCTCCAATCGCAATATCTCGGATGTGCTCTCAGGCGAATGTGACCTGAAGGACGTACTGGTGAACGGCCCTGGTGGCATCAAAATCGTCCCGGCCTCATCCGGCACCCAGCGTATGACCCACCTGAGCCCCATGGAACACGCGGGCCTGATCAACGCTTTCAGTGAATTGAGTGATCAGATTGACGTGTTGATCGTTGATACCGCCGCCGGCATTTCCGAGTCAGTCGTCAGCTTCCTCCGCGCGTCCCAGGAGTTGCTGTTCGTGGTATGCGACGAACCTACCTCTATTACGGATGCTTACGCTCTCATCAAGCTGATGAACCGGGAGTACGGCACCAACCGTTTCCGCATTCTGGCGAACCAGGTGCGCAACGAACAGGAAGGACGTCACCTGTTCGATAAACTGACCCGGGTCACCGAACGTTTCCTTGATGTTGCCCTGCAGTACGTGGGCATGGTGCCCTACGACGAGGCCGTCAAGAAATCGGTGCAGCGCCAGCGCGCTGTGCTGGACGCCTACCCCCGCGCCAAGGCCTCACTGGCAATCAAGGCCCTGGCGGATAAAGTAGACAGCTGGCCGCTACCTTCCTCTCCTCGGGGACATCTCGAGTTTTTTGTGGAGCGGCTCGTCGAAGTCTGAATCTGATCCAGTCAAAACAACACCGGATGCATGACATTGACGAATAACCTGGGAATCTACCAGCAGGCCGGCGCCTCGGGTCAGGCCCGTCTCATTGAAGAGCAGGCCCCGCTGGTCAAGAAAATAGCGCTGCACCTGATGGCCCGACTGCCGGCCTCAGTGCAGTTGGAAGACCTTATGCAGGCCGGCATGATTGGCCTGCTTGAGGCTGCCCAACGCTATAGTTCCGCAAAAGGCGCTACCTTCGAAACCTATGCCGGAATCCGCATCCGTGGCGCCATGGTGGATGAAATCCGTAAGGGCGACTGGGTGCCCCGGTCCGTTCACCGTAACGCCCGCCGTATCTCTCAAGCGATCAAGGCCGTGGAAGACCGCAAAGGCCGGGAAGCTCAGGACCCTGAAGTCGCTGAAGAGCTGGGAATGGAGCTGTCGGAATATCATGCCTCGCTATCGGACGCTAACAGCGGACGACTTTTTAGCCTCGATGAGCTCAATGAATCCGGAGATCTGCCGATAGAAGAAGCAGAGACCAGTGATAATCCTCTGGATGGACTGGCTTCCGACGCTTTCCGGCGCAACCTGGCGCACGCCATTGAGGAGTTACCGGAGCGCGAAAAGCTGGTTCTGAGCCTGTATTACCAGGAAGAGCTGAACCTGAAAGAGATCGGCGCCGTCCTCGGGGTAAGCGAAAGCAGGGTCAGTCAGATTCACAGCCAGGCCGCACTGCGATTGCGCGGTCGGCTGTCCGACTGGCAGCGAGACGCCAACGAATGATGACAAATAACGTGTGTCCGGTTCATGGCGCTGTGTAGTTTTTGGTAACCAGCGCTTTACATGGTCATCAAAGATCAGACAATACGTGGTTAAAAAAGACGGCCCGTTAGGTTTAGAGCTCAACGGTCAAACGAATTCCGGGTGTGACTAACTGGAGGTCCCTTTGGACAAGAACATGAAAATCCTGATCGTGGATGATTTTTCCACGATGCGACGGATCATCAAGAACCTGCTGCGCGATCTTGGGTTCAGCAACACCGATGAAGCTGACGACGGCAATTCTGCGCTGCCAATGCTGAAAAGCGGCAAGTACGACTTTCTGGTGACGGACTGGAACATGCCGGGCATGTCGGGTTTTGACCTGCTGAAAGCCGTGCGCGCGGACGAAAGCCTGAAGACCCTGCCGGTGCTGATGGTGACCGCGGAAGCCAAGCGCGACCAGATTGTCGCAGCCGCCCAGGCTGGTGTGAATGGCTACGTGGTCAAGCCATTTACGGCCGCGGTGCTTAAAGAAAAGATTGAGAAAATCTTCGAACGTATTCAGTAACCAGAGGTCGGATGGCTCTTATGAGCGATAGCAATACGAACCATCGGAGCCTCGATCCGGAGGTGACTGAAAAGCTCCAGCGTCAGAGTGAGGAGTTGGCCAAGAGTGTGCAGGCCGGCGATTTTGCTCAAGCAATGACTGTGATTAACGAGCTCAGCGAGGTCAGGGACCAAAGCCTGTACCGTGAGGTTGGACGCCTCACCCGGAGTCTTCACGAGGCAATTCGTAATTTCCAGATAGATCCGCGCAGTTTGGAGCAGCAGGAAGCACTGTCGAAGATGACCGACGCCTCCGATCGCCTGGAATATGTCGTGCAGATGACCAGCCAGGCTGCCAATCGCACCATGGACCTGGTTGAAGAAACCATGCCAGTGGCAAACGCGGTCCGCAATGAAGCGACGGAACTCCGGGACGAGTGGCAGCGCCTGCGTCGGCGTGAGATGCAGCCAGCGGAATTCCGCGAGCTGTACGGTCGGATTGACCGCTTCTTCGTCAGCCTGACTGCCGACGCCGACAGCATGTATAACAGCCTGTCTGAAATCCTGCTGGCCCAGGATTTCCAGGATCTGACCGGTCAGGTGATTCAGAAGGTCACTGCGCTGGTGAAAGAAGTCGAAGAACAGATGCTAAGCCTCGTGGTGATGGCCAGCCATGTAGATCAGCTGACTGGCACCGTGCACAAGATTGATGAAACTGAGGTTTCGGCAGAGCAGGGTGTAGGGCCGCAGATCAAGGCCGAAGAACGTGAAGATGTAGTGTCGGGACAGGACGACGTTGATGATCTGCTGTCCAGTCTCGGTTTCTGAACTAATGAGGATTACCCATGGCGTTTGATGCCGATGATGAGATTCTCCAGGACTTCCTGGTGGAAGCCGGTGAGATTCTCGAAAAACTGTCAGAGCAGTTGGTAGATCTTGAGCGAAATCCTGATGACAGTGATCTGCTCAACGCCATATTCCGTGGCTTTCACACGGTAAAGGGTGGTGCCGGCTTCCTGCAGCTTGAGGCTCTGGTTAATTGCTGTCACTCGGCTGAAAACGTTTTCGACATCTTGCGTAACCATAAGCGCAAGGTGGACTCCGAACTCATGGATGTGGTGCTTGAAACCCTCGACCACGTCAACGCAATGTTCGACCAGGTCCGAAACGGCGAAACGCTGACGCCAGCCCCAGACCAGCTCATTGCGTCCCTCGACGCCTTTGCTGAACCCGCAGGCGAATCGCCTGCACAGGAAGAAGCTCCCGCTGTCACGCCGCAATCGGCGGAAGACGGTGGCGATATTACCGATGAAGAATTCGAGCAGTTGCTGGACGCGTTGCAGGATGGCAGTGCCGCTCAAGAATCTCCCGCGACTGTTGATGATCCGGTCAAGGCCGAGCCGGCTGCGGGCGGTGGATCCGGCGATGACGACATCACCGATGATGAATTCGAAGCCCTGCTGGATCAGCTCCACGGCAAAGGCCAGTTTGCCGGTGCCGTTGCCGCGGATGAGCCCGCGCCTGCAGCTGATACCAGTGCTGCGGCCAGCGCCAGCCAATCGAACGCCGCCGGTGACGATCTGATTACTGACGATGAGTTCGAAAAACTGCTGGACGATTTGCATGGCAAAGGCGGCGCGCCAACTGCAGCGGGCACCGGTGAAACCGGAACGCCGGCCGCGGAACCTGCCAAGGCAAAGCCGGTTGCTTCGAAGAGTGAACCAAAGAAAACAGGGCCCAAGAAAGCCGAGCCGAAGAAGGCTGAAGCCAAGGCAGCGGCCTCAGCAGCCCCTGCGCCAGCCCGAGATACGTCCCCGGTCGCAGAGACTACCGTGCGCGTGGACACCAAGCGCCTGGACGACATCATGAACATGGTGGGTGAGCTGGTGCTGGTACGTAATCGCTTGCAGCGCCTGGGTGCGTCCAGTGAAGACGAGCATATGCACAAAGCCGTCTCAAATCTCGATGTCGTCACCACCGATCTGCAGGCGGCGGTCATGCAAACCCGCATGCAGCCAATCAAGAAAGTGTTTGGCCGTTTCCCGCGTGTGGTTCGGGACCTGGCCCGTAGCCTGAAAAAAGAAGTGAACCTCGTCATGCACGGCGAAGACACGGATCTGGACAAGAACCTGGTAGAAGCCCTGTCCGATCCGCTGGTCCACTTGGTACGAAACTCGGTGGACCACGGTATCGAAGCGCCCGACATTCGTGAAAAGGCCGGTAAACCACGCCAGGGCACCGTCACTCTGTCCGCCGAGCAGGAGGGTGACCATATCCTGCTGTCCATCGAGGACGATGGTGCCGGTATGGATCCTGAAGTGCTGCGTCGAAAGGCGGTTGAGAAGGGTGTTTACGAACAGGATGCCGCCGATCGCCTGACCGAGAACGAGTGCTTCAATCTGATTTTCGCTGCCGGCTTTTCCACCAAAGAGCAGATTTCGGATGTCTCTGGTCGTGGTGTTGGCATGGACGTGGTCAAGACCAAAATCGGCCAGCTCAACGGCCAGATCAGTATTGTCTCGGAATTGGGCAAGGGCTCCCGGATCATCATCAAGGTGCCGCTGACCCTCGCGATCATGCCGACCCTGATGATCATGCTCGGCGACCAGTCGTTCGCGCTGCCGCTGGTCAACGTGGTGGAAATCTTCCATCTGGATCTTACCAAGACCAACATCGTCGACGGACGCGAATGCATCGTCGTGCGGGACAAGGTGTTCCCGCTGTTCCACATCAAACGCTGGTTGGTGGGCAAGGGCAAAGGGCAGGAAGAGCCGGCCAATGCCCATGTGGTCATCGTTGCCATGGGAACCAAGCAAGTGGGCTTTGTGGTGGATCAGCTGGTGGGCCAGGAGGAAGTGGTCATCAAGCCGCTGGGCAGGGCGCTTCAGGGCACCCCGGGTATGGCGGGCGCCACCATTACGGGCGATGGCCGTATTGCTCTGATTATTGACGTTCCCAGCCTGCTGCAACACTACAGTTGAGGTCAGTCCGGCTAGGACGTGGAAGCGGACTTCGTTAGGAGAAATGGATGACAGTTTCTGTCCTGGTCGTGGATGATTCAGGTTTCTTTCGCAAACGGCTGACGGAAATTCTGACAGGCTCCGGCCAGATCAAGGTAGTAGGCGCGGCCACCAATGGCCGCGAAGGTGTCGAACTGGCAGCAAAATTGCGGCCGGATGTCATCACCATGGATTACGAGATGCCGGTAATGGATGGCATTTCGGCAGTCCGGGAAATCATGAAAAAGCACCCGACACCGGTGCTGATGTTCTCGTCGCTCACCTACGAAGGCGCCCGGGTAACCCTGGACGCACTGGAAGCCGGGGCGGTGGATTTCCTACCGAAGAATTTCGAGGAAATTGCCCGCGACGGCAGTCAGCTCCAGCGTATCCTGATTGATCGTATTCTCGACGTTGCCCGCAGCCAGCCCGGTGCCCGGCCTCCGTCAGCGCCGGTTAGTAAGCCCGCCGCCGGAGTTGCTCGGGACAACACCGCAGCGCACACTCGCACACCGTCATCTTCAACACCCCGCTCAGCATCGGCTCAGCGTCCACCAGAGGCGGCGGTCGAGGCAGAGGTCAGCCGTCGCTCGTATCGGCGTGGCCCGGCCAAGCACTACACGGTGGTCGGCATCGGAACTTCCACCGGCGGACCGGTAGCGCTGCAGCGGGTGTTGACGACTCTGCCCGCATCCTTCCCGGCGCCTATTGTGCTGGTTCAGCACATGCCTGCCAGTTTTACCCCGGCCTTTGCCGAGCGTCTGAACAAGTTGTGCCAGATTGAGGTTCGCCAGGCCGAAGACGGCGACATGCTCAAGCCGGGCCTGGCGTTATTGGCACCCGGTGGCAAGCAGATGATGATTGAAAATCGCGGTGGCCGCGGTCGGGTCCGTATCCTGCCTGGCGATGAACGCCTGAACTACAAACCCTGTGTCGACGTCACCTTTGGCTCACTGGCGCGCAGTTTCCCTGGAAAGACTTTGGGCGTAATCCTCACAGGCATGGGTGCGGACGGTAAGGATGGCTGCCGGATGATGAAGCAGAGTGGCTCTGACGTCTGGTCCCAGGATGAAAAATCCTCGGTTATCTACGGAATGCCCATGGCGGTGGCGAAAGCCGGTCTCAGTGATGAAATTCTGTCGCTCGACGAGATCGGGCCGCGGCTGGTAGAAGGCGTTTCCTGATGGATATTTTGAGTCTCCTCGGCATAGTACTGGCGTTTGCCGCCATTCTGGGGGGGAATCTGCTTGAGGGTGGGGCGCTCAGTTCCCTGTTTAATGCGCCGGCGGCGCTGATCGTGATTGGCGGAACGTTTGCAGCAACCATTTTGCAAACTTCCTGGCCGATTTTGAAACGGGCTTTCCAGCAGGTGCGCTGGGTGCTGGTGCCGCCGTTCATCAGCTTGGAAGACGGCATCGGCAAAGTCATTGATTGGAGCGTAAAGGCCCGCAAACAGGGTCTGCTCGGGCTGGAAGGCCTGGCTGAGCGCGAGCCTGAACTGTTTGCCCGCAAGGGCTTGCAGTTGCTGGTGGACGGCGCTGAAACCGAGACTATTCGCGGCATCATGGAAGTGGATCTGGAATCCCGGGAACAGCGCGATCTGGAGTCCGCCCAGGTGTTCGAAGCCATGGGTGGGTATTCACCGACTATCGGAATCATCGGTGCGGTCATGGGCCTGATTCAGGTGATGACCAATCTGGAAGATCCACAATCCCTGGGTAGTGGTATCGCCACCGCCTTTGTTGCCACTATTTACGGGGTGGCGCTGGCTAACCTCCTGTTCTTCCCGGTTGCCAACAAGCTTCGCGGCATCGTCCGGGAGCGAACCCGTTACCAGGACATGATGATCGACGGCATCATTGCCATCGCCGAGGGGGAAAACCCCAAATCCATCGAAATGCGACTGCGGGGCTTCCTGCAGTAGTCATGGTCGGGGCATCGTATGCGACGCCGTAGGCAATCCCAGCAAGATCTTCACAACAAGGAGCGGTGGCTGATTTCCTATGCGGATTTCATCACACTGCTGTTCGCTTTTTTTGTGGTGATGTATTCGGTGTCCTCGGTGAACCAGGGTAAGTACAAGGTGCTCTCGGAAACCTTGACCGGGGTGTTCAATGCGCCTCAGCGTTCCTTCCAGCCGATTGAAGTGGGCGATCAGCCCCAGCAGCCGGCCAGCGATGTCGTCATTCCTCCCCCCGTCACCGAAGCGCCCCGGAACCCTGAGCGTGAGGCCGAGCTGCGCAGCAGGGCGCTCAGTGCCATGGCCGATCAGCTGGCCGTGGAATTTGAAGAGTTGATCAGCCAGGGGGTTATCACCCTGGAATCCAGTGATCGCTGGCTGGAACTGAACCTTCCCAATAGCTTGCTGTTTGGAAGCGGCGATGCCGAACCGCACTACGATGCCTTTGCCGTGATCGAGAAAATCGCCAAGGTGCTGCGCAATCGTGATAACGCGGTAAAGGTCGAAGGGTTCACCGATGACCGGCCCATCAGTAGCCAGCGTTTTCCCTCCAACTGGGAGCTGTCCGCAGCACGGGCTGCGGCGGTGGTGCGCATGTTATCGATGGAGGGCATTGAGCCCGAACGGTTGGCCGCAGTCGGTTACGGTCGGTTCCAGCCGGTTGCTCGCAACGACACCGACGAAGGGCGTCGCCGTAATCGCCGGGTCGTCCTGTTGATTTCCCGTGATGCCAGTGTCCGTGGCGCCATGCGCTGACAGCGCGGATCGGCGGCACATGCGTATGGCAGCGTTGGCACGGTTCCTGTATTTAATCATGGCAGTAATCTTTCCCGGCAACCGATTGCCGCTGCAGTCTGTTTGCGGTCAGTCATCGGTATTCAAGTTGCCGGGAAAGTGGCCGATAAACCGGAATGCAGCAGCGTTCACCGCCGCTGCCATGGCGTTTTCTTTGGAGAAACATTCGTGCGAATCTGGGCAGTAGCCAATCAGAAAGGTGGTGTTGGCAAAACCACATCCGTGGTGGCGTTGGGCGGCATGCTCGCCGAGCGCGGCAAGCGGGTGCTGGTCGTCGATCTGGATCCGCACGGGTCTCTGACGAGCTGGTTTGGTTACGATCCCGATACCATCGCGCACAGCGTGTTTGATTTGTTCCAGCATCAGGGCAAGGTGCCCGAAGGCCTGCCGGCCCAGCTCATCACCGAAACCAGCTGCCGTGGCCTGTCGCTGCTGCCCGCGAGTACCGCGCTGGCGACGCTGGAGCGTCGGATGGTGGGTGTTGAAGGCATGGGGCTGATTATCTCCCGGGCCCTGGCCCAGTTGTGGGACGATTTCGACTACGTCATTCTCGACAATACCCCGTCACTGGGTGTGCTGATGGTCAATGCCCTGGCTGCGGCTCAACACCTGGTCATTCCGGTACAGACTGAGTTTCTCGCCATCAAGGGTCTGGAGCGTATGTTGCATACCCTGAAGATGATCATGCGGTCGCAGAAGAACGAATTGGCCTACACCATTGTTCCGACTCTGTACGATCGCCGTACCCAGGCGTCGGTGAAGAGTCTGAACCTGTTGCGGAAAACTTACCCGGACACGCTGTGGCGCTTTGCGATACCGGTCGACACCAAATTCCGGGACGCCAGCCAGGCTGGCATGGTTCCCTCGGCCGTGGATGCCAACACCCACGGCGTCCGAGCCTACACCAAACTGCTTGACGATCTTTTGACGCGGACAGGGTCGATCAAGGAGCGTCAGCATGGCTGACGAAAAAATGACAAAACTGGCGGATCCGGCCAGCGCCATCGCCAGTTACCTGGACGATCTGCTGCACACGGCGACGGACTCGGCGCTGCGCGAAGAAGTCACTGTCGAGGTGCCCGCACCGGAGCAAGAGGTGAAAGCCCAGCCGATCGAGCGGCCGGTGGCAGCATCGGAGCCAGAACCAGAACCAGAACCGCCCACACCGGTGGTGGCGGAGCCCGCACCTCCGGAGCCTGTAACGGCTGAGCCCGAGGTGGACGTCCGTCTTGCACCGGAGCCTAAGCCTGCAGAGCAGGCGCCATTGGCTCGCCCCGATTGGTCAGAGGCGCCGTTCGAGTGCCTGATTTTTACCGTTGCCGGGCTGCAGCTAGCGGTGCCACTGATTTTGTTGGGCGCCATTCATCGGGTTGAGGACGACAGCGAGATCCGGCCAATTCCGGGCAGTCCGCGCTGGTACATGGGTATGCGCCCAGAGCGAGATCAGAACCTGAGGGTGGTGGACACGGCGGAATGGATCATGGCCGGACGAGTCCCGGAGAATGCCCGGGACAACTACCGGTTTGTCATTCGTCTGGATAACAGCGAGTGGGGCCTGGCCTGCGACGACGTAGCCCAGTCGTTCACGCTGCGGCCCGACGAAGTGCGCTGGCGCAGCGCGCGCAGCAAGCGGCCCTGGTTGGCCGGAACTGTGATTGATCATATGTGTGCGCTCATTGATGTGCGCACCATGGCCGACCTTCTGGTGCGGGCCGAACGCGAACAACATCTGGATCTGAGCTGACGAAAACGTCGGTTACTGATTGAAACCGTGCCACGCTGGCACGGTTTGTGCCCTTAACTATAGTATTGGGCACTGATGATGACTTTTTGACGATCAGGTTGCCCGCCGGGCAGCCACAGAGGAGATACAGTGCTATGGCATCCCCGAGCGGACAACACAATCAGGTCCAGGACGATCAGGTACTGCAGTACGTGACCTTTCGATTGGATGACGAGACCTACGGTCTGGACGTCATGCAGATTCAGGAGGTGCTGAGGTACACGGAAATTGCCCCGGTTCCCGGTGCGCCCGATTACGTGCTCGGCATCATCAATCTGCGGGGTAACGTGGTCACGGTCATCGACACCCGTCGCCGGTTTGGTCTGGCGGATGCCGAAGTGACCGACGCAACGCGGATTGTGGTGATGGAATCGGCCAATCAGGTCATGGGAATCCTGGTGGATTCGGTGGCTGAAGTGGTCTACCTGAAGTCCAGCGAGATTGAGACTGCACCGAACGTGGGTAACGAGGAAAGTGCCAAGTTTATCCAGGGCGTGTGCAACAAGGATGGTGAGCTGATCATCCTGGTTGAGTTCGACAAAATGTTGTCAGAGAACGAATGGGCGGAAATCTCCGCACTGTAAGAGCGGACTTTCGGGTCCACAGTGCCAAAGATGGACGCCTTTCGAGTTAAATCACGGGAGACGTCCGTCATGTTTGCAGAAATTCCTTCCTACTTGCCTTGGGTAATGACCGCAGGTGTTGGTGCGTTGTTGGTCATTCAGGGCTTTGTTCATGGTCGCCAGATTCGGCAACTGAAAGCGTCACTCAAAGATCGCTGCGATACCCTGGGTCGAGAGCTGCATGCCACCACGAGTGGCAGTGTGGGCATCGGCCAGCGGCTGGTGGGCTGTGAGCGCCATTTGCACGAACTTCGCACTACACTCGATGAAATGCGCCAGAACGACCCGCTGCGGATTTCCTACGACGAGGCCTCGCGCCTGGTGGATCTGGGAGCTGACATCGAGGACCTGATGAACACCTGTGGTATCTCACGCCCGGAAGCGGAGCTGGTCTCCGCTCTGAAGAAGCGGCAGGCGGCGTAAGCGTCAAACGGACGGAAGTCCCGTCGCCGGTTAAGTGGCGGCGGGATCGTCTTTACGGCTGGCGTCTTCGGGCGTGCGGCCGCGGATGTGAAAGGCAAACGCCAGAATTTCGGCAATCACCCGATACAGACTCTCCGGGATCTCCTCATTCAGCGAGAGCCGGGCCAGGATGCTGGCCAATTCTGCATTTTCGTACAGGGGCACGCCGTGCTCCCGCGCTATCCTGACAATCTCCTGTGCCAGTTCCTCGGTCCCGGTGGCCGCAATTGTGGGCGCCTGCTCACCATCGTATTTCAATGCCACAGCCGCGTGAGTGGGCTGGTGTGACGAACGTTCGCTCATGCTCGGGTATCCACCAATCTGTGCTCAAGCCGGGTGACCGAGCCTTCGGGACTGCCGCGCCGGCATTCCAGGTCGGTCACCTCCAGGCCGAGGTCGGTCAGGCTCTGTCGTAACAAGGGTAGTTCCTCGTTCACCTGGCGCAGAGTACTTTGTTTCTCCGCCCAGACCCTGGCACTGACCGAGTGCTGACGCAACGCCACGTCGAAGTGCAGGGGGCCGGCATCGTCCAGGTCCATGGCCAGCGCCAGTCGCCACTCGCTGGTCGCCGCTTTCTTGGGATCCCGTTTGTCATTGCGTTCGTCCGGATGCTGGTCGATGCGCAGCTGCGCCACTTTGGGCTCGTTCTGCGGGGTGACCCAGGGCAGTTCCAGCAGCACCGTGGTCAGTGGCGCCGGTGCATCACCGCCACCTCGGGCCGCCAGTACCTGGCTGTGCAACTGGTTCACGGTGATTCGATTTAGCATGCCGGCCAGCAGCCGCAGCATCTGGCCCACGGTAGTGGGTTCGCTGGCAGCCGGGGCAGGCGAGGGCGAGGGCGTCATGGCCTGGGGGAATTGCAGCGGGGCCTGAACCAGCTCCGGGCTGGCCAGCGGGGTAATGCGGGTGAACTGTTCCGGACCCTGGCCCTGTTGGGCCAGCAGGGCGGTAATGACACGGCCAATGGCCAGTTTCAGGTCGGGCACCGTGGCCGAGGGGTTCTGGGCCAGCCGGGACTCGGCAAACACACCACTCTCGGCGATCCATTGTTTGACCTGCTGCAGTGGCTGCTCCTGCCCTCCGCTGCCAGGTTTCAGACTGGTGGCCGTGGGCAGATTGGCCAGCACCTGCTGAATGCTCTGGCGGGCAGCTTCAGGAAGCGGTTGCGCCACGCGAGCAGAAGGTAGTTGGCCGGGGCTCGGGTCCGGCTTCAGACCCTGGTTCAGGCTGGCCATCATCCGGCTCAGGCCGCTCTCCAGGTTTTGTTGCCAGGGCAGGTGTTGGGCCAATGCCTTGGCGACCACGGTGGCCTGGGCCGGAGCCAGCTTGCCCATTAGCTGAAGTTCGTTGCCGGCTCGCATGATCTTTACCCAGTCGCCTGGCTCCAGCGAGGTTTTGCCGATGGCAGCGTCCACCGTCAAGGATTTGCCACGCACATCGAGCAACAGTTCCGAGCGTTCCCCGGCCTGGCGATTGATCACTTCTGCGACCCTGGCCAGGGTGGTTTGACGGTTGGCGAGCTGCAGCGCATCGAGTTGCTGGCGGGCGGAAGCCGGTAGATCGGCGACGGCCTTCTGGCTCGCTGCCGTGCTGGAAGGCTGCGAGCTGGAAGAGGGCACAGTAGGCTGGGGCGGCTGTGGGCCAGTCGGTAGTTTCATCGCAATTGGTTTGGTGTCGGGCGATTTGGTATCGGGCAAGAGTAATCCGCCCGGGGTTTCGTTATAATACGCCGCGCCGGTGGGTCTTGCCGTGAAAAAATGTCTGCACCCGCCTTGTCCGTGTTGAATGCATCCGATGCCGCGTGCGCGCGCATCGTCCTGGTTACGGGGCCCTGATGTCTGAGCCGATCCTACAGGCTACCAATCTGCAGTGTGAACGAGATGAGCGGATGCTGTTCCGTGACCTTTCATTTTCCATACTGCCCGGTACGGTTACCCGTGTCGAGGGGGCAAACGGAACCGGCAAAACCACCTTGCTGAGAATCCTGGCCGGCCTCAACGATGCCTGGTCCGGCGAGCTATTGTGGTGCGGTAAGTCCCGGAGCTGGCACCGCGAGGAATTTCTGCGCAATGTGCTGTACCTCGGGCACCGCCCAGGCATAAAGGCGCTGCTGACTCCGATGGAGAATTTGCGCGCCCTCGTGGCCGCCCGTCGCCCGGTCGCCGATTCCGTTCTGCGCCAGGCGCTGTCTGGAACCGGGCTCGATGGCTTTCACGATGTACCCTGCCGCCGCCTGTCCGCTGGCCAGCAGCGCCGTGTCGCCCTGGCTCGTTTGCTGATCGCCGATGAGCCCCTGTGGTTGCTTGATGAAGTGTTCACCGCCATCGACGCCAAGGGCGTCAGCGCCATTGAGGCATTGCTACAGCAGCGTGCCGCCGAGGGCGGGGCCGTGGTGGTGACCACACACCATGACTTGCAGTTGCCGGGAATGCGCAGCATCAAGCTGGGTGAGGTGGCGCCGCAATGAATGCTGAAACCCGTCCACTGATCAAACATCAGGAATCTGCCGTAAGTACAGTTGCTGCCATGAGGGCGGTCTTCAGCCGGGATATGAAAGTGGCCTTCCGGCAGCGCCAGGATCTGCTCAATCCCCTGCTGTTTTTCGTCATGGTGGTGACCCTGTTCCCACTGGGGGTGAGCCCGGAAGTGTCATTTCTGCGCGAGGCGGGCGCCGGCATTCTGTGGGTGGCAGCGCTGTTGTCCGTGCTGCTGTCGCTGGACCACCTGTTTCGCCACGATTTTGATGACGGCACTCTTGAGCAGTTGGTACTGCAGCCGCAGCCACTGTTCCTGCTGGTGCTGGCGAAAACCCTGGCGCATTGGGTGCTGACCGGCCTGCCGCTGGTGCTGTTAGCGCCGGTACTGGGCGTGATGGTGCACCTGGACGGGAACTCCATCGCAGTTTTGTGTCTAACGCTGCTGATCGGAACACCGGTGCTGAGCCTGATTGGCTCCATTGGCGCGGCATTGACCCTGGGCCTGCGCTCAGCCGGTGTGCTCTTGTCTCTGCTGATCATCCCACTGTACATTCCGGTGCTGATCTTTGGCACCGGCACAGTGGCCGCAGCAACGGAGGGCGCTCCGGTCGGGGCATACGTGGCCCTGATGGGAGCGTTTCTGGTCCTGGCGATAACACTGGCACCATTTGCAGCCGCGGCAGCGCTGAAAATCAGCCTGTCGAACAGCTAGGAATAATTGATGATGTTTAGGGTATCCGTCTGATGTGGCAGATTTTTCATAAACTGGGTTCGCCCAAATGGTTCTTCGGGATCGCAACCCGGTTGATGCCGTGGTTGCTGGCAGGTGCACTGGCCTTGCTGGCCGTGGGCCTGGTCTGGGGCCTGGCCTTTGCACCCAAGGACTACCTCCAGGGCAACAGTTATCGGATCATCTTTATTCACGTTCCCTCGGCGTTCCTGGCGCAGTCGGTGTACATCATGATGGCGACGGCCGCGGTGGTGACCCTGGTCTGGCGGATGAAACTGGCCGATGTCTTCGTCAAGGCGGTTGCTCCGGTTGGCCTGGTGCTGACCTTTCTGGCCCTGTTCACGGGTGCGGTCTGGGGCAAACCGACCTGGGGTACCTGGTGGATCTGGGATGCCCGGCTTACCTCAATGCTGATCCTGCTGTTTCTTTATGGCGGAGCAATCGCCCTGGATCGGGCCATCAATGATGAGAAATCGGCGGCCCGGGCGGTCGCGGTACTGGTATTGGTCGGGGTGGTAAATATCCCTATCATCAAATACTCCGTGGAATGGTGGAATACCCTGCACCAGCCTGCGACGTTCAAGCTGACTGAAAAGCCGTCGATGCCGGCAGAAATGTGGGTGCCACTATTGCTGTCGGTCCTGGGCCTGTACCTGCTGTTCGGCTGGCTTGCCTGCCTGCGTATGCAAACAGAAATCCTGGTTCGTGAGCAGCGCACGCGCTGGGTCAAAGAGCATGTACTGGCGCGGAGGGCTGGTTAAATGGCATTCGACTCGTTAACCGCCTTCATCGCCATGGAAGGCCACGGCCCCTATGTTTGGGCCTGTTACGGCGTCTTTTTTCTGCTCGTGACGGCGATGATGGTCTGGTCATGGCGTCGACACCGGTCGGTGCTGAATTCCTGTCGCCGGGTGCACGAAACCGCAGACGACAGCGGACGCGGCTCGGCGCAACCGACACCGGCGACGTTTACCCGGGTAAAAGTTTCCCAAGACTGAATGGCAGATACTGAATGCATCCTATCCGAAAAAAACGACTGACCATCGTACTGTTCCTGATCGCAGGTATCGCGGTGGCGGTCGGTTTGACCACCTACGCATTGCGTCAGAACATCAACCTGTTCTATGACCCGAGCCAGATCTCTGCCGGAGAAGCACCGGTGGATGTCCGCATTCGCGCCGGTGGCATGGTCGAAGAAGGCTCGGTGGTGCGTGATCCGGAGAGCCTTGAGGTGGAGTTCCGGGTGACCGATTTCAGTGCCTCGGTGCCGGTGATTTATGTCGGTATTCTGCCGGACCTGTTTGCTGAAGGTCAGGGCGTTGTTGCCATGGGTAAGCTGAATGGCGAGGGCCGCTTTGTCGCCGATCAGGTGCTGGCGAAACACGACGAGAATTACATGCCACCTGAGGTGGCGGATGCGTTGGCGAAATCTGCCAAGGAGCGGGCGGAATACGGCGCCGAATATGGAGCCGAATATGGAGCCAAAGACGCTGAAGGCTCCAGCAACGCACCCACGTACTGATTTTTTAACTACAAACGGCCATAGGGCCAGAGGGCTTTGATGTATCCGGAACTCGGACAGCTCGCACTAATTCTCTCGCTGTTGCTGGCAGTGCTCCTTTCTGTGGTTCCCCTGGTGGGATCGATCGCTGGACGGGATAACCTGCAGGCGTTTGCTCGCCCGCTAGCCTCGGGCATGTTCGTCTTCGTCGCCCTGGCGTTCGCGGTGCTGACCCACGCCTTTCTTACCGATGACTTTTCCGTGGCCTACGTGGCGAACAACAGTAATAGCCTGTTGCCCTGGTACTTCAAATTCAGCGCTGTTTGGGGTGGCCACGAAGGCTCGCTGCTGCTGTGGATTCTGATGCTGGCGGGCTGGACCTTGGCGGTGGCGGTGTTCAGTCGACGCTTGCCTTCTGTGGTGGTGTCCCAGGTGCTGTCCATCCTCGGCATGGTCACCGTTGGCTTCCTGCTGTTTATCCTGATCACCTCCAATCCCTTTGATCGTCTGCTGCCCAATGTGCCCGCAGACGGCTCTGACCTGAATCCGCTGCTGCAGGATTTCGGCCTGATCGTGCACCCGCCCATGTTGTATATGGGGTACGTCGGCTTCGCTGTGGCCTTTGCATTTGCTATTGCCGCGCTGATTAATGGTCGGCTCGATGCCGCCTGGGCCCGATGGTCACGGCCCTGGACCACTGTGGCTTGGTCATTCCTTTCCATCGGCATTGCACTCGGAAGCTGGTGGGCTTATTACGAGCTGGGCTGGGGCGGCTGGTGGTTCTGGGACCCGGTCGAGAATGCCTCGCTGCTGCCCTGGTTGTCGGGCACCGCACTGATGCATTCCCTGGCGGTGACCGAAAAGCGCGGTGTCTTCAAGAGCTGGACCGTTCTGCTGGCTATTGTCACCTTCGCACTCAGCCTGCTGGGAACCTTCCTGGTGCGTTCTGGTGTGCTCACCTCGGTGCATGCCTTCGCCTCCGATCCCGAGCGCGGTGTGTTCCTGCTGGCGTTGCTGGCGGTGACGGTGATTGCCAGCCTGACCCTGTACGCATTCCGGGCACCGGTGGTGCATGTCCGTGCCAGGTACGGGTCAATGTCCCGGGAAATCTTCCTGTTGCTTAACAACGTGATGTTGGTGTCCGCCACACTGTTGGTGGCCGTCGGCACCCTGTATCCGTTGGTGCTTGATTATCTGGAGATGGGCAAGCTGTCCATTGGTGAGCCCTTCTTCAATATCACCTTTAGTCCACTGGCGGTTGCAACCGGGTTGCTGATGGGCGCTGGTATCTTCTCCCGCTGGAAAAAGACTGACGGCGGCTGGCTTGGGCGCAAGTTGCTGTGGCCGCTGGCTATAAGCCTGGTGGTCACTGCGGCGGTTCTGGTTGGCTATGGTGGCTTTACGCCTTGGGCTTGTGCCGGAGTGTTTACGTCCGTGTGGGTGGCCGTGGCGACCTTCTGGGACTTGTGGGAAAAATCCGCATCACGCAAAGGCCGGCTGCACGGCCTGAAGCGCCAGTCGCGCAGCTACTACGGCATGGTTCTTGGTCATCTGGGCCTGGCCATCACCATGGCCGGCGCCACCGTTGTATCCAACTACGGCATCGAGCGGGACGTTCGCATGGTGCCGGGTGATGTGGCCACGGTGGGTGATTACCAGTTTGTGTTCCGGGACATCGGTGAGCGCCAGGGTGCCAACTTCACCGCCCAGTACGGCAGCTTCGATGTGCTGGTGGACGGCGAGAAGATTGCTGACCTGCATCCGGAGAAGCGTCAGTACTCCGTGGGCATGAGTGTAATGACCGAAGCCGATATCGATGCTGGCCTGTTCCGCGACATCTTCGTGGCCGTTGGCGAGCGGATTTCCGACAACGCCTGGGCTATTCGGCTGCAGTACAAGCCCCTGGTGCGCTGGCTGTGGCTGGGTGCCATCTTCATGGCGGCTGGTGGTTTTCTGGCCATTTCCGATCGTCGCTACCGGGTGCGTGAACGCTCGGCCCAGAAAAGCAACGCCGGTGTCCCTTCCGGCAACGCCACCGAATCCGCCGGAGCAGTATCATGAAGCGCTTTTTATTGTTTCTGCCGTTGCTGATTGCCGTGGTCTTGGGCGTGGTGCTGTTCGCAGGCATTGGTAAAGATCCCACCAAACTGGAATCGGCGCTGATCGGCAAGCCTGTGCCAGCGTTCAATCTGGAGGA
This sequence comes from Marinobacter sp. LA51, assembly GCF_030297175.1. Lineage (NCBI taxonomy): Bacteria > Pseudomonadati > Pseudomonadota > Gammaproteobacteria > Pseudomonadales > Marinobacteraceae > Marinobacter > Marinobacter apostichopi. The sequence goes on along the minus strand of NZ_AP028070.1, from coordinate 2,455,409 downwards.
TCTGAACACTCCGGAGACCCAGCTCAACGAGACCCTGTTTAAGGGCAAGGTACAGCTGCTGAACGTGTGGGGCACCTGGTGTCCGGCCTGTCGCGACGAGCACGACGACCTGATGTGGCTGGCCGAGGAACAAGGTGTCTCCATCGTTGGCCTGAACTACAAGGACAACCGGGACGATGCGTTGGTTTGGCTGGACCGGCTCGGCAATCCCTACAGCACATCAATCTACGATCCCCGGGGTACCCTGGGGTTTGATCTGGGCGTCTACGGCGCGCCGGAGACCTTCGTAATAGATGAGCAGGGTGTGGTGCGCTATCGCCACGTTGGCGTGGTCAACGAGAAGATCTGGCAGGAAACCCTGCTGCCGGTGATCAACGATATCCGGGAGAATGGCTGATGGTCCGCTTCGCCCTTGTTGCCGTACTGCTGTTGCTGGCCCCCATGGCCAGCGCGCAGGTGGCGGATGTCTATAACTTTGAGACCACACAGCAAGAGCAGCGGTTTCAGGACCTGATCGCGGAACTGCGTTGCCCGAAATGTCAGAACCAGAACATTGCCGACTCCAACTCGCCCATCTCCAAAGACATGCGCGCCGAGGTATACCGCCGGATGCGCGCGGGCGAGAGCAATGACGAAATTGTCGATGCCCTGGTAAACCGCTTTGGCGAATTCATTCTGTACCGGCCCCAGGTAGAGAAACGCACCATCCTGCTTTGGGCAACCCCGGCCATTGCTGTTCTTGGCGGGTTGCTGGTGGTGATCGGTGTCATCGTGCGCTCCCGTCGCCAGACCGACGAGACACCGGAACTGACCGCCGAAGAGAAGGCTCGCGTGGCCAAGATTCTTGCAGAAGACGATCAGGACAATCGAGCCTGATCGCTTCCTCTGCGCTGCACTCATGACTGAACCTGTGACGATATCTCCATGACTGAAACCTTCTGGATTGCCGCAACGGTACTCATTATTCTGGCTCTTGCGTTTGTATTGTATCCGGTGCTTTTTCACAGCTCAGCGGCGAGAGAACGCGCTGACTTCAGAAACCAGAACCTGATGGCCTACCGCAGCCGGATGAAGGAACTGGACGCCGAGTACGAGGCGGGAGTGCTGGACGACGACAACTACCGGCAGCTGAAAGAAGAGCTTGCCGGCGCCATGCTCGACGATGTCCCGGATGAGACGGTGATGGGGCCCGCTCTGAGTGGCCGAAAAAGCGCCATCGCGGTGGGCCTGGTGGCCATTCTGCTGGTGCCGGTCGCGACCTATTTCCTGTATCAGGAGTGGGGTGCCATGGACGACGTGGAACAGCTTATTACCATGCAGGCCATGGGGCAGACTGACAGCGCTCGCCAGAACCAGATGGCCGAATTGGCCGAACAGCTGCGGGAAAAGCTCGAAGCCAGCCCTGACAACCCCGATGGCTGGGCCATGCTGGGACAGAGCTACATGCGCCTGGAGCGGTATCCGGCTGCGGCCTCGGCCTTCCGCCGTCTGTCGGAATACGCGCCCAATGAAAACGCCCGCGCGGTTGCGCTTGGCCTGGCAGCACAGGCTCAGTTTTTCGACAGCCGGGGGGCTTTGACCGCTGAGGTGAGGGCGGCCATTGAAGCGGCCCGCGACGTGAATCCCGACGAGGTGAACGCCTTGGGCCTGCTGGGCATTCACGCCTTCAGCCAGGAAAACTACCGGGAAGCGATCAAGTACTGGGAACGCATTGTCGCGGTGGCGCCGGATCATCCCCAACTGGCTTCGATTCAGGGTGGTATTCAGGAAGCTTACGGCCGTCTGGGTGAAACGCCACCCAGTTTCGAGACTGCTGAGGCCGAGGGCCCAGGTGTGACCGTCCGGGTGAGCTTGTCCGAAGCGTTTCGGGATCAGGTTCCGGCGGACACCGTGCTGTTTGTGTTCGCCCGTGGTCAAGGTGGCGCCGGGGGCCCGCCCCTGGCGATCACGCGCCTGACCGCCGATGCGCTGCCAGCCGAAGTAAGGTTGGATGACACCAAGTCGATGTCGCCGGAGGCGAAAATCTCCAGCGCGGAGGCGGTCATGGTGACGGCCCGGCTGAGCCGCTCAGGAAACGCCATCGCCCAGCCTGGAGACTGGCAGGGTAGCCTGGAAGTACCGGTCGTGGTCAGTGAAGAGGAGGGCCAACCGGTCGAGTTGGTGATCGATCAGCAGCTCACTCAGTAGCGGGTGGACTCTCTAGAGAGTCTCTCTAAAAGGCGCCCCGGATAACCGGCTCCGCCACACTTACGCCGACAGGCTGTCGGGGTACAGGGGCGGCAGTTCGGAACCCTGGGGCTCTTCCGACTTGCGCTGCTCACGCACCTGTTGCAGTGCCTTCGCCAGGGCACGGCCGTCCCAATTCTCGGCAGTATCACCGCCCGGCGCGAACAGCCGCGCCTGCAGGCGTCGCAGTTCGGCGCTCAGGGTGGCGTTATTCAACCCCACCATAACGTCCGACGCGGTCTTGAAGTTTTTCCCGGCAAAGCGTTGATTCGCCCACTGCACGAGCAGCGCCGGGGTTGAGGCCGATCCTTTGCGGGCGCTTTGAATCAGTTGCTCGAATAGGGCGCTTTCGTCACGGTCCGGCTCCACCGGCTCTGAATTGCGCCCGTTGCTCGTGTTTCTGGCTCGCCACCACAACACCAGAGTGGCCAGCCAGAGTACCGCCAGAGCCAGACTCAGCCATTGCCAACCGGAACCATCATTGCGGGAAGTTCCGGACTCCGATGTGTCTGGGGCGCCCGTGTCGTTATCAGTGTCCGAAGGTGCTGTTGAGTTATTAACCTGCGCCGTAGCACCGCCCACCTGCAAAGTTTTAGCCGGAATGACGGCGACCTGCTCGCTGTCGGTGGTGGTATCCCACCAGGTGATCCGCATTTCGGGTAGGGTCAGCGGGCCGGATTGCACTGGTACCAGCGCACGGGTCTGGCTCAGGCTCGAGGCCAGCCCGGCCGGTGTTATGTCGGTTTTCCGTTCCGGTGCCTCGGGGTAGCTGCGCAGGCCCTCCGGAGCAAGTTCCGGTAGCGGTGGCAAAGCTTCGGCCGGTAGTCCGGCCGCCCGCAGAGTGATGTTGCGGGTCAGGTTTTCGCCGGTTTCCACCTGCAGGGATTCGGGCAGCCCGGTCTCTTCCAGGGTCAGGCCGCTGGCGGGCAGCCAGGTATCACCGGTGTAGCCGGCAGGGACATCGTTCACCGGAACGGGGTAGAGTTGCTCGCTGTCGCGCAGGAAAATCAGTTTGCCGCTGGCATCGCGGGCCTGTCCTTCAAATTCGATCGGAGGCAGGGTCAGTTCGCCCGGTTGTTGCGGAAACAGCGCATAGCGGCGTTCCACCACCCGGTAACGTACACCATCGCGGTAGCGGGAGTATTCCCGCTGTTTGCCCAGCGGCTCGATGATTGCATCCGGGTGTTCCGGTTCCGACAATTCGCCGCGCACCAGGTTGCCGCTGAAGAACAGGCGGATAGTCATGGTCAACTGTTCCTGCACATAGACCTCCGCCTTGTCTGCCGACAACTCGATAAAGCTGTCCCGGCTGGCGGCTACTTTCTGGTCCGGTGGGCTTCCGCTTACCACCTGGATGCTGACCGGTTTCGAAGTCGAGTCCTTGAAGCTGAGTGACGGAATGGTCAGCTTGCCGCTGCGCTGGGGCGCCAGCTGATAGGTCCAGGTAATCTCACCCACCATGTCATTGTTCACGGTGCGAATGTTGTAGCGCTGGTTTTTACCCAGTACCTCGAACGCCGGTTCCACCTTTTCGATGTCGGGCGAGGGCAGGTTGGACAGATCGAGATTGAAGAGATTGCTCAGGTCGATGTCCAGTTTCATCGACCCGGTTACGGTCAGGGTCAGCACCTCGCCTTCATAAAGCCGAGTGCGGTCCGGTTCGACCTTGAGTTCCCCGGCGTGGAGAAAGGTGGCCATCGCCATCAGAACCAATACGCGAATGGCAGAGATCACTAGCCGGTTTACCATGGTGTATCGCCCTCATCGGATGGTGTCTGGCGTTCCTGATACTGTTGCAGGAATTTGCGCTTCAGCAGGCCGCCGGGATTATCCGGAACCCGTCGTAGCCATTGTTCCTGGCCCTGGGACAGGGGCTGCTCGGAAATCCGGGCCGGTGCTTCAGTCTGCCCGCTGCCGTCCGTGCCGTCACGGGATTGCGCCTGCTGCTGTTGTTCGGCCCCAGTGTTGTCCTGGGAGTCGCTGGCATTGCTGTCGGTCTCGTTGGTGCCGTTGTTGGAGGATTGCTCCGACGGCTGGCCCTGGTTCTGGCTGTTCTCCGATTGGCCGGATTCCTGGGATTGCTCCTGGCCCTGGTTGCCGGGGGACTGATCGGACGAGCCGCTCTGCGAATCACCATTCTCTTGCTGCTGCGATTGCTGCGTCTGGTCTTGGCCCTGGCCTTGTTGCTGGTCCTGCTGTTGCTGTTGATCGAGTAGCTGCCTGACCAGTTCCCGATTCTCGCGGGCGTCGGTCATGCCGGGGGCTTGCTCAAGGGCCTGGTCGTAGGCGGCCAGCGCCTGTTCCAACTGGCCGGCCCGGGCCAGGGCATTGCCCCGGTTGTAATATGCTCGTGCGCCCTCGGCGGCGGCAAAGGCTTCTGCGGCCTGTTCAAACTGCTCCGAACGGTACAGCGCACTACCGCGCCATTCCGGATCGTCCAGGCGGCTGGCGGCGTCGGCCGGGTTCTCACGAATCAGCTCCGGCGCCCGCTGGTCTTCCCGTTGCCAGAGTTCTCCCCACTGTTCTCCCCAGTCCATGGCCTGGGCCGGCTGGGGTGTGAGCGGTAGCACGGTGAGGGCGAGGACGGTAAAGGCGCCACGGCGCCAGCCCAGCAGCAATAGCGGCAGCACCAGCCAGAGCAGCCAGTAGCCGTCGTCCTGCCAGCGGTTCACCGTCAGGCCAGAGTCGGTTTCCTGCCAATCGCCGTTCTCGGTGGGTTCCAGCTTCAGGGCCCGGATATCACCTTCATCCAGGGTCAGTTGCTCGCTTGCGCCACCGTTCTGCTGGGCCAGACTGGCCAGGGATTCGGGATTGGCACGGGTAATGACAATGTCGCCGTTGTCGCGGATAAAGCCGCGCTTGGCCAGGGGAATAGGGCCACCCTGTTCGGTGCCCACCACCAGGGTATCCAGGGACAGGTCGGTGCCCTCCAGGGTTTGCGAAATGGCGGTGTGGTAGCGTGTGGGCACATCGTCGGTGATCAGCAAGATCCGGCCCTGGCCTGGCGCGCCCTGTTGCAGCAGATCACGGGCGCGGGCAATGGCAAGATCAGCCCGGTTGCCCGGGGCTGGCATAATCACCGGTTCCAGGACATCCAGCATGCCTTCGATGGTTTTGCTGTCGTCGGTCAGCGGTGCAACCACATGGGCGTCGGCGGCGAACACGATCAGGCCGTTCAGACTGCCCTCTCGGGCGTCCAGAATATCGCGGATCTTGCGTTTGGCCAGGATCAGTCGATTTGGTTCAAGGTCGGTGGCGAGCATCGACAACGACAGATCCAGCACGATAACCAGGCTATCTCCGGGCTGTTTTAGCGGCGTGGGCGCCTCTCGCCAGGCAGGTCCGGCAAGGGCAATGGATAGCGCGATCACCGCCAGGGACACCGGGAGCATCGGCGATCGCTGCTGTCTGCCGGAGCTGCCGTCGTGGCGAATAACGGGCGCCAGCAATCGTTCCGGAATGATCCGGGCCCAGCCGCTGTCGCCAAGACGCAGGTGCCTGAGTGTGAACACCAGGATGGGCAGGCTCAGTGCCAGCAGCAGCCAGAACGGACGGAGAAAGTGGAAATCAGCCATCGGTTTCCCTCTTCACTGCCGGCTGGCGGGATGACACCAGCGAGGAGCCGTGGCGGAGCAGTAGCAGGACCAGCCAAAGCAGTGCTGCCAGGCCCGCCGGCCAGGCAAAGAGCTCGGTCACCGGTCGGTAGAATTTGCCCTCCAGTTCAATCGGCTCGAGCTGGTTGATGCTTTCGTAGATCAGTTCCAGTTCCGGCAGGCTGCGGGCCCGGAAGTAGCGGCCGCCCGTCTGCTCGGCCATGCGGGTCAAGAGCGCCTCGTCCAGATCTCGCGACGGGTTCACCCGCCGGGAGCCCAGAAAGCCGCGCTGAACCATGGATTCGGCGCCGATGCCGATAGTGTAGAGCCGGACACTGGCGGCCTTGGCTATCTCGGTGGCTTTGTCCGGGGTGATTTCGCCAGCGGTGTTGGCACCGTCGGTCAGCAGGATAACCACGCGCTGGTCCTGTGGCCGGTCCCGCAGCCGCTTGATCGATAAGCCCACCGCGTCGCCGATGGCGGTGGCGCGACCCGCCATGCCCAGGCCCGATTCCCGCATCAGGGTCTTTACGGTGGCCAGGTCAAAGGTCAGGGGTACCTGCACATAGGGTTGGGTGCCAAACAGGATCAGCCCGAGGCGGTCGCCTTTGCGCTGGCTGATAAAATCGTCCAGCACTACCTTTACCGCCTGCAACCGGTTGATGCTGCGGCCCTGAATGACCATGTCCTGTTCGTCCATACTCGGGGAGATGTCCACCACCAGCATCAGATCGCGACCGGATACCGGCAGTTGCACCTGTTCGCCAACATGCTGTGGCCGCGCCAGCGCCACCACCAACAGACACCAGATCACGAACAACAGGAGTTTCTGCCACAGTGGGGTGGCGCTGCCATGACGGCTGACGCCGGGCAGGTCTGACAACCAGTGGCCAACCGGCAGCATGGGGGCATCCACCGACTGTCCCGCCGGTCGCCGCCACTGCAATAGCAACGGTACCAGCACAAGGAGCATCAGCCAGGGATAAGCGAGACTCACCATGCCTGACCTCCCAGCCAGGAGCGAGCAAAATCGGCGGCCTGTCGGGGATCGGCATTGGTCTTGGGCAGCCAGCTGCTGTGCACGATCGCTTCCACGATTGGCCGCGAAGCAATTCGGTCGTTTGGCGCCGTCGAAAGCAAAAACGCTACCCAGGCCTCGCCACTCAGAGATTCGGGGTGTTTGTCCGGATACCGCTGGCGCGCCGCGCGTTTCAGTAGGCTGTTCAGATGGGCAAACCACTGGGGTTCATGGCTGGCCTGATGTTCCAGTCCGGACAGTTCAGCCTTAGCCAGGCGCAGCCACCGATTGCGACGGTGCCTCCGATGCAAAAGCCAGCACAACCCGGCCAGCGACAGCAGCAGAATCAAGGCCAGTAGCCACCAACCCGGTGCCGGTGGCCAGAAGCCTCCGGTTGCCGGCAGATGAATGTCTCTCAGTTGGCTCAGCGGATCTTGCGGGTTCATCCGATCCGGCCTCCCGGCCCCAGTAGTGCTTTTAGCGCCACCGCCGGGTCATCACCGGTGGACACCATCGCAGAGGCCACGCCTGAGGTGCGGAAACAATGTTCCAGACGGGCCTCATGGCTATCCACCTTGCGTCGCCAGGCTTGCTGGAACCGCGTGTTGGCGGCATCAAACCAGACCGGGCCGCCGGGACCTGCGACGGCAAACCGACCGCTACTAGGCAACTCGCGCTCCAAGGGATCGACGATGCGGATGGCACTGACCGAATTGTGACGGGCCAGGGCACCGAGCAGGGTTGGAGTGTCTTCCGTAATGCCAAGGAAGTCGCTGATCACAAAAATGCGGCTGCCGGTGTGGGCTACCCGGCGGGCTTCGGCCAGCGCTTGATCGAGACCATTGGTGTTGTCGTCTTCGGCGGGCGTGTTGGCTTTGGCTCCCGGCTGTTGCTGGTGGTCCGCCAGTGTATCCAGCAGGCGCAGCACCGATTTTTTGCGCCGGGCCGGACGCAGGACGCTCAGTGAGTGCTCGTTGAAGACAATGCCACCAACCTGGTCACCGGCCCAGAGCGCCAGCCAGGCCAGCAGGCCGGCAACCTGCGCGGACCGCACCTGTTTGTAGGCCCCGATGCTGGCGAAGAACAGAGTAGGACCCAGATCACACAGGAGCAGCACCGGGCGTTCCCGTTCTTCCTCATACAGCTTGGTGTGGGGCGCTTGCCGCCGCGCAGTTACACGCCAGTCGATGCTGCGGATGTCGTCACCCGGCTGATACTGGCGAACCTCCGCGAATGCCATGCCCCGGCCCCGCTGCGGTGACTGCTGCAAACCGGCCTGCCGGGTTTTCACCGGACGGGCCGACGGCAGCTTCAACGCACGGGCATCCGCCTGCAGGCGGATCAGGTCCGGCAGACTGATGTGGGTTAGAGCGTCGGAGTCAGCCATAGTGGCGGTGTCAGTCTGTCGCATCGGTGAAGATCATCAGGCAGTAACCGGTACTCGCTCAATCAGGCGTTCGATAACCGCGTCGGCGGTCATGCCCTCGGCCTCGGCTTCAAAGGTCAGCAGAATCCGGTGCCGGAGCACATCATAGGCCATGGCCCGGACATCGTCCGGGGTCACGTAGTCACGGCCGTCGAGCCAGGCCAGGGCACGAGCGCAGCGGTCCAGAGCAATCGTGCCCCGCGGGCTGGCGCCAAAGGCGGTCCAGCGTGCCAGCTCAGGGTCCAGGCTGCCGGCATCCCGGCTGGCCAGTACCAGCGCCAGCAGGTACTGCTCTACCGGCTCTGCCATGTAAATATCAGCAACCTCGTTGCGGGCGTCAAAGACCTGTTCTGCGGTCACGCGAACACTGGTTTCGGCCTGGCCCTGGCGATAGTCATTGCGCGCCAGGTGCAGGATGGCTTTTTCGGCCTCGGCTGAGGGGTAATCAATCACCACATGCATCAGGAAGCGGTCGAGCTGGGCTTCGGGTAAAGGATAGGTGCCTTCCTGCTCAATGGGGTTCTGGGTGGCCATCACCATGAACAGGCGATCGAGCGGGAAGGTACGCAGGCCAACACTGACCTGACGCTCGCCCATGGCTTCGAGCAGGGCGGACTGGACCTTGGCCGGCGCCCGGTTGATTTCATCGGCCAACACCAGATTGTGGAAAATAGGCCCACGCTGGAATTCAAAGGTACCGGTTTCCGCCCGGTAGATTTCACTGCCGGTGACGTCCGAGGGCAGCAAGTCCGGGGTGAACTGAATTCGGTGGAAATCGCCGTCCAGGTGATCGGCCAGAGCCTTGATCGCCGTAGTCTTGGCCAAGCCGGGAGCACCCTCAACCAACAAGTGGCCATCGGCGAGGAGGGCAATGAGTAATCGGTCCACCAATTTTTCCTGTCCGATTATCCTTTTTGCCAACTGCGATCTGAGTTCACCGAACGTATGCTGTAGCGACATTGAGAGGAACTGCTCCGATTCTCTAGGGTTCATCTTAGAACGTCTTTGATGCGTAAGTAGTTGCCGCAGTTTTGGCGTCTGCCCGGCAAAAATCAAGGGTTTGACTATGCTTATGTGACAATAAGACGATTACGTTTACTTCACACTAACCGAGGTCGATCATGAATGCGCTGACAGTAGCCAGCAAGGATCAGTTTTTTGAACAACTGGCTGATGCGTTCGCTCAGAAAATTGCCAAGACAGAGGCAAAAAAGATCTGCGATTTCGCGAAGCAGCATTACGCTCACATTCCTCTTGAGGAGCTGGTCAGTCGACGATTTTCGGACACCTACGGTGCTGTTCTCGCGGCCTGGCAGTTTCTTCAGAAGCGGACCGCCGACGAAACACCTGTATCGGTGTTCAACCCTGACCTCGAAAGCGATGGCTGGCAGTCGACCCACACGGTCATTTTCATACTGCACCCGAACATTCCCTTTCTGATCGATTCCCTGCGAATTGCCATCAACCAGCGCGAGATCGGCACCCACTCCATTCAGCACTCTATCCTGCAGGTTGAACGCACTGAAGACGGCAAGCTGAGCAAGTTGCTGCCCAATAAGCGCTCCAACAAAGATACCCAGTTCGAGGCCTTTATCGTGCTGGAAATCGATCGCCACAGCGATCCGGCCGACCTGAACGAGTTAGAGGAAGCCCTGCAAACGGTGCTGCACGAAGTGCGCATCGCCGTTTCCGATTTCCCGATTGTCACCAACAAGGTTCGCGAGATCCTGGACGAGCTGGATACTACTGCCGCTGGCATCGATGATGAGCAGAAGGAGGAGGCAAGGGCTTTCCTGAACTGGCTGATGCAGGACCACTTCACGTTCCTGGGCTACGACGAATACGACTTCGCCAAGGACAAGAGCGGCATGGTGGTGCGTCGGGTCGAGAACTCGGAGCTGGGCATCCTGCGAGTTAATAACGAGCGTCCGGATCGGGTTCGGCTGAACGAGTTGCCTCAGCGTACGCGTCATGAAATGACGCGCACTGACGATATCTTTATTTTTGCCAAATCCGCCCAGCGCTCACGGGTGCACCGTCCGGCCTACCCGGACTACATCGCGGTCAAGAAGTTCAACAGCAAGGGTGAAGTGGTTGGCGAGCGCCGCTTCCTGGGCCTGTATACCTCCCGTGTGTATAACGAGCGTCCGGACGAAATCCCGCTGCTGCGCCGGAAATTCCAGAATGTCATCAAGCGCTCGGGTTTCCTGCGCGACGACTACGCGGGCAAAGAGCTGGACCAGATTCTCACCGTTTATCCCCGGGACGAGCTGTTCCAGATCGAAAGCAAGGACCTGTTGAAGGTGGCGAAGAACATCCTGTACATCCAGGAGCGCCGCCGCATCGAGCTGTTCATGCGCGAAGACGTGTACGGCCAGTTTGTCACCTGTCTGGCGTTCTTCCCCCGGGATATCTACAACACCGAGCTGCGGCAAAAGGTCGAGCAGGTGCTGTTGGACCGACTGGAAGCGGAAGACATCGAATTTGTCACCCACTTCTCCGAATCGGTGCTGGCCCGTGTCCAGTTCACCATTCGGGTACCCCAGGTGGAGAACCGGCAGCTGCCCATTGCCGAGATTCGTGAAAAAGTCATCGAGATGGCGCAGTCCTGGCGTGATGGTCTTTACGATTCCTTGAGCGAAGCCTATGGCGAAGAGCAGGGCAACGAGCTGTCGCGGCTGTGGTCCGGTGGTTTCCCGGCCAGCTACACCGATATGTTCTCGCCGCGCCGGGCCGCGATCGATCTGGAGCACATCTCTGGCGCCGCCCAACGCAGTGACTTGACCATGAGCTTCTACCGGGCCCTGGAAGAGGATGAAAGCACCCTGCATTTCAAACTCTTTTATCCGGATCAGCCACTGCCGTTGTCCGACGTGATGCCGATTTTCGATAATCTGGGCTTCCGGGTACTGGGCGAGCATCCGTTTGAAGTCACCGACCGTCACGGCAAGTCGGTGTGGATTCACGACTTCACGCTGCAGGCCCACACTGGCCGCGTGGTGGATATCCATCGCATCCGCCCGATTTTCGAGGATCTGTTCCGCCGGGTCTGGTACGGCGATGCCGAAAACGACGCCTTCAACCGAATGCTGCTGACCTCGTACATGAGCTGGCGCGAGATTGCGCTGTTGCGGACCTTCGCCCGGTACATGCGCCAGATCAGGTTCTCCAACAGTCAGACCTTCATTTCCAACACGCTGGTCAACCATATGGATTTGGCCAGGCTGCTGCTCGAGTACTTCGAGGTGCGTTTCAACCCGGACCGTTTCCAGAGCGACGGCAAGAGCAAGGCGGCCCAGCAGAAACTGGAGATTGAGTTCAACGCCGGTCTGGACGGGGTTGATAACCTCAGTGAGGACCGGGTCCTGCGGCTGTATATGGAGCTGATGCAGGCGACCCTGCGCACTAACTTCTATCAGCACGATGAGGATGGCGGTCCCAAGCCGTACATCAGCGTTAAGTTTGATCCGTCGCGCATTCCGGATGTGCCGCTGCCATTGCCCATGTTCGAGATCTTTGTCTACTCGCCGCGGGTGGAAGGTGTGCACCTGCGTGGCGGAAAGGTTGCCCGTGGCGGTCTGCGCTGGTCTGACCGGTTCGAGGACTACCGCACTGAGATCCTGGGCCTGGTGAAGGCGCAACAGGTCAAGAATGCGGTCATCGTGCCGGTGGGCGCCAAGGGTGGTTTTGTCGCCAAGCGCCTGCCTGATCCGTCCGACCGTGAGGCCTTCCAGGCCGAGGGTATTGCAGCCTACAAGACCTTCATTCGTGGCCTGCTGGATATCACCGACAATCTGGTGGATGCCGGCATCCAGCCGCCCGAGCGGGTGGTGCGCCACGACGAAGACGATCACTACCTGGTTGTGGCAGCTGACAAGGGCACCGCCACCTTCTCGGACATCGCCAACGGCCTGTCTGCCGATTATGGCTTCTGGATGGGCGATGCCTTCGCCTCCGGCGGCAGTAACGGATACGACCACAAAAAGATGGGTATTACCGCCCGGGGTGCCTGGGTATCGGTAGAGCGCCACTTCCGGGAAATGGGTATCAACCCGGCCCTGGATGAGTTCACCGCCATCGGCATCGGCGACATGGGCGGCGATGTGTTTGGCAACGGCATGCTCTGTTCTGAAAAGACCAAGTTGGTGGCAGCCTTCAACCATATTCATATCTTCATCGATCCGACACCGGATCCGGACAAGAGCTTCAAGGAGCGTAAGCGGCTGTTTGAGCTGCCCCGTTCGGCCTGGACCGATTACGACACCAAGCTGATCTCCAAGGGCGGTGGCGTGTTCAGTCGCAACGCCAAGTCCATTCCGGTCAGTGCGGAAATGAAGAAGCTGCTGGGTATCAAGTCTGATCGGGTACCTCCGAACATGCTGATTTCCCACATCCTCAAGGCTCAGGTAGATCTGCTCTGGGTTGGCGGCATTGGCACCTATGTGAAGTCCGCGGGCGAGTCCCATAGCGACGTTGGCGACAAGGCCAACGATGGTCTGCGGGTTAACGGGTCCGAGCTGCGCTGCAAGGTGGTGGGCGAGGGCGGTAACCTCGGTCTCACCCAGCTCGGACGGATTGAGTTCGCACTTCGGGGCGGACGCATGAACACCGACTTCATCGATAACTCCGGTGGCGTTGACTGTTCGGACCACGAAGTGAATATGAAAATCCTGCTGAACCAGGCCGTCGCCGTGGGCGATCTGACCGGCAAGCAGCGCAACGTTATGCTGGAAGAAATGACCGATGACGTTGCCGACCTGGTGTTGAAGAACAACTACCGGCAGACCCAGGCCATCAGTATTGCCAGCGAGGACGCTGCCATCCGGCTCGAGGAATACCGTCGGCTGATGAACACCATGGAGAGCGAAGGCAAACTCAACCGGTCGCTGGAATTCCTGCCCGACGATGAAACCCTGTCGGAGCGCAAGCTCGACAAGAAGGGCCTGACTCGTCCGGAGCTGTCGGTGCTGATCTCCTACGTGAAAGGCGATCTGAAGCAGACACTGATCAACAGCTCGCTGCCGGATGAGCCGTTGCTGGCCGGTGAGATGTACAAGGTGTTTCCGCGCGGGTTGACCCAGAAATTCTCCAAGGAGCTGGGCGAGCACCAGCTGCGGCGTGAAATTATCGCTACCCAGATTGCCAACGACATGGTCAATCACATGGGGATCACCTTTGTTGAACGGCTGAATCAGTCCACCGGTGCTGACGCGGCATCCATTGCCCTGGCCTGGATCATCGCCCGTGATGTGTTCCGCATCGATAACTGGTGGGACAAGATTGAGGATCAGGATTTCAACGTACCGGCGCAGCTGCAGATGGAGCTGATGCAGGACCTGATGCGGCTGATGCGTCGTTCAGTACGGTGGTTGTTGCGCAATCGTCGGGCCGAACTCAGTATCCAAAACCACATCGAGCGCTTCGCTGACAGCGTCTGGGCCATCACGGCCAGCCTGCCGGATTACCTCGGTGACCACGCGCGCACGGCCTGGCAGAAACGCCACGAAGGACTGGTTGAGGCCGGTCTGCCGGCAGAGCTGGCATCGGTGGTGTCGGGGACCGACTACCTGTACTCATCCCTGGGCATTATCGAGGCTCAGGAAGCGTCCGGCATGCCGCTGAAAACAGTTGCCAATCTCTACTATGAGCTGGGTGACAAGCTGGATCTGAACTGGTTTGCCCGGGCCATTGCCTCACTGGCACCGGCCTCGCATTGGCAGGCCCTGGCCCGGGAAAGTTTCCGGGAGGATCTGGAGTGGCAGCAGCGGGCGCTTACGACTGGGGTACTGAGGTTGGCAGGCAAGCCAGAAGACGTGCCGGACTGTGTCGATGCCTGGCTGGCGCGCCATGTTGGAATGATCAAACGCTGGAAATCCATGCTGGCGGAGCTGAAGAGCGTGCGTGAGCCGGAATACGCCATGTTCTCCGTGGCCCTGCGGGAGCTTCTGGATCTGGCCCAGAGCACCATGCACTCGGGTCAGCTTGAGGCTGACAGTGAAACCGAGAGTGGCAGTGCGAACGGGATACAACCGGCAGCCGCAACAGCAAGTGCCACCACTTGAGTATTGCTTTGGCAAACCAGATGCCTTTCAATTTAAAGGGCCTATAGCTTAAGAGGGAGAGTGTCGATGGGTCAGCTTGACCGTCTACTAGAGAAAAATCAGGCCTGGGCGGCCGGGATTAAAGCGGAAGATCCGCAGTTCTTCGACCGCCTGTCCAGCCAGCAGGCGCCGGAGTACTTATGGATCGGCTGTGCGGACAGCCGAGTGCCGGCGAACCAGATTGTTGATCTGATGCCAGGGGAATTGTTTGTGCACCGGAACGTTGCCAACGTGGTGGTGCACACTGATTTCAACTGCTTGTCGGTGCTACAGTTTGCGGTCGAGGTGTTGAAGGTCAAGCACATCATGGTGGTCGGCCATTATGGCTGTGGCGGTGTACGTGCGGCGCTGCTGAACGAAGGTTCCGGTCTGATCACCAACTGGCTGCGTCATATCCAGGACGTGCGTGACCTCCATCAGCCTATCCTTGATAAGGTCACCGACGTTCAGGATAGGGTGGACCGGCTGTGCGAGCTTAACGTGGTTGAACAGGTTGATCATGTGACCCAAAACAGCATCGTTCAGGATGCCTGGAAGCGCGGTCAGCCTCTGACGGTGCATGGCTTTGTTTACGCACTCCATGATGGCGTTCTGCGGGATATGGGGCTTTCCATTTCCAGCAACGACGAGCGCGAGCCGGTCAAGAGCCGAGCTATCGAAGAGCTGGCGGCAAGGCCGGTTCGGTCTGGACGCCAGGAAAAGGCCTGACGCCAAGTAGTCGCATCGGCCCGCAAGGTACGCCAGTTCTGGCGGGACTTGCGGGCCGATTCCAGTTAGAGTAGCCCGTTTCCAGAACCAGTAACGGGGTCCCCCTGCCGATGTCCGAAATGCCAAAATCCCATGAAGCCCTGCTTCGAAATCGTTCCCTGCTGAAAGGTCGTGTGGCCTTGCTGGGGGCGAGCTCCGGCGCCTTGCTGCCAGAACTGCCTTCCGGTGGCTTGGCAATGAGCGAGCATGCGGGCTACGCCGAGGAGCTGGCAGGGCCGCCAAACTGGCAGGTGTGTTTTGGCTATGACAATCCCGCGCTGACTGAGTCCAGCTTCGACACGGTTGTGGTGTTCCTGCCCAAGGCCCGGGCCGAGCTTGACCTCAGATTAGCACTGGCGCGCTGGATAGCGGCACCGGATGCTGCCTTGATACTGATCGGTGAGAAGAAGGAAGGCATTTCCGGGGCGGTGAAGCAGCTCAAGAGCATCGATCCGGAGGCAGCCAAGGTTGATAGTGCCCGGCATTGCCAGGTTTGGGTGGCCATTGGCCTGGCGCCCCTGTCGCGCTTTGACGTTGCAGACTGGATGGAATGGCACTCGATAACCAATGCCGGTAGTGCTGTTGATGTCTGTGGCTTGCCCGGTATTTTCAGTCAGGGCGAGTTGGATGCTGGCACGTCTATGTTGCTGGACACTCTGGTCAGTACGCCTCTGAAAGCCAATCGGGTTCTGGACTTCGCCTGTGGCGCAGGTGTGATCGGTTCCTGGCACCAAACCTGGCAACGGGATCAAGGCCGGCCGGTGGCACCGGTGGATGGGCTAGACGTGCAATCTCAGGCGGTAATGTGTGCCCGTTCCACCTACGAGCGGGCAGGGGCAACCGGCGAGATCATCGCCTCGGATGGTCTGGCCGGGGTCGAGGGCGTCTGGCCGGCGATCGTGACCAACCCGCCTTTCCACGCGGGTGTCAAAACCGACATTTCGATGACTGAAGATTTCCTTCGCTCCGTGGCCCGCCATCTCAAAACCCGGGGTGAGCTGAGGCTTGTGGCCAATAGCTTCCTGCCCTATGAAAACCTGATTAAACGCTTCGTGGGGCCGGTAGAGCGCCTGACCGAAGATCGCCGCTTCACGGTGTACCGCGCTACCCGTCGTTGAGTGCCAGCGACGATCTGAGGGTAAACGCCAGGCAAAAAAAAGCCCCTGGGGTGAGGGGCAAAGGGTTTGCGTCCACAACAACGGAGCCAACCGGAAAAAGAATAATGCGTGAACACCCCTTAACTTAGGCTTAATTTCTAGAATAAACAGCCTAAAATAGCGCTTTTGTGATAAATCCCCCTTTTGGAAGCCAATATGATCACTGCAGTGATGGACACGCCGGACGGCGCCCTGACCCTATCCCGTCCCGGTGGCGGTGAGGCCTCGCTGCGAGCGTGGGATGCGGCCGACGAGTTGCTGCTGGCTGAGGCGCACCAGCGCCTGGCCATGCTGCCGTCTTCTCGGGTACTCATTATTGATGACCAATTCGGTGCGCTGACCCTGGGGTTGCGCGCCTTCAACCCGGCCGTGGTGGCCGACAGTGCAACCTTGCCTGCGGCAGTGGCGCACAATGCTGGCCTGAATTCTGCCGTCGACGCACCGTCAGCGGTATTCAGTTGGCTGAACCCGCCGCAAGGCGAGTACGACGTCGTTATTCTGAGAGTGCCGCGCCAGGCGGAATACCTGGCCTGGCTGCTGCGTTGGATCAATGGTGTGCTGGCTGAAGACGGCCTGTTGCTGGCGGGCGGGATGATCAAGCACCTGCCGGACCGTGGTGTGGAGGTTTTTGCTCAGGCCGTGCCGACCGAGGCTGTCCTGCCTGCTCGCAAGAAGGCCCGGGTAGTGGTGTGTCGCCGGGGCACTGCTGATCTCGATAGTTGGTCCGGTAGCTGGAAAAGCTATGACGTAGACGGGAGCCCGCTACGGGTAGGCGCCATGCCTGCCGTGTTTGCCCGGGAAAAGCTGGACATCGGCACCCGCCTGTTTTTGTC
Source organism: Marinobacter sp. LA51 (assembly GCF_030297175.1). Lineage (NCBI taxonomy): Bacteria > Pseudomonadati > Pseudomonadota > Gammaproteobacteria > Pseudomonadales > Marinobacteraceae > Marinobacter > Marinobacter apostichopi. The sequence goes on along the minus strand of NZ_AP028070.1, from coordinate 2,438,308 downwards.
TCATGTGAAAATCGCTGTGTCTGAGCTGGCGGCCCGTACCCGGGTTCTGGATCTGGCGTGTGGCAATGGCGTTGTGGGGCTGGTGGCTCTGGAGCAGCGGCCGGATCTGGATATGACCTTTGCGGATGTTTCCAGCCAAGCGGTGTTCAGTGCTCGGGATAATGTGTCTCGGCTGTTTCCGGAAAGTCGGGCCCGCTTCGATCACGCCGATGGCATCGACGGTTCCGCTGGGCAATTCGATTTGATTCTGCTTAATCCGCCGTTTCATGAAGGTGGGGTGGTGGGCGATCACATCGCCCTTCGTCTGTTCAAGGCTGCGGCCCGGCACCTGGCACCGGGCGGTTCGCTGCTGATCGTTGGTAATCGCCACCTCGGCTATCACCGCAGTCTGCGGAAATTCTTCTCCGCCGTTCGTCAGCTCGACGCCAACCCCAAGTTTGTGGTCCTTGAGGCCAGTCAGCGCTGAGGTATGAGCGTTTGAGGTAGGGCAGTGGTGCCCGGTTACTGCGCCTTGGGCGGCTGGTCGTAGCCGAGATGGGCCAGGGTATCCACGATGGTCTGGGTCTGGCTGTCGATCTCAATGTTAACGCGCTGGCCTTCGCTGGCGGTGCCAAAGGTAGTGGCCCGAAGGGTTTCCGGAATCAGGTGCACATTGAAGCGATTGCCCTCCACCTCACCAATGGTCAGGCTGGCGCCGTTGATGGCGATATAGCCTTTGGTGAAGATGTACTTGGTCCAGGCCTCTGGAACTTCAAACCACAGCGTCACATTGTTTTCGGTTTTCACGATCTTGGGGATGGTGGCCGTGGTGTGAATGTGGCCAGACAGTAAATGCCCTCCAATCTCGTCGCCAATGCGCGCTGCCCTCTCAAAGTTGATCTCGTGTCCCGGCCGAAGATCACCCAGGGTGGTGCATTGCAATGTTTCCTGCATGGCATCGAAGTACAGGTCGTTGTCTTCCTGGCGGGTGACGGTCAGGCAGGTGCCATTGATGGCCACCGAGGCACCAATAGTGATGCCGGCCGCCTTGTTGTCGGGCAGGCGAATGACCAGGGTGCTTAACCCGGGTGCTGCGGTTACCTCTTGGACAGTTGCAATGCCTTGAACAATACCTGTGAACATAGCCAGACCTCTTGGAAAAGACTCGGATGCGGTTGCGGCAGGGCGCCAAGGATAGCGGTGGAGTCGGCCGATGCCAAGTTGGCCCGGTGGTCACGTAGGCTTTCTTAGATCAAGCTTAAGCTCAAGATAGTCGCTACCCGGTCGATACCTGTATTACGTAGTCTGATTAATATCGATTCACTGCCCGTTCCGGAACCTAAAACATGGCTGAAAATCAGCGGACAGCGTCGCCAAAGACCGACCCGACCCAAGGTGCGGTGCTGCGCCAGGGGCGTGCCGCTGACCCGCTTCCGTCGGTGGCGCAGCCTCAGTCTGGGCCGACTGTAAATCCTCCGCCGTCGACCTCTCCTGCTCCGGCACCAGCGCCGGGAGCGGAAGCTGTGGGCGACCCGAAGGCGCCCGTGGGGCTTTCCGAAGCCGCCGAGGCCCCGGAATCGACGCCCGCTGTTGAGAAAGAAGAGGGAGAGGCAGAAGAGCAGGAGTCAGCCCCGAGCGAATCTGAGCAGGCCAGGGCGCAATTCAAGCAACGCGAGCTTCGGCTGATCTTGCGCCAATGTGATCGGGTTCTGCTGCTGGATTTCAATCGCCTGGCCATGAGCGATTGGCCAGACGACTACACCCTGGCGACCGCGCGTCGCAATCGTGACCTCTGGTTGTTCAGCGCCTTTGCCGCTGCCGTGGTGTTTGTCAGCGGCCTGACCGGGTTTGTACCGGCCTGGGTGGCGGGTACCGGTTTTGGTGCATTCATGATCATCCTGATGCTGGGGATTCCTGCGGTACGGCGCATCTACACGTCCAGTCCTTCCTACCTCGATGTCATCATGAAGCGCCAGCGCCTGCTGCGCGAGGCCCGCGCTTACGCCGCCCATCTTGAGGGCAACGAAGGGTTGATCTGGCAGTGCGCGCGAATGGCCGACTTTAATATTGCCTTGAAGAATACTCGTTTCAGTTCGCTGCTCAGGCTTTCAGAGCGGCGGATACTGCCTCGCCATCTAGCTCGCCGCGAGCACGTGCGGCTGTATCTGATATATCTGCTGGAAGCTGAGAAAGCCTATGCGCGGGTGCAGGCCGCCTTTTTTGAGGGTAATCGGCGGGCTATCGATCGGGGCTGGCAGGGTGTAGCGGCGGAGCCAGAGCCCAGAACTTGACAGCTCGGCCCTTCAAACGTATGTTTCAAACAGACGTTTGCTAGAGGCTTTGAAAATAAAATGGCGCAGTCTGATACGGTAGATCGGATTCTTGATGCAGCGGAAGAGCTGTTTGCCGAACGTGGTTTTTCGGAAACCTCGCTCCGAATGATTACCAGTAAGGCTAAAGTAAATCTGGCCGCTGTCAATTACCACTTTGGTTCCAAGAACGCGCTGATCCACGCTGTGTTCGCCCGATTCCTCACGCCGTTCTCCGCCACACTGGAAACGGCCTTTGATGAATTGGAAGAGCGCTGTGACGGCAAGCCGCCAACGCTGAACCAAACACTGTGGGCGCTGACAGAAAGCGCCGTGCGAATGCCCCAGCGCAATGAGAAGGGTATTTCCATCTTCATGCGCCTGCTGGGTCTTGCCTATACCCAATCCCAGGGCCATTTGCGTAAGTTCCTGGAGCAGGAATACGGCGATCCGTTCAGCCGTTTCATGCGCCTGCTCAAGGAAGCGACTCCCCAGTTGTCATCGGTTGATCGCTACTGGCGTATTCAGTTCATGCTGGGGGCGACCGCGTTCACCATGTCCAGCAGCGATGCCCTGCGCGATATCCTGCAGAACAAACTGGGTGTTGAAACCACCATCCAGGAAATCGCCGCGCGCCTGGTGCCCTTCCTTGCCGCCGGTATGCAGGCGGAAGACAAGATGCTGATTCCGCTCCCCGACGCCCAGGCGCCGGTTGCCTGAGATTAGCGCTCTCGGTTAGGCTTCGACTTGGCACCAGCCCCAAGGGAGCTTAACCGGCTTGAGTAACGACAGCAGTTCTGACCAGAACATCCACATCAGTCTTGAGCACCAGTGTCTGACTCTGGTTGATGGCAATGGCTCGATACTGGCCGAATACCCGATTTCAACCGCCCTTAATGGGCCCGGAGAGCAGGACGGCAGCGGCTGCACGCCACGGGGCAGCCATTATGTCCGCGCCATGATCGGCGATGGCCAGCCCATGTACACTGTCTATCGTGGCCGTCGGCCCACCGGCGAAATCCACTCCCCCGAACTTGCCGCCCAGCACCCCGCCCGCGATTGGATACTAACCCGCATTCTCTGGCTTTGTGGCCGCGAAACCGGCAAAAACCGGGGTCCCGGGGTCGATACTTTTCGCCGCTTCATATACATTCACGGCACACCTGACACAGAGCCCATGGGCGTGCCGCTTTCCCATGGCTGCGTTCGTATGCGCAACGACGATGTGATTGACCTGTTCAACCGGGTCAGCACCGGTATTGCCGTCTCTATCTACTAACTCCGATTGGTCCGAGGAAATCGATGATCGAAAAAGCAACTGCCATGGTGGATGGCTGGATCGAAAGTTTTGATTTGCTGCCCCAGGAGTGGCGGGTAGGCCTTGTCGTCTTCGCCCTGGTATTCGGCACCGCGACAGTCGCTTACCTGGCCAGCTATTTCATAGGTGCGCTTGAGCGTAAATTCAGCAATACCCGGAACCTGTGGGACGACGCCCTTTTGCACGCAGCCCGCAAGCCCCTCGTTGGCTTTGTCTGGCTGCAGGGCGTTTACTGGGCGGCGGAAGTGGCCCACAAATATTCCGATGCTACGATCTTCGAGGCCAACGAAACCGTCCTGAAGATGGGCTTTATCTGGATTCTGGTGTGGTCGCTGCTGCGTCTGATTAAGCAAAGCGAGAAGATTTTGGTCTCGCCTATGAAGATGAAGACGCCCATGGACTACACCACCGTGAACGCGGTGAGTAAGCTCTCCCGGGCGGTGGTCATCATTACCGCTGTGCTGATTGCCATGCAGTCTCTCGGCTACAGTATTTCCGGTGTGCTGGCGTTTGGTGGTGTCGGTGGTATTGCCGTCGGCTTTGCCGCCAAGGATCTCCTGGCCAACTTCTTTGGTGGCTTCATCATCCATCTCGACCGTCCGTTCAAGGTCGGTGACTGGGTGCGTTCGCCTGATCGCGATATAGAAGGGGTGGTTGAACACATCGGCTGGCGCCTGACCACTCTGAGAACCTTTGATCTTCGCCCACTTTATGTCCCCAATGCGGCCTTCACCACCATAGCCGTTGAGAACCCGTCCCGGATGCGGAACCGTCGGATCAGCGAAACCATCGGTATTCGCTACGCCGATGTCAGTCAGATGGGCGATATCGTCGGCGACATCCGTTCGATGCTGGAGAACCACGAGGAGATCGATCAGGATCAAACCCTGATCGTAAACTTTGTTGCCTTTAACGCCTCCTCCCTGGATATCATGGTGTACACGTTCACCAAGACCACCAAGTGGGTAGAGTTCCATGAGGTGAAGCAGGACGTGCTGTTGCAGATCAGCAATATCATTGAGGGTTACGGCGCTGAAGTTGCCTTCCCGACTCGCACCTTGCACCTGCCAGAGGGTGTTCGGTTGGCCAACGGCAAGGCCGGCAAGAAGGATGACTCAGACCAGTCAGACGAATCCGAAGCGGCGGACCATCGTAAGTCCAAAACTACTGCCAGCGAGTCCGGTCAATCGACCCGCTACGGCGATGCCGAAGCTGAAGGAGAAGGCGAATGAGCGCAACGGCTGGACGCAGCCCCGTCGGTATCATCGGTGGTACCGGCCTGACTACCTTGTCAGGCCTGGAAATCACCGGCGAACGAGCGCTGGAAACATCCTGGGGCGCGCCATCAGGGCCGCTGGTTGACGGTCGGCTGGGTGAGCAGGAAGTGGTGTTCCTGTCCCGCCACGGCAACCCGCACCGGATTCCGCCGCATCAAGTGAACTACCGGGCGAACCTGCGCGCGCTTTACGATGCCGGTGTTCGCACTGTGGTTGGGGTGAACGCCGTGGGTGGCATTCATTCAGAGATGGGGCCTGCCCACATTGTCGTGCCCGATCAGATCATCGATTACACCTGGGGCCGCCCCAGCACCTTCTTTGAGGGTGAGCTGGATGAAGTGACCCACATTGATTTCACCTGGCCGTACGATGAAGAGGCTCGTAGGATCCTGATCGACGCGGCCCGCGCGCAGGGCACGCCGTGTTCCGATTTTGGTGTCTACGGAGCAACCCAGGGGCCGCGGCTGGAAACCGCCGCTGAGATCGCTCGCATGGAGCGGGATGGTTGTGATCTTGTGGGGATGACGGGCATGCCCGAGGCCGTTTTAGCCGCTGAACTGGGCATGCGCTATGTCTGCCTGGGGCTGGTAGTGAACTGGGCCGCGGGTAAGTCGGACCACATCATTTCCATGGAAGAGATCCATGAGGCCATCGACAAGGGCATGTCCGGAGTGAAGGGCATGCTGGAAGTGTCGATGGCCGGCCTCGGCGGTCTTACTCCGAAGCCTCAATCTTCTTGAAGAATACCAGCACGCCGATCGTCGGCGAGTCCAGGAAGTGAATTTCCTCGCTGCGCATTCTCCGGTTTTCACGAATCCAGGTCAGTAGCTCCAGCGGTGCTGCCGCAGGAGCCTGCTGAGCCTCAAGGCCGGTGGGCTGCGCCGTGAGTTCATTGGCCTCGGCATCCGGATTTCCGGCGCCGCCCAGGTCGGCAGTGGCGGTATCGCTCTGGCCTTGTTCCGCTGGTACGGCTGCTGCCATCGCGCCTTCCACTTGCTGCCAGTGATTCAGATTTACGTCAACGTGCAGGTAACGCTGGCGATCAATTGTAATATTGCCTTCAATCTCACGGGTGTCGCCACCGGAAAGCCAGTCGCCCACGGCAACCCGCAGAGGTGCGCCTTCGTAGCCCGGAGGGAAAGCCTCGTACCAGCCTGCGGCGACCAGCACCCGATAGCGCCCGCTGCGCTCAAGTCGCTGTACCGCACCGTTCAGATGCAATTCGCCGCGCGGGGCAAGGTCGAGGGTGGTTTCTGTCACGCCGCCCCGGTCGACCGTCTTCAGGATCTCACCTGACTCCAGCGTGGGTTCAACCTTCCGGTTCGCCATCTGCTCATTGACCGCTTCGGGTTCAATGATCCGCTCAAGAATCACCAACTCCGCACGGTAATAGTTATCCGGAATGGGCTGGCCATTGGCGCCCGAATCCTGAGCCTGTGTGGTCAGTGACAATGTCAGCAGCAGCGCTGTCCATACAGTGCGTGCCGTCCATCGGCCGCCACGATTACCATCAATCTGCAAGGGTATTACTCCATGTGTGAATCGGGCTTTCATCAGGCGCTGGCGGTCGCTTTTTCCGGCCCCAGTTCGCCCAGCATGTTGGAAATGCCGTCGAGTTTACCACCGGTCGACGCGTCCTTCAGCCGAAAACGGAAGCTGTTGGCACCCTCGAGTCGATACTGGTCCGGCGCGGATTGCACCTTTTTAACCAGCACCAGCGGATCAACCGGTGTCGAGCTGCCAAATTCCAGTCGGGTCCATTCCTTGCCAGCGTCGATCTGGACAATGCCCAGGGCTTCCGCGTGCAGCCGAAGTTCGGTTTGCCGAACCAGGTTCTTTGCCGGCTCCGGTAATAATCCGAAGCGGTCGATCATCTCAACCTGAAGTTCTTTTAATTCAGCCTTGCTGCTCACGCTGGCAATGCGTTTGTACAGCATCAGGCGGTTATGAACATCCGGCAGGTAATCGTCCGGGATCAGCGCCGGAATCCGCAGGTTCATTTCGGTGCCGTGGCTGAGGGGCAGATCGGCGTTGGGCGTGCGGCCTTCGCGAATGGCTTCCACCGCTTCATCAAGCAGCTGCATGTACAGGGTAAAGCCGATGCTCTCGATCTGGCCGCTCTGTTCCTCGCCCAACAGCTCGCCGGCGCCCCGGATCTCCAGATCGTGGGTGGCGAGCATGAAGCCGGCGCCCAGATCCTGGGATTCTGAGATGGCGTCCAGACGCTTCTTGGCGTCTGCGCTGATCGAGCGCGGTGGCGGTGTCAGCAGGTAGGCGTAGGCCTGGTGGTGCGAACGACCAACCCGCCCACGCAGCTGGTGCAGCTGGGCCAGGCCAAACTTGTCGGCCCGCTCGATAATAATGGTGTTGGCGCTGGGGATGTCGATACCGGTTTCGATGATGGTACTGCACACCAGCACATTGAAACGCTTGTGGTAGAAGTCCGACATGATCTGTTCCAGCTCGCGCTCACGCATCTGGCCATGGGCGACGCCCACGCGGGCCTCAGGAATGAGCTGGCGCAGGTCCTCGGCGGCTTTTTCAATGCTGGCGACGTCGTTGTGCAGGAAGTACACCTGGCCACCCCGGAGGATTTCCCGCAGGATCGCTTCCTTTACCATGGCGTCGTCGCGCTGGCGCACGAAGGTCTTTACCGAAAGCCGCCGGGCCGGTGGCGTGGCGATGATCGACAGATCACGCAGGTGGCCCATGGCCATGTTCAAGGTTCGCGGGATCGGCGTCGCGGTCAGGGTCAGCATGTCCACTTCTGCCCGCAGAGCCTTGAATCTCTCCTTCTGCTGAACCCCGAACCGGTGCTCCTCATCAATGATCACCAGGCCCAGATTCTTGAACTTGATATCGCCCTGAAGCAGCTTGTGGGTGCCGATTACGATGTCGGCCTTTCCGGTCTCGATGGCGTCCAGAGCTTTACTGGTCTGGCTGCCGCTGCGGAAACGGCTGAGCAGTTCCACGTTAACCGCGGTATCCGAGAACCGGTCCCGGAAAGATTCATAGTGCTGTTGTGCAAGCAGGGTAGTGGGTACCAGTACTGCTACCTGTTTGCCGGAATAGGTCGCCATGAAGGCGGCGCGCATGGCCACCTCGGTTTTACCGAAGCCGACATCGCCGCACACCAGCCGATCCATCGGGCGCTCGCCGGTCATGTCCTCGATCACCGCCTGAATGGCCACTTCCTGGTCCGGGGTTTCCTCAAACGGGAAACCTGCGGCGAAGGATCGGTAGGCCTCTTTCGGGTTATCGAAGATAAAGCCCTTGCGCGCCTCGCGGCGGGCGTAGACATCCAGCAGCTCGGCCGCAGTATCCCGGATTTTCTCCAGGGCCTTCTGTTTGGCCTGGCTCCAGCGCTCGGTGCCCAGTTTGTGCAGGGGCGCGTGGTCGCTGTCGTTGCCGGCGTAACGTGAGATCAGGTGCAGGCTGGAGACCGGCACATAGAGTTTGGAGCCGCCGGCGTATTCCAGCATCAGGAATTCGTTCGATTCGCCCCCGGCGTCGATAGTCTCCAGGCCTTTGTAGCGGCCCACGCCGTGGTCAATGTGCACGACTGGCGCGCCAATACGCAGTTCGGAAAGGTCGCGGTAGCCAGCATCGTCGGTTTCGGTTGGCTTCTGGCGGCGCCGACGCTGCAGTACCCGCTCGCCAAACAGAGCAGTCTCGGTAACCAGGGCAATCTGTTGTTCCGGCAGGGCCAGGCCCTGTTCCATCGGCGCGATGGTGATGCCGAGTGTGCACTTGTTGTCGTCCAGGAAGGCTTGCCAGCCGTCCTGGGTTTTCAGCTTCAGGGATTGTTCGCCCAGGTTCTCGATCAGGGCTTCCCGGCGACCGGAGGATTCCGCACAGATCAGCACACGGCCAGTGAATTCATTGAGGAACCGCTTGAGCCGGCCCGCCGGGTCGGCAGCGCGGCCGTCCATGGCAATGTCCGGCAGGCTTTCCGCCGGGCAATTCACTGCGCCGGAGCCGGAGGCTTCCTCGGCCTGGGTGGTTACCCGCGGAAAGTCTTTCAGGTGGCCAAAGAGTTCATCGGTCTGCAGGAATAGCCGGGTTGGCGGCAGAATAGGGCGCAGCCGGTCGTGTCGGCGGTCTTCATAACGATTGCGGGTTTCCGAATCGAACAGGCTGACCGCCTCGTTCAGGCCTTCGGCAGTAAAGACCTGAGTCTGGCCCGGCAGGTAATCGAACAGGGTGGCGGTGTGATCGAAAAACAGCGGCAGGTAGTACTCAATGCCCGGTGGCGTGATGGCGTGAGTGACGTCCTTATAGATAGGTGCGTCTTTGTCGGCGTCGGGGAATTGCTCGAACCAGCGGCCTCGGAAACCGGAGCGCGCCTCTTTGTGCCAGGGGAATTCGAACGCCGGTAACAGTTCAATGCGCTCGATCCGGTCAATGGAGCGCTGGGTTTCCGGATCGAAGGTGCGCAGGGTTTCTATTTCATCGTCAAACAGGTCGATCCGGTAGGGCAGGTTGGAGCCCATCGGGAAAATATCCAGAATCGCACCCCGTACCGCGTACTCGCCATGCTCATACACATTCTCCGCGTGCCGGTAGCCGGCTGAATCCAGCTGCATGCGCCAGGTATCGATGTCCAGCGACTGGCCCACTTCCAGTAGCAGGGTGTTGCCCTGCAGGTAGTCCGCTGGCGGCAACCGGTGCATCAAGGTTCGCGCCGGCACAACCAGCACGCCGTGGCGGGTGGAGGGCAGCCGGTGCAGGGTGCGGATACGCCGGGACGTAATGTCCTGGTGTGGCGAGAACAGATCGTAGGGCAGGGTTTCCCAGTCCGGCAGTGACAGCAGTTCCAGGCCGTCGTCGGTAATGGCGGCGCCGTCTTCATCTGCCGGCAGTCCCAGGAAAAAGCGCATGGCCTGTTCCAGGCGAATGGCATCACTGGTGCTGCGGGTAATCACCAGGGTCAGGCCGTGGTGGACTCGTGCGCTCTCGCAAATAGCCAGGGCATCGCTGCTGCCATGGAGTTGGCCCCAGGTGCGGTGATCAGCCTTTTTTTCCGGAAAAGCCGGGGCGATCAGCGAAAGGGGCGTTCGGGGTGTGGATGCACCTTTACTCATGGGCAGTCTTGTTCTCCTGCTGTGGGTGACCGGGAGACGGCGAGGCGCGTATTCTACCGCTCGCACCTGCGGGTGTCATGGTTATGGCCGGGTGTTTACGAAATCATGAACTGACTGTATTTGCCGTGGGCGCGTTTAAATTGGATAATGTGCGCCGCAATTTCTTACCAGTGCTAACCAGAGGTCCCAACTGTGAGCCACGAACAGATCAATCAGCACCTGTCTAACTGGACGGAAAGAGAGTCCACCGCGGAAGCCATGATTCCGCTGATCGGCCGTCTCTACCGCAAGAACAATGTGGTCACGTCCGTGTACGGTCGTGCCATCATCAACCAGTCGGTGATCGACATCATCCGTGCCCACCGGTTTGTTCGCCAGGTGGAAGACAGCGAACTGTCTGTTCATGACACACTGCCGATCCTGCAGGCCATGGACTCTATGGAGCTGGGCCGCGCGCACATTGATATCGGCAAGTTGGCCGTTAAATTCAAGGAAGCCGGCGGTGATCTGAATGAATTCCTGACGCGCGAAATCGGCCAGATTGTTGGTCAGTACGCTGCCCAGTCAGAAGAAGAAGCCAACAACGACACCAAAGACGTTGTACTTTACGGCTTCGGTCGTATCGGCCGGCTGCTGGCCCGGATCATGATCGAGAAAGCCGGCGGCGGTAACAACCTCCGCCTGCGCGCTATCGTTGTCCGTAACGGCGGTGCTGAAAACGACCTGGAAAAGCGTGCCAGCCTGCTGCGTCGTGACTCCGTGCACGGTCCGTTTGACGGCACCATCACCGTGGATGAAGAGAACTCCGCCCTGATCGCTAACGGCAACTTCATCAAGGTGATCTACTCCGATGGTCCGGACAAGGTGGATTACACCGATTACGGCATCAACAACGCCATCGTGGTGGACAACACTGGTAAGTGGCGCGATGAGGAAGGCCTGGGTCTGCACCTGAAGTCCAAGGGCGTTAGCCGCGTTATCCTGACAGCACCGGGTAAGGGCGACATCAAGAACATCGTTTATGGCATCAACAACGACTGGATCACCGAAGACGACAAGATCCTGTCAGCCGCCTCCTGTACCACCAACGCCATTACTCCGGTACTGAAGGCGATTGATGACGAGTACGGCATTGAAGACGGCCACGTTGAAACCGTTCACTCCTACACCAACGACCAGAACCTGATCGACAACTACCACAAAGGTAGCCGTCGTGGTCGCAGTGCGCCCCTGAACATGGTTATCACCGAGACCGGTGCTGCCAAGGCCGTTGCCAAGGCGCTGCCGGAGCTGAAAGGCAAGCTGACCGGCAACGCGATCCGGGTTCCGACCCCGAACGTGTCCATGGCGATCCTGAACCTGAACCTGAAGAAGGACGTGGACGTAGAGGGTGTTAACGAGTATCTGCGCGATATGGCGTTGCACTCCGAGCTGCAGAAGCAGATCGATTTCGTGAACTCACCGGAAGTGGTTTCCACTGACTTCGTTGGCTCACGCCACGCCGGTGTCGTCGATGCCCAGGCCACCATCGCTGGTGGCAAGCGCCTTATCCTGTACGTGTGGTACGACAATGAGTTCGGCTACAGCGCCCAGGTGGTTCGTGTTGTGAACCAGATGGCAGGGGTAACTTACCCGATCTTCCCGAAACGTGCACGGGACTGATCCAAACACGCCGTAACGGTTGTGTACTACCCTTAAAACCCCGGTAACGAAAGTTGCCGGGGTTTTTCTTTGCCAAATCTGTGGCGTGCTCGGTTTACGATCAGGCACAAAGCCGTTCTGCTTTCTGGTGGAAATAGGTTTCCTTAATCTCTATAATTGGCGCGATTTTGGGTATGTCTGGCTTTCAGTTTCTCATCATTTCCAGCGTCGGAGGATAAGCCGCATTCGAACGGCTTCCGCTTTCGCTACTTGGGGCAACCATCTGGTGTAATCCTGAGAGGAAACCTGGGCCGCAGAAGCCGGACGTGAATAATCCATAAACTAGTTTCTGATGACTGGATGAGGCTAATGATCAAGATCAAGAAAGGCCTGGATCTTCCCATCAGCGGCGCTCCCGAACAGACCATTACAGAGGGCAAACCCGTTCGCCACGTGGCGTTGATCGGTTTTGACTACAACGGCATGAAGCCGACGATGGCTGTGAAAGAAGGGGACCGCGTCAAGCGCGGCACGCTGCTGTTCACGGACAAGAAGACCGAAGGCGTTCGTTATACGTCACCCGCCGCGGGCGTGGTGAAAGAAATCAACCGTGGTGACCGTCGCGTTTTTCAGTCGATCGTTATCGAGATCGATGGTGACGAAGCGGAAACCTACGCTCGTTACAACGACGCGGATCTTGCCGGCCTTGAGCGCCAGCAGGTTGTCGACAATCTGGTGGAGTCCGGTCTGTGGACGGCGTTTAGAACCCGCCCCTACAGCAAAGTCCCAACCATCGACAGCGCGCCCCATTCCATTTTCGTGTCTGTAATGGATACCAACCCGCTGGCCGCTGACCCGACTGTCATCATCGGCGAGAACAGCGCAGCGTTCGAGAAAGGCCTGGAGATTCTGACCAAGCTGACTCAGGGCAAGGTATTTGTTACTGGCAAGCCAGGCTCCAACGTGCCTGTGCCCAAGAACGATGCCGTTGAAGTGCATCAGTTCGACGGCGTGCACCCGGCCGGCAATGTTGGCACCCACATCCACTATCTGGATTCGGTGTCTGGCAGCAAGACCGTCTGGTCGATCAACTACCAGGACGTTATCGACATCGCACAGCTGTTCATCACCGGTGAAGTGCCGGTTGAGCGCATTGTAGCGATTGGTGGCCCCAAGGCGCTGAAGCCGCGTCTGGTTCGCACCCGTATCGGTGCCAGCCTGCCGGAGCTGCTTGAAGGCGAAGTCAGCAACGATGCGGAAGTGCGCGCCATTTCCGGTTCGGTGTTCGGCGGACGTCGTGGCGATGGCCCCTGTGCCTACCTCGGCCGTTTTGCCAACCAGGTTTCGCTGCTGGAAGAAGGCACCAAGCGCGAGTTCATGGGCTGGTTGTCTCCGGGTCCCAATAAGTTCTCCATCCTGAATATCTATCTGTCGAAACTGGCGAGTGGCAAGCTGTTCAACTTTACCACCACCACCAACGGCAGTGAGCGGGCCATGGTTCCGGTAGGCGCGTATGAGCAAATCATGCCGCTGGATATCCTGCCGACCCAGCTGCTGCGCTCCATCATCGTTGGCGACACTGAGATGGCACAGAAACTCGGTGCCCTGGAGCTGGATGAAGAAGATCTGGCGCTGTGCACGTTCGTGTGCCCGGGTAAATATGAATACGGTCCGATTCTCCGCGAGAACCTGACCCGAATCGAGATCGAGGGCTAAAACGATGGCTATCAGACAGTTTCTCGATGGAATCGAGCATCACTTTGAAAAAGGTGGCAAGTACGAGCGCTGGTATTCGCTGTACGAAGCCGTCGATACGATCTTCTACACACCGGGCAAGGTAACCTCTACCACTGCCCACGTGCGTGACGGCGTTGATCTTAAGCGCATCATGATCACGGTATGGATGTGTACCTTCCCGGCCATGTTCTTCGGTATGTGGAACATCGGCTTCCAGGCCAACAGCTACCTCGCAACCACTCCGGATGCCATGGTCGGCGACGGCGGCCTGCGCACGGCCTTCATCAACGCACTGGCAGTGACCGGTGCCGGTGCAGGCTGGCTGGATAACTTCATCTACGGCATGGCCTACTTTATTCCCATCTACGCGGTGACGTTCATCGTCGGCGGTTTCTGGGAAGTATTGTTCGCCACGGTTCGTCGTCACGAAGTGAACGAAGGCTTCTTCGTTACCTCCGTACTGTTCGCACTGGTCTGCCCGCCCTCCATCCCGCTGTGGCAGGTGGCTCTGGGCATCACCTTCGGTGTGGTAATCGGTAAGGAAGTGTTCGGCGGTACTGGCAAGAACTTCCTGAACCCGGCCCTGACCGGTCGTGCTTTCCTGTACTTCGCTTATCCGGCGCAGATCTCCGGTGACACCGTATGGACCGCGGTTGACGGTTTCAGTGGCGCTACCGCCCTGAGCTGGGCTGCCAGTGGTGGTCTGGAAGCACTGGAAGCGCAGATCGGCTGGATGAGCGCATTCATGGGCACCATTCAGGGCTCCATGGGTGAGACCTCTACGCTGGCCGTACTTCTTGGCGGTATCATCCTGCTGATTATGAAGATCGCCAACTTCCGCATTGTCGGGGGTGTGCTGATCGGCATGATTGCCACGTCGCTGCTGTTTAACATCGTCGGCTCCGAGACCAATCCCATGTTCGCCGTTCCGGCACATTGGCATCTGGTGATGGGTGGTTTCGCGTTCGGCATGATGTTCATGGCCACTGACCCGGTATCCTCGGCGATGACCGACACTGGTCGCTGGAGCTTCGGTATCCTGGTTGGTGTGATGACCGTGCTGATCCGGGTAGTCAACCCGGCGTTCCCGGAAGGCATCATGCTGGCCATCCTGTTTGCAAACCTGTTCGCGCCGCTGATGGATCACTACGTGGTTCAGGCCAACATCAAACGGAGGCTCGCACGTGGCTAAAGCTAAAGAAACTGTCTCCAGAACGCTGATTGTTGCTCTGGTCCTGAGTATTGTGTTTTCCGTGGTGGTATCTGGTGCCGCGGTAATGCTCCGCCCAGCGCAGATTCAGAACCAGAATCTGGACATCAAGACCAACATCCTGTCCGCTGCCGGCCTGCTTGAAAAGGGCGCCAGCGCCGATGAAATCGAATCGCAGTTTGAGCAGTTCGAAGTTCGTCTGGTCGATCTGGACACCGGTCAGTACGTTGAAGCGTCTGACGTGGGTGTACAGGATCCGATGAAGTACGACATGTACAAAGCCGCTTCCGACCCGCAGATGTCTACCAACATCCCGTCGTCTGAAGACAAGGCCGGTATCAAGCGTCGTCCGAACGTTGCCAAGGTCTACACCATGAGCGAGAACGGCGAAGTTACCCGCGTGGTGCTGCCGATTCACGGTTACGGTCTGTGGTCCACCCTTTACGGCTTCATTTCCCTGGAAGGCGATCTGAACACCGTTGAAGGTCTCGGTTTTTACGCGCACGCTGAAACTCCGGGCCTGGGTGGCGAAGTCGACAACCCGCGCTGGAAAAAGCAGTGGGTGGGCAAGGAAGTCTACGACGGCGAGCGCGCCGATCCGAAGATTCGTCTGGTTAAAGGTGGCGTGAGTGCCGATGCTGCTGACAAAGAGCACAAGGTAGATGCCCTGTCCGGCGCGACTCTGACAAGCCGTGGTGTCGAGCAACTGGTTAACTACTGGATGAGCGAGCGCGGCTACGCACCATTCCTACAAAAACTGCGTGAAGGGGAGGTCTGATCATGGCAGATGCATCGGCCAAACAGGTTCTCTTCGAACCGATTTTTAGCAACAACCCGATCGCGCTGCAGATCCTTGGTATCTGCTCCGCGTTGGCGGTAACCACCAGCATGAACGTGACTATCGTCATGTGTCTGGCGGTCATCGCGGTAACGGCATTCTCTAACCTGGCGGTATCGCTGGTTCGGGCTCAAATCCCGGGCAGCATCCGTATCATCGTGCAGATGACCATCATTGCCTCTCTGGTAATCGTGGTTGACCAGATCCTCAAGGCCTACGCCTACGAGATCAGCAAGCAGCTGTCCGTATTCGTTGGTCTGATCATTACCAACTGCATCGTGATGGGTCGTGCCGAAGGCTTCGCCATGAAGAATGGCCCCTACCTGAGCTTCCTGGACGGTATCGGTAACGGTCTCGGTTATTCCGTGCTGCTGCTGTTCGTAGCGTTCTTCCGGGAACTGCTGGGTGCGGGCTCACTGTTTGGCGTGACACTGCTGCCGACTGTCAACGAGGGTGGCTGGTACATCCCGAACGGTCTGTTGCTGCTGCCGCCGAGCGCGTTCTTCATCATCGGTCTGGCAATCTGGGGCCTGCGGGTCTGGAAGCCAGAGCAGGTTGAAGAGGCGGATTACAAAATGTCTCGCCACACCGCCAAGGAGGCCTTCTGATGGAACATTATATCAGCCTGATTGTTAAGGCCATTTTCGTTGAGAACATGGCTCTGGCTTTCTTCCTGGGTATGTGTACCTTCCTGGCGATCTCCAAGAAGATCGAGGCGGCTACCGGTCTGGGTATCGCGGTAGTGGTTGTTCTGACCGTCACCGTGCCGGTGAATAACCTGCTGTACAACAGCATCCTGCGTGAAGGCGCCCTTGATTGGGCTGGTCTGCCAAACGTAGACCTGAGCTTTTTGGGCTTGCTTACGTACATTGGTGTAATCGCAGCGCTCGTACAGATCATGGAAATGGTACTCGACAAGTACATTCCAGCGCTCTATGCGGCCCTCGGTGTGTTCCTGCCACTGATTACAGTGAACTGCGCCATCCTGGGTGCGTCACTGTTCATGGTTGAGCGGGACTACACCTTCGGTGAGAGTGTGGTGTACGGATTCGGTGCCGGCGTGGGCTGGGCCCTGGCCATCATTGCGCTGGCCGGCATTCGCGAGAAGCTGAAGTACAGTGACGTTCCGGAAGGCCTGCGTGGCCTGGGTATCACCTTCATCACTGTGGGTCTGATGTCCCTGGGCTTTATGTCCTTTTCCGGCATCTCTCTGTAACTCACCCGGTGATTCGGTTTAACGAAAAGGCGAGACCATGAATACAGAAATTATTCTCGGCGTGGTCATGTTCACCGTTATCGTTCTGGCTCTGGTCGCAGTGATTCTTGCGGCCCGCTCCAGGCTGGTAAGCACCGGTGACGTGACAATTGAGATCAACGACGATCCCGAACACACCATGAAGACCGGTGCGGGCGGGAAATTGCTGGGCACCCTGGCGAACCAGGGTATCTTCCTGTCCTCCGCGTGCGGCGGCGGTGGTACCTGTGCCCAGTGCAAATGTAAGGTGTTCGAAGGCGGCGGCGCCATGCTGCCGACCGAGAAGACCCACTTCACCAACCGGGAAGAAAAGGAAGGCTGGCGCCTGTCCTGCCAGGTTCCGGTGAAGCAGGACATGAAGATCGAAGTACCTGAAGAGTTCTTCGGCGTGAAGAAGTGGGAATGCGAAGTGGTGTCCAACCACAACGTGGCCACCTTCATCAAAGAACTGGTGCTGAAGCTTCCGGAAGGCGAAGAAGTAGACTTCCGCGCTGGTGGCTACGTGCAGCTGGAGTGCCCTCCGTACGAAATCGATTTCAAGGATTTCGACATCGAGGAAGAGTTCCACGAAGACTGGGACAAGCACAACATCTGGCGCTACAAGGCGATCAATAAGGAAGAGACCATCCGTGCGTACTCCATGGCGAACTACCCGGAAGAGAAGGGCGTCCTGAAGTTCAACATCCGGATCGCGACTCCGCCTCCAGGTACCGACCACAACCCAGGTATCATGTCGAGCTACGTGTTCAAGATGAAGCCGGGTGACAAGGTGACCGTGATGGGGCCGTTCGGTGAGTTCTTCGCCAAGAAGACCGATGCCGAAATGGTATTCATCGGCGGTGGTGCTGGCATGGCACCGATGCGCTCGCACATCTTTGACCAGCTCAAGCGTCTGAACTCGAAGCGTAAGATCAGCTTCTGGTACGGCGCGCGGAGTGTCCGCGAGATGTTCTACGTGGAAGACTTCGACGGCCTGCAGGAAGAGAATGAGAACTTCGAGTGGCACGTGGCGCTGTCTGACGCACTGCCTGAGGACAACTGGCAAGGCGAGACCGGCTTTATCCACAACGTGCTCTACGAGAAGTACCTGAAGGACCATCCGGCTCCGGAAGACTGCGAGTTCTACATGTGTGGGCCGCCCATCATGAACGCATCCTGCATCAAGATGCTGAAGGATCTGGGTGTTGAGGATGAAAACATCATGCTGGATGACTTTGGGGGTTAATTAGCTCCAATGACATCCCGCATGCTTCAACCCGTCAGGGTGGGTTTTGTCGGCACCATGTTGGCGCTGGCAGGGCTCGCTCTGGCGGGTTGTTCGTTTGAGCCAGAGGAAAAAGTCTGGGAAATCTCGGGGCCGGTGTTTGGCACCGAGTATCACATCAACGTGGTACTGCCGGGCGATCAGGCCCGGCTGGAAGCCCTGGCGGCCGGCATTGAGGGCGAGCTGGAGAAAGTGGATGCGTCCATGTCCACCTGGCGCGCGGATTCCGAGCTGTCGCAGCTGAACCAGGCCGACGATCAATCCCAGTGGATGCCGCTGTCGGAACCGCTGTATGAAGTGCTGCAGCGCGCTGGGGCGATCTCAGAGCTGACCAGCGGTGCTTTCGACGTCACCATCGGCCCGGTAGTGAACCTCTGGGGCTTCGGCCCCCAGGCACGCCCGGAGCAGGTGCCGTCGGATCAGGAACTGGCAGAGGTACTTGCTGTCACGGGGTACGACAAGCTGGAGCTGCGGGAGCAGCCACCGGCAGTGCGGGCCGAGCAGCCCCAGTACATTGATCTCTCCGCCATCGCCAAGGGTTACGGGGTTGACGCCGTTGCCCGATACCTCGACAGTGAGGGCATTGAGGCGTATCTGGTAGAGATTGGTGGCGAAGTCCGTGTAAATGGGCGCAAACCCGGGGGAGATGCCTGGCGTTTGGCGATTGAGGAACCAACCTCCGATGCCCGCCAGGTGAATCGTATTGTCGCGTTGGAAAGCAGCGCTATGGCGACATCCGGCGACTATCGTAACTATTACGAATCGGAAGGGCGCCGGTTTTCCCATACCATAGACCCTGTAACCGGGCGTCCCATTAAGCACAATCTGGCTTCGGTCACGGTGATTGCCGAAGACTGTATGTCGGCGGATGCGCTGGCCACAGGTTTTAACGTGATGGGCTTTGAGAAAGCGCACGCCCTCGCGACCCGGGAGAATATCCCGGCCTATTTTATTATTCGGACGGAAAACGGCTTCGAAACACATCAGACGCCGGCCTTTTCGTCTTACGTCACTCAGTAATGTCGCTCAATAACGGGAGGGCAACATGGGTATCTTTCTTCTAGTTTTGTTCATCGTGGTTCTGCTTGTTGCAGCCATGTCCATCGGCGTGATCCTCGGACGCAAGCCGATCAGCGGTACCTGCGGCGGCATTGGCGCACTGGGTATCAGCCAGTCCTGTGATATCTGCGGTGGCAGCCCCCAAAAGTGTGAGGAAGAGAGCGAGCGCCAGACCCAGGACAGCAGGCAGGCTGAGGCCCTCACCTACGACGCCACCAAGGCCGACAAGCACTGACACGCAATTAATAATAACGATCCAATTTTCACGACGTAGATAAGGAGTCACTGCGCGCATGGCAGAACATCATTACGACGTCGTCGTTATCGGCGCTGGGCCTTCCGGTGAAGGCGCGGCGATGAATGCGACGAAGCACGGTAAACGTGTCGCGATCATCGAAGACAAGGCCACCGTCGGCGGTAACTGCACCCACTGGGGGACCATTCCCTCCAAGGCGTTGCGTCATTCGGTGAAGCAGATCATCACGTTCAACACTAATCAGATGTTCCGCGATATCGGTGAGCCGCGCTGGTTCTCCTTTCCCCGTGTGCTGCAGAACGCGCAGAAGGTTATCGGCAAGCAGGTTAAGCTGAGAACCCAGTTCTACGCCCGCAACCGGGTAGATCTGATCAACGGCCGTGCCTCGTTCGTTGACAAGAACCGGCTGGAAATCCGTGGCAGCAAGGCGGTTGAGCACATCCACTTCAAGCAGGCGATCATTGCTACCGGCTCACGCCCGTACCTGCCGCCCGATGTGGATTTCCGCCATCACCGCATCTACAACTCAGACACCATCCTGAACCTGTCCCACACCCCGCGCACGCTGATCATCTACGGCGCCGGTGTCATCGGTTCAGAGTACGCTT
This sequence comes from Marinobacter sp. LA51, assembly GCF_030297175.1. Taxonomy (NCBI): domain Bacteria; kingdom Pseudomonadati; phylum Pseudomonadota; class Gammaproteobacteria; order Pseudomonadales; family Marinobacteraceae; genus Marinobacter; species Marinobacter apostichopi. Next base: position 2,418,473 of record NZ_AP028070.1, on the reverse strand, counting down.
CAATCTTTGCCGGCCTGGGTGTGAAGGTAGACCTGATCAACCCGACCAGCCGCCTGCTGTCGTTCCTGGACGACGAGATCTCCGACGCGCTCAGTTACCACCTGCGCAACAACGGGGTTCTGGTACGTCACAACGAGCAGTATGAAAAGGTGGAAGGCGACGACCACGGCGTAGTGCTGTCGCTGGCGTCGGGCAAGAAAATCCGCGCCGATGCGTTTCTGTGGTGCAACGGCCGTACCGGCAACACCGACTCTCTAGACCTCGACAACATTGGCCTGGTGCCCAATGGCCGTGGCCAGCTGTCGGTGGATGAGCATTACCGCACGGAAGTGGAGAACGTCTACGCCGCCGGTGACGTTATCGGTTGGCCGAGCCTGGCCAGTGCCGCTTACGATCAGGGCCGTTCTGCGTCGTCTGACATCGTGAAGGATGAGTATTTCCGCTACGTCTCGGATGTGCCGACCGGTATTTACACCATTCCCGAGATCAGTTCCGTCGGTAAAACCGAGCGTGAATTGACCGAAGCGAAGGTGCCTTACGAAGTAGGCCAGGCCTTCTTCAAGGACCTCGCCCGCGCTCAGATCACCGGCGATGCGGTGGGCATGCTGAAGATTCTGTTCCACCGTGAAAGCCGCGAGATTCTGGGTATTCACTGCTTCGGGGACCAGGCGGCCGAGATCGTTCACATCGGACAGGCAATCATGAACCAGAAAGGGGAAGCCAATTCCCTGAACTACTTCATCAACACCACCTTCAACTACCCGACCATGGCGGAAGCCTACCGGGTAGCCGCCCTGAACGGCCTGAACCGGATCTTCTGATCCGGCCTCAGCCGCCGGTGGAAACTGCCGCGCCATCGCTCGGCAACGGCTCGGATTGCGATTGGGGCAGGGGCAACAGGGCCCTGGCCCGGTTGTCGAAAAAGATGTGGGTACTGGTTGGGTAGTCGGTGATGATACTGTTTACCCCCATTTCCTCCAGCTGCAACATGTCGTGAATGCGGTTTACCGTCCAGACGGATACATGCATTTCACGCCGATGTGCGTTTTCCACCAGCTCTTTCGAGCACAGCTTCCAGTTCAAGCACAGGTAACTGCACCCTAGCCGCGTGGCAACGTTCAGGGGCCGGGGGAACTTCCGCTCCGCCACCAATCCAATCTGAATATGCTTGTTGCGCCGACGGATTTCCTTCAGAAACCAGGTATCTGATGAGGTAATGGTCGCGGTCTTATACAGGTTGCGGCGCTGAATGATCTCGGTCAGGCGGTTACACAGGATGTTCAGGCGCTGCCGAGAGTCTTTCTTTACCTCCAGTTGCAGATGCTCCAGATCGTCAAACTGGTCCAGCAGGTCTTCCAGAGTGGGAATGCCAATCTTGCGGGGCCAGGAGCTGGTGTTGCGCCGGGCGTCCATGTCGGCCAGTTCAGCCGCCGTGTAATCGCCCACTTCACCCGTATGGCTGGTGGTGCGGGTAACGGTCAGATCGTGCACCAGCACGGGGATGCCGTCTTTCGAAAGCACCAGATCCAACTCAAAATGCCGTATGCCATGGCGGTAGGCGTGAACAAAGCCAGGCAAAGTATTCTCAGGCGCCTCGCCTTTGGCGCCTCTGTGTCCGTAAACAATCATTCTGGTGGTTCACCTTGAAGGCGTTGGTAAATGGCCTGGCGTTTGGTCCAGGTGTCGTGGCATAGCCGGATATCTTCCAGATAGGCGGGTAATTCGTTCATCAACAAGGCCTGGGGGCCGTCCACCAGTGCCCGCTCGGGTTTCGGGTGGAAGTCCACCAGCACCATGTTGGCGCCGGCAATCACGCCCTGTGCGGTGGCGTGCATCACATCCAGAATGCCGTCCGGCGAACGGTCCCGGCTGCCCACCGAATGGGACGGGTCCACACACACCGGCATACGCGTTAGTCGCTTCACCGCCGGCACATGGGCAAAATCGACCATGTTGCGGTGCGGTTGTCCGGCCTCGGTCTTCATGCCCCGCAGGCAGAAGATCACCTTGGCGTTGCCTTCGCTGGCCAGGTACTCGGCGGCATTCAGGGATTCGTTCAGGGTGATGCCAAAACCGCGCTTGAGCAATACGGGATACTCGCTTTGGCGGCCAATCGCCTTCAGCAACTCAAAATTCTGGGTATTCCGTGTGCCTACTTGCAGCATCACCCCGGTTGGGCGGCCCAGGCGTTCCAGGCAGGTGTCGATTTCCTCGATGTGGCTCTCGTGGGTGATCTCCATGGCCACCACCTTGATGCCATGCTTGCCCGCCTTCTCAAACACCCAGGGTAGGCACCCCTTGCCGTGGCCCTGGAACGAGTAGGGGTTGGTGCGCGGCTTGTAGGCGCCCATGCGGGTGCACACTTCACCGCTGTCTTGCAGGGCGCGCATCATCATGTCCACGTGTTCTGGCACATCCACCGCACACAGCCCGGCAAACACGTTCAGGTTGGACTGATTGAAGTCCACCCCGTTGTAGGTGAACCCGCTCTGGCGCCGGTCGTCTTTGTGCCGCCCTAGAATGCGGTAGTCATCGGAAATACGGATGGCCCGCTCAACCGCCGGCAGCGCCTCGATTTCTTCCTTATCCAGGCCCTTGGTGTCGCCCAGCAAGTAGATTTCCGTGAGCCGCTGGGTGGTGCCCTGTACCTCGTGCACCCGCACCGATACCCCGGGCAGGTTCTCCAGGTAATGCATGGTTTGGCGATAGGCTTCGCTGTCCAGCCCGGTGTTGGGATGAAGAATGGCTAGCATACAATCTCCTTGTGTTAGCCGGCACGCTCGTCACCCGGCACTGGTTATCCTGAATTCTCCGCCCGGTGCCGCGCCTGCATGTATTCCCGGTGATTAAGATGCAGCAGGTCCGCCATACGGCGAATAAGGTGTTCTTCGTACTTGTCGATACGGCCATCAGCAAAGGCCACGCGCCAGATACTTTCCAGCAGCGACTGCTTGGCGTTCTGATCCAGGTGCTCGTTGATCTGCCCGGTAAACTCGTACATAGAGGTGGCATCGTCGGCGTGGTCCAGGGCGTCTTGGAGGATCGCCTCGGCCTCGTCGCGGGTTACCTGATGGGCTTTCACCGCACAGTCCACAATGGCTTGCAGCTCGCGCTCATCCTCGTTGTGGTCCGCCCGGGACAACTGCACCATCAGGGCGGTGGCCGCCACCGCCAGTTGGTGGTTGTCCGGCTCCTGGTTCTCCGATTCCGGTGCGGCAAACAGCTTTTTCAGTTGATCTAACATGTTGGGGCAGTCGCACTCCTGTTAGTTCGAAAACAGTGGTGAATTCAGGCCGCTTTGGCCAACTGGCGCACCCGCTGTTCCAGTTCAATCTGATCGGCGGTAAAGCGGCGGATGCCATCGGCCAGTTTCTCGGTGGCCATGGCGTCTTCATTAGACTCCCAGCGGAACACCCGCTCGTTCACCGTGCCCAGCTTGTCCGGCGAGCTTACGCCTTCAGCCGACAATTTCCGGCTCAGCGGAGCGGTGTCATCCTGCAATTCCTGCAACAGCGCCGGGCTGATGGTCAGCCGGTCGCAGCCTGCCAGCATTTCAATCTCGCCGGTGTTGCGGAAGCTCGCGCCCATCACCACGGTGTTGTAGTCATTGGCCTTGAAGTAATTATAGATCCTGGACACCGACAGCACGCCCGGGTCTTCCGCTGCCGGGTAGCTGTCGCGGCCACTGTTGGCCAGGTGCCAGTCCAGAATCCGGCCGACAAACGGCGAAATCAGGAACGCACCGGCCTGGGCGCAGGCCGCGGCCTGAATGAACGAGAACAACAGGGTGAGGTTGCAGCGAATGCCTTCCTTCTCCAGCTGCTCGGCAGCACGAATGCCTTCCCAGGTGGACGCAATCTTGATCAGCACGCGGCTGGTGTCCACGCCTTGCCTGTCATACAGATCCACCAGCCGACGGGCCCGCTCCAGAGTACCGGCGGTATCAAACGACAAACGCGCATCCACTTCGGTGGAGACCACGCCGGGAATCAGGTTCAGGATTTCCCGCCCGGCCAGCACCGCCAGGGTATCGGTAGCAACGGTCAGCTGTTCGGCGTCGGAACCGCCGTGGCGACGGGCATCGGCAACGGCTTTATCCAGCATCGGGCGATAGGCGTCTGAGGCGGCAGCTTTCAGCAGCAGGGAAGGGTTGGTGGTGGCATCTTGCGGGCGCCATTGGGCAATGGCGTCGATGTCGCCGGTGTCGGCCACCACGGTGGTCATGGTCTTCAGTTGTTCAAGCTTGTTGGTCATTCGTGCTGTCGTCCCGATTGATCTGTTATTGAGGCATCCGACTCCCAGATGCTGGTGATTCACCTACAATAACGGGCTGCTCTGACAGGGACAAGACAACCAACGGCCTAGGGCCGATTAAGCTTCTGCAATAAGCGCCGGTTCCGGCTCCCGGACTTTCTCCAGGGCGGTCTGAATCACCTCAAGCCCGGCCCCGGACTTATAGGCATTCTCACTGATATACCGGCGGAACTGACGCCCGCCCGGCTGACCGTGGAACAGGCCCAGCAGATGCCGCGAGATGTGGGTGAGGTATACGCCGCGCTCCAGCTCGCTCTGGATGAACGGGTACATAGCCCGCAGCGCGTCATGGCGGGTGAGGGTGGATGCCGGCGCGCCAAAGAACTCGCTGTCCACACTGGCCAGCAGCCAGGGGTTGTTGTACGCCTCCCGGCCCAGCATTACACCATCGGTGTGCTGCAGGTGCTCGTGGCACTCATCAAAGGTTTTGATACCACCGTTGATGATGATCTCAAGATGCGGGTACTTCCGCTTCAGGGCATACACCCAATCGTACTTCAGCGGCGGCACATCGCGGTTTTCCTTCGGGCTCAAACCCTCGAGGATGGCAATACGGGCGTGCACGATGAAGGTCTTGCAGCCGGCGGCCGAAACCTTCTCGATGAACTCGCACAGATCATCCCAGGATTCCCGGCCATCAATGCCAATACGGTGCTTTACCGTAACCGGCAGACTGGTGGCCTCAATCATTGCCCGCACACCTTCCGCCACCTTGTCCGGGTGGCCCATCAGGCAGGCGCCAATCATGTTGTTCTGCACCCGATCACTGGGGCAGCCCACATTAAGGTTCACCTCATCAAACCCGAACTGCTCCGCCAGTTTTGCGCAATGCGCCAGCTCACCGGCATCACTGCCACCCAGCTGCAGCGCCAGCGGATACTCCGCCGGCTCATGGCGCAGGAACCGCTCGGTATCGCCATGAATCAGCGCGCCGGTAGTGACCATCTCCGTGTAGAGCAGCGCATGGCGGCTCAACTGGCGGGCCAGGTAGCGGAAATGGCTGGTAGTCCAATCCATCATCGGGGCAACGCTGAAGCGGCGGGAGGGCTCAGGCCCTGATTTTACAGGGGCTCCGCTGATGATTTGGCTGTTATCTGAGGGCACTATTTTGCTCATTAATTGCTCGATGTTGACCGTTTTCCTGATCGCGGTGCTACAGGAGTGCTACAGGAAGTGGTTTGTAGCACCGCGATCTGTGCCAGTAATTAATTCCGGTTAAAACCTTCCTAAAAGGCTTCGGTGCCTCAAGACGTTCCACCGCTTTCAGGGCGAATTCTATCAGGAAAGTGCTTGCGATGGTTTGTTCGGCTGACTCTGGCTGATAAGCGATATCCGAGCCCTAATGTCGCCAAAAAAGTACGTTTACCGTCACGAAAGCCGATTTTTCGAGGATATTCTGGATTGAAAGATGATCTTGATCCGGGATCGATACTGAGGAGAAACATAGCGCATGGCATCCATAACAACACGAAGACGTGCCGATGGTAGTAGGGCATATCGTGCTGATGTGCGGGTCAAACGCAATGGAAGCGTCGTATATCAGGAAAGTCGTACATTTGATCGTAAGGCCCTGGCGCGAGACTGGAGTAGCCGGCGGGAGCTGGAACTCCAGGAACCTGGTGCTTTGCTTCGTATGCAACACAGGGGCGTGACCCTTGAGGACTTGATTGATCGTTATTTGGACGAGTTTGGTCATAGCTTTGGGAGAAGCAAACGGCATCATTTGGAGTAATTAAAGTCGTTCGACCTAGCTGAGAAGGATGCGATCGAATTGACCGCTCAAGAAGTCGTTGCACACGTGGTAGACCGCGGACAGCCCGATGCATTCGGAAAGAGGGTTCAACCCCAGACAATTAACAACGACTTGATTTGGCTCCGATCGGTATTCAAAACAGCCCGGTCGGCCTGGGGCATACCCGCAGCGTTGGAACCGCTAAATGATACGGCCGAAACATGTCGTCGAGAGCGACTGGTAGGGAAATCGAGAAAAAGGGATCGTCGACCGAACTTGGCAGAACTTGACCAGCTTTTGGAATACGCTTCCATACCCTCGGGAAAAAGAGCTATTCCAATGGCCGACATTATATTGTTCGCCCTCTTTTCCACCCGCCGACAGGACGAGATTTGCCGAATCGAGTGGGCGAGCCTGGATTCGCGCAATCGGAGTGTCGTCGTCCCCAACATGAAAAACCCAATGGGTACTGCTGGGAACAACCGAGTGGTTTATCTCACCGATGAGGCCTGGTCGATCATTCAGCGGCAGCCCAAATGCGACGAACGAATTTTTCCTTACAACTCCAAATCTGTCGGTACTCGTTTCCACGCATATTGCCAGTTCTTAGGGATCAAAGATTTGCGTTTCCACGACCTGCGTCACGAGTGCATCAGTTGGTTGTTCGAGTGTGGCTGGGATATTCCACGGGTCGCCTCTGTATCAGGCCACCAAAGCTGGTCGATGCTTCAGCGCTATACGCATATCAGTCGGCAGGAGCCTCACGATAAATACAGAGGTTGGAGTTGGAGGCCAGTAAGTACAGAGTGATCGCAAATTTTCGGTGAGCGCATTCATGCGCGCAAAAAACACCGTTTAACGACCCTCGAGGTTCACTGCATCCGATATGCTGAGAGTCAGGGTGTTTTATGGAGGTGTTATGAACCAGGTATCAACGTATTTTGCGCTTTTAGCGGAATATTCTGAATCAGAAGTCCCGTTGGCGGATGTCTGTCAGAAATATTTCGGCTTGTCTCCAGCAAAAGCAGCGGTAAAGGCAGGGCGCCACGCTCTTCCAATTCCAGCGTGGCGAGGAGGTTCTCAGAAATCGACCTGGTTGATCAGCTTGCAGGATTTGGCAGAGTTTATTGATAACCAAAGAGAGTTGGCCTGGCGAGAGTGGCGCTTGGTGAACTCTTGAAAGATGCACAGCCATCGAAGAGGGGCATTTAATGGGTACAAGCTCTAAGCAAATAAACAGGCATATAAAGGCTTGCCTTGTAGCTCCAAGCCTTTGATTGCCCGTTCCTCATTGTGGTGCAGGCGACAAAGCTGATGGCCTTTTGGGCTGTGGTGCCGCGTTGTCTTCACGCCCTATCCGAGTGATGCACTGCCGAGCAAACGGCATTGAAAAACTCCGGTTACTTCGTAGGTTGGCTCGGATGATCAACGGACTGCTCGGTCTTGTTGAGCCAGCAATAACGTAGTTTGCATTCCTTTCCCTTGTGGTGTCTTGGCAAGCCGAGACCCAGCAACGATTCAATTAAGTGATTCGCCTTTCTCCGATTGTATAAGTTGAAGGCTACCCGTTAACGGAAGCGCTTGAAACGTTTTCGCAGCATGCTTCCGAGCCTGTTCAAATAACCATGGTGGGAGAGCTCTGGGGCATCGTTGTTTGTTGAGGGAGAACACTGACTCTGGGACTGCAGCTTCTCTAGAATGTTTAGGTATGAAGCTTCGTAATAGTGAAAAACGATGGAAAAGAAAAGTTTAAAGTCACGCTTGGTCTTAAATGTGGAAAGGTCTACTTCTATTCCAAGCCGTTTGCAAAGCGCAAGCTCTGCGACGAAGTCTCCCTCGCGAGGAGGACGGAATTCCCAGCACTTATCGTTGAACCACCAGCAATCAAGGGAGTCTTCGAGAACGTTGGGGGGAATCCTGATGTTAAGGATATTTGCATTCAGCTCAGCGTGTTTGATCATTTTTGCAGAGGGTTGGCAATCATTCATGGTCTGTTTCTGCTCCTTGTTGTCTTTCAAGAAGCGTACAAAGAAAAAGCTGGGCGCTGGCGACGGGACTCTGTCTTTTTTGCGTACATTAGGCGACTAATGACAAAAAACACACGTTTCCGCTCCAATTCGGGGCGAGCGCTACTCTGTTTTTCGACTGGTTGTTAATGGTAAGTTTGCTTACGTCTGAGTAGAGGAATTTACCAATGCCCAAAAAACGGATTTTGCTCACATGGTTGGGCCAACAGGATGTACTAGCGGAGGAAAAGGAAGCTGAAGGTCCAGTCGCCGCAATTCTGGCTTCGTCCGACTGGCCGTTTGATGAGGTGAAAATCCTTGCAAATAACTGGCTCGATCGACTTGAACAGTATGAAGGCTGGCTATCCTCGAAAATGGCAGGCATCAACCGCCCCCTTAAGATCTCGTTCCGCGAGGCCGCCCTTGAGAGTCCTATCGATTACAGTGGAATCTACCAGGTGGCCCGAGAAGAGCTTGATCATCTGGCAGCTAAGGATATTCGGATAACACTGAATCTAACTTCCGGCACACCGGCGATGATTGCGACATGGTTGCTGCTCGGCAAGGGTGTTTACGGGACCGAGCTGGTTCAGACCTCGTGGCAATCCGGGCTGTCTAGCATCGAGTTGCCCTTCGATATATCCCTCGAGTATCTGCAGCACCAGGATGGACTGCTGGGTCAGATCGCAAGCAATGCATCTGACGTGGACGTTCACTTTGACCATATCCAGACTCACTCAGCGACTATGAGTGAGACTATTGCTCTGGCAAAACGAATTGCACTCAGAGATATACCGGTAGTAATACAAGGCGATTCCGGAACCGGTAAGGAGGTAGTTGCCAGAGCTATCCATCAGGCTTCGGTGAGAGCGAGTGAGCCGTTTGTGCCGGTAAACTGTGGTGCAATTCCTGAAGGGCTGGTGGATTCGCATTTGTTTGGGCATGTCAAAGGGGCTTTCACTGGGGCTGTAAGTAATCGAAAAGGCGTATTTGATCAGGCGCATGGCGGCACACTTTTTTTAGATGAGGTCGGCGAGCTCCCTCTAGATGCACAGGCGAAACTTCTGCGAGTTTTGCAGGAGAAAGAGGTCATGCCGGTTGGTGCGAGCCGTGCTCACAAGACAGACGTCCGAATTATTGCGGCAACTCACCGTGATTTGTTGGCTATGGTAGAGGCAGGTGATTTTCGTGAAGATCTGTTTTACAGATTAGCTGTTGGCCTTCTTAGTCTTCCGCCGTTGAGAAGTCGCCAAGAGGACATTCCTGATCTTGTGTGGAGGCTTATGGAGCAGCTCAATCAGGAGGCGAGGACGCAGCCAGGATATAAGAGTAAAAAAATTTCCAAGAATGCAATTAATTTTATCTGTAGCCAGCCATGGCTAGGCAACATTCGCGAGCTTTGGAATACCCTTGTCAGAGCTTCTGTGTGGTCCGATGGTGATTGCTTGGAGCGTCATCATATTGAGAAAGCAATGATTAAGAGGGGACCCGCAGTCTCTCACCTTGGTCAGCGACGTGACGTTTCCCAAGGAGTTGATATAAGTAAAATCGTTGATGAAACAAAGGTCTACTATATTAAAGAGGCTCTGAAATTGACGGCGGGGCAGAAGGTAAAAGCGGCACGCCTGCTGGGGATTTCGAATCATCAAACGCTAAGCAATTGGATTAACCAGCTCGGAATCAGCGAGACTGATTAAATTATTTATTCGGACCTGGCACGATTCCTGACTTAGGTTCGGACATCTAAGGCAAACCGTATGAAGTCTATGAACTTTGAGCATCTGAGAAAACAATGGCCAGAACTGGCAGACCTTGGAGGTTATGCCGAGACCTATGCCTATTCGGACCCTCAGAGTTCGCTGGTAAAGCTTCGCTGCTATGTTGAGAAAATGGTTGGCTCAATCTATCGCGAGCTCCAACTGCCCATAGAGCCGACTGCCAATCTCATGGACCGCCTAAGAAATGCCAGTTTCACTGCGATGGTTCCGCAGGTCATCCTCGATAAATTACATGCCGTGCGAAAGCATGGGAATTCGGCTGCACACGAAGGTCAGTCCTCCCCGGATACGGCTGTTTGGCTGGTTGAGGAGGCGTACCATCTGGGAGCGTGGTTGTTTATCGCTCAGGCGGGAGGTAGCCGCGAGGATGTGCCTGAATTCCAGCCGCCTTCTCCACAAGGAAGTAGTGCGAAGTCCGAGTTCAAGAAAAAGAATAAAGCTCTCCAGGAAAAGCTCGCCTCACAGGAGGCGCAGCTCGAGAGTGCCCTAAAGGAACTTGAGGCGGCGCAAGAGTCTGAGCAAGAAGCGCTGAGGAAAGCTGCCCAGCTCAAAGTGGCGGTTGATCAGGCTAAGGCTCAATCTTTCTTCAATGGCAGTGAAAAAGCAACCAGTACCCTCGAGCTTAACGAGGCGCAAACTCGACGTCGTCTTATCGACAGCGAGCTGCAACTGGCAGGCTGGAAGATCGATCTTGATGGCGCTGACACCGACCAGGTAACTCTTGAGCATGAAGTCGATGGACAACCGACCCGAAGTGGTATCGGCTATTGTGACTACGTTCTCTGGGATGACAATGGCAAGCCGCTCGCCGTAGTCGAGGCCAAGCGTGCAAGGGAAAATCCGGAGAAGGGCCGCCATCAGGCAAAGCTGTACGCCGATGCGCTGGAAAAAAAGCACGCTCAAAGACCAGTTATTTTTTACACCAATGGCTACGACATCTGGATTTGGGATGACGTGCTGGACACAGTGCCGCGCAAGCTCTACGGGTACTACAGCAAAGACAGTCTTCAATATTTAGTGGCTCAGCGTGTAACGCGTCAGGATCTTAATTCAACGCCCATCGCCACAGACATTGCTGGACGGATGTACCAGATAGAGGCGATTACTCGTGTAAGCGAGCGCTTCAGTAACGGCTTCCGCAAAGCGCTCGTTGTCCAGGCTACCGGGACCGGTAAAACTCGTGTCTCCATTGCATTAACAAAACGGATGCTGGATGCGGGGTGGGCCAAGAGAGTTCTGTTCTTGTGCGACCGAAAAGAACTTCGCAAACAGGCCAAAAATGCTTTTGGAGAGTTTATTCGTGAACCCCTTTACGTTGTGGGACGCAGCAGTAAAGAAGGTCGGCATGACGCTCGGATTTATATCTCTACTTACCCCGGCATGATGCGCATCTTCGAACAGTTTGATGTGGGTTACTTCGATCTTATTATCGCCGATGAGTCCCATCGCTCGATCTATAATGTCTACGGGGATCTGTTCAAGTATTTCGATGCCCGGCAGGTTGGCCTGACAGCGACGCCGGTTGAAATGGTCAGTCGCTCTACCTGCAACTTGTTTGATTGCGATTACAAAACCCCCACAGCGAACTACCCATTAGAGCAGGCCGTTGAAGATCGCAACTTGGTGCCGTTCAAGGTGGTTTCACATACCACACGGTTTTTGCGAGAGGGGATCCAAGGACGTTCTCTGACTGACGAACAAATTGCGGAGCTGGAAGACCAGGGCTACGACCCTAACGATTTGGATTTCAGTCAGCCGGATATCGACAAAGCCATATTCAACAAGGACACGAATCGCGAGGTGCTCCGCAACCTGATGGAGCGAGGACTCCGCGATGCCGATGGACAACTGCCCGGAAAAAGCATTGTTTTCGCTCGAAGCATCCAGCATGCAGAACTTTTGGCAGAGCTTTTCGGTGAGATGTATCCGCAGCTCGGTGGCAATTTCTGCAGGGTCATTCACTCTAAATTCGAGCGTGCAGAGGAGCTGATAGAAGACTTCAAGCGGGCAGACGGTAAATCCAAAAATGAAATTACGATTGCGATATCCGTCGACATGCTTGATACCGGTATCGATGTGCCGGAAGTGGTCAATCTGGTCTTCGCCAAGCCGATCAAATCCAAGGTCAAATTCTGGCAGATGGTCGGGAGGGGCACACGACTGTGTCCGAATCTGTATGGCCCCGGACATGATAAAACCCACTTCCTGATCTTTGATCATTGGGGAAATTTTGATTACTTCGAGATGGACCCACCCGAAGAAGAAGGGCGCCCAAGTAAATCTCTTTGCGAAAAGCTGTTTGAGACCCGCTTGGATTTGGCAGAGGTAGCTCTTAAGCGGGCTGAAATGGAACTGTTCCGCGACATCGTTCGGCTCATAAAGGAAGATATCGACGCGCTTGATGACCGTTGTATTGCAGTCAGAGATAACTGGAAGCTCAAGGCGCAGCTGAGCGACGCAAAGGTTTTGGAACAGTTTGCGCCGCAAACCCGTGATCTTCTGCGTGGCGCAATGGCGCCATTGATGCAGTGGCGTAATGTACAGGGGCAGAGCGATGCCTTGCGGTGGGATCAGCAGCTGACAGAGTTGCAGCGGATCTTGCTCACTAACCCATCGCAGCTGGATGTCGCCAAAGAAGCGGTGCTGGAGAAAGTGCGCAGCCTGTCTATGCACCTGAATCCGGTCAGGGATAAGGCGGATCACATCAAGGCAATCCAGGCGAAAGAATTCTGGCAATCGCCTTCATTCGAGAAATTTGAAGAACAACGGCAGGCACTGCGAGGCATTATCCATTTAAGGGATAAAAGCCCAATGCCACCGCCTGAACCGGCGACTGTGATCGATCTCAAGGAGGAGCAGGAAGGGTATGAAATTAAAGACCGTCCCACCAAGATCGAAACCGTGGATTATCAGATCTATCGCAAGCAGGTAGAGGAGACGCTTCAACCGTGGTTTGACACCAATGCCACCCTCATCAAGATCCGAAAGGGGGAGCCGGTCACCGAGAGAGAGTTGGAGGAGCTTAATGCCCTGGTTCACGTTCAAAACCCGAACCTCGACCTGGGAACACTCAAAGAGTTCTTCCCGGATTCCGGTGCAAGCCTCGATCAACTGCTCCGAACCCTGATCGGGATGGACAGTAAGGCCGTCGAAGGCGCCTTTACGGAATTCGTTCAGGACAACCACATTCATCTAAACAGCCGGCAACAACGATTTATCGCATTGTTAAAAAACCACCTTTGTCGTTTTGGCACCATCAATGTGAAGCAGCTGTACGAACAGCCCTTTACGGGTGTTCACCATGAAGGTTTAGACGGGATATTCACTGACGATGCACAAGCTGATTCGCTGGTCGCTTTGGTCAATCAGTTTGGCGTGGAGTTGGGGCGGCGTAGGACGACTGCCGAGCACCAAGTCCGCAGATAATGGTTCTGGGTAAAGGAATAAGCAGCCATGAGTGACACATTGTGCCGAAGATTTCGCTTGATTCATGTGTGTGGCGACGTACTGTACCCCGCCCGGATTAAAGATCGGGAGTCGGATGAAGTAGCCTTCCGGCTGGCGAAGGGTGGAAACACCAAAGACGACAGTATCAGCGTCCAGAGTGAAGAAGAAATGATCGCGAAAGTCCTGCGCCAGGGATTCAGAGTCCGCGCCCGAACCGAAAAGCCGGTCAGCCGCGGCGGCCGAGCAGGCTTATACGCCATTGATGAGCAGGCAATCCGATCCTACGAGCTAATTGAAACCGGAGAAGTACACGCATGATTACCGGAGAACTGAAAAGCAAAATTGACAAGCTCTGGGAAGAGTTCTGGACGGGCGGAATCACCAATCCGCTCACGGTGATCGAGCAAATCACCTTCCTGATGTACGCCCGCCTGCTGGACATGAACGAGCGTCGTGACGAGAAGAAGGCAGAGCGGAGCGGGCAGTCGTTCAATCGCCGTTTCGGTTCTCATCAGCAATCGGCGCGCTGGGAGAGCTTCCGCCACTTGCCGGCGGAGCAAATGTATAAGGTCGTAAAGGATGAGGTGTTCCCGCACTTCAAGGATGTGGCGGGCGAGGGATCCCTGTTCGCAGAGTTTATGAAAGACGCCCAGCTCATGATCCAGAAGCCCACGCTCCTGGTGAAAGCGGTGAACATGCTCAGTGAATTGCCGCTTCAAGAGTCGGACATGAAAGGGGACCTATACGAGTACCTGCTTTCAAAACTCACCACGGCGGGTATCAGCGGCCAGTTCCGTACACCGCGGCATATCATCCGGGCAATTGTGGAAATGCTTGACCCGGAAGCCACGCACCGCATTGCCGATCCGGCCTGTGGGACGGGCGGCTTTTTGGCAACGACCTATGAATACCTGTTGGAAAAATACAGCTCTGAAGATGGTGTGATCACCGATACTGTGACCAATGAAAAAGGCGAAGAGGTCGAGCAGAAAATCTACCTCGGAGACCTGCTTCGGGAGCATCGGCACCACGTGGATACGGATATGTTCCACGGCTTCGATTTTGATTCCACCATGCTCCGTATTGCCGCGATGAACCTGGTCATGCACGGCATCAGCCACCCGGATATCCATTATCAGGACACCCTGAGCCAACGCTTTTCTGAGCGTTTCCCCAAAGCCGCGAAGGATGGTTTCGACCTGATTCTCGCCAATCCACCCTTCAAAGGTGCGCTGGATGAGGAGGATGTGGACCCGGCGCTGCTGCGTATCGTTAAAACCAAGAAAACCGAATTATTGTTTGTCGCTCTGATCATGCGAATGCTCAAAATGGGCGGGCGCAGCGCGACGATTGTGCCAGATGGCGTGTTGTTCGGTTCTTCGCGCGCGCACCAAGAGTTGCGGAAGCATCTGGTGGAAGATAACCAGCTTGAAGCAGTAATCAGCCTGCCGAGTGGTGTCTTCAAGCCTTATGCAGGAGTTTCGACGGCGATTCTTATCTTTACCAAAGGCGGTGAAACCGATTACGTATGGTTCTATGACGTTAAGGCTGATGGCCGATCTTTAGATGATAAGCGTCAGGAAATTGAAGAAAACGATCTGCCGGATTTGATTGAGCAATTTAAGATGCGCGATAAATCGGTTGCGCTCACTGAGGCAAATGACAGGTCTGGGAAGTGCTTCTGGGTGGGTAAACGAGACATCGAGCAAAATAAGTATGATTTGTCGCTGGGGCGCTACAAAGAACATCACTATGAGCCCGAAGAGTATGAGCACCCGAAGGAAATTTTGAAAAGATTGCGTGGTGTCGAGGCTGAGATAGATCAAGAGCTGAAGGTGTTGGAGGAAATGCTTTGAGCACCGTTAAAGCTAGACTTGGAGATATTGCTCCTGCAAGGCCTCTGCGGAAGACCTCGCTAGATCCAGAAAAGATTGTGTGGCACCTAAATCTAGATCAGGTGAAAGCTCAGAGCGGGGAAATTCTCGAAAAGGAGAGAGGTCCAGCAAAAGAGGCGGGTAGCTCTACACATCTGTTTGATTGTCAGCACGTCCTTTATTCCAAGCTTCGCCCTTATTTGAACAAAGTAGTTTTGCCCGACGAACTTGGCGTCGCTACCACGGAACTTGTGCCGATGTTGCCTGACCCTGAAAGGATTGACAGGAGATATCTTGCGCACTATCTGCGGTCTAGACGGTTTGTTGATTGGGTAAGTCAGCAAGTCGCTGGAGCAAAAATGCCCAGAGTTTCGATGAAGGTCTTTTGGGAGCATGAAATTCCACTGCCGCGATTGGATGAACAAAAGCGCATCGCCACCATCCTCGACAAATCTGATGCCCTCCGTCGTAAACGCCAGCAAGCAATTGAATTAACGGATCAGCTTTTGCGCAGCATGTTTTTGGAGTTGTTTGGCGATCCGGTTACTAATCCAAAAGGCTGGCCTGTTCGTGAACTAGGCTCTGTTACCCAGTGTCAGTTGGGGAAAATGCTCTCGCAAAAGTCTAAATCCGGTCAAAATCCTAGAAAGTATTTAAGAAATGCCAATGTCCGTTGGGGTGCTTTTGACCTTTCAGAAGTCCTGCAAATGGATTTCTCAGAAAGTGAACGAGCAAAGTTCTCACTTCGAGATGGCGACTTGCTTGTCTGCGAGGGGGGGGAAGTAGGTCGATGCTCGATTTGGAGGAATGAGCTCGAGGAATGTTATTTTCAAAAAGCGTTGCATAGAGTCAGAGTGCAGAGTCCATTAACTCCAGAGTATCTGCAGGAGTACTTTTACTGGATGAGCAAACTTGGAGGATTTAGTAAATCTGTCTCACAAGTAACGTTCTCGCACTTAACTAGCGAGAAGCTTAAGAGACTTCCCGTGCCAATACCATCGCCCGGGTTACTGGCACAATTTTCAGAAATTTTCATAAAAATTGATTCGCAAAAGCAAAAACTTAACAAGCATTCGGACGATCTAAAATATTTCTCGGATTCACTCTCTTCGCAGTTCTTTCAGATTCGTTAGACTCGGTTCGAAACGATAGCGAAATTCAGAACGGGCGTGAAATGGAACGGGTGTGTTCGGTTTTACGGCGCCTCTTCCATCGAATCGAGGTCTGACTGATAGTCTACTTTTATTATAATGAGAGGCTTCGAAGTACGCCTGAAACCTTCAAAGTTGGTCTGGGCCCTCCTAAGAAAAAACTCGGAATTTTGCAAAGGAAGCATAACTCTAGATGCGAATCACCAAACTAACACTCGCTAATTTCCGCTCGTTCCGGAAAGAACAGACGATTGAATTTGCGCCCCTTACTCTTTTGTTTGGCCCAAACTCCGTTGGCAAAAGTACGGTGTTGATGGCGCTGTTCTATGTTCAGCAGATTCTGTCCAAGGGTCAGTGTGATCCTCAGCGAATCGACGCAATGGGAGGGCGCTTTGTTGGTGGTTTCCGTCATCTTGTTCACGGCAAGCGGTTGGATGAAACACTTCGAATTGGAATCGAATTCGAACTAGGAGGAAAACTTGGTGCCTCTTATACCGATGTCGGCGAGCTGGTTGCCATAGGGGTTGGGGCTATCGGTGAGTTGGTTGGGCTTGCGCCTCGAGCGAACAAGATGTCTGTGACCTTGGATGTAAGTTGGTCTTTCTCACGGGACACGGCTTATGTGTCGCGCTATGCAATTGGATTCGATGGGACAAATTTGGCGGAGATCACCAGTGATCCAGGGTTGAGGCAGCCGATGATCTCTGGAATTAACTACCAGCATCCGCTGCTGAAATACGACGAACTCGAGGAGTGGGTGTCGGAGCAGATTAACCAGGGGAATGCGCTTCATCCCTCTCTGGCTAACTATGTGTATGAAAGTGGGGATGAAGAGGGCCCGGATCTGGATGAGTTGGTGTTTTCCTCCGAAGCGCTTCAGAGTGAGCTTCATGAATTAATACAGATTCCGCCTATGTTTCTTGATGAGGAAGAATACCCTCAAGAAAGCGTCAAAGCGGATCACTTTGATACCGCATCGAAGACTTTGGGCATTAAAGGTTTTGCCGGAGCCTTGCCAAAGCTTGGGCGCTCCTTGCATACCAGCCTGGCACTAGATGACGACATAAGCGCTAGAGTGGTGGAAGAAATACTGAGCGATATCGTTGTCGCTCCCTTAGATAACCTTTTGGAGTTATTGAGCGAAAGTCTCTGTATCGGCCCCCTTCGTCACATCTCTGATTCAACTTATCAGCCCAACCCGTATCCCGAGCAAAAGGACTGGTATTCTGGCCAAGCGTGCTGGGACGAGCTGTCTAAATGCGATTTATTGCGGGACACCGTGATTAACGAATGGCTGACAGGAGAGGACAAGCTCAATCTGGGCTACAAGCTGGTTTATAAAACTGAACAGGGCAATGCACGTTATATCACGCCGTCTAAACATTTCGACGGTATGGATGATGTGGTTACGATGTCTGATGCGCTGGGTAAAGGCTTGAGCATAACCGTCTCCAATGAGAGTTTGGAAGAGAACCCGACCGCAGAGGAGCGCGATATCTCTCCACTGATGTTGGAATCTTGGCGCGACCGTTATGACTCTAAGTCCTCACTCTATCTCGGGGAGTTCCCTTTCAAGAATACGAAAATCGCTTTATGGGATTGCCGCAATAACCTTGAAGTTACTGCTGCCGATATAGGTGTTGGTGTTTCGCAGTTGTTACCGCTTCTCGTTGCATCTGCTTCTGTTGAAAATGGCCTCATCGCCTGTGAGCAGCCTGAACTACACGTGCACCCGAGGGTTCAAGTCGCTATCGGGGATATGTTGCTGAGTACGACCGAAGAAACCAGCTTTCTTATCGAAACTCACAGTGAGCATCTTGTTTTGAGATTGCTGCGACGTATCCGGGAATCTGAAAATAGACAGCAACCAAAAGAAATGGCGCCAGTCCGCCCTAATGACGTTTCTGTCATCTATCTCGAACCTTCGGACTCAGGAGTACAGGTGAGGCGGTTGGACATAACCGACGACGGTGATTTCGAACAGCACTGGCCGGGCGGCTTCTTTGAGGAGCGCGATGAGGAGCTGTTCTGATGTACAAAGAAATTGCGTTTGATCCGTATTGTTTGAGTGAATATCACTACTACGGGGTTCTGAAAAGTGCATTTGGTGAGGAGCGAGGTCGATTTATCGTAGCGTCGGTCAACCAGTGGTTAGCTGAGGCATTCTCGATAGTAAAAGAATCTGACATTCAAGATGTTAAAAAGAAATCGATAAAAACTTACCTCAACACTCTGAGAAAGAGTAAAGGTGGAAACACTCTTGTTTTACCAGCTTACCGAAATTCGGTTCTCGATCCGGCAAGCGTGGAAAACTGGCATGAGTGGTTCGAAAAGCAGAGAGAGTTTACGGATTTTGATGCCACGGTTTCTAATCGTGATATCGAAGGCGCACTCAACTACGAAGAGATCATTGCGGATTGCGAAAGGTGGAGCGTTCCGCCAACGATTCGTATAGACCGGACGCCAGAAGATATTACTGGGGCATTGCTCCCGCTTCTCAGGTTAGGGAACCAAATAACGATAATTGATCAGTACTTTAGGTTGGCGGGAAACAAAGTGCTACACGAGCTCATAAGCTTTATCTCCAGCCTAAAGAGCGTAAAGAAGTTAACGCTTGTTACCAGTATAGATACAGCTGATCCTGAAAAGGTTTTTGCCTCAGAATACCTTGGAAAATACGGATACCTGCCAACGCTCAACCTGATTGTCGCGCCTTTAAAGTTTTTTCACGACCGCTATCTGCTAACTGAGAATTCTGCGGTTAAGACAGGGCAGGGTTTCTCTGATGCTCCGAAGATAGGGGCGCATTCCGACAGGCTTAGTTTGAGTCTGTGCGGTAAAAACGAAAAAAGCGAAACTGAAGCTGAGCTTTCGTCGGCAATTGATCGCGGCATTGCAAGAGTCATAAATTTAAATCAGTGAGCGCCTCCGGCAACTGGACCCGGACCGAGCAATTGCGATGGCAAGGGAACTGTATGGCATGAAAAATTTTTCGCGTCCGTTTCCTGTCAGCGACCTCAGGCGCATTTCATCGAAGTTGGAGTTAGCCGTGCGGTCGGGGAGGAAGGATGCCTTTATCTTGAAGATCAAAGCGGCCCGTGCTCCATCTTTCCCAGGCAGCAGTGGGTAAGACATGGGGCACGGAGGCATGTTATCCGCCCGGGATCGGGCTACCGGTGAGGTCCGAATCATTTCAGAGGTTGTCAGTGGCGAGGCGTGTCACTGCCAGTGCGCCCAATGCGGCGCGATACTGGTTGCGCGCAAGGGTAAGATCAGGGCCCACCATTTCGCACACAAGAGCGGATCGGACAGTCAAATGCAGGCTTGTCAGGAGACCGCGTTGCACAATGCCGCCAAGCGGCTACTGGCCCCATCACCTTGATCGCCTCATGATCCCCACCAAAGCCCTGAACCGACCTACTGAACGCTTTGTTCTGCCTGAACCGATCACTTGTACCTTTTCCGAAACCCTCACTCCTGCCTCCCGGACCCTCTCGTTGGCCGTGACCTGCCCCCAATCACTAAACCACTCACTGCTTAGTAATGTCGGTTAATTTCGACCCTTTTCCCGTAGTCCGGTAGCCAGCGGCAAACTCCAGTGGTGTCTGGTAGCTCAACGCTGAATGGGGTCGGTTTTCATTATAATCTCGTCGCCAGTTACCGATGATCTCGCGGGCATGAGCCAGATCCCGGAACCAGTGCTCATTCAGGCACTCGTCTCGGAAGCGCCCATTGAAGCTTTCGATGAAGCCGTTCTGAGTCGGCTTCCCAGGCTGGATCAGCTTCAATTCCACCCGGTTATCGTAAGCCCACTGATCCAGAGCCTTACTGGTAAACTCCGGCCCCTGATCTGTCCTGACAGCCTGAGGATAGCCTCTGAAGGCGGCTATGGCATCCAGTGTGCGGGCAACCTGGTCACCAGAGATGCCATTGGCCACGGGGATGTCGAGACACTCCTTGGTGAAGTCATCGACAATGGTCAGGCACTTTATCCGCCGGCCGCACGCCAACGAGTCCATAACGAAATCCATGGACCAGGTCTGGTTTGGAGCCTCCGGCAACACCAGGGGCTGACGCTCCATGGCGATACCCTTGCGGCGCTTGCGTTTCGGTACGGCCAGTCCAGCCTCCCGATACAGCCGGTAAACCTTTTTGTGATTCACGTCGGTGCCTTCCCGTCGCAACAGTTGATGAACCCGTCGGTAACCAAACCGACGACGCTCATGGGCCAGTTCCGTAATGCGCTCGCTGAGCAGATTGTCACCAGCGGCAACGGTGGAGCGGTAGTGAAACCAAGCGCGGGATAACCCGACGAGAAAACAGGCCCTGCGTTGTGAAATCGGCGTTTGCTCCTGCATAGCCCGCACGGCCTCGCGCTTGTTCTCGACGGTCAGTACTTTCGGTTGAGGGCCGCCTTCAGGGCTTCGTTATCCAGAAGAGACTCAGCCAGCAGTTTCTTGAGCCTGGCGTTCTCATCTTCGACCGTCTTCAACCGGCGCGCCTCTGAAACCTCCATGCCACCAAACTTCTTGCGCCAGGTGTAGAAGGTGGCGTCAGAAATGTTGTACTTGCGGCACAGCTCCTTCACCGCCAGGCCTGCTTCGGCTTCCTTCAAAATGCTGATGATCTGCTCGTCTGAAAATCGCTTTTTCATGTTCATCGTCCTCTGCTGTGATGAACATTACTAAGCTAGAAACGGTTAAGCCAGAGGGGAGCAGGTCAGAAGGTCTCGGTGTGGCAAATTTTGGGGGCACAAAAAAGCCCCGGAGGCATCGCCTGCGGAGCTTATACATTCATTTGCTCTAATCTAAATGTGGGTGTTTAGTCTGAAATTTTGTGTGGAGGTTGCTCAGTAACTCTGCGCTTGCAGCCTTAAGCTCCTGAAGCATCAGCATTTTTTCCTCCGTGGACATCTTTCCTGCTTCCTCACAGCGCAGAGAGGTGTGTTCTCTAAGGTTTGCTAGATGATTCACTCCAGGGTCAATGCGTCTCTTTCGGAGTAGCCCTATATGCTCCCGTATTGACTCGATGTGGAGTGAAATGTCGGAGTACCAAAGTGCAGGTGACTGTTTTTCGAAACCGCGACTATAAAAGCTGACGGTCTTCTCTTCGATCGCTCTCAGGTTGTCAGCAATCCGGTTTATTATGGTGAAAGTTTCGTTTCGTGAAGAAATCCTTTTCGCATTCCGATAAATCACACTCCAGCCAATAGCGATCATTGCGGCCGAAAAAATATGTGGAGTCCATGTGAACGACTGGGAGGTTAATTCAGTGGGCAACCGATTTCTCCGCCCGGTCTATGTAATTTTTAATTTCGGTCCGGTAATCGTCGAGCTCAGTTTCAACTTTGATCTTCCTGAGAATATCCTTCGCTGAAAACCCTCTTCGGATCAGTCCCCCGAACGTTTCTTCTAGAAACGATGAGCCATAGCTCATTCTGACGTCATCGAGCTCGATTACTACTGTGTCATACTTTTCTAAAGCTGGGATAAGAACATCGTCACGAAACTTTTCAGCGCTGAACTTGCTGTCAGTCCGATACCTTCCGAACGGAATCGCAGAATAGTCCTTTCCGATGTTAATGATCACAGTCGCTTTATTCCTAGTTTTCATCGTGGCCCTCCGGGAGCCTAATGCTCCACTCCAGGATCGTGCCGGGTAGGCTTGCATCACGGTGGTCTAACTCTATATTGCCGCCTTCCTTAAACCAATATATTCCTTGGTTGCTGAATATAGCAAGTTGTTCTACCGTGCTTGACGCAACTGGTCGTTGTAGGTCTAAGCATCCCATGCCGCGTCCTCCTTTGCTCATCCTAGTTGAAAATCCTTCTCTCATGGCGCCTTTAATAAGCTCCCCATCATGAAAATGGTTCCATCCGCTAAGCCTGCATGTTCTGGGGATTCCTTGCCCCAAGTCGCAAATGATGAAGCTGGCTTTATGGGGCCTCACATTCATGTATTGCCACCAGCGTCTTCCGATCCCCGACTCAGCTCCAGAGGATGAAACGCCTTCGTAGGCATGATGATATACGTTGAGCATTGCTTCAGAGATCGCGCTATCAAATCTCGGAGGAAGCGTTACAGGTGATAGAACGCTTAGAGTTTCGAGCGTGGACTCTAGGTGTTTGCGAGGCTCGGTGCCAGAGGCAAAGGGTGATTTCGACCGCCAAAGGCTTTCAAGCTTTCCTACAGAACCCGGCCTCACCGCGCCCCAAAGTCCAGAGTGTATAAATGTTCTGCGAATATTTGAGTCATCAGGAAGCTTGAAATCTATAATCCCGGGGTCCCCGGTCACCAGTTGAGCTCTCGTGGTTTCAGCAAAAAGCATAACGCAAGCTGCCGCCGTTATCCGGCTAACCTCTGAAAGGTCAACCTTTACTCGTTCACCCTTAAGAATAGTTCGCGATGCTAGCTCTGCGGTGAACTGAATAAAACTAATGCTATAAATGCCATCGTAAATACAAAGCTGTTTAGGCGCTCGAATCTGTACTCTTTGAAACTTTCCCAATCCCTCTCCTTGGATATGCTGGAACCAATAACGTTTTGCTTCGGCAACTGCGTTGATTGTAGTGGTCAACCCCACCGCGAGCTTTGAAGTTAAAACCCTGGCTGCGGTGAGGCGCGCAATGCACCCCAATTTACTAGACGAGCGTGCTCTGTTGGTGCCTCGACTATATCCGCTAGTGGTGACTGTGGTCCAGTGTCTGAATTGTCGGCATAGGTCATAGGCGCTTCACCAAAAGCCCGCGACCAGAAGCGATATCCGGCCAGCTCTGCAAAGCCTTTGCAATTGTCAAGGTTGATCGATCCTTTGCGATTTCAGTTCAACACTGACATGCGGGAGACGCCCAAAGTGTCTGCAATTTCACTCATGGCGAGCGGTCCGCTTTCAATCGCTTTCCGGACCCATCTCGTTCTGCCGTTGGATTGTTCTTTTATCAAGATCAGCATGTTAGCCGTTCTCTAATCCATTGGTAAGCATCTTAAGTTTACAGCAAGTTATGTATTCATTAGCCTTCAAAGGTTAACTGGTAGCTAGGGGAGATGACGGTGATCAACTTTCGAAATTGGTAGAGTACCTGGGAGCAAGGTTTAGGTGGCTCGTACCTGTGGTGTGAAACCCGCCAACCCTCTGTTAACTGCGAATGAACAGCGTTCTCCACGGCTTACCCAAGACTACAATCAATCCTACCTGCTGGCGTGGATGGATTGTGCTTTGGGACAACCATTGAGTCGCTCTTACGCCAAGTTCATCATACAGTTCCATGATCCTATGGGCCCAGCCGGCAACCATCAATCTCAAGTTCCTTTGAAGGATGGTTTTCACAGCGATGCTGTGGCCCACGTTAATTGGCGAGAACGGTCTTCGTGTTCTCAACCCGCCCTATAGAGTAACAACAGCCCCATCCGATTCTGCCGATTCAAACAGCGCCGACATGACTCGATGACACGCCATACTCCGCTCCGGCCACTGCGCCTCTAGCTCGCCACTAAGCACGATACTCGAGAACTTCTCAACCAGCTTCACTACGTGGTCACACGGCTCTACCTGTTGCTCGATGTCTTTGCCGTCAACATCACCGAGTATGTAGTAGGAGCTACCGGTGAAGGGCTCGCCATAGGCCCCAAAGAAACCGCTTCGTCCCTGGCCGCCAACCAAGTCTTCGATTTTGATGAGTCCAGCGTCGCCGACTGTTTCTACTTGCGAGCGGTGGGCGAGCTCACACCCAGCATCAAAGGTTGCCATGCGGCCGCCGGAGAACCAGAGCGTGCCGCCACAGGCGACGATGGTGTCGACCGAGTTCTTGGAGACGTGCGTCATCTGCACTTTTTCAGGCAGTTCGTAGCCAAAGCTCCACATGGTGGCGCTGATGGGATACCAACCCTGATCGCCAAAGCAGCCCATGGGCTCGCGGGTCTTGTCGGTGCGGCCGTTACCGCCTTCGTACCATTCTTTATCGGGCGCTTTGAAGGTAAACGCGCTGGTGACGCGCCGTACTTCGCCGATGTCGCCGTTGGCAATGCGCTGCTCAATTTCATGGGTGCGGTTGCTGTGCAGCCACATGGTGCCGTCCATGAACTGCACGCCGTTTTCCTTGCACACCTCAATGGCCTCTTCGATGCCGTCGGCCAGCGGTTTCTCGGCGTACACGTGCTTGCCGGCGCGGGCTGCTTTCTTGATCCAGTCGTTGCGATGCGCGGTAGGCACGGGCAGGTAAACAGCGTCGATGCTGTCATCTGCGAGCAGTTCATCGTAGGAGCCGAAAGCCTGTGGCACATTTTGCTCGTCTGCCCAGGCTTGTGCGCGGTCGAGGGCGCGGCTTGCGACCGCGACTACCTCGGCGTTTTCCGCATCGTGCATGCCGGCCACCACCTTGGTGGCAATCTCGGCGGTACCGAGGATTCCCCAGCGAACTTTGCGATTTTCCATATTGAATATCCTTTCGTTCGAAACAAGCCTGAGTATTTGATTGCGTGTATGACAGTCAAGGTGATGGTCTTGCGGCCTTTTTCAACCGTGGCCTTCGGTTTAATACCGTAGGAACCTGAAAGTGGATGGGTTCGGGGAAGCAGTCAGGCAGGTAAGCCGTTAAGCAGTATTCAAGGCGTTGGTTTTCGTAGTCGTGCTAGACTTTTCTTACACTCAACGACTGCAAGGCTGCCATGTTCATCAGTGTGCTAGATCTCTTCAAAATAGGGGTCGGGCCGTCGAGTTCCCATACCGTTGGGCCGATGGTTGCCGCCCATGATTTCGTTGGCCGGATTAGAGAGCAGGGGTTCGAGGCGGCAAGCTTGGAAGGCGCCACCATCCGCTGCACGCTCAAAGGCTCTTTGGCCTATACCGGCAAAGGCCACTCCACTGATCGGGCGGTTGCCCTGGGGTTGCACGGCTACCTGCCGGTAAGTCTGGTCGATGCCGACGTACAGGCGCTGGTAACTCAGCTCTGGCAAAGCGATTGTGTCGAGCTGGGCCAGAATCGCACCGTTCAATTCAGCCCGTCCCGCGATATTGTTTTTGATACCGGAAAGCCACTGCCACAGCACACCAACGGCATGGTGTTCGAGCTGATGAGCGGTGAGGGCAAGGTGCTGTTCACCGAAACCTATTTCTCCATCGGTGGTGGCTTCATCAATACCCTGGCTGAAATCGATCAGTTGCAGGCTCCGCTGAAATTCGCAGAAGTCGACTCCTCTACCTATCCCTTTGACTCGGCCAACGCCTTGCTGGCGCTCGCGGATGAGCACCAGCTTTCCATCGCACGTATGAAGTGGGTGAACGAGCTTGAGCATGGGGATGAGAGCACGCTGGTTGAGGGCCTGGATAACATCTGGCGTGCCATGCGGACCTGCATCGAAAGTGGCCTGGCGGCAGATGGCATATTGCCGGGTGGGTTGGAGATTCCCCGGCGGGCCAAGGGCCTGTACCAGGGCATCAAGAACAAGCCGGAGGCGGCGAATATCAACGACTGGCTGTGCGCCTACGCCATGGCCGTTAATGAGGAAAATGCCGCTGGCAATATGGTGGTGACGGCGCCCACCAACGGCGCGGCCGGCGTGATTCCGGCGGTGCTGTATTACTTTGTCACCCACGAGCAGGGCACGCGGGAGCAAGTGCACGATTTCCTGCTAACGGCCAGTGCCGTTGGTGGCCTGATCAAACAGCGCAGTTCCATTTCCGGTGCCGAGGTGGGTTGCCAGGGCGAGGTTGGCTCAGCCGCCGCCATGGCCGCCGCCGGTTTGTGCGAAGTGCGTGGCGGCACCGCCCGGCAAGTTGAGAATGCCGCCGAAATCGCGCTGGAGCATCACCTGGGTATGACCTGCGATCCGGTGAAGGGGCTGGTACAGGTGCCCTGTATCGAGCGTAACGGCTTTGGAGCGATCAAGGCGTATTCGGCTGCCTCACTGGCACTGCGGGGTGACGGCAAGCACTTTATGCCGCTGGATAACTGCATCGAGGCGATGCGCCAAACCGGGCTGGAAATGTCCCACAAGTACAAGGAAACCTCCCTGGGCGGGCTCGCGGTCAGCATCACAGAATGTTGAGGTTGCGAACCTCTACTAAACTGACATCAGGTCAATAAAAGGGAGGAAGTAACATGAACAGGATTGCAGCTGCTTTATTCTCGGCGGTATTGCTCGCACCGCTAGGCGCGCTGGCCGATGGCCATATGTCGAAGGCCCCCGCCAATGCCGAAGTGTATTTTGTGCAGCCTAGCGACGGCGATACCGTGCAAAGCCCCGTGAAGGTGGTGTTTGGTCTGCGCAATATGGGCGTGGCACCGGCCGGTATGGATAAGGAAGGCACCGGGCATCACCATTTGTTGATTGATACCGAGGTGCCGTCGGATTTGAGCAAGCCGTTGCCGGCTACCGATCAGGTTAAGCATTTCGGTGGTGGCCAGACGGAAACCGAGATCATGCTGCCGCCGGGAGAGCACACCCTGCAACTGTTGCTGGGCAACTATGCCCACGTGCCCCACAGCGATCCGGTGATGTCGGAAAAGATCACCATTACAGTTGAATAAATAGGCTCAGGGCACGGTTTGCAAAAGGGGCAGACAACGGTATGGCTGGCTTTTCTCTGAACCGGGGCTTGATCGGGCCAGGTATCCGATCATCCAGAGGCTGTGCGTATAGAAACAAGTAACCCTAAATGTTGGTCGGCTGGAACATGCGACGATATTGGCTGGGTGAAAGTCCAGTTGAGCGCTTGAACAACCTACGAAAGAACGAAGTATCGTCATAGCTGACCGCCACACTGATTTCCTCGACGGGCATCTGCCCGGTCTCAAGCAGTCTTTTGGCTTCCTCAATTCGCAAGTTCTGCAGGTATTCTATCAGCGTGACGCCAGTTGCCGCCTTAAATCGTCGCTTCAGGGTGCGCTCTGGAACGCCTGATAACTCCACTACTCGTTTGAGTGCATCGGGCTCCCGTAATTGTTCCTCCAGCCTTTTCTCGCAAGCCCGTACTGCTGCATCTGTATGGGGGTTTCTGCGCACCAGCATCGCGTAGGGCAACTGACCTTCACTGTGCCATTTAAGAAGATATACCTTGGCAATCCGCAAGGCCTCTCCAGGGCTGGCGTAACGAGAGATGATGTGGATCGCGAGATCATGCCAGGACGTGGTTCCACCTGCGGTCACGATTCGACCCTCTGCATCTGCAAAGATGAGGTTTGGTTCAGGGTGGAAGCGAACGTTCGGATATTGTTCCCGGAACAAATCTTGATAGCCCCAGTGGGAAGTGGCTTCGCAACCGTCCAGCAATCCGGTTTCGGCCAACATTACGGCGCCGGAACAGGCGGAGTAAAGCGAGGAGCCTTCTCGGTACTTGCGGCGTATCCATTCCGTGAGTTCGGGGTAGAGGCCATGGATGTCCTCATCCGGAGCCAGCCAGATCTCGGGCAATATTATGATGGGGGCTATTGGATCATCTGCCACCGAGCAATCGGGAATAACCGGAATTCCGTTGCCGCAGATAAACGCATCCCTTTCCGGCGCAACGATTCGGACCCGAAACAACGTTTGCACCGATAACTCACGAACCAGCGTTTGCCACACGTTGCCGGCCGCCAGGAGCACGTCCAGCATACCGTAGAGCGAGGAACCTGCGGTTTCCGCCACAGCGACGATCAAGACGTCCGTAGCGCCTTTCACTGAGTTGGTCATGACGATCACCCAAACTAGTGGCACAAATGCCCTGTTACTGGCAAACCTCCATCTTATTAGGTGGGCCCTATGGGCCTATCGTATACCTTAAGTTGCTTCACGGCTGCCATACAGTCCAGGCAACTAATTTCACAAAGCACACTGATGGGAGAACGATCATGACTAATCAAATGGCCGGCAAAGAGATGGGCGCAAGCGATGGGATGATTAATGGCATTCATATGGAAACACTGCTTGGAACGGTGAATGCCATCAGAGAGGAGCCTGACCTTGGGCAATGTAAGTTCCGCGCGCGCAATACTTGGGTGGGGGGAAGTCAAAATTGCACGACAGTGACCGGATTCTACGGTGCCGGGCAGGAAATCGCCCATAAACAGCCGTTCGAACTTCGTGCCGACGAACCACCAATTCTGGCGGGCAGTGATGAATACGCCAATCCGGTAGAGCATCTGCTGAACGCCCTTGCGGGGTGCGTAACCACGAGCATGGTGGCTCACGCTGCAGTTCGGGGGATTAATATTGAGGAACTGGAATCATCGCTTGAAGGCGACATTGACCTGCGTGGATTTCTGGGCCTCTCTGACGATGTACCGAAGGGTTTTACCCACATCCGCGTGGGCTTCAGGGTTAAGTCCGATGTCGACGATGTGGAAAAGCTGAAACAGTTGTGTAACTACTCACCAGTCCTCAACACACTCGCCCAGGGTGCAAGGGTTGATGTTCAGGTGAGCGCTAAGTAGGGGAGTGCAGCTAACCCGTCAGGACAGACTCCGGTGGGGGTGAGGGTTAGCTGCTCTTTTATGGTATACAGGTGTAATGGGAGTAGAGCTGATTTTGCAATTGAGAGGGCCAGGGCGGCCAGGCCCTCTCCAGGTAAAAATGGAGCCGATATATGCAGCCTAGGGATGTTGTGGCGCAGTTCATCGACGATACCCGTGCCCAGAGATTCGACGAGGCCAAGGCGTTGCTCGTGTCGGATGGGTTTGAGTATGTGGGGCCGAACATGCGTTTCCTCAGCCCCGATGACATGCTGTATTACCAGTTCGGTATGGCGGCTATCCAGAAGGATCTGATCGTGCGTCAGCTCAGCGCCGAGGGCGAGCATGTGTTTGCGGTTCTCGATTTCAGGACCAACTTTGAGCCGATCGGAGATGTGCGGCTGGCGGTGTGGTTTGTGGTTCAGGATGACAAGATCCAGAAGGTAGAAACTTTCTACAACGCTGCCGTGGTGGAGAACATGCTGGGTGGCAACCTGCCTTCGGTGGAATAAGGGGCCGGGCCTCAGCCACGCACAGTCACACTTTGCTCAGGAACTGGAAGCCTAGCCGGCGAGCCCTCGGGCTGCGGAAGCAGTAATAGCGTGATCCGATTTTCCAGTGGCCGGCATAGCCAATTACTTTATTCCCCATCTTCATGGCCGAGCGGATTGACGGGTAGTTGTGGCTCTCAATAAACGCGATGTTGTGGGTGCGCCC
Organism: Marinobacter sp. LA51; assembly: GCF_030297175.1. Taxonomy (NCBI): domain Bacteria; kingdom Pseudomonadati; phylum Pseudomonadota; class Gammaproteobacteria; order Pseudomonadales; family Marinobacteraceae; genus Marinobacter; species Marinobacter apostichopi. Next base: position 2,389,026 of record NZ_AP028070.1, on the reverse strand, counting down.
CTTGTAGATCGATTCGGTGGCTACTGAAATCGAGTTCACGATATTCTGTCCACGATATTCGGGCCGAGTGAACGCCTTGTACACGTAGCGCCCGGCGGAACCCGCGTCCACCCATAGGGAATCCTTTACGGATACGGGTGAAAACGCCCGCCAGACATAGCCCAGCAGCACGCCACCCTCTAATGCGCCTGAGCAGGTATCACCAACCACCAGCCGTTCCCGGATAAAGTCGGCATCCAGTTCCAGGGTTGGGTCGGCGCTGTGCTTGAGGAGTTCATGCTCATCCAGCAATCGATATTCCCGGGCGGGGTAGTTTTTTTCAATGGCGGGCAGCGTGTTGCCAGCGGCGGGCCGGGAGACAACCACGCACAGCGAAAAGCCAAGGTAGTCCCGCAACTTGTCCATCGCAAAGGCGTAAGCACTGCGTAGCGGACCCCAGCGCGCAAGATAGCCGCGCTGAAAGGGTGTTATGAGCGGCATGTGTCACCCTGCAATTCCATCTGCAATAATTAAAAACTAGTTCAAGCTCGACTAACGGGCAATGAGTTGTTCTGAGCCCGGTCGGGCAGGAAGGATCCATGGAACAGCAATCAGACAAAAGGGGGCGACACATGAAAGGGAAATGTCTGTGCGGAGCGGTCGAGGTGGTTGCAGCCGAGCACCAGGATGTTGGCTTGTGCCATTGTTCCATGTGCCGGCGATGGTCCGGTGGGCCGATGTTTGCGGTTCATTGCGGTTCTGAGGTTAGCTTTAATGGACAGGAGCCGTCTCGGTATCGGTCATCGGACTGGGCCGAACGCGGTTTTTGCTCACTGTGTGGCACACATTTGTTTTACCGATTACTGCCGACCGACGAATACGTTCTTCCCGCGGGTCTGTTTCAGGATCGGGAGTTCGCGCTTTCCAGTGAGGTATTCATTGATGAAAAACCCGGGTATTACGAACTGAAAAACGATACCCGTAAAATGACCGGCGAACAGGTTTTTGAACTTTACGCACCAAAGAGTTAACGCTATGTCTGTTGTTACCCCTCTGAGACTGATTGCCGCAGCCGCAGTTGTTGCGCTTGCCGGTTGCTCAGCGCCCACGGTTTACCACGGTGGGGATCCTCTATCGCCCCCAGCAAGCTCGCGGGAGCACTACATTGAGAACCGGTGCGAGCACGAGACAGCACGAAGCACCAAGGGCATCAATCATTGTCAGAATGCGGCCAGCAGAGATCAGTACCGGCGGGAATACAGTGAGTACCAGCGGGAATACGAAAAGTCGCAGGAACAGACGTCCCAGAAACGGTCTCAACAATAGTAGCTGCGCGGTATCAGGCTGCCCGCTGGAGATAGTGCCGGAGCATGTCGAAGTATTTGACGGCATCGTCAGGCGAGAAAAGCTGGGGCTTGAATCCCCCGTAGAGATTGTCGATGTACCGGCCCGGCACATCGGGCAGTTTGGCCAGGGCCATCGACCACTCGCTAAAGCGACGTTCCTCGATTCGCTGGTAAAGGATCAGCCGAACATCGTAATGGCGGGGGTCTGCCGCAATGCTGAGGTAGAGGGTGTTTACGGCTTCGTCTTCGCCTTCCAGGATCTGCATGAAATAAAACGCATCATAGGCCAGTAAGCCGGTGATGCCGCATCTCCCGTTTCGCCTTATCGCCTCGTCCAGAATGGCATCCACATCGCTGTCCTGCAGATGCGGTGAAGCGCTGCTGTAATAGATAAGTCTGCAAAGCTTAAACTCTGATTTGCTCATAACGCACAACTCAAGAGTCGACTAACAATCCGCAGTGTTTCTGTTACTTCCATTACCAAGAATACCGCAAATACCATTTCATGTATTGTGTTTGTGGGTTTTCTGTGGTCTTCGTTGCCTGGCTGAGTTGGAGCAGGAGGAGCGTCTGTTCCTTGTTGTTACTGCTGTTCGGGTGTGGTCCTGCGTGAGGGGCTCAAGGCAGGACGAACCTGACGCCATCTGCTATCCTCCCTAGCTTCCTATTTAGTTTAGTCGGGCGCTGCCTTGCTATTCGTGTTGCAACTGGAGTGTGGTTCTATGCCGGTGATGGTTCAGGCGCTGGTTCCGGTGTTTGTGTTGATCATGCTTGGGCATGTGTTCCGGCGCTGGAATTTTCCCGGTGGCGATTTCTGGCCTCAGGCTGAGCGCTTCACTTATTACGTGCTGTTTCCCGCCATGCTGGTGTTCAAACTGGGGCAGGCCCGGCTTCCGGCATCGGCCTACGGCGACATAGCACTGCTGATCGTTGCCATGCTGGTGGCCATGACGCTGGTGCTGGTTGTGGCGCAGCTGATCTGGCGCTGGTCTGGGCCGGTGTTTTCGTCGGTGTTCCAGGGGGCAATACGGTTCAATTCCTACGTCGGGTTGGCGGCCGGGGGTATGCTGCTGGGCGATGAGGGTCTGTCACTTACGGCCATAGCCGTGGCGATTATGGTGCCGCTGCTAAATTTGCTCTGCATTCTGATGTTTTCGCTGGTAGCCAGTCATGAGCCGGTGCGTCTGAAGCCGGTGATGAAGGCCATTGTCACCAACCCGCTGATTGTCGGTTCGGTGATCGGGGTGGTCTGGAGTTTCTTCGAAATCGGCTTCCACCCGCTGTTTGCCGCTATCCTCAAACCGTTGAGTGAGCTGGCGCTGCCCATGGGCCTGATGTGCGTGGGCGCCGGCTTGCAGCTGAAGGCACTGCGGGGCGCTTCCATGCCGTTCCTGGTGTCGACGGTGCTGAAGCTATTGGCGTTTCCGCTGATGGCGGCGGGTCTGGCCCTGTTGCTGGGTATGGATGGCGTGCTGGTGCAGGTGGTGGTTCTGCTGGCGGCGTTGCCTACCGCCACCTCTGCTTACATTTTGGCGCGTCAGCTCGGTGGCGACGCGCCGTTGATGGCGGGCATTATCAGTGGCCAGACGTTGCTGGCCATTGCCTCTATTCCGTTAATGCTCAGCCTGCTCTGGTAGGCATTTCAGTACCGCATCGGCAATGCTGTGCTGGAACTGGAAATAGCCGTCGGGGCCTACTTCCACATTGGTGCCGAGTGGATCCCACTCGCTGAAGGTGACATTCAGATTCTCCGTAATCACTTCCCAGATCCCCGGATTGAACTGCGGCTCGGTTAGCAGGCAAGGGTGATGGCCCTGTCCCAGCTGATCCTGAATTTTCGCTATGTGGCGGGCACCGGGTGTCAGTTCAGGGTTGAGCGTCAGAACACCCTCCAGATTCAGGCCATAATGTTCGGCGAAGCGGACAAAGGCATCGTGGTAGGCAAACAGGCTGATGTCGTGGGCTGGCTCCAGCTTGGCCCGAATCTCGGCCTCGGTTGCTGCCAGTCGGGTTTTGAACTGCTTCAGGTTCCGGGCCAGGGCGGCGGTGTCGGCATTTGGCTGTTGGGCCAGTGAGTTGTGCATTTTCTCGACCATGCCTTCGGCCAGTGCCGGGTCCAGCCAGATGTGCGGGTCTTCACCGTCGCCGTGATCGTGGTGACCGTGGCCTTCATGCTCCGCAGGCTCATCATGGTCGTGTTCGTCATGATCGTCCGCAGTCTCTGATTCCGCCATCACCGGCTCATCCAGCGCCAGGCTGACGGTGCGCTGCCGGAAATCGGCGCCGGTCAGCAGTCGGCTCAAGAAAGTTTCCAAGTCGCGGCCCACCCAGAAAATGACATCGGCATCGTCCAGGGCGCGGCGCTGGGATGGCTTCATGTTGTAGTTGTGCGGACTGGAGCCCGGCGGGACCAGGGTGGTGATGGTGGTGTCAGCGGTCGCGATGCCGTGGGCCAGCAGTGTCAGGGGCTTGAGCGAGGTGACAACGTTGGTTTCCGCCAGGGCGGGAGTGGCAATAAGGCAGAGGGCGGCGGCCAGAGAGCGTGCCGGTTTGAGCATGGGCATGGAAGGTGGGTTCCTGATTGGCTAGTTATGAAACGTTATAATATAACGAAAGGGTCTGGTCAGCGCAAAAATTCCTGGTGTTTTATACCTATCGCGCCCGCGGATAAGCTTCCACGCCCATGCGAAACCGTTAGAGGGCCGGTATAATGCCGGGTTTATTCAACGGCCACCGATTTTTCAGGAAGGTTTATGACAGTACGTACCCGAATTGCTCCATCGCCAACCGGAGACCCGCACGTTGGTACCGCCTACGTGGCCCTGTTCAACCTGTGCTTTGCCCGCCAGCACGGCGGCCAGTTCATTTTGCGTATCGAAGACACCGATCAGGCCCGCAGCACTGCGGAATCTGAGCGCGACATCCTGCAGGCATTACGCTGGCTTGGCCTGAACTGGGACGAGGGCCCCGATGTGGGTGGTCCCCATGGCCCTTACCGTCAATCGGAGCGCAAGGATTCGTACAAGCAGTACGCCGAGGATCTGGTCACGGCAGGCCACGCTTTTTATTGCTTCCGTACTCCTGAAGAGTTGGAAGCCATTCGTGAAGAGCGCAAGGCCAGGGGGGAGAACCCGGGGATCAAGGGTAACCTCGAGCTGTCCGATGAAGAAGTGAAGCGCCGTTTGGATGCAGGTGAGTCTTACGTGATTCGCATGAAGGTGCCCGATGAAGGCGTCTGCGAGATCCAGGACATGCTTCGTGGCACCATCGAGATCGATTGGGCCCAGGTGGATTGCCAGATCCTGCTGAAATCTGACGGTATGCCCACCTACCACCTGGCCAACGTGGTGGACGACTACAAGATGGGCATCACCCACGTGTTGCGCGGTGAGGAGTGGATTAATTCCGCACCCAAGCACAAGCTGCTGTACCAATACTTCGGCTGGGACATGCCGGAGCTTTGCCACCTGCCGCTACTGCGCAATCCGGACAAGAGCAAGTTGTCGAAGCGCAAGAACCCCACCAGCATCAACTTCTATGAGCGCATGGGATTCCTCCCTGAAGCGGTGACCAACTACCTGGGCCGAATGGGCTGGTCGATGCCCGACGAGCGGGAAAAGTTCACCCTGGACGAGATGATCGAGAACTTCGACATCCAGCGCGTATCCCTGGGTGGCCCAGTATTCGATGTGGAAAAGCTGCGCTGGCTCAATGGCCAGTGGCTGCGTGACGAGCTGACCGATGAGCAGTTCATGGCGCGTATGCGCCAGTGGTGGTTCAACGAGGATGCGCTGACTGACCTGGTGCCGCACATCAAGGGTAGGACAGAGGTGTTCTCTGATGTGGCGCCCATGGCCCAGTTCATGTTCTCAGGCATGCTGAACCTGAAGCCGGAAGACTTCGCCCACAACAAGCTGGACGAGGCGCAGATCAAACGGGTGCTGCAGTTCACCCTGTGGAAGCTTGAGGCTCAGCGCCATTGGAGCAAGGAAAATATCTTTGCCGACGTGAAAGCGATGGCCAAGGCTATGGACCTGAAGATGGGCGATTTCATGTTCTCGATCTTCGTGGCGGTAGCCGGTACACCCAATTCCTGGTCGGTGATGGACTCCATGGCATTGCTTGGCCCGGACATGACCCGGTCGCGTTTGCGCCACGCCCTGGAAGTACTGGGTGGTTTCTCCAAGAAAGAAACCAAGAGAGTGGAGAAAGAGTACGCCGCGTTGGGTGCTTAATAACCGCTTTGGTGAATAAATAAACGACGCGAGCAGGGAAGTTCAGAAAACTGAAAAAAAGTGGGTTTTTGCGGTTGACGGCCCAGGGGCGGATCCTTAATATACGCATCCGTTGAGGGGCCATAGCTCAGCTGGGAGAGCGCAACACTGGCAGTGTTGAGGTCGGCGGTTCGATCCCGCCTGGCTCCACCAATTTCTAGTCCCCTTCGTCTAGTGGCCTAGGACTCCGCCCTTTCACGGCGGCAACAGGGGTTCGAACCCCCTAGGGGACGCCAATACGGCTTGACGGTTTAGTCCACCGGAAAGCCACAAAAAAACCGCCTTCGGGCGGTTTTTTTGTGTCCGTAAGAAAGTGGTGTTCAAGAGAGCGCCGACTTGGCCCTCGATGTGTGAGGGCCCAGCAAGCGGCAGGCGCTTCCGCTTTAGCGTGAGGCGATGGCGCCCTTGCCAACCCCTTCAAACGCCTTCACCCGGATCGTGTCCGTGGGGTGGTCCACTTTGAGCTTGTCGGCGATGTGAGCGGCAATCAGCTCCACCGTGGTATCGGTATCCAGCATGTAGACGCGCTCTTCCGGAATGACCAGTGCGAACTCGCCCTGGTTGGCCTCGTACTCGAAGGTGACGTAGCGAACGCCGTCCTCGCCAACGTGACGACGCACCACGTCTTCCTCAGAGCCGACATAGATGTCGCGCCAGCGTGACGCCCATTTGCGCTCCAGCTCGTAATCCCGGTAGCCATTGCGATCAATGCGGATGGGTGAGCGGTGGCCGTGGGCAATGCGCTGGCAGTTACCCAGATGCTTCTTCAGGCCGTGGACGTAATGGTAGTAGGCGCCCTCGATCACCTCTTCACGCAGATTGATCTCAATGGAGGTGACATTAGCCGGCAGCACGGCTTGCAGTTCGTGTTCCAGCAGGCGGGCTACCGCAGACGGCACTACGCGCTCCGAGGACAGCCAGACCACGGCTTCGTCTGGAGAGCGGTGAATGATTTCACTGCCGTCGGTGAGGGCCCATTGAAAAGTGTCTGGCTCGTTCTCGTCCCAGCTCAGGCCTTTGTAGCCGCGTGGAATCACCAGTCGGTGGTCTACCCGCTCGTCGATAACGCGCTTGATGGTTCGCTTCACGTTGCTGAAATCGAACACCATGCCCTGGTCGTCGAGCTCGCCCCCCAAGACGACATCCGCAATCCAGCTCTCACCAACCAGGCCCCTTGTGGGATCCAGGTAGGCGAAATCGATGACGGTCAGGTTGTCTACAAAGAGGTGGTTCATTAAGCATCCGGGTGGGTATGGTTGATTGATGGCCGAATTCTAGCAAAAATCATCGACATCGGCAGTCTGGCGTTGGGCCAGGCTTCATGCGTGCTGCTACTGGAGTCTTTATCTTAAACCTCTCCGCTTCTCCGAACGATCAGGAATTTCCGGCACTTATTCTGGCTGCCGGCGCATCGTCTCGCCTTGGCCGTCCCAAAGCGCTGCTGTCCATGCCCGGCAGTGGCAAGACGCTGCTGGATCAGGCTATTCACAATGGGCGGATTCTAAGCCGGGATGTACGGGTGATGTGCGGCGCCTGGTACCCGCTGATTCGCTTCCGTGCCAGTGCGCAGCCTTCGGCGTGGTTGCAGGTGCCGGATTGGCAGGAAGGACTGTCGGCGTCACTGGCCACCGGGCTGGCCAGTATGGGGCCGAAGGTGAAAGGGGTGTTTGTGCTGGTGGCCGATCAGCCGCTGCTGGACGAGGCGTCCTTGCAGGCCTTTGGCAAGGCAGCGCGCTTTGTCCCGCATCAGCCAGTGGCTGCTGATTATGACGGCTGGCCCGGAGTGCCGGCTTATTTGCCCAGGTGGCTGTGGCCCGAGGTGATGGCGCTGGAAGGGGATAAAGGCGCTGGCCAGTTATTGGCCAGCGTACGGGCAACCAGGGTGGATATTCCGGGAGTCGACGACGACGTGGACACCCCGGAGGATTGGCAGAGGGTTCGGCAGCGGCTCAGCCAAACAAACCGGACAACCAGGCAATCCCAACGCTGAAAATGCTCAGGCTGACCGCCAGACCAATGGTGTAGACCCGGGACGACGCTGAGCGCTGCTGGGCCACGAACAGGTCGATGGTGCGCTGGGCGATGTCCTCGGCGGTTTCCCGGGAAATTTCGTGGGCCTGCTGAATGGCCTCGGATTGCAGGGTTTGCCAGAACTCGGTGTCGATGGTCTGCACGCTGGTGATGTGGTCTTTCAGTTCCGCCATGTGCTCAGACGTGAATCCGGAATTGCGCTGCAGCGATTTCTTCAGGTCCGCCAGTTCCCGGGCCAGGTTGAGGTTCACTTCCGCCGCCACTTCGTCGCGAAGGTGCTTGGTGCGCTCCTCGATCAGGCTGGTCATCTTGTCCAGCCGTTCTTCCAGGGTCTTTTCCTGCTTGCTGCGGGATTCGTCCAACGCACGTTTCAGATGGTCAAACTGTTCATCAAATAGCGAGCTGAGCAGTTCGTGCAGGCGATTGTTGATGTGAGTTTTTACTGCCGAGCGGGAAATCTGCTCAATGAGGTCGCTGGTCAGCGGGACCACGCTTGAGGCGCCATTGACCGGGGCTGGTGAGTCATCCTCGGCTTTCATCGACATCTCCACCGAGGCGTCGCCCGGAATGTTCAGGAGTTCGTCCTCTTCGATGTCGAAGAAGTCGGTACTGCCGGGCTCTGGAGCCTCGGGCAGAGTGCCTTCGGTGACGTCGCGATCCAGCTGATCCAGCACCAGGTACAGGCCGTCGGTGTGCGGTGGTTTGGTCAGGATGTTGTAAACCCCAAAGTTCTTCGCCTCTTCCATAAAGCTGGAAGACTTCTTCGAGGTGCACATGATGATCGGGATAGAGGCGGTATCAGGGTTGCCCTTGATGGCCTTGATCGCCTCGACACCGTTCATGCCCGGCATCAGGTGATCCATGAAGATGACGTCAGGCCGATTGTCGTTGTTCAAAAAGTCCAGCGCTTCTTCGGCCGAGCCTGCCATGTTCACTTCCATGTCGCGACTTTCCAGCAGCTTGCTCAAGGCAAATCGGGCTACCTTGGAGTCGTCCACCAGCAGAGCGTTTTTGATCGCCATCTCACTACCTCAATCATTTACTGCAAACGCGTGTGTTGTCGGGCTTGTTACCAGCCATCCAGTGTCGGGCATTGCGTGGCCCGGTAACTCTTGTCCCGATAACAGACACCGGGCTCTGTGGTGCGGGCGGTGAAAATCTCACCGGCAGCGGTTGTTAGTTTGACCTGTCCGTAGGGCTTGCCGTGCCGGAAGGTGGCCTCGATAGAGCTGCCGTTCGGATTCAGCAGCAGGCCCTGGCCATGAAACTTACCTTCAATATATTCGCCTTCGTATTTTTTTCCATCCGAGAACACTTCGGCACCGGAACCGTGGAACGCGCCGTTGGAGAACTCGCCTTCGTAGTGGCGGCCGTCGGGGTAGGTGAGGGAGCCGCGACCATGAAATTCGTTATCCCGGAACGCGCCGACATAGAGCATGCCGTCTGCGGTGGTCAGTGAGCCGTGGCCATTCAGGTGGCCATCTTTCCAGTGGCCGGTGAGGATGTCGCCGTTGGCCATGGTGAGGGTGCCCTTGCCGTTAAATTGGTTGGCGAGGAACTCTCCGGCATAACGGGCGCCTTCGGCGCTGCGCCAGGTGCCCTGGCCATGGTGCTGGCCATTCTTCCAGTCGCCATCGTAGCGGCTTCCGTCCGGGTTCCAGGCGGTGCCCTGGCCATCAAATTTACCGTTCACGAAGTGGCCTTCGTAGCGCAGGCCGTCTTTATCCTGGTAGGTGCCATCGCCGGTTTTAACACCGCCAATCCAGGTTCCGTTCTTGAAATTGACGGTGGTGTAGGCAATCAGTTCGCCCACCAGGGTCAGTTCACTGCCGGCTTCGAGTGCCACTTTCTGGCTCCAGGCTTGGTAGCCGGGCTTGGTGATGGTGACGTCATAAGTGCCAGGCTTCAGATCGAGGTCCAGCCGGGTGGCGCCGTATTCCTTGCCGTTAATGACGACCTGGTCTCCCACCACGTTCGAGCGCAACACCAGTGAGCCGGTGGCCGGGGCTGGCGCTGGTTGATTCGGGTTGAAGTCAGGTCGGGTGGTCAGCGCTGCCGCAGGTTCAGCCACTGCGAGCAAAGTTGGGTCTTCCGGCATGGGCGGCACCTGGAAGGATTCTGCTTCGGTGGGCGCAGGGTTGGCCTTCGGCTCTGGTGTTACTGGCTTGGCAGCTTGGGCGGTCTTGGCCGGTGTTTTCGATTCGGTCCTGATTTTGGCTGGCGGTGCGTTGGCAGCGAGGGTTTGGGATACGGTCGGCGGTGCCAGTGCGGTGCCGCTATCAATTTCATCATGCACGGACGCAAAGCCGGCAGTAACCAGGAGCATCAGGGCCAGGGCGTTGATGAACAGGAGCGGTCTGAAATCGACCATGGGGAACCTCTTGAACCAGCAGTTTTAGAATTCTTATTACCTCTCCGCATCTTACCCAGTGCGTGCAAACTTATGTAACACAAAGTGTTTGGAGTTTTTTGAGAATGCAGGACAAATCACATTTTGTCCGGAAGCTGGTCAACATTGAGTTGTTCCCATGACCTCATGTAGACATCGGCTTCGTATTCATAAGGTGAGCGGAACGGGGTGAGTACAAAGTCGAAGACCAGGAAGATAAAGCCAATGGAGGCCCAGGCAATAGACAGGGTGCTGATGGTGGTGGCCTGAACTTCGGGGTTGGAATCCACGAAATCTTGCAGCAGTGGGATCAGGTCGGTTGCCATCACTACCGGATTAAAGCTCGACAGCACAAATGGAATCCAGAAGGCGATGAAAATCGGGAAGAATCCGAACGACCACAGCAACCGGCGCAGCAGGTAAATGGCAACTTCCCGCCAAAAGCGTTGTCTGATCTCGGGTACCCTGCGCACGCGCTCTAGGTATCTGCGGCGCTCGGCCCAATAGGCGGCGACTTCAGGCGCGTCCACTGCGCGGGTGTGTGGGGAATAGGTTGTCATGGAACGCCGGTTACCTTGTCGCTGCTGGACTGTGCATGATAATCGATACTACGTGTTACCCTACAAGTCTCTAATCGTTAAAGACAGGATAGTTTGAATGGCTGCAGTGATCGACAACGCAACCCATCCGGCCTTTGAAAAGCTTCGCAGTCACCGGATTGCGACTCTCAATCTAGACATTGAAGAATATCGCCACAAGAAAACCGGCGCCCGTCACCTGCACCTGGCGGCCGATAATGACGAGAATGTGTTTTTTGTCGCGCTGCGGACTTTCCCGATGGATTCCACCGGTGTCGCCCACGTTCTGGAGCATACCGCCCTGTGTGGCAGTGAGCGTTATCCTGTTCGCGACCCGTTCTTCATGATGATCCGTCGCTCCCTGAACACCTTTATGAACGCGTTCACCAGCAGCGACTGGACCGCCTATCCGTTTGCCAGCATGAACCGGAAGGACTTCGACAACCTGTTGTCGGTGTACCTGGATTCCGTGTTCTTCTCCTCGCTGGATCCGTTGGACTTTGCCCAGGAAGGTCACCGCCTGGAGTTTGATACCCCGGACGATCCCAAGACTGATCTGGTGTACCGGGGTGTGGTCTACAACGAAATGAAAGGCGCCATGAGTTCGCCTACCTCTCAGTTGTGGCAGAACCTGAGCAGCCATCTGTTCCAGACCACCACCTACCACTACAACAGTGGCGGCGAGCCGGATCATATTGTGGATCTGAGCTATGACGATCTGGTGAAGTTCTACCGTCATCATTACCACCCGAGCAACGCCATCTTTGCCACTTACGGCAACATTCCGGCCCATGAGCATCATGAGCGTTTTGAAGAGCTGGCACTGAAGCGGTTCGATCGGCTGGATATTGAGCTGCCGGTGCGCGATGAGAAGCGCATGTTCTCACCGGTTCGGGTAGAGCAGGGTTACGCCGTCAACGAGGGTGAGGGCACCGACAACAAGACCCACATTGTGATGGGCTGGTTGCTGGGCCACAGCTTTGATCTGCAGGAAAATCTGGAAGGCCAGTTGCTGTCGGCAGTGCTGCTGGAGAACAGTGCCTCGCCGTTGATGCGAGCGCTGGAAACCACCGATCTGGGTCATGCCCCGTCGCCCATGTGCGGGCTGGAAGATTCCAACCGCGAAATGACGTTTGTCTGCGGTATCGAAGGCAGTGAGCCTGATAAGCACAAGGATCTTGAGGCGCTGATTGAAAGCACGCTGCTGCAAGTGGCCGAAGAGGGCGTTAGCGAAGAGCGTCTGGAGGCCATCCTGCATCAACTGGAACTGCACCAACGTGAAATTGCCGGTGACCAGTTCCCATACGGCCTGCAACTGATCATGACCGCCATCTCACCGATGGTGCACGGCGGCGATCCGGTAGAACTGCTGGATCTGGAGCCGGTACTGGCCACCCTGCGCGAGAGAATCCGCGATCCGCAGTATGTGCCGAGCCTGATTCGCAAAAAACTGCTGGAAAACCCGCACCGGGTCACCCTGACCCTGCGCCCGGATGAGAAGCTCGAAGGCCATCGCCAGCAGGCCATCACTGAAGCCCTGGCCCGCCGTAAGGCCGAACTGACCGACGACGAAGTGAAGCAGATTGTCGATCGTGCCCAGGCGCTGGAAGAGCGCCAGATGCGCAAGGATGACGACTCCATCCTGCCCAAGGTGGATCTCACCGATGTGCCGCTGCAGATGCCGGAGCCAGAATCCCAGTACGACGGTGACATTGGCGCTACTGTTTTCGCCCGGGGCACCAATGGCCTGGTGTATGAGCAGGTTGTGGTGCCGGTACCGGAACTGACCGAAGAAGAGCTGTTGCTGGTGCCGTACTACACCACGCTGATTTCGGAAGTGGGTTGTGGTGACCTGGATTACCTGCAGATGCAGGATCGTATTTCGGCCGAATCCGGCGGTATTGGCGCCTCATTCAATGCCAAGGGTCGTATCGACGATGTTCAGGACCTGACCGGCTACCTGGTCTTCAATGGCAAGGCCCTGGCCCGCAACCGCAGTGAACTTACCCGTCTGCTGCGGGATGTCTACACCAGTGCCCGGTTCGATGAAACCGACCGGATTCGTGAAATCATTGCCCAGATTCGCGCCCGTCGTGAGCAGGCAGTAACGGGCAGCGGTCATGCCCTTGCTATGGGCGCTGCTTCCCAGGGCATGGGCCCGGGTTCCTGGCTGTCGTTCCGGCTGGGTGGTCTTGCCGGTATTCGCGGCACCAAACAGCTGGATCAGGCCTTGAAGGATCCGAAAGAGCTGGCTGCGTTCTGCGACAAGCTGGCGGCGCTGCACGACAAGATTCGCAATCAGGGCCGTGAGTTCCTGGTGATTGGCGAGGAAGCCCAGTTGCCGGCCATGGTCGACGATTTGAAGTCCTGCTGGCAGGGCGAGGCGGGCACTGAAACGTCCAGCTGGACCATGGAGCCGGTCGACTACACCACCCGTGAGGCGTGGTTGACTTCAACGCAGGTGAACTTCTGTGCCAAGGCCTATCGCACTGTGCCGGTGGATCATCCCGATGCGGCCGCACTGACGGTACTGGGCGGGTTCCTGCGTAATGGCTACCTGCACCGCACCATCCGCGAGAAAGGGGGTGCTTACGGAGGTGGTGCCGGTCAGGACAGCGTCAATGGCACGTTCCGGTTCTTCTCATACCGGGATCCGCGCCTGGCGGAGACTCTGGACGACTTCGACAAGTCTCTGGAGTGGCTGCAGGAAGCGGAGCACGACGAGCAGGAACTGGAAGAGTCCATCCTTGGCGTTATTGGTCAGCTCGACCGCCCACGCTCTCCGGCGGGTGCGGCCCGCCATGCCTTCCATAACAAGCTGTTTGGTCGCAGCCCGGAGCAGCGTTCCCGGTTCCGTGAGCGTGTGCTGGCGGTATCGCTGGACGACATCAAGCGTGTGGCCGCCACCTGGCTGGTGCCGGAAAATGCCAGCACGGCCGTCGTCACCAATCCGGACAACCGCGACGTGGTGGAACAGCTGGGATTGGCGATAGAAGAAATGTAAGCCGCTTCGGCGGAAACGAAAAAAGAGGGCCATCTGGCCCTCTTTTTTTATGCATCGACTTTGTGCCGGTCTGGCTCAGCGATTCCGTTTCAGCCCCGTGGTTACCATGATCCGGGTCGAGATTTCTTCCACCGAATAGGCGGTGGTGTTGAGGTAGGGGATGCGCTCGCGCCGGTACATCAGCTCAATTTCCTCGATCTCGTGCATGCACTGTTTCATGGACGAGTAACGGGAGTTCGGGCGGCGCTCGTTACGGATGGTCGCCAGCCGCTCCGGCTCGATGGTCAGGCCGAAAATCTTCTCTTTGTGCGGTTTCAGGGCCGCGGGCATCAACTGGTCCGACAGATCCTCTTCGGTGATCGGGTAGTTTGCGGCCTTGACCCCGTATTGCAGAGCCAGATAGAGACAGGTTGGGGTTTTTCCGCTTCGGGACGCGCCCACCAGGATAAGATCGGCCTCGTCGTAGTGCCGGGTGCGCGCGCCATCGTCGTTATCGAGGGCAAAGTTCACCGCGTTGATGCGGCGCTCGTAACTGCCTTCGTTATTGATGGAGTGCGACTTGCCCACGGTGTAGGACGACGAGGACTGCAGTTCCTGCTCCAGCGGATTCAGGAAGGTGCCGAAGATGTCGATCATGAAGCCTTCGGCAGTGGCGATGATTTCCCGGATGTCGCGGTTAACGATAGTGTCGAACACCAGCGGGCGGGCACCGTCGATTTCTGACGCTTTATTAATGCGGGTCACCATCTCGGTGGCCTTTTCCTCATCGTCGATATAGGGCACAGTCACGCGCTCGAAATCGATTTTCTCAAACTGGGCCAAAAGGCTGTGGCCGAGCGCCTCGGCGGTAAGGCCGGTGCCATCGGAAATAAAGAAAGCAGTGCGTTTCATGGTGTCTCGTCCGGTTCCGTATTTGGCGGGTTCCCTAGGTAATTGCCGCAGGTTACAGTATCATACACGCCAAGTTCGAGACTCCGCAGTGGATATTGCCTGCTTTTACCGCTAGATACCGCTGGCCCGGTTATGCTCTTTGCTTTACAGACTCAAGGGAGACGTGCTTTGGAAGATTACATTATCTGGTTTGATCACCTGGGAATGTCGGATGTTGAACGGGTGGGTGGCAAAAACGCCTCTCTCGGTGAAATGATCAGTAATCTAGCCAACGCAGGCGTGACCGTTCCGGGTGGTTTCGCCACAACCGCGCATGCCTACCGTGAATTTCTGGCCACCGACGGCCTGAAGGACAAGATCGACAACGCCCTGGATGCGTTGGACGTAAACGATGTCAACGAACTGGCCCGCGTGGGTGCCCAGATTCGTCAGTGGATCATCGATACCGATTTTCCCGATGTGCTTGAGAACGCACTGAAAGAATCCTTTGCCACTCTTCAGGCCGGCAATGACAACATGGCCGTTGCCGTGCGCTCGTCTGCCACTGCAGAAGACCTTCCCGATGCCTCGTTTGCCGGCCAGCAGGAAACCTTCCTGAATGTTGTAGGCCTTCAGCAGGTACGCACGTCGGTGAAAGAAGTGTTTGCCTCCCTGTTTAACGACCGCGCCATTTCCTACCGCGTGCACCATGGCTTTGATCACAAGCTGGTGGCGCTGTCCGCTGGCATCCAGAAGATGGTACGAAGTGAAACTGCTGCCAGTGGCGTAATGTTCACCCTGGATACCGAGTCCGGCTTCCGCGATGTGGTCTTTGTGACCGGCTCCTATGGCCTGGGCGAGACCGTGGTACAGGGCGCTGTTAACCCTGATGAGTTCTACGTACACAAACCGACCCTGGAAGACGGCCGACCAGCGGTACTGCGCCGCAACCTCGGCAGCAAGGCCATCAAGATGGTCTACAACACCGCTGCGGACGCCGAAGAGTTCGTCGAAACCGTTAAGGTTGAGCAGGAAGACCGCAACCGCTTCTGCATTACCGATGCAGAAGTTGAAGAACTGGCCAAGCAGGCCATGATCATCGAGAAGCACTATCAGCGCCCGATGGACATCGAGTGGGCCAAAGACGGCGACGACGGCCGAATTTACATCGTGCAGGCCCGCCCGGAAACGGTTAAGAGCCGTGCCTCCGTCAATGTCATGGAGCGCTACCTGCTGAATGAAACCGGCAAGGTGCTGGTCGAAGGCCGCAGTATCGGCCACAAGATTGGCAGCGGCCCGGTGAAGGTTATAACCAGCATTAAAGAGATGGACCGTGTGCAGGCCGGTGACGTGCTGGTCACCGACATGACCGATCCGGACTGGGAGCCGGTCATGAAGCGCGCGTCGGCTATCGTTACCGATCGTGGTGGTCGTACCTGCCACGCGGCAATCATTGCCCGGGAGCTGGGTATCCCTGCCGTGGTGGGTTGTGGCGACGCCACCGAGTTGCTGAAGGAAGGTCAGGAAGTGACCGTGTCCTGCGCCGAAGGCGATACCGGCATGATCTACGAAGGCGCTCTGGACTTTGAGTTGCGCGAGAACACTGTGGATTCCATGCCCAACATTCCGTTCAAGATCATGATGAACGTGGGCAACCCGGACCGTGCCTTTGATTTCCAGGCGTTGCCGAACGAAGGCGTTGGCCTCGCCCGGCTTGAGTTCATCATCAACCGCATGATTGGCGTGCATCCCAAGGCGCTGCTGAACTTTGACGGCCTGCCACGTGACATCAAGCAGACCGTTGAAAAGCGCATTTCCGGCTACAGCTCGCCGGTCGATTTCTACGTCGACAAGCTGGTTGAGGGTATTTCCACCCTGGCGGCGGCGTTTGCACCCAAGAAAGTGATCGTTCGCCTGTCTGATTTCAAATCCAATGAGTACGCCAACCTGATTGGCGGCACGCTTTATGAGCCGGATGAAGAGAACCCGATGCTCGGCTTCCGCGGTGCATCCCGCTACATTTCCGAAACCTTCCGGGATTGTTTTGAGCTGGAATGCCGTGCGCTGAAGAAAGTGCGTAACGAAATGGGCCTCACCAACGTGGAAGTCATGGTGCCGTTCGTTCGGACCGTGGGCGAAGCAGAGCAGGTGGTTAACCTGCTGGCGGAGAATGGCCTCAAGCGTGGCGAGAACGGCCTGCGCGTCATCATGATGTGCGAGCTGCCGGCCAACGCGTTGCTGGCGGAGCAGTTCCTCGAGCACTTTGATGGCTTCTCCATTGGCTCTAACGACCTGACTCAGCTGACCCTGGGCCTCGACCGTGATTCCGGCATCATTGCGCACCTGTTTGATGAGCGTAACGATGCTGTGAAGGCACTGCTCTCGAACGCGATCCAGGCCTGCAAGAAAGCCGACAAGTACATTGGTATCTGTGGCCAGGGGCCGTCTGACCATCCGGATCTGGCCAAGTGGCTAATGGACCAGGGCATCGACACCGTGTCCCTGAACCCGGATTCGGTTCTGGATACCTGGTTCTTCCTGGCTGACGAAAAAATCGACTGAGATCCATTTCAGGAAAAGGAGAGCAAACAGTGGCAGATATCATTACCCCGGACCTCTGTGACGAGTTCCCGGAAGTCGAAGTTGTCGAGCCGGGATTTAATAACTACGGCGGTAACAGAGCATTCGGTGGCGAAATCTTCACCGTGAAATGCTTTGAGGACAACTCCGTGGTCAAGGAGCAGGTAGGCCTGCCAGGCAATGGCCGGGTTATGGTAGTGGACGGTGGTGCGTCAAAGCGCCACGCGCTGCTGGGTGACATGCTGGCGGAGAAAGCCGCCAGTAACGGCTGGGCCGGTCTGATCATCTACGGCTGTGTGCGCGATGTTGATGAGATTGGTAACACCGCTCTGGGTGTTCAGGCGCTGGGCACGCACCCGCGCAAGAGTGAGAAGCGCGGCCTGGGTGACCTGAATGTGCCGGTAACCTTCGGTGGGGTGACCTTCCGTCCGGGCGACTACGTCTACGCCGATAACAACGGCATTATCGTCTCCAAGAAGCCTCTGGTCTGAGGCTTGGTTCTTCAGTTCTGAGCCCATTCGTGGGGTAGGGACAAAAAAACGGCGGCCAATGGCCGCCGTTTTTCGTTCTGTTGCTTTTTACGCGTGACTTTTTAGCGTGTGACTTCGCTGATATTCGTTCCCAGCAGGAAGCCGTTGCCTTCCGGCTCGCACCGAATCACTTCACACACGGTTTCCAGTGGCGGAAACTGATCACTGCTGGGGTGTAGCACGGTTTGCAGCTCTTCGCCGGCCTCGACTTCCTGCTCAACGTAGATCTGCATTCCGGCCGCGCTCAAGTCCCGGCAAATGCCCTTGAAGCGGTTACCCTGGCTGTCGGTAATCTCAATTTCCGAATTCACCTGCATGCGGTGAAAATCGCGCTTTTCCGAATAATCCTTCATAGCATCAGGCCCAGTTGTCGGTTTTTCTTGTTGGTTTCAGCATCGGAATGATCAGCGCCAACAGCACGCCTCCGAGTACCAATCCGGCGCCCAGGAGCATGAAATCGGATTCCTTGCTGGCTTCAAGTCGCTCGTTCTCGGCGGTCAGTACTTCGAGATCGTTGCGGATCTTCTGGTTCTCTTCTCGAAGTTCGCGGTTGCGGCGCTCCAGGTTGATGGAGTCCGCGGCAATGCTCTTGATGCGCTGAAGTTCTTCCTGCAGCGTTTCTGAACGCTCCGAGAGGGATGCTTCAGCGTTTTCCAGGGAATTGCGCTGCTCAGTGGTTTCGGATAGCTGCTGCTTCAGCGTGGACAGCTCGCTGCGGGCCTGCTCCAGTTCGCGGTTGGCTCGCTTCAGGCGATCGGCGGCGATGGGGGCGTCGCTCAGGTACTGGCTGGAAACCCAGCCTTCTGTGCCTTTTGGAGTGCGAACCCGGGTGTAACCGGAATCGGTGGTTTCCAGCACCTCCAGTGGGGTGCCGCTGGGAACCGCATTTTCGATGATTCGAAACTGGGTGCCGGCACCGGCTCGAACTGGCAGGTAGAGCTGGTCGTCAACCCAGACGGTTTTGGCCTGGGCCACGGCCACAGAGGACACAACGAAAAGTACACTGATGAGGAGACGGAAAGGCGTCACTGGATACGATCCCTGAGTTAGACGATTAAAAAGTGGTCATTGTTCAAAGGCGCAATTTTGTCATAGATCGTCGGTCGTTCAAGCGGGCCAGCATTACAATAAACTCATGCACTGGCTGGCGGCGCCTACGGCAGCACGACCTTGAACGGTTTTACAACGACTTTTTGGTAGACCCCGGCTTCGATATACGGATCGGCGTCGGCCCAGGCCTGAGCGGCTTCCAGTGAATCGAACTCAGCAACCACCAGACTGCCGCTGAAACCGGCTTCGCCAGGATCCGGAGTGTCGATGGCGGGGTGCGGGCCAGCCACCAGCAGGCGACCTTCGGTTTTCAGCGCGTGCAGACGCTCAAGGTGGGCAGGCCTCGCGGATTGGCGCATGGGTAGGCTGTTTTCAACGTCTTCGCTGATGATGGCGTAATACATACCACTCTCCGGTTGGTCGCCAGTGCATCTGGCAACAAGATCTGACACACGATCAGGGCATGGCTGGTACACTGTTAGGCGAACTGGCGCCTCTGCCAACCACCTGATTCAGGATTTTTAGTGACTATACCGCAAGACCTTGATTTGTGCATCGATCTGCACTGCCACAGCACCGTCTCCGACGGCGCCTTGTCACCGACTGACCTGGTAAGCCGTGCAGTGGAGCGGGGCGTGACCCATCTGGCGCTGACCGACCATGACACCATTGCCGGTCTGGCTGAAGCGCATAGCGCTGCCGCCGAGAAAGGCCTGGAGATCATTCCCGGTATCGAGCTGTCTTGTCTTTGGAAGAGCCGCACTATTCATGTGGTTGGTCTGGATTTCGATCCTGAGAACCCCGCTTTTCAGCAAGCGCTTGAGCAACAGAATGAAAACCGATGGGCGAGGGCGCGGATGATTGCTGATCGTCTGAGCAAGCTGAAGGTGCCTGATCTGTTGGAGCGGGCGACTGCTGCATCAGGTGGTGACGTGCCGGGTCGGCCTCATTTCGCCAAGGTGTTGGTCGAAGCAGAAGTCGTCAGTAACCCCGCTCAGGCCTTTAAGCGCCACCTGGGTGCTGGTAAGCCGGGTGATGTGAAAGCCTACTGGCCGGAGTTGTCCGAGGTGGTGAAGTGGATCAACGATGCCGGTGGGATTGCAGTACTGGCGCACCCGCGCAAATACCAGCTTACCGCGACCAAGCTGCGGGACCTGACCGCGGACTTTCGGCGCGCGGGTGGGCGGGCTATCGAGGTTATAACCTCAGGCCAGTCCAGTGGTGATCTCGGCTTTCTGGTGGAGCTGTGCCGCCGCGAACAGTTGCTGGCATCCCAGGGCAGCGACTTTCACTTCCCGGGGCCTGCCTGGTGTGAGCTGGGCCGTATAATGAAAATGCCAGACGGGCTTGAGCCGGTCTGGCATTATTTCAAAACTCCTGTGGGCGTGCCCGCACCGGTTTAATCCGGTGCGTGGAACAGCAGGTACAGGTCGGTCAGAGAATCCGGGATAGCATCCGCCATTTGCCGTGACAGCTTCTCGCTGTTGCGGACGTTCTGGAAATCCTCGTCTTCGAACAACCCGGACAGCGTCAGCATTGGCACCAGCAGATCTGCGGTCTCCTCCTCGCTGGCCGCTTCCAGCCATTCTTCTTCACGCTCCAGGAAGGTGTCGACAAACCCGGCGCACCAGTTTTCCAGTGCGTTCATCGGGTCGCCGTCTTCCGGTTCTGGCAATTCCAGGGCCTGGCCCATATCCAGGGCGTGGGCCATGGCCGAAGCCAGTTGCTGAACGCAGCTACGGAAGACTTCCGGGACCCCGCTATCTGGCACCGCTTGGACGCCAGTAGCGAGGCGGAAGATTTCTTCCGCGCTCAGTTCTGCCGGGCCGACCACGCTGGCGCAGACGACGCCGTGAAAGCCGAAGAAGTCCAGGGCGTCTTCGCCCCAGGGCTCGGCAAACAGGATGTCTTCCAGCGCATCAATGTCGGAATTGGATAGCATTCTTTAATTACTCCCGGCTTTCTTGGCCTCTTCCGCAGCGCGTTGGCGCTTACGGACTTCTCTCGGATCATTGTAGGCACGGCCCGGTGTTACCGGAACCTCAGCGGCAGGCTTGGCCGCGGCTGCGGCCTTTTCCTGATCTGCTGCTGCCACTGAAGAGGCAGGCTTGGCAGTTTCCGGCTTGGACTCTGCTGCCGCAGGCTTCGGCTCAGGAGCCTTCTCCGCGGGTTTGGCTTCAGCGGTCTTTTGCTCGGGTGCCTTGGCAGCCGTTTCCTTCTGAACGGGCGCCTTCGGCTCTGCCGGGGCTGCCTTGGCAGCCTCTTGCTCAGGCTTCTTCTCTTCAGCCGCTTTTTGCTGGGGCGCTTTCTGCTCCGGGGCCTTTTGTTCAGAAGCTTTTTGCTCTGCTGCTTTCTGGTCCGCCCCTTTTTCCTGGGCGGCCTTCTGCGGAGCAGGCTTCTGCTCAGTGGTCTTGGCCTCTGCTGCCGGCTTCTGTTCCGCCGCAGGTTTGGCTTCCGGGCTTGGAGCCGGCTTGGCTGTGTCGGCCTTCGCCGCCGGCTTGTCCGCTTCTTTGCGGTCTGCGGCCGTGTTGGCTTGCTCGTCAGCCTTGGCTGGCTTGGCTTGCTTCACTGGAGCTTCCTGGGCTGGCTCGGCCTTGGCTTCCGCCTTGGTCTCGGGCTTGTCAGCAGCCTTCGGCTCTTGAGTGCTTTCAGCCTTGGCCGGCTGGGTGTTCTCGGCTTTAGTTGCAGGCTTCGCGGTGTCGGCCTTGGCTTCTGGCTTGGCCTCTGCCTTGGTTTCTGCTTTAGGCTCAGCATTGGCCTGCGTCGGTGCGCCGGCATCCTGGGTTGGCTTGCTGTCAGCCGCCTTCTCCGGAACGGCCTTCTCGCGCGGCTTCTGGCGACCTTCGTCAGCTTTCACATCCTGCTTGCCAGTATCAGCTGCTTGCTCAGGCTGAGTGTCCTTCTGGTGCTTCTCGCTGCGTGAAGCCTTGCGATCGGCCGGGTTGGAAGCCGGAGTTTCAGACGGTGAACCATCGCGGCCACGCTGACGACGAGGCTTACGGGCTTTCTCAGGTGAACCGCCTTTGTCGGCCGAACCGGCTTTGTCAGCGCTGGCGGGTTTCTTGCCAGTATCCTGCTGGGGTTTCTGGTCCTTCTGGTCCCTCTGCTCCTGCGCTTCCTTCTGCTCGCGCTGGGGCTTGTTGCGACCCTGGCCACGACCGCGGTTCTGGTTGTCCCTACGGCCATCACCACCCTTGTTGTCGCCGCCTCGGTTGTCAGCGCCTTTGCTCTCACCGCTCTTGTCGGCTGCAGGGCGTTTCTGGGCGTTGCGGTTCTGGTCATCGCCGCGGTTGCGTCCGCGGCCACGGTTGTCGTCACCACGGCCTTGCTGGCCGCCCTGACGACGGTCACTGCCAGTGCGGTTGCCACCGGAGCGCTGATCGTCACGGGCTACGCGGGATTTGCGACGGTCCTGACGACCCTGATTGCGGCGATCTTCACGAGCAGCCTTGTTCTTGTCGCGGCTCTCTTCGGTCTGAGTTTCTTCATCACTGAAGAAACTGGAGATTTTGCGACCCAGACGACGGAACAGGCCTTCTTCCTGTTCTGAGGACTCGGCGGCTTTCTCAGTTGGGGCAGGGGCCGGTGCACTCGGGCGAATGGCCTTAACGGCCGCTTGTTCGCGAGCCGGGCGCTCAGGCGTCGGTGCCTCGAATACCTCTTCCTCACGCACGCTGTATTCCTGGGCCACCTGGTGGCTGGAAACATGCTCAGGTGTGGTCTCGTCCTGGCGCATTCTCAGAATTTCAAAATGCGGTGTTTCCATGTGCGGAACGGGTACCACAACCACGCTCACTTCCTGGTCAGCTTCGATATCGGCCAGCTGCTTGCGCTTTTCGTTCAGCAGGAAGGTCGCCACGGAAACGGGAACCACGGCACGAACTTCGCCGGTCTTCTCCTTGGAGGACTCTTCGTAAATCAGGCGCATGATGCTCAGTGCCAGCGACTCGATGCCACGAATAGTGCCTTGGCCTTCACAGCGCGGGCAGACTTCGCTGCGGGTCTCTCCCAGTGAGGGGCGCAGGCGCTGACGGGACATCTCCAGCAGGCCAAAGCGGGAAATCTTGCCGACCTGAACTCGGGCGCGGTCAATTTCCAGTGCTTCTCGAATCTTCTGTTCAACTTCACGCTGGTGCTTGGCTGGCGTCATGTCGATGAAGTCGATGACAATCAGGCCGCCCATGTCACGCAGGCGCAACTGGCGGGCGATTTCTTCGGCCGCTTCCAGGTTGGTCTGCAGTGCGGTTTCCTCAATGTCGTGCCCCTTGGTGGCACGGGAGGAGTTGATGTCGATGGACACCAGGGCTTCGGTCGGGTCGATGACGATGGAGCCGCCGGATGGCAGCTTCACTTCACGCTGGAAA
The DNA here is from genome assembly GCF_030297175.1 of Marinobacter sp. LA51. Lineage (NCBI taxonomy): Bacteria > Pseudomonadati > Pseudomonadota > Gammaproteobacteria > Pseudomonadales > Marinobacteraceae > Marinobacter > Marinobacter apostichopi. The sequence goes on along the minus strand of NZ_AP028070.1, from coordinate 2,366,031 downwards.
GCAGTCTCGATCTGGCCTTCGATCTGGTAGCGGCTGAACAGTGGGATTTCATCCTTGTACAGCTTGATCTTGTTCTCGAACGTGGGCATCACAGCGCGGACGAAGTTCAGAACGTCCTCGTAAACAGTGTTGGAGTCGATCAGCACTTCGCCAATGTCCTGGCGGAGGTAGTCGCGCACGGCGCGGATGATCACGTTGCTTTCCTGGTGGATCAGGAAGGGGGCTTTACGTTCGCCAGCGGCCTGGGTAATGGCTTCCCAGAACTGTACCAGGTAGTCGAGGTCCCACTGGAGTTCTTCGGAATTACGGCCAATACCGGCGGTACGCACGATGATGCCCATGGATTTGGGCACCTGAACGTCGTTCATGGCTTCCTTGAGCTGAGCCCGCTCTTCGCCTTCGATGCGACGGGAAATACCACCAGCGCGGGCGTTGTTGGGCATCAGTACCAGGTAGCGACCGGCAAGGGAGATGAAGGTGGTCAGGGCGGCGCCTTTGTTGCCGCGCTCTTCCTTATCAACCTGGACGATAACTTCCTGGCCTTCGGCGACCACGTCCTTGATGTTGACCTTGCCTTCGATCTGGCCCGGCGATTTCTTGAAGTATTCTTTGGAAATTTCCTTCAGGGGCAAAAAGCCGTGGCGCTCAGCGCCGAAGTCGACAAAGGCGGCCTCAAGACTGGGCTCAACGCGGGTAATTCGGCCTTTGTAGATGTTGGCTTTTTTCTGCTCGCGGGAACTGGATTCGATATCGAGGTCGAACAGACGCTGGCCGTCGACCAGTGCGACGCGCAACTCTTCGGGATGAGTTGCATTGATGAGCATTCTTTTCATGGAAAGAAGAAGTTCCTGTCGTTTAATTTTGACAGAAAACCGTGAGGGATCGCATCAGCGAAGCAGGATGTGCGTGCCGCGGGACTCTTCTACATCAAGAGCAAACCGGCGGCCAGACGAATCAGACCCTTATGGGGTGCGATCCTATTGGTCTGAGACCACCGACAGTCTGGCCACCTGTAGGCAGCGAGAGGTCGTGTAAAGTTGATGTCTGTTGACGCATATAATCCGTTTTCAGGTTCACTCAGGTGCCTGGGTCTCACGTCGTATTCGTAAGCTGGACGGCCCGGCCCTGGGTGGCAATGATTCTTCGCGATGTCGCCCGTCGGTTTTCCGCACGGTTTTATTACTCTCCCGGAAGCAGGGTTCAGCCGTCATCGGTCTGTCCTGGGGCTCCGGGAGCATTTTCTCCGCCGTTGCCCGATAGTGATTGGGCATGCGGCGTTCAAACTCTCGAATAGTGTCGGTATACTTCTGCCGCTCCGGCTTCTGACTAGAGTCTGTCAGGCCGTAGACAAACAACAGAGCACGCCGGAATATAACAGTATTCGGGTGGCCATACAATGCTGTAAGCACCTGTCCCTAAGGAATTCTATGTCCCGCAAGCCCGCGCGCAGAAAACCCGCCGCAAAGCGTCCGGCAAAAGCCGCCCCTCGGGCACGGGGTGCCGCACGCAAGCCACCGGGCGCCGAGCGCATCGGAACGGATCATCGCCCAAGCGCTGAGCGTAAAGTTGAGCATAAAGAGGTGCGTCAGGGTGTTCAGATGGTCGTTGTCGACGAGGACAACGAGGGGCAGCGGGTCGATAATTTTCTGCTGGCCCAGCTTCGTGGTGTGCCCAAGAGCATCATCTATAGGGTGGTTCGAAAAGGCGAGGTGCGCGTTAATAAGGGCCGGGTCAAGCCCGATACCCGATTGAAAACCGGCGACCAGGTTCGTATCCCGCCGGTGACCCGCAAGGAAAAGCCGGCCCAGGTGGAGCCGGGTACCCGGGTTCAGGGTGTCATGGAAGCTGCGGTGGTGTTCGAGAACGAACAGATGCTGGTGGTTAACAAACCCTCTGGTATTGCCGTTCACGGAGGCAGCGGTCTCAGTTTCGGGTTGATTGAAGTGCTGCGGTCGGCGCGCCCCGAATCCCGTTTCCTGGAGCTTGTGCATCGGCTCGACCGGGACACCTCTGGCCTGGTGATGGTCGCGAAGAAGCGTTCGGCTCTGCGTTTTCTGCAGGATGAATTGCGCCATAAGCGCATCCGCAAGCATTATCACGCCCTGGTGAGTGGCGAGTGGTCGAGCTCGGTAAGGCGGGTTGAGGCTCCATTGCTGCGCTACGAGATGCCCAATGGCGAGCGCCGGGTGAAGGTTGATGAGGCCGGCAAGGAGTCGCTGACGCTGTATCGCTGCCTGCAGCGTTACGAGGGTTATAGTCTGGTGGAGGCGTCTCCGGTTACCGGTCGAACCCATCAGATTCGCGTGCACTGCACCTGCGAGGGTCATCCGATTGCCGGTGACGACAAGTATATGGATGATGTAAGCCTCAAGGCCTTCCGTGCTGTTGGTGGTCAGCGACTTATGCTTCATGCCCGGGCTCTCGAATTCAGTTTGCCGGTTACCGGTGAGCCGATGCGTTTGGAGGCACCCTACGACGATGCATTTGCGGATGTGCTCAAAATTCTGGAAGCGCGCAACAGGAACCAATAGATGAAGGTCAAGGTAGTCATATTTGATTGGGACGGGACTCTGGTGGATTCCGTCGAGCACATCGCCGAAAGTCTGCATCAGGCTGCGACAGAGTTGGGTTTTCCGCAACTGGAGCGGGAAGCGTATCGGGACATCATCGGCCTCGGTATGATCGAGGCGCTCGAGAAACTCTACCCGGGTATCAGTCGGGAGGAGATGAACACCATTCGCGAAGGCTACGGTCGCTACTTCTTTAGTAAGGTGACCACCCCTCAAAATGTTTTTGCCGGCATGGCCGATGTGGTGACCGATATTCGTGGCGCGGGTCTCGGCTGTTCGGTGGCGACCGGCAAGAGCAGGCGTGGCCTGGACATAGCGCTGGATTCCAGTGGCCTGGGTCCGCATTTTGATACCACCCGTTGTGCCGATGAAACCCGGTCGAAGCCCGATCCCACCATGCTGGAGGAGATTGTTCGGTTTTACGGCATTGATCCCTCCGAAGCGGTAATGATTGGTGATACCCGCTATGACCTCGACATGGCACAGCGGATTGGCATGCCGTCCATCGGGGTGGAGTGGGGCGTGCACAAGCGCGATGTGCTCGGCGAGTACTCGCCGCACGCCATTGTCGATACGGTGCCGGATCTTCGTAAGGTGCTGGGGCTTTAACGCCAGTTCTATTTGAACGTTGCTGACAGGATGTATGCATGACTGACTGGGATTCCGATAATACCCCCGATTGGGGTGACAAGCCGGTGGAGCAAGAGGGTGGTGCCAAGCCCAAGCCTGGGCGCAAGACGCCAAACCTGCCGCCCGAAACCGGGCGAGACTGGAAACTGATTGAAAAACTGGTGATGTCGCTGCAGTCAGAGCAACGTCGCAGTCGGCGCTGGGGGATATTCTTTAAGTTCCTGACCTTCGGCTATCTTTTCCTTCTGCTGTTTATGCTCAAGTTCCCGCTCGGCGATACCATTGATTCGGCCACCGGCAAGCACACCGCTCTGGTTGAGATTAATGGTCCGATTGCTGCTGACGAGCTGGCCAGCGCCGACAATATAGTTGGCGCGCTGCGCTCGGCGTTTGAGGAAAAGAATGCGGTGGCCGTGGTGCTGCGCATCAATAGCCCGGGCGGAAGTCCGGTGCAGTCTGGCTACGTGTACGATGAGATCAAGCGCCTGCGGGAGGAGTACCCGGAGAAGAAGGTGTATGCCGTCATTTCCGATGTCGGTGCCTCCGGCGCTTACTACATTGCCTCCGCTGCTGATGAGATCTATGCCAACCGCGCCAGCCTGGTGGGGTCCATCGGGGTGGTTGCTGGTGGCTTTGGTTTCACCGGCGTGATGGAGAAGTTGGGAGTTGAGCGCCGGTTGTACACCGCCGGCGATAACAAGGCGTTCCTGGATCCATTCTCGCCGGAACAGAAAGAAGAGGTGGTGTTCTGGCAGGGTGTGCTGGAAAACACCCACAAGCAGTTTATCGAGGCGGTGAAAGCTGGCCGGGGTGATCGGCTGGCCGATGATGAGCGTCTGTTCAGTGGTCTGATTTGGAGTGGCGAGCAGGCCCAGGAGTTGGGGCTTATTGATGGGCTCGGCAGTTCCTCCTTTGTGGCTCGGCAGATCGTAGGCCAGGAAGACCTGGTGGATTACAGCCGGCGCAAGTCGCCGCTGCAGGATATTGTCGATCAGCTTGGCGTTGCCTTTGGTGAAGGGTTTGCCGGCCAGATGCTGGAGTCCCGGCTAGAGCTGCGCTAGTGCCCAGTACTGGCCCGCTGCTCAGCGGGTCAGTAGCGGGTTGAGGCCCCAGTGTCTCAGCATGTTATTCAGCGCGATCAGGGGCAGGCCGATCAGGCTGTTCGGATCGCGCCCTTCCATAGCTTTAAACAGTGTGATGCCCAGGCCTTCCATGCGAAAGCTGCCGGCGCAGTCATAGGGTTGTTCCTTGCGCAAATAGCCGTCGATTTCTTCCTCGGTCAGATCCCGAAAGTGCACGGTGAACCGCTCGCAATGGGTTTGTGCGCGGCCTGCGCTTGGGTCGAGCAGGCTCAAGCCGGTCAGGAACTGCACGGTCTGGCCGCTGCTGCGCTGTAATTGGCTGACGGCATGCTCATGGCTACCGGGTTTTGCCAGCAGGGTGCCATCCGGCAGGCAGGCCACCTGATCTGAGCCAATGATCCAGTGTTGCGGGTATTCGTTGGCCAGGGCGCGAGCCTTGGATTCCGCCAGCCGGATGGCCAGTTGTTCCGGGCTTTCATCAGGCTTGGGGCTTTCGTCGATGTCGGGGCTTGCGGTCTCGAATGGCAGGCCGAGGCGCTCCAGAAGCTCCCTGCGGTACGGGGACGATGAAGCAAGAAGTAGAAGGCGCGATGACATCAGGCAGTTCCTTTTGAAGCTGTTTGTGGCTAAGGGTTGTGGCGAATGGGGCAATTGCCGGAAGTGGGTTATCGTAAGATACACCTATCTGCACCGGAACCCCCGGGCAAAAGACAACGAAGTCTTTGACACCAGAGGGCTGCGCCCCTAAAATTGCGCGCCTATGTCAAATGCGTCACACGCCGAGTTACCCAAATCTGTCGATCCTTATCGGTTGGCGGAGCAGAACACCACGCTGGAGGGAGGCATTCCCCTCAGTGCGTTGACTCGTTTCCGGGAATCGGTTCTGGGCGTTGATGAAGGGTCTGTGTGTAACGTAAAGCTGTCCTTCTATATGGATGCGCAGCGTCGTCGCATTGTCTCCGGTGAGCTTGAGGCTCTGGTCAGCCTTGAGTGCCAGCGTTGCATGGGTGACATGCGTACAACGCTGAACTCCCAGTTTACGCTGGGGCTGGTAACCAGCGATGAGCAAGCGCAACAGCTGCCGAAAGATCTTGAGCCGTTCCTGACGGATGACTTCAGTGCTGAATTGTGGTCAATGGTTGAGGACGAGCTATTGTTGGTGCTGCCGGCATTCCCGCTCCATGAGCGCAGTGAGTGTCCAGCCCGCGAAGACCTGGAAGCCTACGAGCCAGACGGATCTCCGGCGCAGCCGGACGAGCCGAAAAAAGAGAATCCCTTCAGCGTGTTGGCGGATCTCAAGAAAACGAAACACTAAGCAGGTGCTGGCTCTGATTCGGGGTCTGCGCTTTACACTGAACACACGTTTTATTTACGTAAACAGGTCAGGAGCATAATCATGGCTGTACAGAAAAACCGCAAGACTCGTTCCAAGCGCGGCATGCGTCGTTCACACGACGCCCTGAGCGCTGCCGCTCTGTCCACCGATCCAACAACCGGTGAAGTTCATCGTCGTCACCACGTCTCTCCGGACGGCTTTTACCGCGGCAAGCAGGTAATCGAAGCAAGCGACGAGTAAGTCAGTTGCGATCAGGCACCGCCCGATGACAGATGGATCAACGGTGAATCCCGTAACCATCGCCATTGATGCTATGAGCGGTGATCGCGGAGCCACAGTAGTGGTATCCGCGGCGCTTGATGCGGTGCGCGAAAACGAAGCCTTGAGTATCGTTCTGGTAGGAATACGGAGCGAACTCGAGGCTTTGTTGCGTGAAGAGCATGCGAGAATTCGCATTGTTGAGGCCGCGGACGTGGTGCGCATGAATGAGCGCCCCTCTCATGCCCTTCGCCACAAGAAAAGTTCCTCTATGGCTATCGCCCTCGGTCTTGTCCGGGACGGCGAAGCTCAAGGTTGTGTCAGTGCTGGTAACACCGGTGCGCTGATGGCGTTCGGTCGCTCCCTGATTCGAATGTACCCCGGCATTGAACGGCCGGCAATCTCCAAGTTGATCCCCTCTCTTCGTGGCCGTTGCCACGTTCTCGATCTCGGCGCCAACGTCGATTCCACGGCTGAAAACCTCTATCAGTATGCGCTGATGGGGTCCCTGATGGCGTCTGCCATGTCGGGTCAGTCCGAACCGCGCGTAGCGTTGCTGAATGTCGGTGAAGAGGAAATCAAGGGCAATGAGCAGGTGCGCCTTGCCTCTCACATGCTTGCTCAGTGCGATACCCTGAACTACATCGGTTACGTCGAGGGCAGCGATCTGTTCCGCGATGTCGCAGATGTCGTTGTTTGCGATGGCTTTGTTGGCAATATCGCGCTGAAAACCGGGGAAGGTGTCGCTGGTCTGTTGATTGAGCTCATGGAGCAGGCCTTCACCAAGACGCTCTACGGCCGTTTCGTCGGCCTGATGGCGCGTCCCATTATCGGCCGCCTGCTGCGCCTGATGGATCCGTCACGTCACAATGGCGCAAGCCTGCTGGGGCTTCAGGGAGTTGTCATCAAAAGTCATGGCAACGCCAACGAACGTGCGATGCTGGCGGCTATTCGCCAGGCGGTGCGTGAGGTGGAGCTGGAAGTCCCTCGCCGAATCAATGAGCGTCTCGACGACCTCATGCTCTAAGCCTTTGCGGCGCAAAGTTTCTGGGCCTCTGAGACTAAAGTCTGTCCCGCTTTTGATGGGTATTCGCGGATAATTGGCCTAACTTGTACTATTGGCTAATCTCCCGTAACACCTCAATGACGTTAAGATCCTCACTATGAAATCAGCCTTTATTTTTCCCGGTCAGGGGTCCCAGTCAGTCGGTATGCTGTCAGCGGCAGCCGAGGCGTGGCCTATCGTCAACAAAACCTTTGCCGAGGCATCCAATGCTCTTGGCTACGACCTGTGGCAGCTGTGCCAGAAAGGTCCTGCGGAAGAACTCAACCAGACTACAGTTACCCAGCCGGCGCTTCTCACAGCCAGTGTCGCCCTGTGGCGCCATTGGCAGGTGGCGGGCGGTAGTCGCCCCAACTTCGTGGCGGGCCACAGCCTGGGCGAATATAGCGCGCTGGTTGCCGCCGAGAGTCTCGATTTTGTCGACGCGGTCAAGCTGGTTCGCTTACGTGGCGAGCTGATGCAGGATGCGGTTCCTGCCGGTGAAGGCAAAATGGCAGCGATCCTTGGCCTTGAAGACGACGACGTGGTGGCGGCTTGTGCCAGTGCCGCCAATGGCGACGTGGTCTCGGCGGTTAACTTCAATGCCCCCGGGCAGGTTGTTATTGCCGGGTCGGCCGCTGCCGTTGAGCGCGCCATAGAAGCCTGTAAGGAAAAGGGCGCGCGCAAGGCCATGCCGTTGCCGGTTAGCGTGCCGTCGCATTGTGCGCTGATGAAAGGTGCTGCCGACGAGCTGGCGGGTGAACTGGAAGACGTGCGCTTTAACGACGCTGTCATACCCGTTATACAAAATGTTAACGCCGTCGCCGAGACAGATTCCGATACACTCAAGGCCAATTTGCTGAAGCAGCTATATTCCCCGGTGCTGTGGACCGATTCGGTGCGCACCCTGGTTGATAGCGGAGTGTCGGTTGCAGTTGAGTGTGGCACTGGTAAGGTGCTGGCCGGATTGATCAAACGAATTGATCGTAGTCTGGCTGTTCACAATATCGAAGAGCCGGATTCACTGGCGAAGGCGCTGGACGCATTCAGTCAGTCCTAAAAAAGGGAGTTATACATGTCTTTGGAAGGCAAAACCGCACTGGTCACCGGTGCAACTCGTGGCATTGGCAAGGCCATTGCCCGGGCGCTGGCAGAGCAGGGTGCTGAAGTGATCGGCACGGCTACCAGTGCAGAAGGTGCCGAAACCATTTCCAACGATCTCAAGGCCGCGGGCCTGAAAGGCTACGGTATCGTGATGAACGTTGCCGAGGCCGAAAGCGTTGATGCCGGGTTGAAGGAAATTGCCAGCAATTCTGGCGCGCCTCAGATTCTGGTCAACAACGCTGGCATCACCCGCGATAACCTGCTGATGCGCCTGAAGGAAGACGATTGGGCGGCGGTTCTGGAAACCAACTTGTCCAGCGTGTACCGCACCAGCAAGGCGGTGCTGCGTGGCATGGCCAAAGCCAAGTGGGGGCGGATTATCAATATCAGCTCCGTGGTAGCAGGCATGGGCAATCCCGGGCAAGGTAACTATTGCGCTGCCAAGGCAGGCGTAGAGGGCTTTACCCGTAGCCTGGCTAAAGAAATGTCGAATCGGGGTATTACCGCCAACTGTGTGGCTCCCGGGTTTATCGACACCGATATGACGAAAAAACTGGACGACAAGCAGCGTGAGACTATGCTGGAAATCATACCCGCGGGTCGTCTGGGTGAGCCGGAAGAAGTGGCAGCCGTGGTTGCCTTCCTGGCATCAGATGCAGCCGGATACGTGAGTGGCGAGACCATCCACGTGAACGGCGGAATGTACATGGGATAGACTGGGGCGGCTGCTTGTACGCAAGCCCTTGTCACACAACATGTTTGACCGAATCCCTGCTTGTTTGCAGGTGGGGTTTAAATTAAACTTGCAGCACAAAGTTGCTTGGTTGACACACAAAGTGAGGACATTATGAGTACAGTTGAAGAGCGCGTTAAGAAGATTGTTTGTGAACAGTTGGGCGTTAAAGAGTCCGAAGTTCAGAACACATCTTCTTTTGTAGAGGATCTTGGCGCTGACTCACTGGACACCGTTGAGCTGGTAATGGCACTGGAAGAGGAATTTGAAACTGAGATTCCCGACGAAGAAGCCGAGAAGCTGGCCAGTGTTCAGGACGCGATTGACTACATTGTCGCGCACACCTGATACTCTGCAGTAGTAAAAGCCAGGCAAGAAGCCGTCCTTGTTTCTAAACTAAGGGCGGCTTTTTTATTGGTTGGAATTCAGGTTCAATCGGTGATCGGACGCACTTGTAAAAGGATCAGGTGAAAGGCTTTATGAGTAAACGACGGGTTGTCATCACAGGTATGGGTATGTTGTCTCCATTGGGCAACGACGTAAAAAGTTCCTGGGAGGGCGTACGGGAAGGCCGTAGCGGCATCGGTAATATCGAGCGCTTTGACGCCTCCGAGTACAACACCCGGATTGGCGGCGCCATCAAGGATCTTGACCTTGAGCCCTGGCTGTCCACCAAGGAAGCCCGAAAGCTCGACGCCTTCATCCATTACGGTTTGATTGCCGCCCAACAGGCCGTGGACGACAGCGGTCTGGATGATTACGACGCGCTGGACAAGGACCGGGTCGGTATCGCCATTGGCTCTGGCATTGGTGGTCTAGAGTACATTGAAAAGAATGTGCTGACCATGGACAAGTCCGGGCCCCGCAAGGTGTCACCGTTCTTCGTTCCCGCCTCGGTTATCAACATGATTTCCGGAAATGCCGGGATTCGCTTTGGCTATCGCGGTCCCAACATTGCCATCGTAACTGCCTGCACCACGGGCACTCACAATATTGGCTACGCCGCCAGAACCATCGCTTACGGCGATGCCGACGTGATGCTCGCCGGTGGCTCCGAGATGGCAACCACCCGCACCGGGATCGCCGCGTTTTCTGCTGCCCGGGCATTGTCCACGCGCAACGATGAACCCGAGAAGGCAAGCCGGCCCTGGGATCGCGAGCGAGACGGCTTTGTTCTGAGTGACGGTGCTGGTGTGGTGGTCCTGGAAGATCTCGAACACGCCAAGAAACGTGGTGCCACCATTTACGGTGAAGTGGTCGGCTTTGGCATGAGCGATGATGCCCACCACATTACCGCTCCGCCCGCGAGCGGGGAAGGCGCTGCCCGTTCCATGAAAAATGCTCTGCGCGATGCTGGCCTGAGCCCGGACGAGGTTGATTACATCAACGCCCATGGCACCTCAACCCAAGTTGGCGACGTTGCTGAAGTGGCGGCGGTGAAATCGGTCTTTGGGGACCATGCCAACAAACTGGCCATGAGCAGCACTAAATCAATGACTGGCCATTTGCTGGGCGCGGCCGGGGCCGTAGAAGGCATCTTCTCTGTTCTGGCAATCCGCGACGGCCTGTTGCCGCCGACCATCAATCTGGATAACCCCGATGAGGGTTGTGATCTGGATTTCGTGGCCAACAAGAGCCGTAATTCGGATGTTCGCATTGCGCTCTCCAATTCCTTCGGCTTTGGCGGCACCAACGGCACGCTGATTTTCCGCCGTTACGAGGACTGAGCCAACTCATGCTCAATCTGTTCTGGGCCGACGAAGGCGGACTACCGGCCAATGACCGGGGCCTTGCCTACGGCGATGGTTTGTTTGAGACCGTCCGGATGCAGGGGCAGCAGGGCGTTCTTCTGTCCCGACATCTCATGCGCCTGGTCCGTGACGCCGCCCGCCTGGGTATCGAAGTGTCTCGTGAGGAGCTCAGAGGTGTGTGCGTTCAAGCTGCACAGCGCTGGGCCGACAGCTTCGAGAATGGCTGGGTGCTGAAGCTGACTCTGACTCGGGGCGCTGGTGGGCGTGGTTATCGCCCGGATGACAAGATGCGCCCGAACCTCCTGGTATCTGCCGGTCCGCTGCCGCCTGCACCTGACGCTGAGGGTGTGGTTGCGGATTTTTCATCAGTATCGCTGTCGGTTAATCCGATGTTCGCTGGCATCAAATCCCTCAATCGACTCGAGCAGGTGATGGCCGCCCGTCAGCTGCACGACGGGCTCTTTGAAGTGATCATGTCGAATCGCGACGGTTACCTGATTGAGGGCACCCGCACCAATCTGCTGCTCAAGACCCGCGAAGGCTGGGTAACACCGCCGGTTTCAGCTCTGGCCGTGGCCGGTGTCATGCGGGAGTGGTTGCTGGAGCGTCTGCGTGAGCGCGGCGAATCTGTGTTGGAGCGGCCGCTGACCATTGCCGATGCGACCGGTCCCGACTGCCAGGGACTTTTCCTGCTCAACAGCGTGTTCGGCCTTGTGCCGGTGCGGTGTTTTGCGGATCAGGATTTGCCTGTCGATAGCGGACTTGCGACAATCGTCCATCCTCTCGATCTACTGGAATAATTCCCTTGCTCAAGAAGTTACTGACAGCCTTGGTTTGCGTGATGGTTTTGATAGCGGCAGGTACCGGGCTTTGGGCCTGGCAGGGCCTGCAAACCCTAAAGCAGCCCGTGGCTCTCGATGAGCCGATGTTGTTCAGCCTGCCCAATGGCACGGCTTTTGGCCAAGTGGCGCGCATGCTGGAGCAGGAAGGGCTGGTTGAGCAGAGCCTGTGGCTGCGGGTGCATGGACGGCTGTATCCGGAGCAGGCAAGAATCAAAGCCGGTGAGTACGAGTTCACCAGCGGCATGGCACCGCTGGACATGCTTGCCGTTATGGTCGCCGGTGATACCAAGCATTGGTCAGTGCAGTTCATCGAAGGCTGGACCTTCAGCGACATGCGCGCGGCGCTGGCGCGCTCTGAGCGTCTGGAGCAGGTGACGAACGACTGGACAGATGCCGAAATCATGAAGGCCGTCGGCGCTGAAGGCGAACATCCGGAAGGGCGTTTCTTCCCGGATACCTACCTGTTTGCCAGCACCGAATCAGACCTGGATTTGCTCCAGCGGGCGTTCGACACCATGGAAGACGCCCTGGCGGAAGAGTGGGCCGAGCGTGAGCCGGACTTGCCCTACAGTTCGCCTTACGAAGCACTGATCATGGCCTCCATTGTTGAGCGCGAAACCGGCGCGACACATGAGCGAGATCAGGTTGCCGGTGTGTTTGTACGGCGTCTGCAAAAAGGTATGCGGCTGCAAACCGATCCAACCGTTATCTACGGCATGGGTGACAGCTACAAAGGCAGGATCGGCAAGAGCGACCTGCGGACCCATACTCCGTACAACACCTATCGCATTGATGGCCTACCGCCGACCCCGATCGCGCTGCCCGGCCGAGAGGCGATTCATGCCGCGCTGCACCCAGACGACGGTGATGCACTTTATTTCGTCGCCCGAGGCGACGGCACTCACAAGTTTTCCCGAACACTCGCGGAGCACCAGAAGGCCGTTCGTGAGTTCCAACTCAATCGTCGTAAGGACTACCGGTCATCGCCGGCGACCCAGAACGATTCGAACAGCAACAACGGAGATTCATGATGGCCCAGCGTGGTCAGTTCATTACCTTCGAAGGCACCGAGGGCGTGGGCAAATCCACCCAGCTGGCCAATGCGGCAAGCGCACTGAAAGGGCTGGGTGTCGACGTTGTGGTCACCCGGGAGCCCGGCGGTACGCCGATGGCAGAATCCATTCGCGAGCTGTTACTGACGCCCCGGGACGAGTCGGTGAACGAGACCACCGAATTGCTGTTGATGTTCGCGGCCCGGGCCCAGCACCTCAATACCCGCATCCTGCCAGCTCTGGAGCAGGGGCAGTGGGTGCTGTGTGACCGCTTTACCGATGCCACCTTCGCCTATCAGGGCGGCGGGCGTGGTGTCTCTTCTGAGCGCATTGCATTGCTGGAGAACCTGGTGCAGGGCGACGTACGGCCTGATCATGTCATCCTCCTGGATGCGCCGGTTGAAACCGGCATGAAGCGGGCGCGCAGTCGTGGTGATCTGGATCGGTTTGAGCAGGAGGCGGTGTCGTTCTTCCAGCGCATCCGTGATACCTACCTGGATCGCGCCCAGGCCGCCCCCGAGCGCTACAGCGTGGTCGACGCCTCCGCTTCCCTTGAGCAGGTAACTGCCTCCATTCGTGACCTTGTGTGCAAGTTTCACTCAGATCTGCTTTAATTGACTAATATTATCAATTATTAAGGTGCGCTGGCGTCTATGCTGGATGCTCGACTACTGGAGTTGCCGACCACCTCTCATCAGCATTGCCATGAGCATCACCAGATTGTGGTGGGGGTGAGAGGCGAGGCTGTCGTGAGTGTCGATGGAACGGGATCCCAGTTAGACACGTGGAAGGCCTGTCTGGTGCCCACGGGCGCATTGCACGACTATTGTGGTGGTCATCAGAATCATGTTCTGGTTATAAACCTTAATCCTGCAACCCCGATGACTTCGTCCCCAGCCCATGCAGATTACGAGCAGATGGTTCGGGTATTTGAAAAGCCACGTACGGTTCACATGGACAGTCGAATGCAAGGGATGGTTCAGTTTGCGGCCAGTGAATTCGACCGGTCCCCAGGGAATGCAACACTGCACGGACATCTGGCCGCCAGTATTCTGTATTGTATGGCGGATCGGATCGTGGATCGGAAGGTTTACCCATCCAGTCGTCACAGCCTCAGTCTCGGCGCCATTCAGCGTTACATCATCGCGAATCTCCACCGGAAGATTTCAGTTAAAGAACTGGCGGATGAAGCATGTCTGGGTGTGAGCCGGTTCCATGAAGTCTTTCGGGACGTGGCTGGTATCACGCCCCATCAGTTTCTTCTCCAGATTCGTCTCGATCAGGCAGTTAATCTGCTTGCCTCAACATCGCTTTCGGTTTCGGAAATCAGTTACCGGGCTGGGTTTTCGTCGCAAAGCGCCCTGACAAATTCGTTGCGTAAGCATAAAGGCATTACACCGGCCAAATTGCAGGCAGGTGAAAATGTTGCGTGAATGGGTCAAGACGGTACTTAAGTAAATAAGAAGAACGGCATAGTGGCTCGCCATCAGAGCGACCGATGCTTATCGAGCGGATTGAATCCGACTCATTTAACCGGAGGAGCGTTATGGCTATTGGTGTATGGATCAGTTTATTTGCGTACTTTGCGGTCATGATCGCCATTGGCGTTTATGCGATGCGCACATCCACGTCTTCCTCGGAAGATTACATGTTGGGTGGGCGATCGCTCAGTCCCAAAGTAGCGGCTCTGTCTGCCGGCGCTTCGGACATGAGTGGCTGGTTGCTGCTCGGGCTCCCCGGAGCACTGTATGTGTCGGGTCTGGGATCGGCGTGGATCGGTATCGGTCTGCTGGTCGGTGCCTTCTTCAACTGGACTCTGGTTGCACCGCGCCTTCGTGAGCAGACGGTTCACTATGGTAACGCGATCACCATTCCTTCCTTCCTGGCGAATCGATTCCCGACCCAAGCGCTCTCCTTACGCACGGTATCGGCAATTGTTATTGTTATTTTCTTCGCGGTTTATACGGCATCCGGACTTGTTGCGGGCGGCAAGCTGTTTGAAAGTGCATTTGCTGGCATTTTCAACTTCGGAGGCCTGAGTGATTACGCCGTCGGGATCGTGATCACATTGGGTGTTGTATTGGTGTACACGGTTGTAGGCGGCTTCCTCGCGGTGAGCATGACTGACTTTGTGCAAGGCTGCATCATGATGCTCGCGCTGGTGATCATGCCGAGTGTAGTGCTGTTTGGCGAGGGTGGCGGCGGATTCGCCCAAGCTTCGCAGACCCTCAATGAGGTTGATCCTAATCTGCTGTCCTGGACAGAAGGGCTGACCATCATCGGCTGGTTGTCAGCCGTCACATGGGGGCTGGGTTATTTTGGTCAGCCCCACATCATCGTACGTTTCATGGCAATCCGCACACTGGAAGACGTTCCAACGGCTCGTAACATCGGTATGGGCTGGATGGCGATTTCGCTTATTGGTGCCGTTTCTCTCGGTATCTTTGGCCGTGCTTACGCGGTTCGCAACGGTATGGACATCGAGGATCCAGAAACGATCTTCATCATCTTGTCTGACCTGTTGTTCCATCCGTTGATCACCGGTTTCCTCTATGCGGCACTTTTGGCCGCGGTAATGAGCACCATTTCCAGCCAGCTTCTGGTGTCATCGTCCTCGCTAACAGAAGATTTCTATCGTCTTTTCATGCGCAAGGAGGCGAGCGACCGAGAGTGTGTGAACGTTGGCCGGATTTGCGTCGTGTTGGTAGGCCTGGTCGCTGCCTTCATTGCATCTGATCCCAATTCTCAGGTGTTGGCGCTTGTCAGTAACGCATGGGCAGGCTTCGGTGCGGCTTTTGGTCCGCTGATTATTCTGTCGCTGATGTGGTCGCGTACCAACGGTGCTGGTGCACTCGCAGGCATGGTAGCCGGTGCCGCTACGGTAATGATCTGGATTTCGCTGGGATGGAACGGTGAGTTCATGGGTGGCCCAGGAGTTTATGAGATCATTCCAGGGTTCATTGCTGCCTGGGTTGCAATCGTGGTCGTCAGCCTCGCTACAGCTGATGCTGGCGAATATCAGGCGATTTCCCGGTAACACGGTGCGTTTGTTGTTCTCTGAGCAACCAATGAAAGGGCTCCTGCGGGAGCCCCTTTTTGTTGGTGAGATTTATCGGGACGCGGCGCCCACTCAGTTACGTTTTGGTGAAAAAATAGCCTAATTCTGAAAAAACTTGGCTTTTTGGACGATTTATCAAAAAAAACGTAGGATTTTGCAAGTTTGAGATCCGTAGCAATACTAACGTACGCAGGTCTGAAACTTGCTTTGGAGCGTAGCCTTGCTCCGTCACGGTTTTGAATTCGTCGGGCTGTCCTTCCCATCCTGTCTGCAGGGTGCGGAAGGAGAGCCGTTCCAAAGCCAATAATAACTAACCCAGATAGCGCACGGGGAGAAAACCGAAATGATAGGAAACAGTGTTGGGATTAGTATTACCTTCCTGGCCTACATTCTGCTAATGCTTGGCATTGGCTATGTAGCCTGGAAGCGCACCTCAAATCTTTCCGATTACATCCTGGGCGGCCGTAGTCTTGGCCCCCTGCCTTCTGCGATCAGTGCCGGTGCGTCCGACATGAGTGGTTGGCTGTTGCTGGGTCTGCCCGGTTACGCCTATGCAGCGGGCTATGAAGCCATCTGGATTGCTGTTGGCCTGTTGGCGGGCACCTGGCTGAACTGGTTGTTTGTTGCCAGTCGCCTGCGTACCTACTCGCTGTCTGCCGGCGACTCGCTGACGCTGCCGTCGTTCTTTGAGAACCGCTTCAACGACACCAGCCGTGTTCTTAGGGTCATTTGCGCCTTCTTCATCCTGTTGTTCTTCCTGTTCTACACCAGCTCCGGCCTGGTTGCAGGTGGCAAACTGTTTGAGACGGTCTTCGGGCTGGATTACACCGTAGCGGTCATTGTTGGCACCATTGCCGTGGTTTCTTACACCTTCTTCGGCGGTTTCCTGGCGGTCACCTGGACCGACGTTATCCAGGGCCTGCTGATGTTTGCTGCGCTGCTGTTGGTGCCGATCATGGCGATCAACGCAGACGGTGGCTGGGCAGCGACTTCTGCGGCTATGGAAGCTAAGAATCCCGAGTTCATGGATGCCTTTACCAGCACCGATGGCACGGCGCTGGGTGTGCTTTCCATCCTGTCTCTGCTGGGCTGGGGCCTGGGTTATTTCGGCCAGCCGCACATTCTGGCTCGTTTTAAGGCGATTCGCAGTGAAGATGACGTTCCGGCCGCCCGCCGTATCGCGGTGATCTGGAGTGGTCTGGGCCTGTTGGGTGCACTGCTGTGTGGTTTCGCAGCCATTGGCTACTTCGAGACTCCGCTGGACGACGGCGAGCGTGCCTTCATGCTCCTGGTTGATGCGTTGTTCCACCCGGTTATCGCTGGTGTTCTGCTTGCAGCCATCCTGGCAGCTATCATGAGTACCGCCGATTCCCAGCTTCTGGTGTCCTCATCAGCATTGGCAGAAGACTTCTACAAGGCGCTGTTCCGCAAGGAAGCCTCCCAGGAAGAGCTGGTTTGGGTTGGTCGCTTTGCCGTTGTTGGTATCGCCATCGTGGCCTGTATTCTCGGCTTGAACCCGGACAGTAAGGTACTGGAGCTGGTCTCGTACGCCTGGGCTGGTTTCGGTGCGGCCTTTGGCCCGGCTCTGATCCTGTCGCTGTTCTGGCGTAACATGACTCGCAACGGTGCTATTGCCGGTATCGTTGTTGGTGGTGCCACTGTGGTGATCTGGGGCAACATGTCTGGCGGCCTGCTGGACCTGTACGAGATTATCCCGGGCTTCATCCTGGCGACCATTGCCATTGTTGTGGTTTCCAAGTTCGGTGATAAGCCGCACGCGGAAATCCTGGCCGGCTTCGATAAGGCCATCAAAGAGCGTTACCACAACCTGCCGTAACCGACGGGTCCGGCCCCGCTGATAAGTGGTGCCGGATAGGTAAGCGCGAAAGCCCTCGTCAGCAATGACGGGGGCTTTTTTTTGCCTGCGGCCGCGCCGTGCCCCGGAACGTTCTAATACATAGGTCGAAGGCAGGGCTGTGTTGCTGGCAGTCGTTTCATCAAAGCGCTACGGTGATAAGTTGTTAGGAAGCGTCCCGCAATAACTATAAGCATCTGAGGATAAAGACATATGAACAGGAATCGTCTGTGTAAATCCGCTCTGGGTGTGGTTGCCGCAGCCGCCGTCTCGCTGTCAGCCAGCGTGCAGGCCGAAGGCAATTACGTGATGGGTACCGCCACCACCGGTGGGACCTATTACCCAGTCGGCGTGGCCATCTCCACGCTGATCAAGGTGAAGCTCGAACCGCAAACCAACATCTCGGTGTCCGCTATCAGTTCTGCCGGCTCCGGTGAGAACCTCAAGCTGATGGACGAAGGGCAGATCCAGTTCGGCATTCTTCAGGGCCTTTACGGCGCCTACGCCTGGAATGGCACCGGCCCGGTCCCCCAGGCTTACAAGAACCTGCGCTCCGTCTCCATGTTGTGGCAGAACGTTGAGCATTTCGTGGTGCGCAACAGCGTGGTCGACACCGGCACCATTTCTGATATGACCAACCTGTACGATGAGAGCTTCTCTATTGGTGCCCGTAACTCCGGTACCGAGGGCTCAGGTCGTTTCATCCTGGGTAAGGTTGGCATTGATCTGGAACAGGTGGACATCGCTTACCTGGGCTACGGTCCCAGTGCTGATGCCATGCAGAACGGCAATATCGACGGCATGAACATTCCCGCTGGCGTACCTGCTTCGGCGGTGACCCGTGCCTACGCCAATCTGGGTGACGACATTACTACCCTGGACTTTACTGCGGAGCAGCTGGCTCAGGTAAACAGCGACTTTGAGCTGTGGACCCCGTACACCATTCCGGCCGGCACGTATCCGAATCAGGACAAGGACATCAACACGATTGCTCAGCCAAATATCATGGCGGCCCGTGCCGATGTCTCTGAAGAAGACGTCTACCAGATCACCAAGACGATCTACGCCAACCTGCCGTTCCTGAACAACATCCACCCGGCGACCAAGGCCATGGCACTGGAGAAGGCTATTGCCGGCCTGCCCATGCCACTGCACCCGGGCGCTGCGCGTTTCTACCGCGAGCAGGGGCTGGATATTCCTGAGCGACTGATCGCGGAGTAAACGTGGCAGAGCAACCAACCAGCGAACCTCATATCGAGGTTCGCGACGAAAGCGCCAGCGACGCCAGCGAACGCCTTGATCACCGGCTCCTCGGACCGGTGATTTTTGGTTTGGCCATCGTCACGTCGCTGATTCATCTGTACTTCAACACCGTGTCTACGCTCTCCGAGCTGTGGACGTCGGCTTTGCACTTCGGCCTGTTCGGGCTGATTTGTGCCCTGACCACTCCCATGCTGAAGGTGCGCTCTGTGGCCGGCCAACGAGCCGTGCTAGGCGTTGATGTGTTGCTCGGGCTGGCTGCGCTGGCCTGCGCTTTCTACCTGATGTTATTTGAAAACGCACTCTATGATCGGGGTGTTAACTTCAGCACCGGTGACTGGATATTCTCCATCGTCGCTGTGGTGCTGATTCTCGAATTTGCGCGCCGCACCGTGGGCTGGTTTATTCCGGTGCTGTGCATTCTCGCGTTGACCTACGTCGCCTGGTGGGGGCAGTACGTGGACGGTATCTTCAACTTCCCGGGCCTGACCTGGGAAACCGTCCTGTTCCGTTCTTATATTGGTGGCCAGGGCATGCTCGGCTCCATTGCCCGGATCTCCTGGACCTATGTGTTCATGTTTATCCTGTTCGGGGCCTTCCTGGTGAAATCCGGCGCCGGTGACTTCATCATCGAGCTGGCACGATGCGCCGCTGGCCGCTTTGTCGGCGGTCCGGGTTTCGTCGCAGTGTTCTCCTCCGGCCTGATGGGGTCTGTCTCGGGCTCCAGTGTTGCCAACACCGTCTCCACCGGGGTAATCACCATTCCACTGATGCGCAAGGCGGGTTTCCCGGCTCGATTTGCCGCAGGTGTCGAGGCTGCCGCCTCCACCGGTGGTCAGCTGATGCCGCCGGTGATGGGGGCAGGGGCGTTCATCATGGCCTCGTACACCCAGGTGTCCTACCTCACCATCATCTCCGTGGCGGCACTGCCGGCCCTGCTGTATTTCCTGTCGGTCGCGATGTTTGTTCGTATCGAGGCCAAGCGCAGCCATGCCGTCAAACTGGAAGATGAGGAAGCGCCCACCCTGAAAGACGTGCTCAAGGATGGCTGGCATTTCCTGTTGCCGCTGGTGGTTCTGGTGGCAGCGCTGGTCTATGGCTTCACGCCCACCTACGCAGCCGGTATTGCCATTCTGTCGGTGATCGTCGCGTCCTGGCTGTCGAAACATCCAATGGGCCCCAGGGACATCCTGGACGCTCTGGTGATGGGTGCCCGCAATATCACCACCACGGCGATTCTGCTGATCACCGTGGGGTTGATTGTGATGGTGGTGTCGACCACCGGCATCGGTAATACCTTCTCGATCATGATTACCGACTGGGCCGGCGGCAGCCTGCTGATTACCATCGTTCTGGTGGCGCTGGCGTCCCTGATTCTGGGCATGGGGCTGCCGGTGACGGCCGCCTACATTGTGCTGGCAACACTGTCGGCGCCGGCAATTTATAACCTGATCGCCCAGAGCCAGCTGTTGGACCTGATGATGAGCGGCAATCTGCCGGAACAGGCCAAGTCCATCTTCATGCTGGTGGCGCCGGACAAAATGGATCTGCTGAACGCGCCGATGGACCAGGCGACCGCCCAGCAGTTACTGGCGTCGGTGCCTGATACCTTCAGCTCGCAACTGCTGGAGCAGGCATTGTCGCCAGCAACCCTGTCGATGGCGCTGGTGGCCGCGCACATGGTGATCTTCTGGCTGTCTCAGGACTCCAACGTGACGCCACCGGTGTGCCTGACGGCGTTCGCTGCGGCTGCCATCGCGGGCACGCCCCAGATGCGCACTGGTTTCACCGCGTGGAAGTTGGCCAAGGGGTTGTACATCGTACCGCTGCTGTTTGCCTACTCACCGCTGATCACTGGCGACTTTGATCAGATGCTGCAGGTGTTCTGCTTTGCCTTGTTTGGCATCTACGCGATTGTGGCAGGCCTTGAGGGGTATCTGGAGCATCCGCTCAATCCGCTGGTGCGGTTGCTGATGTTCCCGATTGGCGTGCTCATGCTCTGGCCCCATGGTCAGATTGCGTTGGACGTGGCCGGGCTGGTGATCTTCATCATTGCCTTTGTCTGGAGCAGTCGCCAAGGCAGACGGATGTCCATGCCGGCCACCGCATGACGGACGCCCGCCAATGACACTGCTGGAAATCCTGGCGCTGTTGGCGCTGGGGGGCATTGCCGGCTTCATCAACGTGCTGTCGGCAGGGGGCTCCATGCTGACCCTGCCGCTGTTGATGTTCCTTGGCTTGCCACCCCAGGTGGCCAACGGTACCAACCGGGTGGCGATCACCCTGCAGAGTATTACTGCGGTGGGAAGTTTCCACCGCATGGGCCACGGCAACCTGATGGTCAGCCTGCGCCTCGCCGTGCCTGCGGTTCTGGGCTCGTTACTGGGAGCCTGGGTGGCCACCTGGGTGCCCGATGCCGTGTTCGAGGTGGTTCTGGTTTCGGCCATGATCGGTGCCTCGGTGTTCATGCTGTTGCCGCAACCGAATCTGGATACCCGCCCGCTCACGGTAGACCGATTGACCCCGGCCATTTATCTGGCGATGTTCTTCGTTGGCATGTATGGCGGGTTTATCCAGGTGGGTGTCGGGGTGCTGTTCATTGTGGTCCTGTACCACATGCTCAAGATTGATCTCCGGCAGGTGAACGTGCTCAAGGTGTCCATTGTCCTGCCATTCACCTTTGCGGCGCTCGTGGTCTTTGCGATCAATGATCAGGTGCGCTGGGCTGTGGGCCTTACGCTGGCGCTTGGCAATGTCACCGGTGCCTTCATCGCCACCCATGTGAACATGAGCAAGCAGGGCGCGCGTTGGGTGAAAGCGATCACCCTGGCCATGGTGGCGGCTATTCTGGTTCGACTGATTTTGTACTGATGACCGAATAAAGAGGTTTTTGACGATGAAAGCGATGGTAATTGAAGAGTTCGGCGGCCCCGAGGTGTTTGTCGAGCGCGAGGTGGACACACCGGAGCCGGCCGAGGGCCAGGTTCGCATCAAGGTGGTGGCCTCCAGTGTGAACCCGCTGGAAACCAAGATCCGTTCAGGGCTGGTGAAAACCGGGCCGGCGATGCCCGCGATCCTGAACGGTGATGTCTCTGGTGTGGTCGATAAGGTTGGCCCCGGCGTGACGGGGTTTGTCGAAGGCGACGAAGTGTTCGGCTGTGCCGGCGGTGTTAAGGGCTGGCAGGGTGCACTGGCCGATTACATGATTGCCGATGTCCGTCTGCTGGGTAAGCGCACACCTGGGATGAGCCTGCCGCTGGCCGAGTGTGCGGCCTTGCCGCTGGTGTTCCTGACCGCCTGGAGCGCCCTGGTAGACCGGGCCGGCCTACAGTCCGGCGAGCACGTGCTGATTCACGCCGGTACCGGCGGGGTGGGCCATGTGGCGATTCAGATTGCCAAGTACCTGGGCGCCCGGGTGGCGACCACGGTCTCTACCGAAGCGAAAGCCGAGCAAGCCCGTGCTTTGGGTGCTGATGACATTATTTTTTACAAGGACGAGTCGGTAGAGGACTACAAGCAGCGCCTGACCGGTGGTAAGGGCTTCAGCCTGGTGTTCGATACCGTGGGCGGTGGCAACGTGGACCGGTCCATTGAGGCCACGGCGGTGAATGGTCGCCTGTGCTCGATCAATACCCGCTCGACCCATGACTTGAGCCAGATGCACGCCAAGAGCCTGACTCTGCACGTGATCTTCCGCTCCATCTCGCTGCTGCATGGCATTGGTATGGATGACCAGCCGCGGCTATTGAAGGCGCTGTGCGATCTGTTGGAGCAGGGCAAGGTCAAGCCGCTGCTGGATACCCAGCGCTTCAAGTTTACCCAGATCGGCGACGCCCATCGTCGTATTGAATCGGGTGAGGCTGTCGGCAAGATCCTGCTTGAGCGATAAGTTCTTTCAGGCATAAAAAAACGCCAGCCCGAGGGCTGGCGTTTTTCGTGGAGCTTACCGTAAAGACTTAATGCTTAGGCGATGTTCGCTTCGGCAGCCTTCTTGGTGTAGTTCTCCATCTGGTCGAAGTTGAGATACTTGTAGATCTCTTTCGACATGCTGTTCAGGTCCTTGGCGTACTCCATGTACTCCTGCGGGGAGGGGAGTTTGCCCAGAACCGCACCAACCGCTGCCAGTTCCGCTGAGGTCAGGTACACGTTGGCACCATCACCGAGGCGGTTCGGGAAGTTACGGGTGGAGGTAGACAGCACGGTGGATTTGGCTGCTACACGAGCCTGGTTACCCATGCACAGGGAGCAACCTGGCATCTCGGTGCGAACACCGGCGGTGCCGTAGGTGTTGAAGTAGCCTTCCTCCATCAGCTGCGCCTGGTCCATCTTGGTCGGCGGAGACATCCACAGACGGGTGGTCAGGGCACCTTTGTGCTGCTCAAGCAGTTTACCAGCGGCACGGAAGTGACCGATGTTGGTCATGCAGGAACCGATGAAGACTTCGTCGACCTTGTCGCCAGCGACTTCGGACAGGAACTTGGCATCGTCCGGGTCGTTCGGGCAGCACACGATTGGCTCTTTGATGTCGGCCAGATCGATTTCGACGACGTGAGAGTACTCGGCGTCTTTGTCTGCACGCATCAGCTTCGGATCGGCAATCCACTCTTCCATCTGCTTGGCGCGACGCTCCAGGGTACGCGGATCGCCGTAACCTTCAGCAATCATCCAGCGCAGCATGGTGATGTTGGAGCGCAGGTACTCGGCAACAGAGTCTTCCGACAGGTTGATGGTACAACCAGCGGCGGAACGCTCAGCGGAAGCGTCGGACAGCTCGAACGCCTGCTCAACGGTCAGGTGCTCAAGGCCTTCGATTTCCAGGATGCGACCAGAGAATTCGTTGATCTTGCCTTTCTTCTCAACGGTCAGCATGCCTTGCTTGATGCCGTACAGGGGAATGGCATGAACCAGGTCACGCAGGGTGATGCCCGGCTGCATTTCGCCTTTGAAACGCACCAGTACGGATTCCGGCATGTCCAGCGGCATAACGCCGGTGGCGGCCGCGAAGGCTACCAGGCCAGAACCGGCCGGGAAGGAGATACCCATCGGGAAACGGGTGTGGGAGTCACCACCGGTACCAACGGTGTCCGGCAGCAGCATGCGGTTCAACCAGGAGTGGATGATGCCGTCACCCGGACGCAGGGCAACACCGCCACGAGTCTGGATGAAGTCCGGCATGGTGTGCTGCATTTCCACGTCGACCGGCTTCGGGTAGGCCGCGGTGTGGCAGAACGACTGCATAACCAGGTCAGCCTGGAAGCCCAGACACGCCAGATCTTTCAGCTCGTCACGAGTCATCGGACCGGTGGTGTCCTGTGAGCCCACGGTGGTCATGTGCGGCTCGCAGTAAGTGCCAGGACGAACGCCTTGGCCTTCTTCCAGACCACAGGCCTTGCCAACCATCTTCTGGCCCAGGGTGAAGCCCTTGGTACCAGCTTCCGGATCGCTCGGCAGACGGAAGATGTCAGTGGCGCCCAGACCGAGTGCTGCGCGGGCTTTGGCGGTCAGGCCACGGCCGATGATCAGCGGAATACGGCCGCCGGCCTGAACTTCGTCCAGGATCACGTCGGACTTGAAGCCGAACTCGGAGATGGTTTCACCCGCTTCGTTCAGGATCTTGCCTTCGTACGGGCGGATGTCGATGACGTCGCCCATGTTCAGATCGTCAACCGGTGCTTCGAATACCAGGGCGCCAGCGTCTTCCATGGTGTTGAAGAAGATTGGAGCAACCTTGTTACCGATGCACACGCCGCCGGCGCGCTTGTTCGGTACGCCTGGAACGTCGTCGCCGAAGAACCACAGTACGGAGTTGGTGGCAGACTTACGTGAGGAGCCGGTACCAACAACGTCGCCAACAAAGGCAACGGGCAGGCCCTTCGCTTTGATTTCGTCGATCTGGCTCATCGGGCCAGTAACGCCGGGCTCTTCCGGCGTCAGGCCGTCACGTTCCATTTTATAGGCAGCGCGGGCGTGCAGCGGGATATCCGGACGGGACCAGGCATCGGGAGCCGGTGACAGGTCGTCGGTGTTGGTTTCGCCGGTAACCTTGAAAACCACCATCTTGGTGCTTTCAGGAACCTTCTTCTTGTTGGTGAACCACTCGGCGTTGGCCCAGGATTCAACCACAGCCTTGGCGACGGCGTTGCCGGCGTCCATCTTTTCCTTCACGTCGTTGAAGGCATCGAACATCAGCAGGGTACGTTTGAGTTTTTCGCCCGCCAGTTCGGCCAGCTCGGCATCGTCCAGCAGGTCGACCAGAGTGGCGATGTTGTAGCCACCTTGCATCATGCCTAGCAGCTCAACCGCTTTCTGTTTGCTCATCAGCGGGGAGGTAGCTTCACCTTTAACGATGGCGGTCAGGAATGCGGCCTTAACGTAGGCGGCTTCGTCTACGCCCGGCGGGATGCGGTTTTCCAGAAGATAAACGAGAGTTTCTTCTTCACCGGCCGGCGGATTTTTCAGCAGCTCAACCAGAGCGGCTGTTTGCTCGGCATTCAGGGGCTTGGGAGGAATACCCAGAGCTTCACGTTCAGCAACGTGTTCACGGTATGCTTCTAACACGATATGGACCCTCATCAGTTGGAATGTCCCGCGCCCAGCGCTTTTTAGCCTGGCGGGAGTTTTATGGCGGAAAGGCCTTAAACTGGTGCGGCATTCTATAGGAAACCCCTTATAAAGTTAAGATGGACAGTGGTCGGAGTAGTCTGTTAAGTGCGCTATACTCGCGCGTCCCATTTTCCACGACCCTGAATGCTGACATGAACGAAGCCCTGCAAGAGATTCACGACTTCCTGCCATGCCGCACGCCGCAGCAATGGATCGACAACGCCCTGGCCAATCAGGACCTGATGCTGATAGACCATGCCCATTGCGAAAAAAAGGCCGCCTCAACGGCGCTCAGCCTTATGTATCGCTACGTCGATAACACCGACCTGTTGAACAAGATGTCGCGCCTGGCCCGGGAAGAACTCCGGCATTTCGAGCAAGTGCTGGTGATCATGAAAAAGCGCGGCGTGACCTACGACCACCTCACCCCGGCTCGCTATGCCGCGGGGTTACGACAGGAGGTGCGGGCGGAAGATCCCGGCCGTCTGGTGGATGTGCTGGTCGTTGGCGCGATCATTGAGGCCCGTTCCTGTGAGCGGTTTGCCACACTGGCGCCGCATCTGGATGACAAGCTGGCGGATTTCTACAACAGCCTGCTGAAATCTGAAGCCCGGCATTACCAGGATTATCTGAAACTGGCGGAGCAGGCCAATGGTGGCCCAGTGGATGACCGGGTGAGGGCGTTTCTCGACATCGAGTACGGCCTGATCACCGAGCCGGACACCGAATTCCGCTTTCACAGCGGCCCGGTGCAGTAAGCTAGAGCTGGCGACAAAGCTCCATCCAGGCATCGATGCCGGCACTGCGATACTTCTGCTTGTGCAGGATGAAGTAGAACTGTCGATCAAACTGCCGGTGCTCCGGTACGTTCAGGGGCACCAGGCTACCGCGACGGAAGGCGTCTTCGAGCACCACCTCCGATAAACAGCCAATGCCGAGATTGGTTTCCACTGCCCGCTTGATGGCTTCGGTGTGCTCAAGTTCCAGCAACACATTGAGGTCTGTGAGCAGGCCGTGCATGCCCCGTTCGAAGCTTTGACGGGTACCGGAGCCCTGTTCGCGCATGATCCAGGTGGCTGCGCGCAGGTCGTCATCGGTCAGCGATGTTTTGCTGGCCAGGGGGTGGTCGGGCGAACAGAACACCACCAGCTCGTCGCCCCGCCAGGGCAGTACTTCCAATTCGGAGGCATGCAGTTCGCCCTCGATCAGGCCGATGTCCAGTTCAAAATCTTTGACCCGGCGGGCAATGGTACTGGTGTTGGCCACTTCCAGTGATACCCGGGGGTGGGTAGGGGTATTCATGTATTGGGCCATCACGCCCACGGCCAGATAGTTACCGATGGTGAGCGTGGCGCCGACTTTAAGTGCGCCTACTTCCGTATGTTTACTGAAGGCTTGTTCCAGCTCCTTTGCCTGAGCGAGCACGGCTTCGACTTTCGGGCGATACAAACGGCCCAGCTCATTCAGTTGCAGGCGTTTCCCGACCCGGTCGAAGAGCTGGATATCAAACTGGTTCTCGAGTTCTTTCAGCGCGCTGCTGGCAGCGGACTGAGACATGGCCAGGGATTCGGCGGCCCGGGTGATGTTCTGAAAGTTGGCTGCGGCGAGGAAAACTTCAAGCTGACGGAAGCTGTATTTCATGTTGGCGCGCTCTAAATCGATTTTATCGAATAAGGTTATGAAGACATCCCATTTTCCCGATAGGTTAGTCCTGGGGTAGACTTATTTCAATCCAATTTCGAATAGTTCGCACACAGGCGAATGAGCAGGACGAGGTTTAAATGAGCAACCTGATTAAAGAAACAGTGACCAGCGTACACCACTGGAACGATACCCTGTTCAGCTTCAAGACCAGCCGCGACCCCGGGTTTCGCTTCAAGAACGGTCACTTTGTGATGATTGGTCTGGAAACCGATGGCAAGCCGCTGATGCGTGCCTACAGTATTGCCAGTGCCAATTACGAAGAAGAGCTGGAGTTTTTCTCCATCAAGGTTCAGGACGGCCCGCTGACCTCGCGATTGCAAAAGATCCAGGTGGGTGACGAAATCCTGGTGAGCCGCAAGCCCACTGGCACCTTGGTGATGGACAACCTGCTGCCGGGCAAGAATCTCTGGATGATCAGTACCGGTACCGGGCTTGCGCCGTTCATGAGTATCATCAAGGATCCGGAGGTCTACGAGGCTTATGACAAGGTGGTCCTGACCCACGGCGTTCGCTACATTTCCGAACTGGCGTATCAGAGCGAGATCGAAGGGCTGCCTGAAAACGAGTTCTTCGGCGAGATGGTAAAGGGTAAGCTGGAATACTACCCAACCGTTACCCGGGAAGAGTTCCGCAATGAGGGCCGTCTGACCGACGCCATGGAAAGCGGCAAGATCACCAAGGATCTGAACCTGGCGGACTTTGATCCGGAACACGACCGGTTCATGATCTGTGGCAGCCCGAGCATGCTGAAAGATACTTGCGCCATCCTGAACAAGATGGGCTTCAAGGAAGCACGCGGTGGCGAGATGGGTCACTACGTAATCGAGCGCGCATTCGTTGAGCAGTAATCGCTTGAAGCACTAGCTCAATCCCGAACAAAACCCCGGTGCGAAAGCCCGGGGTTTTTTCGTTGGTGTTGGGCACCCCCGGGTCGCTATAGTTTCGTAAACGCTGGTCAGCAACATAGGGAAAGAGCTGTGACAAACGTAGTTGGGTTCAAAGGCCGTTTGGCCGCCTTTGCGATCGCCTTGGTGGTCGGGGTTGTGCTCGGGACGGTGGTGCAAACCCAGTTTAACCTGCTGGCATTGCAGCAACTGGGCGTTGAGATCGGTGTCGGGGCTCGGTTGTCGACCACGGTTGATGACTTGCGCCAGTTTGCTCCTTTTTACGCTGCGCTCTTTGGCGTCAGCTTTTTACTGTCGACCCTGGTCACCGGGCTACTTTTGAAAGTGCTTGGCCTGGGACATCGAGTTCTGTTCCATGCTTTTGGCGCCGCTGTGGCGCTGTGGGTCACCTTTATTCTGGTTGATGCTCTGACACCGCCGCCGACACTGATTGCGGCAACCCGAACCCTGGGTGGCGTGGCTGCCTTGTTGATGACGGCAGCTTGCGCCGGCGGTCTCTATGCCACGCTGACAGCGTTGAGAGGGCTGCCGCACGCCGGCTACAACGCCGTCGCCGCATTGGCGCTGGTGACCGGCCTTGCCATGCCGGGTGCCGAGTTGCGGGCGCAAGCGGCGCAGAATTATCAGGTGCAAGAAGTGGTTGCCGGTCTTGAACATCCCTGGTCACTGGCGTTCCTGCCGGACGGCGGTTCGCTGGTGACTGAACGCCCCGGCCGACTGCGCCGGATTACGGCTGCGGGCAAGTTGGTACCCGGGGAAGTGTCGGGCCTGCCCGAGGTGTTCAGTTCCGGACAGGCGGGCTTGTTTGAGGTGCTGATTTCTCAAGATTTTGCTTCGAGCAGTCTGGTGTTCCTGAGTTATGCCTGTGGCGTGGAGTCCGCTAACCACCTGTGCGTGGCCAGGGCAAGGCTGGGCAAGGACAGGCTGGAAGATGTCGAAGAGATTTTTCGAGCCCTGCCGGCCAAAAAAGGGGACGCCCATTACGGCGGCCGTATGGCCCAGCTGCCAGACGCATCGCTCATCATTACCCTCGGCGATGGTTTTGACTACCGGGAGCAGGCCCAGGTCCTTGGCAATCATCTCGGCAGTGTTGTTCGCATCGGCACCGACGGCGTGGCGCCGGAGGACAATCCGTTCATTGAGTCACCAGAAGCCCGGCCGGAAGTGTTCAGTTATGGCCACCGCAACGTGCAGGGGTTGGTGTACGACCCAGTCGAGCGGCTACTGATCAGCCACGAGCATGGCCCCCGTGGCGGGGATGAGATCAACGTGCTGCGGCCGGGGCAGAACTATGGCTGGCCTGTTATCAGCTATGGACTCGATTACACCGGTGCGCGGATAACCCCGTTTACCGAATACCCGAATATGGAACAGCCGCTGCTGCAGTGGACGCCTTCGATCGCCCCCTCCGGCATGACTCGATACCGCGGTGAGCTGTTTCCCGAGTGGCAGGGAGATCTGTTCGTGGGTGCGCTCGCCGACCGCAGCGTCCGCCGGGTGGAGTTTGTCGATGGCAGGGCCGAGGATGTTGAAACGCTCTTCAAGGACCTGAAGGCCCGTATCCGGGATGTGGTTACCGGGCCGGACGGGGCGCTTTACCTGCTAACCGATGAGTCCGATGGCCGTGTGCTGCGGGTGACGCCAAAGCCATGACGGCAGGCTGCCTTTCGCATTCGTTGTTATCGCGAAGCTCGGGCAGCCTGCAGTTCTTCCAGCAGTTCGTCACCCGCCCAGCGTCGTCGGGTGTTTTCGCAATCGTGTACCAGTTTGGTCAGGCGTTGGTTGACTGGCGCTGACTGGTTCATGGATTCGGCGAGACGAACAACTTCGCCATTGATCCAGTCCACTTCCGTGGCACGGTCGGCCTCCAGATCTTCCCACATGGACGAGCGGGCGATGGGGTCAATCTCCAGCATCCGTTTCGCCAGCCGGGTGAACAGCCAATTTGGCAGTCCCATCACCGATGGCACCAGATGCATGGGCACAGGGGTAAGTTGCACTGCCTCAATACCCGCCTGGCTCATCAGCTCAAGCGTCTCGCGCTGGGCCATGGCGAGGCAACGGCGGTAATTGCGATCAGACAGCTCTTCCAGCAACGGCACATTGGAAAGCGCGTTGATCGGGTTGTTCAGGTTCAGCAGCAGCTTGGACCACATTACCGAGGTCATGTCATCACGTAACTCCAGCGGCAGACCGCACTGCTCGAAAGCTGGCAGGAACGGACGCAGGCTGTCGTTCCGGGCGGCCATGAGGTGCCCCTCGGTACCGTGGTGGAAATGTCCAGCATTCTTCTGTAGCACGTTGAAGGGAATCATGCCGGCGCAAACCCGGGCGTCGGGGAGCCGCGCCCGCAATTCCTCGGCATTGGAAATGCCGTTCTGCAGACTCACCACCGGCGTTCCCTTGGGCAAAACCTTGGCGAGGGTGTCTGCGGCTTCGGCTGTGGCCGCAGACTTCACGGTGATCAGCACCAGATCAGCAACTGTTGCCACCAAGGCGTCATCGGTGAACTGCTCTGGCGTAAGCTGCGTCTCGAATGAAAAGCCTTCATAGTCAGTCAGTACCAGCGGGTGGTCATCAAAGACCTGACGTAGCCGAGGACGGCCTACCATGACCACGTTGGCGCCCCCGGACAGCAGCCGCCCACCCACATAACAACCGACACTGCCGGCACCGAAAATCACGATGCGAGGCGAACCGCTGGACGAATCAGAGGAGTGGGTGTTGGGCATTGGAAGTCCGTTTTTTATTAGGTTAGTGAGAAGACTGTCTGGCCGTCCATTAGAAGTCAATGTGGTTTATTTCCATTTCGTAAGGCGGTTTTTTCCACGACAGAATCGGCTCTGTTCCATAATGAGTCGAAGCAACCAGGATCGGGATGCAGATAGCAGGTATCCGATCAGTCAGAGATCGAGGTGTTAACGAAATTATGAGTAAAAACGTATGGATACTGATGGTCGGCGCGTTGTTTCTGGCTGCCTGCGATAGTCCGGACAATCAGTCGGTTGAGACCGGAGACATGCAGGAAGAAGCCGTAGGGGAGACCGATGAACCGGATCTCTCCATAACCCTGGAGCCGGGACAGATGGAATGGGTCGGGGCCCAGATTTTTCGGAATGAGTGTGCCGGAAAGCTGGAATGCCTGGTGCATTGGAATGAAGGTGAAGACTTCCCATCCCTGGGTATCGGTCACTTCATCTGGTATCCGGAAGGCGTCGAAGGCCGGTTCGTTGAGAGTTTTCCGGCCCTGATCCAGTACATGACCCAGCGTCAGGTGGCCATGCCGGAATGGCTGCGGAAACTCGATCCGATGGACGCGCCCTGGCCGGACCGCAAGGCGTTCCTGGCAGCGGAGGACTCGGTTGAGATCGCTGAGTTGCAGGCATTCCTCGCGGGCTCCCAGGGGCTGCAGGCCGAGTTCATTGTGCGCCGGGCCAAGGAATCCCTGGAAAAAGTAGTCTCAGCAGCGCCGGAATTCGAGCAACCTTTGGTACGCAAAAGACTCAAGGCACTGGCGGCCACTCCGGGCGGAATTTATGCGTTGATGGATTACGTCAATTTCAAGGGCGAGGGTATTTCTGCCATGGAACGCTACAACGGGCAGGGCTGGGGCTTGCTGCAGGTGCTGTTGGAGATGGAGCCGCAAACCGCTGAGCGGCCAGCGCTGATGAATTTTCGCGAGGCTGCGGCGCGGGTGTTAACCCGTCGGGCCAAAAATGCCGAGAATCCTATCGAAAAGGAGCGCTGGCTGAGCGGCTGGCTGAAGCGGCTGGAGTCCTATCGCGAGCCTGCCCAAATGAAATCGCCGACATAATTTTTTTCTAAAAACTAGTTGATTTCTCGAACTTTGTTCTACTTTATAGGGGTACGGCCCTTAAATCTTGCCTCGGAATAGGGCGACCTATTAGAGTTGGTGCACCAAGTTGGTTCCAACTTGGTCGCTCTCATCGACCGGCTGGGAAGATGAGGCTGGAAAAAATGAAAATAAATACAATATATCAATAACATAGCTTGCATGGCTCACAACTTGCTGAATCCCATAGCGAAGCAACCAACCGAAGTTCGGAGATCCGATAATGAATAAGACGAAATCGATTGTCCTGGGAATGGCACTGGCATCTGGCGCGTTTGCGGCCAGCAGTGCGATGGCTGCAACGACGCTGGAAAATGTGAAGGAGAAGGGGCACCTTCAATGTGGCGTAACCAGTGGTCTGCCTGGTTTCTCCCAGCCTGATGAGAAGGGTAATTGGACCGGTATCGATGTCGATACTTGTCGCGCCGTTGCGGCCGCCGTTTTTGGCGATCCCAAGGCCGTTGAATTCACACCGCTGACTGCCAAAGAGCGCTTCACCGCCTTGCAGTCCGGTGAAATCGACATGCTTTCCCGCAACACCACCTGGACCCTCACCCGTGACGCGTCACTGGGTCTGAACTTTGCCGGCGTGAACTACTACGACGGCCAGGGCTTCCTGATCAACAAGGACATTGGTGTTGATGATGCTACCCAGCTGGACGGCGCCACTGTGTGTATCCAGTCAGGTACCACCACCGAGCTGAACCTGTCTGATTACTTCCGCGCCAAGGGCATGGAATTCAAGCCGATCGTATTTGATACCTCTGAGCAGACCGTTCAGGGCTTCTCTGCAGGTCGCTGCGACGTACTGACTTCCGACCGCTCCCAGCTGGCGGCTTTGCGCTCCAAGCTGGCTGATCCGGAATCCGCCAAGATCCTTCCTAACACCATCTCAAAAGAGCCTCTGGGCCCGGTGGTTCGTCAGGGTGACGATCAGTGGTTCAACATCGTGAAGTGGGTATTGTCGGTGCAGATCAACGCCGAAGAGCTGGGTGTTACCAGCGCCAATGCCGACGACATGCTGAAATCCGACAACCCGAACGTTCAGCGCCTGATGGGTACTGACGGTGACATGGGTGCCAAGCTCGGCCTGCCGGCTGATTTCGGCCACAAGGTTGTGAAGATGGTCGGTAACTACGGCGAAATGTACGACCGCAACGTGGGTCCGGACACCCCTCTCGGTCTGGATCGCGGCATCAACGCGCTCTGGACTGATGGCGGCATCATGTATGCGCCGCCGGTTCGATAAGACCTGAAAGCCGCAGCGGGTGCTCTAGCTTGAGCACCCGCTGTTATCTCTGACGAAGTAAACTGCAGGGAAGCTTTCCGGGAATCTCCATGAAAAAACAAACAATTGATTCAAAGCCTGCGGGGCCAAAGCCCTGGTATGACCCCCGGGTACGTTCCTTATTCTTCCAAGTTGTGGCTATTGCTGCGGTCTTCTGGGCTGGCTGGACTCTGGTAGAAAATACGCTTTCCAATATGGAGAGCAGGGGTATTAGCACCGGTTTCGGGTTCCTTGAGGAAACCGCCGGTTTCGGCATCATCATGAGCCTGGTGCCGTACGATGCCACCATGTCTTACGGACGGACGTTCTGGGTTGGTCTGACCAACACCTTGCTCGTCTCGGCCATGGGTATTATTGCGGCAACGTTGCTTGGCTTCATCATCGGTGTGGCGCGTCTGTCCAGCAACTGGCTGGTAGCCAAAGTCTCGCTCTTTTACATCGAAGTGATCCGAAACATCCCGTTGCTGCTACAGATATTCTTCTGGTATTTCGCGGTCCTGGGTGCCTTGCCGTCGCCGCGGCAGAGTATCGAGATGGGCGGCACGATGTTCCTCAACAACCGTGGTCTGTACGTTCCAGAGCCATTGACCCAGGATGGGTTCGGGTTGGTCTGGGGGGCTGTCCTGGCTGCCATTGCTGCGGTGGTGGGCATTCGCATCTGGGCCAAGAGACGGCAACTGGCGACTGGCCAGATCTTCCCGACCTTCAAAGTCGGTGTTGCCATTCTGGTATTGGTGCCATTGTTGGCCTACTTCGTGGCGGGTAGTCCGCTGGAGTGGGATGTGCCGGCGCTGAAAGGTTTCAACTTCGGCGGTGGTATCACCATAATTCCAGAGCTCGCCGCACTGTGGCTGGCGCTCTCACTGTACACGGCCAGTTTCATCGCTGAGATTGTTCGCTCCGGTATCCTGTCGGTCAGTAAGGGACAGACCGAGGCGTCCAAGGCGCTTGGCTTGCCGAACGGACTGACCCTGCGGTTGGTCGTGATTCCCCAGGCCATGCGGGTCATCATCCCGCCGCTGACCAGTCAGTATCTGAACCTTGCCAAGAACTCCTCGCTCGCGACCGCCATTGGTTATCCCGACCTGGTGGCCGTGTTCATGGGCACAACGCTGAATCAGACAGGGCAAGCGGTTGAGGTGGTCGCCATTACCATGGCGGTTTATCTGACCATCAGTCTGTCGATCTCACTGTTCATGAACATTTACAACCGGGCCGTGGCGATTAAGGAGCGATGATGACTGAGTCCACTATGAAACCACCTAAAAAGGCCCTCACGCCGGTGAAATGGATGCGCGAGCATCTATTCTCTACCTGGTACAACGCCTTGCTCACTGTTGTCGTCGGCTACCTGGTTGTAACCAGCGTTGGACCGATCCTGAATTGGGCTCTGTTCGACGCCAACTTCCTGGGCGCTGATGCCAGTGACTGCAGCGGCGCAGGTGCCTGCTGGTTGTTCATCGACCAGCGTTTGAACTTCTTCATCTACGGGTTCTACCCGGACGAACTGCAGTGGCGTGTGGACCTGATGTTCCTGCTGCTGGCTGTGGCCTTCGTGCCCCAGTTCATCGAGCGGTTCCCCGCCCGTAAATGGTTCGGCATCTTTGGCATGACCGGCCTGCCGGTGATTGGCTACTTCCTGATTCCAGGCGGCCTCTTCGGCCTTGAAGAAGTAGAAAGCACCAAATGGGGCGGCTTGATGCTGACCCTGATCCTGGCCTACATCGGGATCCTGGCGTCGTTGCCGATTGGCGTATTGCTGGCGCTTGGGCGTCGCTCTGAGATGCCGATCATTCGCGGTCTCAGTGTGGTGTTCATCGAGGTCTGGCGAGCGGTGCCGCTGATTACCGTGCTGTTTATGGCGTCGGTCATGCTGCCGCTCTTCCTTCCTGACGGAATGAACTTTGAGAAGCTGATGCGAGCGCTGATAGGTATCACGCTTTGGCAGTCGGCCTACATGGCCGAAGTTATTCGCGGTGGCTTGCAGGCTATCCCGAGAGGGCAGTACGAAGCAGCTGACGCACTCGGTCTGGGGTACTGGCGCAAGATGGGTCTGGTGGTGCTACCGCAGGCTTTGAAGCTGGTTATCCCTGGCATCGTGAATACCTTTATTTCGCTGTTCAAGGACACCACGCTGGTCCTGATCATCGGTCTGTTCGATGTTCTCGGCACCGTTCAGTCGACCGTGACAGACCCGGCCTGGCAAAACGTCGCCGTGGAGGGCTATGTCTTCGTCGCCTTCTGTTTCTGGGTATTCTGTTTCGGCATTTCCCGTTACAGCCAGAACCTTGAACGCAAACTCGACACCGGTCACAAAACCTGATGGGTAATCCAATGACAGAACAAACCCAAACTTCTGAAGTAAAGTCCTCCGCTCAGGGCGAGACGGGGAAGAATCCGGGCATCATCCGGGTTGAAGGGATGCACAAATGGTACGGCGATTTTCACGTTCTCAAGGACCTGAACCTCACGGTTAAGCAGGGCGAGCGGATTGTCATCTGTGGCCCGTCCGGTTCCGGTAAGTCGACGTTCATTCGATGCATTAACCGTCTGGAAGAGCACCAGCAGGGCAAAATCATTGTCGATAATGTTGAGCTGACGGACGATATTCGGCACATCGATACCGTGCGTCGGGAAGTCGGCATGGTGTTCCAGCACTTTAATCTGTTCCCGCACCTGACGGTGCTGGAGAACTGCTGCCTGTCGCCAATCTGGGTCCGCAAGGTTCCACGGAAGGAAGCTGAAGCTTCAGCCATGGAATACCTTGAGCGGGTGAAAATCCCGGATCAGGCTCATAAGTTCCCGGGGCAGCTTTCTGGCGGTCAGCAGCAGCGGGTCGCTATTGCCCGGGCGCTGTGCATGAAGCCGAAAATCATGCTGTTCGATGAGCCGACGTCGGCACTGGATCCCGAGATGATCAAGGAAGTGCTGGATGTCATGATCGAACTGGCTGGTAGCGGCATGACCATGCTCTGCGTCACCCACGAGATGGGCTTTGCCAAGACCGTGGCGGATCGGGTGATCTTTATGGATGGCGGGGAGATTGTCGAGGAGGCGCCGCCTCACGACTTCTTCAGCAACCCCCAGGAGCCGCGCACACAGCAGTTCCTCAAGCAGATCCTGGCGCACTAACACCAGCGTCAGCAACAAAAAGGCCGGGCATTTGCCCGGCCTTTTTCGTTACAGCGGTTGTTTATTTAGCACCGGCTCCTGGCCGGGCTGAACGTCCAGCCACCAAACGTGGGTGTCCCAGTCGCCCAGCACTATGCGTTTGGCCGGTTGACCATTGGCCTGCAGGTGATGCTCGGCCGGCCGGTGCGTGTGGCCGTGGATCAGGCGCTGCACACCGTGCGTCTCCATGTCATTGACCACTTCTTCCGGCGTGACGTCCATGATGGTTTCCGCCTTGCCCTGGTTCTTGGCCATGCTGATTTCCCGCAGTTGACGCGCCATCTGCTGACGATCAGCTAGCGGGCGCTGCAGGATCATCTGCTGCCATTGAGGATTGCGCATGTTGGCGCGGAACTTCTGGTACTCCACATCGGCGGTACACAGGCTGTCACCGTGCATCAGCAGAGTAGGGGTGCCGTACAGATCAACGACGGTGGGGTCATCCAGTAACGTTGCCCCCGCCCGGTCACAGAAGTCGTGACCGATCAGAAAGTCGCGGTTGCCGTGCATCAGGAAGATCTCGGTGCCGCTGTCACTAACTGCGCGAAGTGCCGCAGCAATCTGTTCCTGCAGCGGAGTGCGCTCGTCATCGCCGATCCAGGCTTCAAAAAAATCACCCAGAATGTAGAGCTGTTCTACTCCGTGGGCCTTTTCCTTCAGGAAGCCGAGGAACGCCTCAGTAATGTCCGGCCGGGATTCCTCCAGGTGGAGATCCGAGATAAACAGCGTGGTCACGCTGCACCTCCCTCCTCAACAACCTTGGCCGAGATAATGACGACGTCTTCTGCCGGGACATCCTGGTGGCCCGCCTTGATGGTGGTGCGAGCGGCACGAATCAGGTTGACGGTTTCCATGCCCTCAACCACCTTGCCGAACACGCAGTAGCCCCAGCCTTCGGCGTTTTTGGCGCTGTGATCGAGGAAGCCGTTGTTTTCGACATTGATGAAGAACTGGGCGGTGGCGGAGTGCGGGTCCATGGTGCGGGCCATTGCGACTGTGCCTTGCATGTTGCTCAGGCCGTTATCCGCTTCGTTCTGAATGGGGTCGCGGGTTTTGCGTGGCGTCATGCCGGGCTCGAAGCCACCACCCTGAATCATGAAGTTGCTGATCACCCGGTGGAAAACCAGGCCGTCGTAGAAACCGTCACGAACGTACTGTTCGAAGTTTTTGGCGGTCTCGGGTGCCTTATCGTGGTCCAGCTCGAGTTTGATGTCACCGAGATTGGTTTGCAGCAGAATCATCAGGCGTTCCTGTCAAAATAGTGTTTGTGAATCGGGTAGCCATTGTACCCCAAGTATTCCGCGGGATGCATGACCTGACCACCCGACCGGGGTGGTCTTTCGTCGGTCAGATTGCTTGCTGTCAGGCTGTCTGGGCGATCACCGTATTCCGGCCAGCATCCTTGGCTTTATACAACAGTTGGTCTGCCATTTTCAGCAGACTCTCCACATTGTCGGCCGGCAATTGCGCCACACCGCCGCTAAAAGTGACGCTCAGCACACCGGCTTCGGTCTGCACCTCGCTCTGGGCAATTTTAAGGCGTACGCGGTCCATCAGCACTGTCGCGTCTTTGCTGTTCAGGTTCGCGAACAGTATGCAAAATTCCTCGCCGCCGGTTCGGGCGACGATGAATTGCTGGAACTCCTCGGCCAGGGTCTTGGCGAAAAATAGGAGTACTTCGTCGCCAACGTCGTGACCGTGGCTGTCGTTGACCTGCTTGAAA
This sequence comes from Marinobacter sp. LA51, assembly GCF_030297175.1. Classification (NCBI taxonomy): domain Bacteria; kingdom Pseudomonadati; phylum Pseudomonadota; class Gammaproteobacteria; order Pseudomonadales; family Marinobacteraceae; genus Marinobacter; species Marinobacter apostichopi. Next base: position 2,328,211 of record NZ_AP028070.1, on the reverse strand, counting down.
TGGTCAATATCGACAATGGCCAGGCTGAGCGGAGTCTCTGATGCCTGCGCCTGGGCTATCTGGCTTCGGGCCTTTTCCACGAAAAAGCGTCGGTTGCCGACGCCAGTCAATGGGTCTGAGTAGGCCATCGCCGTAATCAGTTGGAGTCGTTCCATCGATTCAACGGCCTGGGTTACCCGGCAGAAGAATTCTTCGTGGGAAAATGGCTTGTAGAGGAAATCGTTGGCGCCGTTCTTGATGAATTTGGCCGACAGGTATTTGTCGTTGGCCGAGGACAGGCCAATGATAGCAATGTCAGTTTTGTCGTGGCGGTGGCGAAGGTCGTGAACCAGCTCGAAACCGTCGCGCAAGGGCATGTTGTAGTCGGTCAGCAGAATCTTGATGTCGTTATCAGCCAGAACAAGCTCCAGCGCCTGTTCGCCGTTTTCCGCCTCAATGGCCTGAAAGTTATGGCGCCTCAGCAATTCCACAATGTAGCGCCGGGCCGTGGTGGAGTCTTCAGCCACCAGGACCTTGATCGTCTTGTTGGCGTGCAGGCGGTTAACCAGGTTGATGGCGTATCGGTAGCTGTATCGGCCTTCTTTCAGAACGTAATCGACGATGCCTCGCCGGGTCAGGCTGTCTCTTTTGGCGCCATCAACACTGCCAGTCAAAACGATGGTGGGTATGCCTTTGGCCAGGACATCATCAATCAGTTCGCCATCGGGGGCATCGGGCAGGTTCAGGTCGACAATGGCGGCGAACCAGTCGTCGCGGGTTTTCAGTGTCTCCAGCGCCTGTGCCCGGTCCTGGGCGCATACAATGTCAAAAGGCAGTTCCCGGCTTGCCAGATGGCGCAGGATTTTTTGAACGACGATGGAATCTTCGGCAATAAGAACGGATGGCACTGTGCAGCCCCAGTAAGGTAGATCGGCAGATTAGTAATTTATGTGGGCCGAATTGTATCACCGCTGGTTTGGTCCGTGGGCGTACAGGGTATCTTTCGTACATGAGACCCGCGCGGTTTTGTGAGTATAATAGGCGGTTTCTGATCCACCCCATTTTTACAGAGAACGTATGAGCGCCGAATCGAAGAAAGCCCACAATTTTATTCAGAGCCTGATCGAAGACGCCATCGCCAAGGGCGAGCACACTGGCAAGGTTGTAACCCGCTTTCCGCCGGAGCCAAATGGCTACTTGCACATTGGTCACGCCAAGTCCATTTGCCTGAACTTCGGCATTTCGGAGACCTTCGGCGGCGAATGTAATCTGCGATTTGACGACACCAACCCGGAAAAGGAAAACCAGGAGTACATCGACGCCATCAAGGCGGACGTGTCCTGGCTTGGTTACCAATGGGCGGGTGAGGTTCGTCACGCATCGGACTACTTTGACGCGCTGTACGCTTTTGCGGAGGAGTTGATCGAGAATGGCAAGGCCTATGTCTGTGCGCTCTCGGCTGATCAAATGGCGGAGTACCGTGGCAGCCTGAAGGAGCCGGGCAAGAACAGTCCGTACCGGGACCGTCCGGTGGAGGAAAATCTCCAGCTGTTCCGCGATATGCGCGATGGCAAATACCAGAACGGAGAATTGGTGTTGCGGGCGAAGATCGACATGGCGTCTCCCAACATCAATCTGCGCGACCCGATTCTTTACCGCGTCCGTTACGCCGACCATCACCAGACCGGGGACAAGTGGTGCATCTACCCGATGTACGATTTCACCCATCCAATCTCGGATGCGATTGAAAACATCACCCACTCCCTGTGCACCCTGGAATTCGAGGACCACCGTCCGCTCTACGACTGGGTTTTGGACAACATTTCTGGCCCTTGTCATCCGCGCCAGATCGAATTCGCCCGGCTGAACCTGAACTACACCATTACCAGCAAGCGCAAACTGAAGCGTCTGGTGGATGAGAATTTTGTAGAAGGCTGGAACGATCCGCGGATGCCGACTATTTCCGGTATGCGTCGCCGTGGCTACACACCGGAATCTATCCGCACCTTCTGCGACATGGTGGGGGTCAACAAGGCTGGCGGTACCGTGGATGTGGGCATGCTGGAGCACGCCATACGGGAAGATCTGAACACCCGGGCGCCTCGCGCCATGTGTGTGATGCGTCCGCTCAAGGTTACCTTGACCAACTATCCGGCCGAGCAGACCGAAACGCTGGTGCTGCCGGTTCATCCCCAGAATCCTGAGATGGGGGAGCGCGAGGTCACCTGGAGCCAGACCCTGTTCATCGATCGCGAGGACTTCGCCGAAGAGCCGCCGCGTAAATGGAAGCGCCTTGCCCCGGACCAGGCGGTGCGGCTGCGTGGTGGTTATGTGATGACCTGTCGCGAGATCATTCGTGACGACAGTGGCGAGATCGTCGAGCTTAAATGCGAATACGATCCGAACACTCTCGGTGTGAACCCTGAAGGCTATAAACCGAATGGCGTGGTGCACTGGGTGTCCGCGACGGACAGCGTCGAGGCCGACATTAACCAGTACGATCGCCTGTTCAATCACGAGTCCCCGGACAGTGATAAGGAAGGCGATTTTACCGACCACCTGAACCCGGAATCCCTGGTTGTGCTGCAGGGTGCGCGGGTTGAGAAGGGCCTGGTGAAGCCGCGATCCGATCTGCCGTACCAGTTCGAGCGTGAGGGCTATTTCTTCTTCGACGAACTTTTGTCGCAGAATGCCGGCCGGCCGGTATTCAATCGAACCGTTACGCTTCGTGATTCCTGGAGTAAGGGGGGCAAGTGATCCGCATTTACAACACGCTCTCGCAGCGCAAGGAAGAGTTTAAGCCTATTGAGCCTGGCAAGGTGCGGATGTACGTCTGCGGCATGACCGTGTACGACTACTGCCACCTTGGTCATGCCCGGGTGCTGGTGGCTTTCGATGTCATCACCCGATATCTCAGGCATCGGGGTTACGACGTGAATTACGTTCGTAACATCACCGACATTGACGACAAGATACTGCGGCGGGCAGAGGAGAATGGCGAAGCCTTCACCGACCTGACCGACCGCATGATCCGTGCGATGCACGAGGATGAGGCCCGGTTGGGCGTGCTTTCGCCTACGGAAGAGCCGAGGGCAACCGGCTATATCAATGAGATCGTGGCGATGATCCATAAGCTCATCGCCAGTGGCCACGCCTACGCCGCCGACAACGGCGATGTCTATTTCGCTGTCGACTCGTTTGCCGACTACGGCAAGTTGAGCAAGAAGAAGCTCGAGGACCTGGTTGCCGGTGCCCGCATCGATGTCCAGGAAGCCAAGCGCAGCCCAGCGGATTTTGCGCTCTGGAAAGCTGCAGGTGAGGGTGAGGTCAACTGGCCGTCACCCTGGGGCGATGGTCGCCCGGGCTGGCACATTGAGTGTTCGGCGATGTCGACTGATTGCCTGGGTGATACCTTCGATATTCATGGCGGTGGTCCTGATCTGTTGTTCCCCCACCACGAGAATGAGATCGCCCAATCCGAATGCGCCACCGGCCACGAATTTGCACGGGCCTGGATGCATGCGGGTGCGATTCGAGTGAACAAGGAGAAGATGTCCAAGTCCCTGGGCAACTTCTTTACCATCCGCGAAATTCTCGAAAGCTATCCGGCGGAAGTGGTCCGGTATTTCCTGGTGTCCAGCCATTACCGCAGCCAGGTCGATTATTCCGAGGATAATCTGGCCGAAGCGGGTCGCACCCTGACCAAGCTATACAATTCGCTGCGCGGCATTGTGCCGGCCAAGGCGGCGGATGTGGGTGAAACCGAGCACGATCGCCGTTTCATGGAAGTGATGGACGACGATTTTAATACAGCCGGTGCCATTGCCGTGCTGCATGCCGTGGCCAATGACATCAACCAGCATCGTCGAGATGGGCGTGATCAGGAAGCCAAGCAAAGTGCTGCGGTTCTGGTTCGTCTGGGTTCGATTCTCGGGCTGCTGCAGCAGGATCCGGAGGCCTTTTTCCAGGCCGACACCGGCGGTGAGCTCAGTGCAGAAGATATCGAACAAATGATCCAGGCGCGCAACGACGCCCGCAAGGCACGGGATTTTGCCGAAGCCGATCGGCTCCGCGATAAGTTGGCGGACAAAGGCATCATCCTGGACGATTCCCGCGAAGGCACAACCTGGCGGCGGGGCTGAGTTTTTCAGAAAGCTAAAACAAAAGCCGCATTGTAGAAGTGGGAATGACCTGATACGCATTTTCCCGTACAATGCGGCGCTCAAATTAGAATGCCCCCTCAACGAAGGGGGAGTCGGGAAACGTAACCCACTGAGGCAGACAACGATGACAGAACGCGTACAAGTCGGCGGCATTCAGGTCGCGAAGAATCTGTATGATTTCGTAAACAACGAAGCGATCCCGGGAACCGGTGTCGACGCAGATAAATTCTGGGCCGCCTTCGACAAAATCGTGAACGAATTGGCCCCGCGTAACCGCGAGCTGCTGGTCAAGCGTGATGCGATTCAGGAAAAAATGGACAGCTGGAACCGTGACCACAAAGGTCAGAAGCTGGACATGGCCGAGTACAAGTCCTTCCTGAAGGAGATTGACTACCTGGTCGAAGAACCGGCGGATTTCAAGATCTCCACCTCCAATGTTGATCCGGAAGTCGCCACCATGGCGGGCCCGCAGTTGGTTGTGCCGATCATGAACGCCCGTTTCGCGCTGAACGCCGCCAACGCCCGTTGGGGTAGCTTGTACGACGCGCTCTACGGTACCGACGCCATCTCCGAAGAAGGTGGTGCGGACAAGGGTGCTGGCTACAATCCGGTGCGTGGTGCCAAGGTTATTGAGTGGGCCCGCAAGCTGCTGGACAGCTCCGCTCCCCTGGCATCCGGAAGCCACAAGGATGCTGCCAAGTACTCTGTGGAGGGCGGCAAGCTGGTCGTCAAGCTGCAGAACGGCGAGTCCACAGGTCTGCAAGACGAGTCTGGCTTTGTCGGTTACACCGGCGCTGCCGACGCACCCACCGGTGTGCTGCTGGTCAAGAACGGCATGCACTTCGAGATCCAGATCGATGCCAGCCACCCGATTGGTAAGGACGACGGCGCCCACGTCAAGGACGTGCTGATGGAGTCGGCCCTGACCACCATCATGGACTGTGAAGATTCCGTTGCCGCCGTTGACGCCGACGACAAGGCCCTGGCTTATCGCAACTGGCTTGGCCTGATGAAGGGCGATCTGCAGGAAACCTTCGAGAAGGGCGGCAAGCAGCTGACCCGGAAGATGAATCCTGATCGCACTTACACTGCACCTGCGGGTGGTGAGCTGAGCCTGAAAGGCCGCAGCCTGATGTTCATCCGTAACGTTGGTCACCTGATGACCAACCCGGCCGTGCTGCTGAGCGATGGCCAGGAAGTGCCGGAAGGCCTGATGGATGGTCTGATCACTTCTTTGATCGCGATCCACGACCTGAAAGGTGGCGGCAGCCTCCAGAACAGCACCAAGGGCTCCATGTACATCGTTAAGCCCAAGATGCATGGTCCGGAGGAAGTGGCGTTCACCAACGAATTCTTCGGCCGGGTCGAAGATGCCCTGGGTCTGCCTCAGTTCACCCTGAAAGTGGGCATTATGGACGAGGAGCGTCGTACCACCGTCAACCTGAAAGCCTGTATCCACGGGGCTAAAGAGCGTGCGGTATTCATCAACACTGGCTTCCTGGACCGCACTGGTGACGAGATGCACACCTCCATGGAGCTGGGACCGTTCATTCGCAAGGGCGAGATGAAGCAGGCGGCCTGGATTAACGCCTACGAGCAGTGGAACGTGGACATCGGTCTCGAAACCGGTTTCCGTGGTGTCGCGCAGATCGGTAAAGGCATGTGGGCCATGCCGGATCTGATGGCTGGCATGCTCGAAGCCAAGATCGGTCATCCGAAATCCGGTGCGAATACCGCCTGGGTTCCGTCGCCAACTGCGGCCACCCTGCACGCAACTCATTACCACCAGATCAGCGTGAGCGACGTTCAGAAAGACATCGAGAGCCGCGCCCGCGCGAACATCGATGACATCCTGACCGTACCGGTTATGGCTGATCCGAGTGCGCTGTCTGCCGACGAAATCCAGCAGGAGCTGGACAACAACGCGCAGGGCATTCTGGGTTACGTTGTGCGTTGGGTTGAGCACGGTGTTGGTTGCTCCAAGGTGCCCGATATCAATAACGTTGGGCTGATGGAAGACCGCGCCACGCTGCGGATCTCCTCACAGCTGCTGACCAACTGGTTGTACCACGGTGTTTGCACCGAGGCGCAGATCGACGAAACCATGAAGCGCATGGCTGCCGTGGTTGATAAGCAGAATGCTGCTGATCCGGCCTACCGCAACATGGCGCCGAACTTTGACGACAGCGTTGCCTTCCAGGCGGCGATGGATCTGGTCCTCAAGGGTCGTGAGCAGCCGAATGGTTACACCGAGCCGCTCCTGCACGCCTACCGTCTGAAGGCGAAAGCCAAGTACGGTGCGTAAGCGCTGAGTAGGCACAAAAAACCCCGCCTGGTGCGGGGTTTTTTTATGGCCGCTTACTGGCGGCGCAGCACGTGTGTCTCAGCGTTTGGCCGCTCAGTCCTTGTGCAGTACGTCAGCCGCGTACAGTGTGTTCTGGAGCAGGGTGGCGATGGTCATTGGTCCAACACCGCCCGGAACCGGCGTGATGTAGGCTGCCCGCTCAGCCGCCGCGTTAAAGTCGACATCTCCGCGCAGTTTGCCGTCGTCCATGCGGTTAATGCCCACGTCGATGACCGTTGCGCCGGGTTTTACCCATTCCCCGTTGATCAGGTTGGGTTTGCCGGCAGCCGCGATCAGGATGTCCGCCTCACCAACGAATTTTTCCAGGTTTGGTGTAAAGCGATGGCAGACGGTGGTGGTTGCGCCTTTCAGGAGCAGTTCCATACTCATGGGGCGGCCGACAATGTTGGAGGCGCCCACGATGACCGCGTGCTGGCCCTTATACGGTGTGTTGATGCTGTCCAGTAGGGTGATGATGCCTGCGGGCGTACAAGGCCTGAGCGTCGGCTTACGCTGCATTAAACGGCCGATGTTGTACGGGTGGAAGCCGTCCACGTCTTTGTCCGGGCGGATTTTGACCAGGATCGGGTCGGCATCCAGATGCTCCGGTAGTGGTAGTTGCACCAGAATGCCATCCACGGTCGGGTTTTCATTCAGCTCATCAATGAGAGCTTCCAGGGCTTCCTGGGACGTGTCTGCGGGCAGATCATAGGACAGCGAGAGAATGCCGGCCTGATCGCAGGCTTTGCGCTTGTTGCCCACATAGACGTGGGAGGCCGGATCTTCGCCGACCAGGACCACGGCCAGACCGGGCGCGCGAAGCCCCTGCTGTGTTCGAGCTTCTACACCGGCGGCAACCTGCTGCCTGACACCGGCGGCGATTTCTTTTCCGTTAATCAGTTTGGCGCTCATGTTTTGTCTTGTCGCTTGGGCGTTGAGAAATGAAGGCCGAGCATTGTCTCATGCTTCCGGCAGAACTCCAATTGACGGGGCGTAGGCGGCGGCTTTCGGAACTTTCCAGGCGCCGTAAGGTCTTTACCAAACATGATATTTTGACGAATTTTAAAATCCGTGTTGACGGAGTCGATTGGCGCCGGTAATATGCGCGCCAACTTTGCTGATGCACTTGTTGTTCAGTTCAGACGGGGTATAGCGCAGTCTGGTAGCGCGCCTGCTTTGGGAGCAGGATGTCGGGAGTTCGAATCTCTCTACCCCGACCACTTTTCTGGATGTTCAGGTGGGCGAACGGTTAAGCGCCCGTAGCTCAGCTGGATAGAGCACCCGCCTTCTAAGCGGGTGGTCGCAGGTTCGAGTCCTGCCGGGCGCGCCATTATATTTTGGTGGTCCGCGCCGGAGCGACCGTAAGCAGCAAAGTTGACTATCTGGTTGCTGATCTCTAGCGCTGGAAGTTTCTAGAAAGTAAGTCCTTTTGTGGTGGGCGTAGCTCAGTTGGTAGAGCTCAGGATTGTGACTCCTGCGGTCGAGGGTTCGATCCCCTTCGTCCACCCCAATTTTCTTTTTGTTTCCCGCTTTGATGAGAGTCTTCACTATAGCTGATGCGGTCAGCAGTGGGCTTTAAGGCGAGAACGTGGTGGTTCAGGCTGCGAAAGCGCTGAGCGCACACAGTTTTAAAAGTTATGCGGGTGTGGCGGAACTGGTAGACGCGCCAGATTTAGGTTCTGGTTCCGAGAGGAGTGGGGGTTCAAGTCCCTCCACCCGCACCAACTTTAAAAGCCTCTTAGAGATGATCTAAGAGGCTTTTTTTATGGGTGATTCGTTTCCTGGCGCCCGTATTTACAAGAATCCATCGGCGCCCCCTTTCTTTTTCAGTTTTTATCCCCACTTTCTCTAACTAACGCGAGCGCGGTCTGCTGACGAACTCCGTAGCGCCACAACGGGTGATTCTCTCCCCGGGGCAAACCGTGATAAACTATCGCCTTTTAATTTTCGGCCTGTTTTCAGGATAAGCCTGAAAGCTGGTTTTCGAGTTTGATTTCATCCACATACTGAACCTGTAATTTGAGGATCTTCCATGCAAGTGTCTGTTGAAACGACCTCCAACATCGAACGTCGCATGACGATTGGTGTGCCCGCCCAGGAAATTGACCAGGCGGTTCAGAAGCGCCTGCAGGAAACTGCGCGTACCGTACGCCTGAATGGTTTCCGCCCGGGCAAGGTGCCCATGAAGGTGGTTAAGCGTCGTTTCGGTGACAGCGTCCGCCAGGAAATCGTGGGCGAGGTGATGCGCGACCAGTACGTTAAGGCACTGCAGGAGCAAGACATTAACCCTGCGGGCTGGCCGAAGTTTGAGCCAAAGACCATGGAAGAGGGCAAAGACCTTGAGTTCGTTGCCATCTTCGAAGTGCTGCCGGAAATCGAACTGGGTGACCTGAGCAAGATCTCTGTTGAGAAGCTGACGTCCGATATCGCTGACAAGGATATCGACAACATGATCGATAACCTGCGTCGTCAGCAGGCCACCATGAAGGAAGTCAAGCGCAAGTCCAAGAACAAGGACGTGCTGACCATTGATTTCAAGGGCACCATCGACGGTGAAGAGTTCGAGGGCGGTGCCGCTGAAGGCCACCGACTGACCCTGGGTTCTGGTCAGATGATCCCGGGCTTCGAGAAAGCAGTCCAGGGTGGTAAAGCCGGCGAGGACATGGAAATTGAAGTGACCTTCCCCGAGGATTACCACAACGAAGAACTGGCGGGTAAACCGGCCAAGTTCGAGATCAAGATTCATAAGGTTGAAGAGCCGCAGCTGCCAGAACTGGACACCGAGTTCTTCAAGAAGTTTGGCATCGAAGCTGACGACGAAGCCGCGTTCCGTGAGGAAGTGAAGAAGAACATGGAGCGGGAGCTGAAGCAGGCAGTTTCCAACAAGGTCAAGAATGACGTTGTTGATGGCCTGCTGGAAAGCACCGAGCTGGACGTGCCGACTGCCTTGGTTGACCAGGAAATCGATCGCCTGCGTCAGGACGCGGTACAGCGTTTCGGCGGCCAGGTAGATTTCCAGCAGCTGCCGAAGGAAATTTTCCAGGAGCAGGCTGAGCGTCGCGTTAAGACCGGCCTGTTGTTCCAGGAAGTGGTCAAGAAGAACGACCTGAAGGCGGATCAGGCCAAGGTAGATGAAAAGATCCAAGAGATCGCGTCTACGTATGAACAGCCTGAGGAAGTTGTTGCTCACTTCAACAGCAACCCGGAGCAGAAGTCGCAGATCGAATCTTCTGTGCTGGAAGATGCTGTTGTTGACCTGGTGCTGGAACAGGCCAAGGTTAAAGAGAAGAAGGTTAAGTACGAAGAGGCCGTTCAGGCTGGACAGCAGCAGCGCTGATCCGGTAAGGGTCGGAGCTGGTTCCGGCCCTGTTGGTCGACCCCAGAAAACAGCCGGCTTGTCCGGCTGTTTTCATCTGGGGCGGCTGCTGGCAAAGTAAGCAGTGCAATAACACCTGTGATGAACACCGTGGCGCGAGTCCACGTCCCATTGTCCATAAGGAGTTCAGGCGCACATGACGCAGAAACCAATTGACGGTCCCGCAATGGTAACCAATTCCGGCCTGGTGCCGATCGTTATTGAACAGACCGCGAGGGGCGAGCGCTCCTTCGATATCTATTCCCGTCTGCTCAAAGAACGGGTGATCTTCCTGGTTGGCCCGGTTGAAGATCACATGGCCAATCTGATCGTCGCCCAGCTGCTGTTCCTGGAGTCCGAAAATCCGGACAAGGATATTCACCTGTACATCAACAGCCCGGGTGGCTCAGTAACTGCAGGTATGTCGATCTACGACACCATGCAGTTTATCAAACCGGACGTGGCGACCCTGTGTGTCGGCCAGGCTGCCAGCATGGGTGCGTTCTTGCTGGCCGGTGGTGCTGAAGGCAAGCGTGCCTGCCTGCCCAATTCGCGGGTGATGATTCACCAGCCGCTGGGTGGTTACCAGGGTCAGGCGACCGATATTGAGATTCACACTCGTGAAATTCTCAAGATCCGTCACACCCTGAACTCAATCCTGGCGCACCACACCGGCCAGGATCTGGACACCATCGCCAAGGACACGGATCGTGACAATTTCATGGATCCGACCCAGGCGAAAGAGTATGGGCTGATTGATTCTATACTTGATAAGCGCGTCCCGAATAAATAATACTGGAAGTAATCGCATCATTCTTGGCCGGCGTAGTAGCCAGTAACGCCGGCTAACCAAGATCAGAGGTATTTCAATGGCAGATGAAAGAAACGGCAGAGGCGACGATAACGGCAAGTTGCTCTACTGCTCGTTTTGCGGAAAGAGCCAGCATGAAGTCCGCAAGCTTATTGCAGGGCCCTCGGTGTTCATCTGCGACGAGTGTGTTGACCTGTGCAATGACATCATTCGTGAGGAAATTCAGGAGAATTCCCAGGAAGAGGCTAGCGACCGGCTCCCGACACCCGCAGAGATACGAGACACGCTGAACGAATACGTCATCGGCCAGGATCGCGCCAAGGTGGTGCTTTCAGTAGCGGTCTATAACCACTACAAACGCCTGCGTTACGGTGAAGGCAAAGCTGATGTTGAGCTTGGTAAGAGCAACATCCTGCTGATCGGCCCTACCGGTAGTGGTAAGACCCTGTTGGCCGAGACTCTGGCCCGGATGCTGAACGTTCCGTTCACTATTGCCGATGCGACAACGCTGACCGAAGCGGGCTATGTGGGTGAGGACGTTGAGAACATCATCCAGAAACTGCTGCAGAAGTGCGATTACGATGTCGACAAGGCCCAGCGCGGTATTGTCTACATCGATGAGATCGACAAGATTTCCCGGAAGTCGGATAACCCGTCAATTACCCGGGACGTCTCAGGCGAAGGTGTTCAGCAGGCACTGCTGAAGCTTATCGAGGGCACAGTGGCCTCGGTTCCGCCTCAGGGCGGGCGCAAGCATCCGCAGCAGGAATTCCTGCAGGTGGACACTGGCAATATCCTGTTTATCTGCGGCGGCGCTTTTGCAGGCCTCGATAAGGTGATCCAGGAACGTTCAGAGCGCAGTTCCATTGGCTTCTCGGCCTCTGTGGTCAGTCAGGAAGACGCCAAGAGCACCGGCGACATCATCAAGGATGTTGAAACCGAGGATCTGGTGAAGTTTGGTCTGATTCCGGAGTTTGTAGGTCGTCTGCCGGTGGTGGCAACCTTGACCGAGCTGGACGAGCCTGCGCTGGTACAGATCCTGACCGAGCCGAAGAACGCGCTCACCAAGCAGTACCAGAAGCTGTTTGATATGGAAGGGGTCGAGCTCGACTTCCGTGAAGACGCCCTGCGGGCCGTTGCACGTAAAGCCATGGAGCGCAAGACCGGCGCCCGTGGTTTGCGCTCAATCATGGAGGCTACGCTGCTGGATACCATGTATCAGATTCCTTCTGAGCATGACGTTGCCAAGGTGGTTATCGACGAAAGCGTGATCGATGGGGATTCAGAACCCTTCAAGATTTACGCAAGCAACGACCACGCTAAGGCAGTGCCGGAAGATTGATCTGGCGTTTGGCGGGGAGTTAAAACAAAAAGGGGCGGAAACGCCCCTTTTTGCGTTTTGTTTCCCCGTTTTCCCGGTCTGTTTCGTATGGTAAAGAGATTGCATTTTTTACGGGCGCCCCAATGAAGGGTGATATGCTCAAAGAAACACCGTCAGAGGATTCCCTATGACCCGGATACCCGAAAATACTGTGCAAGACTACCCGTTGCTGCCGTTGCGTGATGTGGTGGTGTTCCCGCACATGGTGGTCCCGCTGTTTGTGGGCCGAGAGAAATCCATCCAGGCCCTTGAAGCCGCGATGGAAGGCAGTAAGGAAATCCTCCTGGTTGCTCAGCGTGACGCCTCTACCGACGAGCCGGGCCCCGCTGATGTGTTTGACATGGGGACGCTGGCAACGGTCCTGCAGATGCTCCGGCTGCCCGACGGCACCGTAAAGGTGCTGGTCGAAGGTAATGCCCGGGCCACCATCAGCGACATCACCGAAGGTGAATACCTGTCTGGTGGCGCTACGTTAATGGATGAGGAAGGGCTGCCTGAGCGCGAACAGGACGTGCTCATCAAGACCCTGATGGACGAGTTTGAAAAGTACGTAAAACTGTCCAAGAAAGTGCCTTCAGAAGTATCCAACGCGCTCACCGGCATCGAAGATCTGGAGCGCCTGGCCGATACCATGGCCGCGCACCTGGAAATGCGGATCCCGGAGAAGCAGGAGCTGTTGGAAGCCCTGGATGTGCGCAAGCGGGTCGACCTGCTGCTAGGCAAGTTGGACGGTGAAATCGACTTGATTGAAGTCGAGAAGCGCATTCGCGGTCGCGTCAAGAAGCAGATGGAGCGCAGCCAGCGCGAGTACTACCTGAACGAGCAGATGAAGGCCATTCAGAAAGAAATGGGTCAGCTCGGCGAAGGCAACAACGATTTTGAAGAACTCGAGCAGAAGCTTGAGGAAGCCGGTCTGCCGGAAGAAGCCCGTAAAAAGACCGAGGCGGAACTGAACAAGCTCAAAATGATGTCCCCGATGTCCGCCGAGGCAACGGTGGTGCGTGGCTACATCGACTGGATGTTGGCAATTCCCTGGAAAAAGCGCAGCCGTGTTCGCCACGACATCGAAAAGGCCCGTGAGATTCTCGACCGCGATCACTACGGCCTGGATGAGGTCAAGAAGCGAATTCTTGAATACCTGGCGGTACAAAGCCGGGTCAAGAAGGTGAAAGGTCCGGTGCTGTGCCTGGTAGGCCCTCCCGGTGTTGGTAAGACCTCGCTGGGTCAGTCCATCGCCCGGGCCACCAACCGGAAGTACACCCGGATGGCACTCGGTGGTGTGCGCGACGAAGCAGAGATTCGCGGCCACCGTAAGACCTACATTGGCGCACTGCCGGGTAAGCTTCTACAGAAGCTGTCCAAAGTGGGCGTAAAAAACCCGCTATTCCTGTTCGATGAAATCGACAAGATGGGTATGGACCATCGAGGTGATCCGGCCTCAGCATTGCTGGAAGTGCTGGACCCGGAGCAGAACCACACGTTTAACGACCATTACCTGGAGGTCGACTACGACCTGTCCGACGTGATGTTCGTGTGCACCTCAAACTCCATGGATATTCCGCCGGCCCTGCTGGACCGGATGGAAATTATCCGTATCCCGGGTTACACCGAGGAAGAGAAGGTTAATATCGCGTTGCGTTACCTGCTTCCCAAGCAGATCAAGGCCAACGGCCTGCGCAAGGACGAACTGGTGATTCCAGAGGAAACCCTTCGGGACCTGATTCGTTACTACACCCGTGAGGCGGGCGTACGGGGCCTGGAGCGCGAGATCGCCAAGATTTGCCGTAAGGTGGTGCGTGAGCACGTTGAAGCCAATGATAAGGCCTCTGTGACGCTACAGCCGGACATGCTGGAGGATTACTCCGGTGTGAAGAAGTTCAAGTACGGCCTGGCGGAAGAGAAGAACCAGATCGGCCAGGTTACTGGCCTGGCTTGGACCCAAGTGGGTGGCGAATTGCTGACCATCGAGTGCGCACTGACACCGGGTAAAGGTCGCGTGGTCAAGACCGGTTCCCTGGGCGATGTCATGCAGGAGTCCATTCAAACGGCTTTGACTGTGGTTCGCAGTCGCGCTCCCGGGCTTGGAATTGCCGACGATTTCCATGAGAAACACGATCTGCACGTTCACGTTCCTGAGGGTGCAACGCCAAAAGACGGTCCAAGTGCCGGTATTGGCATGTGCACTGCGCTGGTTTCTTCACTGACCAAAATTCCGGTTCGTGCGGATGTCGCAATGACCGGTGAGATCACCCTGCGGGGTCGGGTTCTGCCCATTGGCGGACTTAAGGAAAAACTCCTGGCGGCCCATCGCGGCGGTATCAAGACGGTTTTGATCCCAGATGAAAATGTTCGAGATCTCAAGGAGATACCGGACAACATCAAGGAATCGCTCGAGATTCATCCGGTCAAATGGATCGATGAAGTGTTGGACATTGCCCTGGCGTATCCGCCGGAGCCACGCACTACAGATGAGTCCTCAGAAGCGGGTTCAGGCAAGCCCCGTGACGACGATGGCGACGCCGCAGAGCGCATAAATACACATTAAAGCCTTGATGAGTTGTTGACATGCCAGAGAGCCCGTTGGTATAACTGTTTCGCCGTGAAGCAGCCAATACCAAGGGCTCCCGCGCATTAAGTGCCTATTCCAAGCACCGGTTAACTACCGCAAGGAATAAGAAAAGTGAAGAATGGAATTCTCCGACCGCCTATGCGATAGTCGAGAGCGTCCTAGAAAAAACAATCCAACCTATAACATCTTCAACCTGAAATCGAAGGGGTTTAGTGTGAACAAGTCCGAACTTATTGATGCAATTGCAGAATCCTCAGATATCTCCAAAGCAGCGGCTGGCCGTGCTCTGGACGCAATGACCAACTCCATCACCGGTGCCCTGAAGAAGGGTGATCAGGTAACTCTGATCGGTTTTGGTACTTTCTCAGTAAAAGAGCGTGCTGCTCGTACCGGTCGTAACCCGCAGACTGGTGCCGAGATTAAGATTCCGGCCTCTAAAGTGCCTGGGTTCAAAGCAGGCAAGGCCCTGAAAGACGCCGTTAAGTAACGGTTCTTTCTCTGGCAGCTCCTGTCGCAGGGAGCTGCCCAGCAAGAATTCAAGGCGCATTCCGGACAGGGTGCGCCTTTTTACGTTCAGTGCCCCTACGCTTATCGCCAAACGCTGAAAACTGCACGACCTTGAACAGGGATTCGGGAGAAACATGCTTCAAGATATTCGGGAAAACGCCCAAGGCACCATTGCCAAAATCATTATCGGTTTGCTGATCGTGTCCCTATCCATCTGGGGAATGGACGCCATCATCGGCGGCTTCTCCGGTGAGCCGGAAGTGGCAACGGTAAACGGTGAAGACGTCACAGAGCGCGAGTTTCTCCGTCTGGTCCAGATGGAAAGTCAGCGTCGGCTGTCGCGCATGGAAAACCCGGATCCGTCGCTGCTGAACGAAGATCAGATCCGTAAAGATGTCCTGGAGTCGCTTATCCAGCAGCGGGTACTTATCCAGGACGCTGACAGCCAGGGCCTGGCCCTGACCGATGCCGACATCGACGCGCTGATCACCCAGATGCCCCAGTTCCAGGTTGAAGGCCAGTTTAACCGAGACCGCTTTGTCTCGACCGTTCGCAATATGGGTATGGGCGTGGCGGAATTTCGCGAAACAATGCGCAAGCAGTATGTGGTCAACCAGATCCGCGCCGGCATCGTTCAGAGCGGTGTCGCGGCGGACGAAAACGTCAGCCAGTTGCTGCGTATTCAGAACCAGACCCGGGATTTCCGTGTCGTGAGTGTGCCTGAGAGCGTCGTCGCCGATCAGGTGGAAATCACTGAGGAAGACGTGCAGTCGTTTTACGACGAGAACAGCAGCGCCTTCAAGCAGCCTGAGCAGATCGATGCGGCTTATATCACCTTGTCCCTGGGTGCCCTGGCAGAATTCATTGAAATCAGCGAAGACGAGCTTCAGGGGTATTATGAAACCCGTGCAGATGATCTGGCCCGGGAAGAGCGTCGTGCTGCGCACATCCTGATTGAGGATGGCGAAAACGCGGATCAGACCATGGCAACGGTGCAGCAAAAGCTGGCCGATGGAGCTTCGTTCGCGGATCTGGCTAAGGAATATTCAATCGATACCGTTTCTGCCGAAGAGGGCGGTGATCTCGGCTATGCCGGCCGTGGCGTCTACAACGAAGCGTTTGAAGAGGCTCTGTTTGCCCTTGAAGAGGGTGAAGTGTCTGAGCCGGTAGAGACCAGCTTCGGGGTGCACCTGATCAAGCTGGAAGACGTGCGCCGGTCGGACGTGCCGGCACTGTCTGAGATTGAAGGCCAGCTTCGCAGCGAACTGGCCCGCGAGCGCGCCGAAGAACGCTTTGCCGAAATTCGGACCAAGCTGGCGGATTCCGCCTACGCGGCCGATGATCTCGCCGGCCCGGCCGAGGAACTTGGTTTGGAAGTGCGCGAAGCCAAAGGCATTACCCGCAATGGCGGAACCGCGCCCTTTGATCACGAAGGCCTGGTGCGTCAGCTGTTCTCCGCTGATGTGGTTGAAGACGGATATAACACCGAGCTGATCGACGTGGGCGACAACGTATCGGTGGTGGCTCGTGTGCGCGAATACCGTGAAGCCCAACAGCTGGCGCTGGAAGAGGTTGCCGCGGACGTGCGCGCCTCCCTGAAGGCACAGAAAACCCGCGCCGCGCTGAGTGAGCGCGCTGACGAGATCATTGCCGGCCTTGAATCAGGCAAGTCACTGTCGGAGCTGGCTGCAGATGAGTGGGTCAGCTTCGAAGCAAAACCCCGCAATGATCAGGAGGCCGGAGCGGCCGTTATGCGGACAGTGTTCTCGTTGTCCCGTCCTGCCGAAGGTGAGACCCGCTATGGCCAGTCGGTCAGTGGGAGCAGTGCCGCCGTGGTAGCGCTCGATGGCGTCAACGAGGGCGCCGTGGATGAAACTTCTGAAGAGTTTGGCCAGCTGGAAGAATTCCTGGCGTCTCTTGAGGGGCAGCGTGAATACGGTGCCTACCAGCAGTTCCTGCGCAATCGTGCGGAAGTGGAACGGCCTTAAACGGGTCGTAAGGGTGCTCGTTTGAGAGCTCACTATTGAAAGTGCTTCAATCAAAAAAGCCCGGGTTAATCCCGGGCTTTTTTTGCTTTGCTGTCCCTTCCTGAAAGACGTTGTGATCTCGCTGAGTGCGCTTCTTGCGGGTGGGAGTAACGTTGTCCATCTCTTATCCTCCAGATGACAGCGTATTTCAGGACGGGACACAGGCATAAAAAAGGCCGGCATAAAGCCGGCCCAAGAGGTCCAACAACGCTAAGAGATTTTTAGAGACTTACCACCAGGCTTCGATCTGGGCGCCGATCTGAACGTCGCCGTCGACACCTTCACCGCCGCGAGCGGCTTCAGCTTCGTCACCGAAGAAGGTGGCTGCGTAGGCGCGGATTACCGGGCGTGCCCAGTAGCCGGGGCCTGCCTGCCATTGTTGGGCGATGGCAAACTTGCCTAGATCCTGGGAATCGTCAAACCAGGGACGGTCGGTTTCGCTGTAACCCACCTCGATGGCGGTGCTCATAACGTTAGTCCAGTTGTAGACCGGGCGCGCAACAATGCTCAGGCGTTCGCCGTCGTCAGCGGAGGCGTCGTGGGGCTCCGCGCGCTCATAAACCACAGAGTGGCCCAGGTCCCAGCCGCTACCCAACTTGATAACGCCGTGGTTCAGCACACGCCAGCTGGATTCGAAGTAGCCGGCGTTGTTGTTGGCGACTCGACCGCCACTGGCGTTTTCCGCGTTGGTGAAGCCCATGGAATCGGCGCCGTACTGAACAGCAAATTTGTTGAAGCCACCCATTACGCCTGAAGACAACTCAGCGGTGAAAAAGTAACCGTCCTGGTCATCGAAACCGGCGTCTTCTTGCTGGTCGGTCAGGTCCGCCATGGCGTAGATGCCGATCAATTCTAGGTTGTTGCCACCGGCCAGCGGGAAAGAGTAGCGAACATCGATCTTGTTGTTCTGAACGATGTCGTCATTTTCACTGTTGTCGGAATTGGTGTAGGCAACGGACAACTGGCCAGCGCCGGCTTTGATGTTCTCAACACCGGCACCGTAGCCGGAGTTGCTGACATAGAACAGGTCGAGCTGGTGAATGTCTTTACGCTGGTAGAAGCGCTTACCGGCCCAAAGGGTGGCGCCCGGCAGGGATTCGATCACGTTGTTGGCGGATACGTAAAGCTGGCGCAGGGCCAGATCGCCACCGCCGTAAGGATTGGAGCTATTACGGGTGACTTCTTCGCCGGCAAAGTCGACGCCACTGATATTGTTGGCGCCGTCCAGGGCCTGGTAGTCGTTACCCTGTTCGTTGGCGCTGTAAGCAATCATGGAATCGAAGCGGAAAGTGGCGCCGTCCTGACTGAACAGCTCGTCGCCAAGGGCGATTTCGGCGTAGGTGTCGCATTCGTCGGCCAGTCGACCAACGTAGTGACCAACGGCGCCATTGCCGAAGCAAGTCTGCTCGCCACCGCTGTTCAGGTTGGTCGAGGCACCTGCACGGGCATAACCGTGAAAGTCGACTGCAATGGCTGGGGTGGCCATAACGGCAGCTGTTACCGCAGCGGCCAGAGGAAGCTTGTTAATAGAGAAGCGCTTATTGTTCTGCATCATCTGAGTCCTGTGCTTTTTGTCATTGTTAAATGTCTGGGAAGCGGATGATCAGGTTAGGACTATGAATAGCCGTGGCCAGACCGTGCCTCCGGTTCCCGCGATTGCAGCTCCTGCCAATCAGACATTGGGAAACCGGATTTCATAGTGTTGTAACGTAAGGGTTGGTACATCCTCCGCCCTGAAGAATTTGGGGGGGTAGATTTGAGGGGGAGGAGGGGCGTAGTTCTGTCAGCCCCACGTGCCTGTCAGTTGAATCGATACGTGGGGCTTGCTGGCGGGGTTATTCAGACGGCAGTCGGGTGGGCCTGAGGCTTTCCTTGATCTTCTTCAGGTGGCCAAGAAAATCAGCGCCCCGTTTCAGGGTGACGCCGGTCGCCAGGATATCAATCACAGTCAGGTGGATGATTCGGGACGACATGGGCATGTACACCTCGGTGTCCTCGGGTGCGGTGACACCGACCACCACGCTGCAGACCGCGGCCAGGGGCGAGTCGGGGTTGGTGATGCCTATCACAGTTGCACCATTGGCGCGTGCCAATTGGGCAATATCTACCGTTTCGCGGGTACGCCCTGTGTAGGATATCAGGACGATTACGTCGCCCACATTGGCACCGGCGGCCACCATGCGCTGCATCAGCGCGTCATCATAAGACATGACCGGGATATTGAAGCGGAAGAACTTGTGTTGGGCATCGAGAGCCACCGAAGCCGAGCCGCCCATGCCAAAGAAATTGATCTGTTTGGCCTGGATAAGGTAGTCGATGGCAGATGCCAGGGCGTTTGGGTCCAGGGCCTGGCGGGCCTTGTCGAGACTGGCAATGGTGCTGAGCATGATCTTGTCGGAAAATTCCGAGACCGTATCGCTGGCCTCGACGTTCTGGCCAACATAGGGGGTGCCCGTTGCGATGCTCTGGGCCAGCCGAATTTTGAAGTCCGGGAAACCGGTGGCAGAAAAACCGCGACAGAACCGGTTAACCGTGGGTTCGCTGACATTGGCGGCCCTGGCAAGCGCAGCTATGCTGTAGCGGGTGGCGGCGCTGGGATCGCGAAGAATGGCTTCTGCTACTTTGCGCTCCGATTTGTTGAGACTGTCCAGCCGGGACTGAATGTCGGTAAGCAGATTTTCATCGCGGTGCGCCTGATTCGCGGCCATTAAAAGTACTCCCTGACTCTTTGGCGTTCGTTGTTTTTCGACGGCGATGATTATACCGCGTTTCTTTCTGCTTTTGGGTAGTAAAAATGTCATTTTGTGCATTTTTTCCTTGGAAAACCCGATTCCTGATGTCATTATTTGCATAAAATTACTACATCGAACGACGACATCCAAAAGGCGAGCCGACTGGCGTTGTGATCGCCTTACCCACCGGAGAGAAGGATCCAATGGCCAATAAAAGCAATACCCGTTGTGACCTTATGCTGTTTGGCGCGCTGGGCGATCTCGCTCAACGCAAGCTGTTTCCTGCACTTTACCAACTGGAGAGGGCCAAGCTGCTTGCTGAAGGCAGCCGCATTCTCGCCGTTGCGCGCACGGAAGCGGACACCGACAGTGTTCGGCAGCAACTGCTCGAAAAACTGAAGCAATACGTCAAGCCGGAAGAGTTTGATGCCAAAGTCGCCGACAAGTTTTTGCAGCGGGTCGACTACCAGATTCTTGATTTCAGCAATCCCGAGGGCTTCACCGTTCTCAACGACTGGCGAGACGATGCCCATAACGAGCTGATCGTTTACATGGCAACGCCGCCGTCCATGTACGGTGTGATTGCCCGTAACATGCGGGCGGCAAACTGCTGCAACGAGAACACCAGGGTAGTGGTAGAAAAGCCTATTGGTCACGACCTTGAGTCCTCCAAGGTGATCAACGATGAGCTGGGCGAGGTGTTCAACGAGAACCAGTTGTTCCGTATCGATCACTACCTGGGTAAGGAAACGGTACAGAACCTGATCGCCCTGCGATTTGCCAACAACCTGTTCGCTTCCCAGTGGGACCAGAACCACATCTCCCACGTTGAAATCAGCGTTGCGGAGAGTGTCGGCATTGAGGGTCGGTGGGGCTATTTCGATCAGGCCGGCCAGATCCGGGACATGATCCAGAACCACTTGCTTCAGCTGCTGTGCCTTATTGCTATGGATCCGCCTTCGGATTTGTCTGCGGACAGCATTCGTGATGAAAAGGTAAAGGTGCTCAAGGCGCTGAAGCGAGTGACTCCAGACATGATGGAAAGCCACGTGGTTCGCGGCCAGTACACCGCGGGTACCAGCAATGGCAAGCCCGTGCCCGGTTACCTTGAGGAAGAGGGCGCCAACAAAGGCAGCGCGACCGAGACGTTTGTCGCGCTGAAGGCTGAAATCGACAACTGGCGTTGGTCTGGTGTGCCGTTTTACATCCGTACCGGAAAGCGACTTCCAGAAAAGCTTTCCCAGATCATTATTCATTTCAAGCCTGCGCCGCACTACATCTTCGATCCGGATCAGAAGCACCTGGCCAACAACAAGCTGATTATCCGGTTGCAGCCAGATGAGGGCATGTCGCTGAAGATCCTGACCAAGGACCAGGGTCTGGATAAGGGCATGCGACTGCGCCAGGGCCCGCTCGAGCTGACCTTCTCGGAAACCTTTGACACCGACCGTATTCCAGATGCCTACGAGCGTCTGCTGTGGGAGGTGATGAAAGGCAATCAGTACCTGTTTGTTCGCCGGGACGAGGTTGAACACGCCTGGCGCTGGGTTGATCAGGTTATCCAGAACTGGCGCGACAGTGGCGCTCCTCCCAAGCGCTATGCCGCCGGTACCTGGGGGCCGGTGGCGTCCATTGCCATGATCACTCGTGACGGAAGGAGCTGGTATGAAGACGCCTGATATTCAGTTGCCCGAGGGTATGCTTCCACGCTTCGGGGAAACTCCGGAGCAGGTCGCCGTGGCGCTGGCCGATGCGGTGGCCGAGGTTCTTGAAACCCGTCTGGCGCAGGCTTCGCGAGCCAGCCTGGTGGTTTCGGGTGGCTCGACACCGCTACCATTTTTCAAGGCCCTGTCGGAGAAGGCGCTCGACTGGCAGCGGGTTGATGTCCTGTTGGCGGATGAGCGCTGGGTAGCCGAGGACGATCCGGCCAGCAATACCAAGCTGGTAAAGGCGCATCTGTTGCAAGGCAAGGCTGCGGCCGCCAACTACCTGTCGCTCAAGCAGCAGGGCGCGACCCCGCTTGAGGGCTTGGAGGCGGTGAAAGCGAAATTGGCCAATTTGGCGCTGCCCCTGGATGTGCTGATTCTCGGTATGGGGAATGACGGCCATACCGCGTCCCTGTTTCCGGATGCACCGGAGCTGGCTGAGGCGATCAGTGCAGACTGCCCGGACCGGGTGGCTGCGGCCACGCCGCCGTCCCAATCCCAGCAACGAATCACACTGACCTGGCCGGCACTGAAGGATGCGCGGTTCACCGCGCTGCACCTGAAGGGCCAGGACAAGCTTGAGACTCTGGAGCAGGCACTTGCCAATCCGAGCGACGTGATGGCAATGCCGGTGCGCGCTTTTCTTCAGCCTGGACTCAATGTGTTCTGGAGTCCCTGAGTCTGCATTTCACGATTTTTTGGAGTAAAAACCCATGACCCAACTTTCTGAATTCCAGCGCGAGCGCGTTCAGGCCGTGTTGGCGGCCTCGCCTCTGGTGCCGGTTATTGCGATCAATGAGCTGGAAGATGCTGTGCCGCTGTGTCAGGCACTGGTTGACGGTGGCATCAACGTGCTTGAGATAACCCTCAGAACTGAGCACGGTGTTAATGCCATCAAAGCCGTGCGTGAGGCCATTCCTGACGCCTGGGTTGGCGCCGGTACGGTCACTAGCGTGGCCGAGTATCGCCAGGTCGAGGCGGCGGGAGCGCAGTTTGTGATCACCCCTGGTGTGACCGAAGCCATTCTTGAATTTGGCGTAACCTCGGAAGCTCCGTTGCTGCCTGGAATTTCAACCGTGTCGGAACTGATGATGGGGTATGCCCTGGGCTACCGCGAGTTCAAATTCTTCCCGGCTGAAGTGTCTGGCGGTGTGCCGGCGTTGAAAGCGTTCAGTGGGCCCTTCAGCGATGTGACCTTCTGCCCGACGGGTGGTATTCGTCGCGATACGGCGAAAGACTATCTGGCGCTGAAGAATGTGAAGGCGGTGGGTGGTTCCTGGCTGACACCAGCCGATGTGGTTGCTGCCAAAGACTGGGCGCAGATCACCCAGATTGCTCGGGACAGTCTCGCGGACTTGTAATTCTCAACCTTTTAAAAAGTGCCCTTGCGGCCAGTGCCAATAACAACTCTGGCCGCAAGGTTTGTTCACTCTTCGAAGTGTGCTGTTTGAAGAGTGAATGCAGGTCATCTATCCCCGTATTAACGGATTTCCGAACCTACCTTTACGATCTTCATGGTGTTGGTGCCACCCTGGGCATTAACGTAGTCGCCCTTGGTGATCACCACCAGATCGCCCTCGCTAACAACGCCACGATTAACCAGTTCTGACACGGCCAGGGCATTGGTTCGCTCGTTCGGAATCTTGGCAGAGTCGAAGGGTATGGTCTGGACGCCCCGGAACATGACTACCCGGTGCTGTGTTGAGTGATGACGGGAGAAGGCAAAAATCGGCAGGCTGGACTTGATGCGAGACATCAGTCGCGGCGTAGCGCCGGTTTCGGTCATGCAGATGATGGCAGCGACACCCTCGAGGTGGTTGGCCGCGTACATCGACGACAGCGCAATGGCCTCGTCGACCCGCTCCATACTCTCGTGAATCCGGTGCTTGGACTGGTGCATTGATGGCTGCTTTTCAGCGCCCAGGCAGATGCGAACCATCGCCTCAACGGCTTCCGTCGGATAATCACCGACTGCGGTTTCAGCCGACAGCATTACGGCATCGGTGTAGTCCATGACCGCGTTCGCGACATCGGACACCTCGGCGCGTGTTGGCATCGGGCTGGTGATCATCGATTCCATCATCTGGGTGGCGGTAATGACCGCACGGTTCAGTACCCGTGCCCGCTGGATGATGTGCTTCTGCACGCCGACCAGTTCCGCGTCGCCGATTTCAACGGCGAGGTCACCGCGGGCCACCATGACCGCATCGGAGGCTTCGATAACGGCGTCCAGGGCTTCCACGTCGTGGGCAAGTTCGGCCCGTTCGATCTTGGCAACCAGGCCGGCGTCGGAGCCCGCTTCCTTGAGCAGTCGGCGAGCTGTGTGCATGTCCTCGGCGGTGCGCACGAAAGACACCGCCACATAGTCGGCGTTCAGCCGAGCTGCTGTCACGATATCCTGTTTGTCTTTCTCGGTCAGGGCGTCCGCTGATAGGCCGCCGCCGCGCTTGTTCAGGCCCTTGTTGTTGGAGAGGGGGCCGCCAATCAGGACTGTGGAGGTGATGCTGTGGTCGTCCACAGACTGCACTTCCATCTCGATGCGGCCGTCGTCCAAAACCAGGATGTCGCCTGGATTCACGTCTTCGATCAGTTGCTCGTAATCGATGCCAACGTGGGTTTCGGTACCGGCTTCCTTGTCCATATTGGCATCGAGGACAAAGCTCTGGCCGACTGTCAGGGTGACCTTGTGGTTGGCGAAGCGGGCAATCCGCAGTTTCGGGCCTTGCAGGTCAGCCAGCAGGGCGACGAACCGGCCCTGCGCGGCAGCCGCTTCGCGTACCTGGCGTGCCCGCTGGATGTGGTCTTCCGCACTGCCATGGGAAAAGTTCAGTCGGGTGACGTCGACGCCGGCGCCGATAATGGCGGCGAGGGCTTCGGGAGAGTCGGTCGCGGGACCGAGTGTGGCGACAATCTTGGTGCGCCTGAGCATGGTTGGTGTCCTATGGTTAATCGGATGCGTCTCTTTAAAAGTAGTGGAACTGTACAAGGAGGCCAGAGTTACCGGCCGGCCTTGATCAGAGCGATTGCGTTGTCGAGCATTCGGTTCGAGAAACCCCACTCATTGTCGTACCAGGCCATGACTTTTACATGACGGCCGAGCACGCGTGTGTGATTGGCGTCGAATACGCTGGAGAGGGCATTGTGGTTGAAGTCTACACTGACCAGCTTCTCCGTGTTGAAGCCCAGAACCGGATTGTTTTCAGCCGCGGCTTGCACAGCCGTGTTGATTTCTTCGACCGTGGTGTCGCGACCGGCGATAAAGCCGAAGTCTACCAGTGACACATTGATGGTGGGTACCCGAACGGCCAGGCCATCAAGTTTGCCATCCAGCTCGGGAATCACCTTGCCAATGGCAGCGGCAGCACCGGTTTTTGTGGGAATCATCGATTGGGTCGCAGAGCGGGCCCGGTACAGGTCAGTGTGGTAAACGTCGCTGAGCTTCTGGTCGTTGGTGTAGGAGTGGATGGTGGTCATCAGGCCGCTTTCGATGCCGACGCTCTTGTGCAGGGCTTCAACAACCGGTGCCAGGCAGTTGGTGGTGCAGGAGGCGTTGGAGATGACTTCGTGCTCGGCGGTCAGGGTATGGTGATTGACGCCGTAAACCACCATGGCATCCGCGTCGGGTGAGGGCGCTGAGATGATGACTTTACGGGCGCCGGCCTTCAGGTGCGCGGCAGCCTCGTCGCGTTTGGTAAACAGGCCGGTGCACTCGAATACCACGTCCACGTGCAGGTCGCTCCAGGGCAGTTCTTCCGGGTTGCGGATGGCGGTAATGGCAATGCGGTCGCCATTAACGGTCAGTGATTCTGCGTCGTGTCCCACCACGCCATCGAAGCGGCCGTGGACGCTGTCGTATTTAAGAAGGTGGGCGTTGGTTTCGGCGTCACCCAGATCATTGATGGCGACAACCTGGACTTGCTTACGGTAGTCATTTTCATAAAGTGCACGGAGAATGTTGCGACCGATGCGGCCAAAACCGTTAATTGCGATGCGAATAGTCATCGTCCGACTCCTAATTTGGGTGTTTTTTGTTCGTTTGTTGAGTGTAATGTAGTAAATATAACAACAAAAAAAGAAAGTTTGAACGATATTCGGGTGAAAGATGTCAAAAAAGAACGTAAAATTACGTCCAACTCAACATGTCTTCTATGCGACCGATGGAGCCCACCATGCATCCAACCGTTGAAAAAGTTACCCAACGAATCATTGAACGCAGTCGTGCCACCCGGCAGGACTACCTTGACCGAATGAACGAGCTGAAGGCGCAATCTCCCCATCGGAGCAGTCTCTCCTGTGGCAACCTTGCTCACGGATTTGCGGCCTGCAGCCAGGGTGACAAAGACACCCTGAAGTTCATGAACAAGGCCAACGTGGCGATCGTATCGGCATACAACGATATGCTTTCGGCCCACCAACCTTATGAAAAGTTCCCGGACATGATCCGCTCAGCGGCCCACAACATGGGCTCGGTGGCGCAGTTTGCTGGCGGTACCCCTGCCATGTGCGACGGCGTTACCCAGGGTCAGCCGGGTATGGAACTGAGTTTGTTCTCGCGCGACACCATCGCCATGAGTACGGCGGTAGCCATGAGCCACAATATGTTTGATGCCACGGTGCTGCTCGGTATCTGCGACAAGATTGTGCCGGGGCTGTTGATCGGCTCCCTGAGCTTCGGCTATCTGCCAACCATTCTGGTGCCTGCCGGGCCGATGCCCTCAGGGCTGCCGAACAAGGAAAAGCAGCGCATCCGTCAGCTTTACGCCGAGGGCAAGATTGGCAAAGACGAACTGCTGGAGGCAGAGAGCAAGTCCTACCACAGCCCGGGTACCTGCACCTTCTATGGCACCGCCAACAGTAACCAGTTGCTGGTTGAGGTGATGGGCCTGCATCTGCCGGGCTCGGCCTTTGTGAATCCGAACACGCCACTGCGGGACCGTCTCACCCAGGCGGCAACGGAGCAGGTGATCAAATTGTCGAAGCCCCACGGCGGTGAGCTTGGCCTGGGCGACATGGTGGATGAGAAGAGCATCGTGAATGCCCTGGTTGCACTGCTGGTTACCGGCGGCTCGACCAACCACACCATCCATTGGATTGCGATTGCCCGGGCAGCCGGCATCATCATTGACTGGAACGACTACGCCGAACTGTCTTCCGTGGTGCCGTCCATGACCCGCATCTACCCGAATGGCCAGGAAGACGTGAATGCCTTCCACGAGGCCGGCGGTACTCCGTTCCTGATCCGTGAGCTGCTCGACGCAGGTTACCTGCACAACGATGTCGAGACAGTCATGGGGCATGGCCTGGAGCGTTATACCCAGGGCCCGGAACTGGACAATGACAAGTTGGTCTGGAAGCCGGCTCCGGAAAAGAGTCTGCGTCCGGATGTGCTGAGCACAGCCTCCGAGCCCTTTGCGCCGGACGGTGGTATGCGGGTACTCGACGGCAACCTGGGTCGCGGTGTGATCAAGGTTTCCGCGGTGGCCGACGAGCATCAGGTCGTTGAAGCGCCGGCGGTAGTGTTTAACGATCAGAACGAGCTGAAGGCGGCCTTTGATGCCGGGGATCTGGATAAGGACTGCGTGGTTGTGGTTCGGTTCCAGGGCCCGAAGGCCAATGGCATGCCGGAGCTGCACAAGCTCACACCGTATCTGGGTGTGCTGCAGGACCGGGGGTTCAAGGTGGCGCTGGTCACCGATGGCCGCATGTCCGGTGCCTCGGGCAAAGTGCCGGCCGCCATTCATGTTTATCCGGAAGCTCTTGACGGAGGCCCGCTGGCACGGGTTAAGTCGGGCGACCGGATCTGTGTTGATGCCAAGGCGGGTTCACTGCGCATCGATATCGCTGACGAGGAATTGGCCAAGCGTGAGTCTTTCAAAGCAGACCTGAGTGCGTATCATCACGGCTACGGTCGGGAGATGTTTGGCTGGATGCGTCGTGCAGCCAGCAACCCGGAGCAAGGCGCTAGCTTTTTCTGGAATCACGAGGCATGACAGACGCACAGTATTCACTGGTCGGAGACATCGGCGGCACCAACGCCCGCTTCGCCCTGGTGAAGCAGGGCGACGTTCGTCCGCAGGCCATTGAGGTGCTTCGTTGCGGTGACTACGACAACATCGACAGCGCAGTGACGGACTACCTGGCCAGGGTAGGGGTGAGCGAAGTGAGTGAGGCCTGCTTTGCAGTTGCCTCACCGGTGCGAGACACCCAGATCCGGATGACCAACAACCATTGGCGCTTTGATACCGAAGAGGTTCGGGCGCAATTTGGCTGGCGGGCGTTCAAGGTTATCAATGACTTCACCGCCATGGCGCTGGGGGTACCCCATGTGCCGGAAGAGCACCTGGTTCGGGTGTGTGGCGGGCCGGGCGATCCCCGCCGTGCCCGGCTCGTGATCGGGCCAGGTACCGGGCTGGGCGTTTCCGGATTGGTGCCATTGCAGCACGGTTGGGTGCCACTGATGACCGAGGGCGGGCATGTGGATTTTGCCCCCACCGACGACACCGAGATGGCCATCCTGCGGATTCTGAAAGCCCGGTTCGGGCGGGTGTCGGTTGAGCGAATTCTCTGTGGCCAGGGGTTGCTGAATCTCTATCAGGCCCACGCCGAGATTCAGGGCGTGGCAGCGCCACTCGACGCTCCGGAAAAGATCACCGCGGCGGCTCTGGAGCAGGTTGATTCCCTGGCCCGTCATACCCTTCGCCACTTCTGTGAAATCCTGGGACGAGTGGCGGGCAACGGCGTACTGACGGTCGGGGGCACGGGCGGCGTTTACCTGTGTGGCGGCATTTTGCCCCGTTTTCTCGATTTCTTTCTGGAAAGCCCGTTCCAGAAAGGCTTTGAAGACAAAGGCCGGATGCGGCCACTGTTGGAGTTCACGCCGGTGTTTGTCGTGACCGAGCCCTACACCGGTTTGCTGGGTGCCGCCGAGGCGCTGGGCAACCCCGAGGTGTAACCGGTGACCGGGGCTGGCTTTTAAGGGGTGCGGGCTATTAAAGGGTAGGGGCTATCACAGGTAATGCACCAGTTGGTCGTGGTCGAACCGGTACTGGCGGTTGTAAACGCCGTTGCCGGCGCGTTTACCCGCCGCCAGTACCATGGTGACCAGGCCTTTTCGGTGGATCTTCAGGAGCGATTTCACCCGACACTCGTCAAAGCCTTCCATCGGACAGGAATCGTAGCCGTGGGCACGCAGGGCCAGCATCAGGTTTTGCGCGGCCAGCGCGGTCGATTTGGTCGCCCAGACTTTCATGTCACTGGTCGAGGACGGGCCACGGGGAACCGGGCGGAGCATGCCCAGCGCCGTTCCGGCGGCTTTCTTGGTCAGGCCAAACACACCCAGCGGGCCCTGGTTGTAATAAATGGGTGCAACGGTGCGGTAGTACTTCTCGACAATGGGCGGCAGTGACGCTTCCGGCCATTCGTCCAGGGCCTGGCGCGCGTGTTGGCGCCAGGTGTCGGGGCGGGCGACAATGGCAATCAGCACCGGTGCGGTTTTGGCTGCGTTCTGCCCCAGGCAGGCCGTTGCTAGCTTGGCCCTCAGGTCCGCCGACTCCACCACGAAAAATTCCCACGGCTGCAAATTGCTGGAGTTTGGTGCCAAGGTCGCCAGTTCCAAGCATTCACTCAGGACGTCCCTTGGGACAGGGTCTGGCTTGAAGCGGCGGATCGAACGGCGGCTGCGGACCACCTTCCGGAATTCCTCAACATCGATGTCTGGCAGGGCGCTGGCCTTGGAGGTCATCGGGTTTTCTCCTATACACTGAAGAGCCTATAGTCAGGCGAAATCGGTTCCTACGCAATGATCAGGAGGTTGCTTTGCAAAAGCCTGTGGAGTTGAGCGAGTTATCTTTTGCAGAGTTAGTGGCGCGGGTGCGGGCGTGTACCTTGTGTGCCGAGTTTCTGCCCCTGGGCCCAAGGCCGGTGATTCAGCTATCCGAGTCGTCACGCATATTAGTTGTGGGGCAGGCGCCCGGGCGGCGTGTCCATGAAACCGGCTTGCCGTTCAACGATCCCAGTGGGGATCGGCTGCGGGAGTGGATGGGGATGACCCGGGATACGTTTTACGACGAACGGAAGCTGGCGATTCTGCCCATGGGTTTTTGCTATCCGGGCACCGGCAAATCCGGCGATTTACCGCCACGGCCGGAATGCGCGCCGGCCTGGCGTTCGGAGCTTCTCAGTCGGTTGCCGAACATTGGTCTGACCCTGGTTATTGGCCAGTATGCCCAGGCCTGGCATCTTGGAGGTAAGGCCCGCTCAGTTACCGAGCAGGTTCGTCACTGGCAGGACCACTGGCCGGCCGTGGTTCCGATGCCGCACCCCAGCCCTCGCAATAACCTCTGGCTGCGTCGAAACCCCTGGTTTGAGCAGGACGTGATACCGGCCGTGCAACAGAGGGTGGCCCAGTTGCTACGGGAGTAACTGCCACAAAAAAGCTCCGGGCGGAGGTTTATCCGGCCGGAGCGATGTATTCGGTCGAGGCTCAGGCGTGTTGATGCACCGGGCCGCTGCCGTTGTCGCCGGTGGCGTGCTCCATCAGGAACTGATCCAGCGCCCGAACATTTTCCTCGTTCGCATACAGCCCCTGCTTGGTTCGCCGCCAGAGGATATCCTCGGAGGTATGGGCCCATTCCTCAGCCATCAGGTACTCCACTTCGGCCTGGTAAAGCGTACCGGCAAAGTGCACACCCAGGTCCGCCATGCTGCTGCGTCCTTTCAGGATGTCGTAGGAGCTGGTGCCGTAGGTGCGGACATACCGGCTGATCACGGCCTTATCCAACCAAGGGAAATCGGCCGTCATTTTGATTTCAAGGCTGTCGTGGTTGACGAAATCACCGCCCGGCAGGGGCGCGGTCTTGGTCCACCGCCCGCTGGCATTCGGGAAGAACTGGCACAGCTTGTCGGTGGCCGCTTCTGCCAGTTTCCGGTAGGTGGTGATCTTGCCACCGAACACCGAAATCAGGGGCGCCTTGCCGTTCTCGGCACTGACTTCAAACGAGTAGTCCCGGGAAGCTTTCTGGGCGTTCTCCTGCTCGTCGTCCATCAAAGGACGCACGCCAGAGTACGACCAGACCACATCTTCAGCGGTCAGCTGCCGCTTGAAATGGGAGTTGACGATGTCTAGCAGGTACTCGGTCTCTTCCGGTGAAATTTTCGCTTTCCTGGGATCGCCCTCGTAATCCACGTCCGTGGTGCCAACCAGAGAGAATTCGTCTTCGTAGGGGATAACAAAGACGATGCGCTCATCTTCATTCTGGAGGATGTAGGCCTCGGTGCCCTTGTTCATTCGGGGAATGACAATGTGACTGCCTTTCACCATGCGGATCATCTTGGGTGCTGGCATCGACAGGGTCTCGCCAAACATGCTGCTGACCCAGGGGCCGGAGGCGTTAACGATCATCTTGGCGGTGACGGTCTCATCGGAGTTGTCAGCCGTGTTCCGGAGCGTCACCTTCCAGTCGGCGGAGCCGCGTTCGGCTTTCACGCACTTGGTGCGGGTCAGGATTCGGGCACCCAACTGTTGGGCCTTCTTGGCAGTCAGGATAACCAGTCGAGCATCGTCCACCCAGCCATCCGAGTATTCAAAGCCCTTGGTAATTTCCGGCTTTAGCGGGTCAGAGCTGTCGAACTTGATCGAGCGCGAGCCCGGCAGCAGTTCTCGCTTGGCCAGGTGGTCATACAGGAACAGACCGGTGCGAATCATCCAGGCTGGGCGCAGGTGAGGGCGGTGGGGCAGTCGAAAGCGCATGGGCCACATGATGTGGGGCGAGTTACGCAGCAATGACTCGCGCTCGGCCAGTGCTTCGCGCACCAGGCGGAATTCGTAGTGCTCCAGGTAGCGCAGGCCGCCGTGAATCAGCTTGCTGCTGCTGGAGGAGGTTGCCGATGCAAGATCGTTCATTTCACACAGCAGTACCTTCAGTCCCCGGCCCGCCGCGTCCATGGCGATACCGGTGCCGTTGACCCCGCCGCCGACGACGACAACGTCATAGTGTTCGTGTTCATTAGCCATTGCTGCCCATCTCCTGCCTGAGCCAAAAAGTAGCGCCAGAAAAGTCGCCTTTGCTGCACACTTTTCGACCAAAAATAACAATACGATCATTATGCGAAAGCGGAACATATTCGTAAAGGAAAATAGAGAAAAAAAACGAAAAATAGGGGCGTGCGCTCAGGTTGATTTTGAGCCTTATTCGGGGGTGTGGCGCGCTCTAAACGATGTGCAGTTCAACGCTGTGTTCGGCCAGGGACTGGCTGATTTCGGCGGGTGGCTGCTTGTCGGTGAATACGTGGTCGGCCTGGGTGATGTTGCCCAGACGCACCATGGCGTTGCGGCCAAATTTGGTGTGGTCGGCAGCCAGCAAAACCTGATTGGAGTTGGCAATGATTGCCTGGGCTACGCGCACTTCGCGGTAATCGAAATCCAGCAGTGAACCGTCGCTGTGGATGCCGCTGATGCCGATGATGCCGAAATCCATCTTGAACTGATTGATGAAGTCCCGGGTGGCCTCTCCCACGATGCCGCCATCTCGATTACGAACTTCACCACCGGCGATGATCACGTGGAAATCCTCTTTCGCTGCGAGGATGGAGGCGACGTGCAGGTTGTTGGTGACGATCTGCAGGTTTTTACGCTCCAGCAGGGCCTTGGCGATGGTTTCGGTGGTGGTGCCGATATTGATGAACATGGAGGAGTTGTCCGGGATCATCTTGACCATGGCGGCCGCGATGCGCTCTTTGGCCTCCAGATCCATGATCTTTCGAGCCTGGTATGCGGTATTCGTGGTGCTGGAGTCGATACCGGCACCGCCATGATGACGGCGCAACTTGTTCTGTTCGGCAAGCTCATTCAGATCCCGGCGGATGGTCTGGGGCGTCACCTTGAATTGATCAACGAGTTGCTCGGTGGTGACGAACCCGTTCTGTTGGATCAGCTCCATGATCAAATCCTGCCGGCGCCGCTGTGCCATGCCAATTACCTCCGCGTGATCTCTTGTTCTGATGCGAAATTGTGCGCGTCTGAAAACATTCCCGAAGTTTAGTGCTTAAGGCCCGTTTGTGCAGCCTTTTTAATAGCTTGTCTCGATTCGCTCGAATCAGGTAGTTACAAACTCTTGGCATTTATGTTCAAAAAGGTAAAAATTCGAAAAAAATAGAACCTGACTAGATAAACCCTATAAAAAGAATCCGGACGACGAGCAGCTAATGACCCAATACCTTCTTTCCATCGATCAAGGCACCACCAGTTCCCGCGCTATCCTTTTTGGTCTTGATGGCACCATCCACGCCACCCGGCAGCAGGAGTTTCCCCAGCAGTTCCCTGCCAGCGGCTGGGTTGAGCATGATCCGGAAGCGATTTGGGCATCGGTCAGAGCCACCTGCGATCAGGTTATGTCAGCGGCCTGTGGAGCGGATGACCGAGTGCTGGCGGTGGGCATCACGAATCAGCGAGAAACTACGGTTGTGTGGGACCGACAAACTGGCGAGCCGGTCTACAACGCCATTGTCTGGCAGGATCGCCGGACAGCGGCCTACTGTGAATCCCTGAAGCAGGACGGGCTGGAGGCTCTGGTCGCGAGCAAAACCGGCTTGCTGATCGACCCCTATTTTTCCGCCACCAAGATTCGCTGGCTTCTGGACAATGTTGACGGTGTTCGGGAGCGGGCTGAGCGGGGCGAGCTGGCCTTTGGCACCATCGACAGTTTCCTGCTTTGGCGACTCACCGGAGGAAAATCCCACCGCACCGATGCGACAAACGCCAGCCGTACCCTGTTGTTCGACATCCATCGGCAGTGCTGGGATGAGGAACTCTTGGCCCTGTTCGGAATTCCAGCCTCCCTGTTGCCGGAAGTAATGGACTCTGCCGACGACTTTGGGGAGATTAGCGAGGGGGGCGCTCTGAATGGGGCAGCTGTGCTGGGTATCGCCGGAGATCAGCAGGCCGCACTTTTTGGCCAGACTTGCTTCGATGTGGGTATGGCGAAGAGTACCTACGGCACCGGCTGCTTCCTGATGCTCAATACCGGTGATAAGGCTCTGGCATCAGAGCACCGGTTGCTGAGCACGGTGGCGTATCGGCTCAATGGCAAACCCACTTACGCCCTGGAGGGCAGCATCTTTGTGGCTGGGGCTGCGATTCAGTGGCTTCGGGATGGCCTGAAGCTGATCGGGGATGCCGGGGAAACCGAGCCGCTGGCGGAACAGACGCCTCTGGATCATGGCGTTTACCTGGTTCCCGCATTTACCGGACTGGGTGCACCGTACTGGGATCCGAACGCGCGAGGAGCCATCTTTGGTCTCACCCGCGACACGGGTATCAAGGAGATTGTCACCGCGGGACTGCAATCCGTGTGCTATCAGACCAAGGATCTGCAGAAGGCGATGGAGCACGATGGTATCCGCCCCATTAACCTTAGGGTCGACGGTGGCATGGTGGCCAACAACTGGGTGCTGCAATTCCTTGCTGACATCCTTGGCGCGCGGGTAGACCGGCCATCGGTGGTCGAAACAACCGCGTTGGGGGTCGCCTACCTGGCGGGGCTTAAGGCCGGTGTTTATGGCTCGCTAGAGGAGTTGGCAGGGTTGTGGCGTTGCGATCGTCGGTTCGAACCGGTGATGACCAAGGAACACCGGGATCGACTGTACCAAGGTTGGGCCGAGGCAATCGGCCGGCTCTGAGTCAGCGGATGCCCAGTTCGCGCAGTCGCTTGTATAGCGTATTGCGGCTGATCGAAAGCTGTCGAGCGGTCTCCGATACATTGCCCGTGCAATCCCGGTACACCTGCAAGGTTCGGGTGAGTGGGTCGGTTGAAGTCTCGTGGATTTGCTCGAAACTGCTCGCGCCAGCTTGGTCTGCACGATCCGGCCGACTTTGCCGGGTGGGGGAAGCTGTGTCGTATTCCGCAAGGAAATCCTCAGGCAGGTGCCAGATATCCACTTCTTCGCCGTCGGCAATGGCGATGGCAACCCGCAGCACATTGACCAACTGACGAATATTGCCCGGCCAGGGATGGTTTTCCAGCGCTGACAGCACCTGAGGGGGTAATTCCTCGCGCTGGCCAGGGTCTCGGTGCTGGCGGTAAATATCCTGAATCAGCTCCCGTTTGTCGGTACGTTGGCGCAGTGGCGGTAGCTGCACCGACAAGCCATTGATCCGGTAAAACAGATCCGCCCGAAATTGGCCGGCATCAATCCGTGAGGACAAGGGCCGGTTGGTCGCGGTGATCAGCAGGATGTCCACGGGCACACTCTCGGTAGACCCAACCGGGGTGACCACCCGCTCCTGCAGCACCCGAAGCAGTCGGGATTGCGCTGCCAGTGGCATTTCTCCAATTTCATCGAGAAACAGGATGCCTTTGTTCGCTTTCCGGATTAAGCCCAGCGAGCCCTGCGCCCGCGCGCCGGTGAAGGCGCCCGACTCGTATCCGAATAGCTCTGATTCCACCAGTTCCGGCGGGATGGCCGCGCAATTGACGGCGACCAGCGGGGAATTCGAGCGCGGGCTGGACTGGTGCAGGGCTTTTACCAGGACTTCCTTGCCCACTCCTGTTTCGCCGGTGATCAATACCGGTACCCCTCGTTGCAGTACCTTCAAGGCTTGAACGGCGCAGCGACGCACCGAGCTGTCACCGTACTCAAGATTGAAAAGATCCTGGTGTTTCGTGCTGTCGCGGCTACCCGGATCCGCCCGTGAGCCGGTAGGGGCTGTCGTGTAATCATTGGCCTGGGCGGGCGTAGAAGGGCGTTTCAGCCGGGCACTCAAGCGCACTTTGCCCTTGGTGACGAGCTGAATGGCGGTATGTTCCGGGTGCCCCAGAATGTGCTGGCGCGAACTGGTGAATAAATCGTCGAGGTGACGTTGCACCGTGTCGGTGGCGAGCAACTGATCGGCGCGCTGGTTGCTGGCCACAATCTTGCCCGCACTGTCGCATACCAGAATGCCGGACCAGGGGCTGTCAAAATTGTCCGCGGTGGTGTTCAGCGTGATCTGGAAGTGGCTGGCTTCAAATTGCCGGATGATTAACCGGTTCTCCACCGACTGGGAAAGCAGACGCACCATACCCAGGGTGTGAGCCTGAGGCAGGTAAGCGTCGCTGAACACACTGAGTACGCCCGCGAGCTGTTTCTCGGCGTCGAAAATGGGTGCGGCCGAACCAATCAGGCTGCGGAACTGCTTGAGGAAATGTTCGTTGCGCTGGACCTGCACCGGGAGTTGAGTGGCGATCGCGGTGCCAATGGCATTGGTACCGCAAAGGGTTTCCTGCCAGTTAGCGCCGCGCTGGAGCCAGGATCGAAGGCGGACGTCTGTGACCCGTTCATCACCCCAGCTTTTTAGAATGTTGGCGTCGGGGTCGGCCATCAGAATCAGGCAGCGGCTGCTGGACAGGACATTCTGGTAATAGGGCACCACTTCCGCGGCAGTGCTGGCCATCAGTTTTTCGTGTCTCCGCTCAACTTCGTCCAGATAGGCCGGGTCGGCGGATCGGGCCACCGCTTTATCGTCGTGGCTGAGGCCCGATGCCAGGCAACGATTCCAGGAGTCGATGACGAGCTGTCGTTCTTTTGCGCGTTCGTTTTTTCGCATAACCCTGGGTCTCGATGGTCGCCTTTTGTTTTGTTGTTCGCTGAGCGCGCCGCTAGCTGTTCAGTTTAGCGGCACGAACTGTTCAATCATGTGTTCAATTGACCGGTTCGTCAATGTTCAGGCTGAACATAATAGTGTTAAACGAACATTCGAACATTCGCTAGAAAATTTCCGAGGTTCTGAAAAAGTTACGGTAAAACAATGTAGTAAGTGGTTCCACTTACAGTCTGTGAAAAAGTGGTACGTGGATTGCGTTGGCGTTTTGCATTTGTAGTGTTCGGAGTCCGCCAACACACTCCGCTTAGCGTTCGTAAAAGAACAAAAAGGAAGGTCTATGTCCTTAGTACTGGAGAATCTCTCCCATGAGGTCGATGGTGTCGATTTCATCCGGGATGCCAACCTCACCTTTGAGGCGGGTTCTTTCAATGTTCTGCTTGGTCGCACCCTTGCCGGAAAAACGTCCCTGATGCGCCTCATGGCTGGTCTGGATAAGCCGACCAGTGGTCGCCTGATCTACAACGGCACCGACGTAACCGGGCAGTCGGTCCAGAGCCGTAACATTTCGATGATTTACCAGCAGTTCATCAATTACCCGAACCTCACCGTTTACGAAAACATTGCCTCACCCCTGCGCCTGGCCAAGACGCCGGAGAGCGAGATCGATCGTCGGGTTAAGGAAACTGCCTCAATGCTGCAGATCGAGCCGTTGCTGAAGCGTCACCCCCTGGAGCTGTCCGGTGGCCAGCAGCAACGCACGGCCATGGCCCGTGCCCTGGTCAAGGATTCGACCCTGGTGTTGTTTGATGAGCCCCTGGTAAACCTGGACTACAAACTGCGGGAAGAGCTGCGGGCGGAACTGCGTCATCTGTTCCGGGAGCGCCAGTGCATTGCCGTGTACGCAACTACGGAAGCCAACGAAGCACTCGCCCTGGGTGGCACGACTACCTTGCTACACGAAGGGCGGGTGGTGCAGAGCGGACCGGTGATGGATGTATACCGGGCACCGGTCAATACGCTGGCAGCCCAGTTGTTCAGCGAGCCGCCAATGAACATGATTCGGGGTCGGGTGTCGGCCACCGAAGTCACCTTTGACGAATACTCCCATCACGCCCTGACACAGGGGTTGTCGAAGCTGACGCCAGGCGATTACTGGTTCGGTATTCGCCCAAGTCACATCGGCCTGGTGCCGACCAGTGATGATGATCTTGAGATGTCTATGGAGGTGGAGCTGAGCGAAATCAGTGGCTCGGAAACCTTCATGCACGTTGAGAACAGTCATTTTGAAATGGTGCTGCAGCTGATGGGCGTTCATTCCTACCACACCGGTGCGCCGGTCAAGGTCTACCTGCCGATCAATAAGCTGTTCGTATTCGACAGCAACGAACAGCTGGTGCACACCCCGTCCCAGGTTTCAGGAGGAGCTGCCTGATGGCTGAAATTCAATTGAAATCGCTGGCGCACAGCTACAGTGCCACGCCAACCGGAGCGGAAGACTACGCCATTCGCCAGCTCGACCATGTCTGGGAGAAGGGCGGTGCCTACGCACTGTTGGGCCCCTCGGGCTGTGGCAAGAGCACCATGCTCAACATCATTTCCGGGCTGCTGGCGCCCTCAGAGGGTGACGTCCTGTTCGACGGCCGCCGGGTGAATGAATTGTCGCCCAGGGAACGCAACATCGCCCAGGTGTTCCAGTTTCCGGTGATCTACGACTCGATGACGGTATTCGACAACCTGGCGTTCCCGCTCAAGAACAACAAGGTGCCCACCTCCCAGATCAAGGCCCGGGTCCACGAGATCGCGGAAGTGCTGGAAATCGGGGACAAGCTCTACAAAAAGGCGAAGAACCTGACTGCCGATGAAAAGCAGAAGGTGTCCATGGGGCGTGGCCTGGTGCGCGAGGACGTCTCGGCGATCCTGTTCGATGAACCGCTGACGGTGATCGATCCACAGCTGAAGTGGAAGTTGCGACGAAAGCTCAAGCAGATCCACGAAAAGTTCGACATCACTATGGTGTATGTCACCCACGACCAGCTCGAGGC
This sequence comes from Marinobacter sp. LA51, assembly GCF_030297175.1. Lineage (NCBI taxonomy): Bacteria > Pseudomonadati > Pseudomonadota > Gammaproteobacteria > Pseudomonadales > Marinobacteraceae > Marinobacter > Marinobacter apostichopi. The sequence goes on along the minus strand of NZ_AP028070.1, from coordinate 2,290,017 downwards.
GTCCACCTTCGCTGACAAGATCGCGGTGATGTACGGCGGACAGATTGTTCAGTTCGGTACGCCAACGGAGCTGTTCGAGCGGCCCAACCACACCTTCGTGGGTTTCTTTATCGGCAGTCCGGGGATGAACCTGATCCCGGTTGAACGGCGCCCGGATGGGGTGATGTTCAACGGTGTGTTCGTACCGCTTGAGCCCTGGCAGAACAGCCTGCTGCAACGGGTGAAGAGCGATAACCTGAAAATTGGTATCCGTCCGGAATTTATCGAAATTTCTGAAAGCCCCTCGGATGATTCCCTGGAGGCTGCGGTCCTGGACGTGGAGGATCTTGGCACCTACAAGATTGTCACCGTTGAAGTGGGTGGCAAGAAGCTAAAAGTGCGCCAGAGCGAAGATTTCCACAGCGACGTGGGCGCCAGTGTTCACCTCCTTTTCCCGAAACAGTGGCTGATGCTGTACGTGGATGAGTTTCTGATCAAGGAGCAGCAGTGATGGTCAAAATACCCAATAACCGTGCCTGGTGGCTGGTGCTGCCGGTCTTCCTTCTGGTTGCCTTCTCGGCGTTGGTACCGTTGATGACGGTCGTGAACTATTCGGTTCAGGATATCTTCGGACCTGGCCAGGCCTACTACGTGGGCACCGAGTGGTTCAAAGAGGTACTGACCAATGAGCGGTTGCAGGATTCATTGCTGCGACAGTTCCTGTTTTCCGGTGCCGTGCTGATGATTCAAATTCCCCTGGGTATCGGTATTGCCCTGATGATGCCGAAATCTGGCATGAAAGCCTCGCTGGTGCTGATTCTGCTGGCGATTCCGCTGCTGATTCCCTGGAACGTAGTGGGCACCATCTGGCAGATCTTCGGCCGTGCTGACATCGGCCTGTTCGGCTGGGCACTGAATTCCATGGGCTTTGATTACAACTATACCGGCGACACTGTCGATGCCTGGTTTACCGTGCTGTTGATGGATGTGTGGCACTGGACGCCGCTGGTAGCGTTGTTGTGCTACTCGGGTTTGCGGGCGATTCCCGAGGCGTTTTATCAGGCGGCGGAGATTGATCGTGCGTCAAAGTGGGCGGTGTTCCGTTACATCCAATTGCCACGCCTGAAAAACGTGCTGATCATCGCGGTGCTGCTGCGTTTTATGGACAGCTTCATGATCTACACGGAGCCCTTCGTACTGACCGGTGGTGGCCCGGGAAGCTCAACCACGTTCCTGAGCCAGACTTTGACCACGATGGCTATCGGTCAGTTTGACCTGGGCCGCGCGGCTGCGTTCTCGCTGATCTACTTCCTGATCGTATTGCTGATTTCCTGGCTGTTCTTTACCGCCATCACTCACGCCGACAAAGAAAAATAAGGAGGGCGCGATGAAACAGACACGTTCCAAAAACATCGGGATCACGATCTACATCGTGCTGCTGCTGACGCCGATCTACTGGTTGCTGAACATGTCGTTCAAGACTAACCAGGAGATTCTGAGCGGGCTGACCCTGTGGCCGGAGAATTTCACCTTCGCCAACTATGCGACCATCTTTACCGACCCGAGTTGGTACAACGGTTACCTGAACTCCATGCTGTACGTCTCGATCAACGTGGTGATCACGCTGCTGGTGGCGCTGCCGGCCGCCTACGCATTCAGCCGCTACAAGTTCGTCGGCGACAAGCATCTGTTCTTCTGGTTGCTGAGTAACCGCATGGCACCACCTGCGGTTTTCCTGCTGCCATTCTTCCAGCTGTACTCGTCCATTGGCCTGTTCGACACCCACATTGCGGTCGCCCTGGCGCACTGCCTGTTCAACGTGCCGCTGGCGGTCTGGATTCTGGAGGGCTTTATGTCTGGAGTGCCGCGCGAGTACGACGAAATGGCCTACATTGATGGTTACAGTTTCCCGAAGTTCTTCGTGAAGATCTTTTTGCCGATGATTCGTTCCGGCATTGGTGTGACCGCGTTTTTCGCGTTCATGTTCTCATGGGTTGAGTTACTGCTGGCGCGAACACTGACCTCAGTGGATGCCCAGCCCATTGCTGCCATCATGACCCGAACGGTGGGGGCGAGCGGGATCGACTGGGGGGTTCTGGCGGCCGCCGGTGTGCTCACCATCATCCCCGGCATTCTGGTGATCTGGTTCGTGCGTAACCATGTTGCCACTGGCTTCGCTCTTGGACGCGTTTAAAGGAGAACAGACATGCTTGCGTGGATGAACTGGACTCCGTCCGTTGCCATTTTTTTCGCCGTCATTGCAGCCATCCTGGCGGTGATGACCGTTTACGAAATCGTTTCACCCTGTACCGAGCGAAAGGGCTTTCTGCCCATCGCCACGACCCGGGGTGACCGCCTGTTCATCGGCTTGTTGTCGGCGGCGTATATCCACCTGACCTTTCTCGCGGTTAGCGATATCACGCTCGTGGTTGCTCTGGCAGTGTCGGTGGTTTGGCTGCTGGTGCTGTTGCGCTGGGGCTAGCCGGCGCTGGAAAGACTGAGCGTGCGGTTGTAAAGATTTCGCAAACGAACTAATTTCTGGATCATGGTCGGAATCGATCAGTTTTCGGTTTCGACATGAAAGAATAGCGCCGTAGGAGCGCTATGACTCTGGAAGCGGGGCAGGGGCTGTTCCGCTCCATTCAATAAGGACGAACGAGGTCGGATATGTTTAAGAACAATAAATATCCCCGAACCATGCTGCTTGGTGCCGCGATCGGTGCTGCGGCGCTTGGTTTGAGCCTGCAGGCCAGTGCCAATGAAAATCTGGACGCGGCCGAAAAGTGGGTGAACAACTCCTTCAAGCGATCAACGCTGACCAAAGAGCAGCAGATGCAGGAGATGAAGTGGTTCATTGAGGCCGCGAAGGAATTCCGTGGCATGGACATCAACGTTGTCTCGGAAACCATCGCTACCCACGAGTACGAATCTAACGTTCTGGCCAAGGCCTTCTCCGAAATCACTGGCATCAACCTGACGCATACCCTGATTCAGGAAGGTGACGTGATCGAAAAGCTGCAGACGCAAATGCAGTCAGGCCGCAATATCTACGACGGCTGGGTAAACGACTCGGACCTGATCGGCACGCACTTCCGCTACGGGAAGGTAATGCCGGTTGAGGACATCATGAACGGCGAAGGCAAGAACCTGACTTTGCCGACTCTGGATCTTGAGGACTTCATCGGTCTCGAATTCACCACTGGTCCTGACGGCAAGCTTTACCAGCTGCCAGACCAGCAGTTTGCCAACCTGTACTGGTTCCGCGCTGACTGGTTCGAGCGTGAAGACCTGAAGAAACAGTTCCAGGACATTTACGGTTATGAGCTGGGTGTGCCGGTTAACTGGTCCGCCTACGAAGACATCGCCGAGTTCTTCTCAGTCCACGTCAAAGAGATTGACGGCGAGAAAGTCTATGGTCACATGGACTACGGCAAGAAAGACCCGTCACTGGGCTGGCGTTTCACTGACGCCTGGTTCTCCATGGCTGGTGCCGGCGACAAGGGACTGCCTAACGGTCTGCCCGTTGATGAGTGGGGCATCCGGGTTGACGAGTGTCATCCGGTAGGGTCGAGTGTCAGTCGCGGTGGTGCTACCAATGGCCCGGCTGCCGTTTTCGCCACCACCAAGTACGTCGATTGGCTGCGTGAATTCGCGCCGCCCGAAGCCCAGGGCATGACTTTCTCTGAAGCCGGCCCGGTTCCGGCACAGGGTGGCGTTGCCCAGCAGATTTTCTGGTACACCGCGTTCACGGCCAGCATGATCGAAGACGGCCTGCCGGTAGTCAACGAAGATGGCACGCCCAAGTGGCGGATGGCTCCGTCTCCTCGCGGCCCCTACTGGGAAGAGGGCATGAAGCTGGGTTATCAGGACGTGGGTTCCTGGACCTTCATGAAGTCCACCCCGGAAAAGCGTCGCCTGGCTGCGTGGCTGTATGCGCAGTTCACCGTGTCCAAGACCGTGTCACTGGAAAAGACTATCGCGGGTCTGACGCCTATTCGTGAGTCTGACATCGAGTCTGAGGCGATGACGGAAATGGCGCCCAAGCTGGGTGGCCTGGTTGAGTTCTACCGCAGCCCGGCTCGGGTACAGTGGTCACCAACCGGTACCAACGTGCCTGATTATCCTAAGCTGGCGCAGCTGTGGTGGCAGTATATCGCCCAGGCCGCAAGCGGTGAGGCAACTCCCCAGAAAGCACTGGACGGATTGGCGCAGGCTCAGGATCGCGTTATGGAGCGCCTGGAGCGTGCCAGCGTAATGCCGAACTGTGGTCCGAAGCTGAACGAGGAGCGTGATCCGCAGTACTGGCTGGATCAGCCGGGCTCGCCGAAGGCCAAACTGGCCAACGAAAAGCCCAAGGGCAAGACCGTTGCCTACGATGAGCTGTTGAAGACCTGGGAAGAAGCCCGCTAAACGCGGTATTCCTTACCAGAAAAAAGCCCGGTCCACTATAGAGTGAGCCGGGCTTTTTTGTGTTTAGGCTACGCGATGGCCGCGGACCGCCTCGAGCAACGCATACCAGAGCGACCTAGGCAGCACGCTCTGGGCACCGGCCTGGGCTGCCCGAATGCGAGACTCGCGCATGGAGCCCAGAACCGGGATTGGCGCACCTGGCAGTTGCCGCAGCCAGGCAATGGCGAGGCCGGTTTCGCACAGGCCGGTTTCCTCTTTCGCTGCCTCCAACAGTTCCTGCGGCAGGGCATTGGCCAGCGCGCCACCACCTAGCGGAGACCACGCCAGCCAGCGCAATCCATCCTTCAGGTGCGCCTCCATGGTGCCGTCGAACAACGCCTCGGTATGGCTCAGCGACAGTTCGCTCTGGTTACACACCAGCGGTAGCTTGCAGTTGTGCTGGAGCCAGCGCCATTGCTCCGGCAGAAAATTGGATACGCCGATTTGCCGGATTTTGCCTGCCTCGACCGCTCGTTCCAGCGCCGCCATGGCGGAATTTGCCTGCATCAGCGGATCCGGCCGGTGAATCAGGAAGGTATCGACTTGCTCCACCTGTAGACGCATCAGCGCGCGATCAATGGCGTTGGCAATATAGCCAGCCTCGGCGCGGTAGTGCTTGGTGTTCCAGCGGCTTTCGTCCTGATGCCCGTGAATGATGCCGGTCTTGGTGATGATTCGCACTTTCTGACGCAGGCTCGGATCGGCGGCCAGCGCCTCACCAAAAATTCGCTCACACTCGGTGTCGCCATAGATGTCAGCGTGGTCAAACACGTTCAGACCTTGTTCCAGCCGCGCATTGATCCAATTGGCCAGGTTGGCCGGCTTGGTCAGCTCGGTGTGATCATGCAGCCGCATCATGCCGAGGATCAGTGGCGTATGGGCCAGGTAGTCGGTTGAGTTTGTCATCAGTGCTATTTCCTTGCGAAGGCGACGATGATTCGGTCGTCCCCATGAGTTCTTGAGAAGGTGTAGGGGTGCTGACTTATCAGCTGGTGAGAACCGGCGCCAATAGCTGGGTGGCGGTCCCTGAATTGTCCCAGGGCCTGCCAGTGGCCCAGGATATTGGCTGTCTCTGGCTGTTCAAGGTCAGCCCAGTTCATGTCTGACCGGGTTCCCTGGTGCGGGTCCGAGCCCGTTGCTCCGAGGGAGCGTCCGGTTTCATCGCCGTAGAAAATCTGTATCGCGCCGGGAGTCAGTAAAAGAGCCGCGGCAGCCCGTTTCTGCAATACCGGATCATCGCCTGCAATGCGGCTGAACAGGTTGGTGTCGTGAGATGAGATGTAGCTCATCACGTTGAACGGAGTCTCGCCATGCATTTTGCTGGCGTAGTCCTGATAGACCGATTCCATGGCGGGCAGGCATTTGGCGCCGGCACTGGCCTCTTCTTGCAGGTCGAAGTTAATCACGGCGTCGAAACCAGCGTCAAAGTAACCGCTGCGGTGAACCGAATGCGGGAACACTTCGGCCACCATCCAGAACTCCTCGGCGGGCAGGGCGGCATCCGGGTTGGCGGCACGGTAATCGTTCAGCGCCTGCTGGGCCTGTTGCTTGAGTTCGTTCCAGGCTTCAGGTTCAACGTGCTTGGCGGTGTCAACCCGGAACCCGTCTACGCCAAAGTTCCGAACCCATCTGGTCAGCCAGGTAACGAGGTAGTCACGCACGGTAGCGTCAGCGATGGTCTCGGCCCGGGTTGACGACTTGTTTTGCAGGAATAACGGCAGGTCCACGGTCTGCTCGGACTCGGTTTTGAAATCGGGCAGGAACGCGAGGGAGCCGCGCTGGGCATCAATCGAGGCGTTCGGCGGGGTGTCATAGTCAGCGATACCGGCTCTGACCCAGTCCTTACCCCACCAGTGGCGCCAATCGCTGTGGTCGTAATCGATGAAGGCATGGTAGGCGTGGTTGTTCTCCCAGGACTCAGGCTGCCATTGGCCCCACTGCTCGGGCAAATGCTTCTCGAAGCCGTCATACAGGGAGCCGAAACCGAAGGTTTGCATGTCCTGCAGAGTGCTGTAGCCGGGGTGGTTCATCACCACGTCCATGACCACGCGAATGTCCCGCTTGTGGGCTTCGTCGACCAGCGTGCGAAATTCTTCCCGGGTGCCGAAGTTGGCGTCGGGCACGGTGAAATCGAGGGCGTAGTAGCCGTGGTAGCCATAGTGGCGGAAATCGCCCCGGTCGCCGCCGCCGACCCAGCCGTGTATTTGCTCGAAGGGCGGGGTGATCCACACGGCATTCACCCCTAGCTGACTGAGGTAGTCCAGTTTCTGGATCAGACCGGCGAAATCGCCGCCGTGGAAGGTGCCAATCTCGCCTTTGCCGTCGCGCTGGCGGCCGTAATTCAGATCGTTGTCCGTGCGGCCATTGGCGAAACGGTCTGTTACCGCGAAATAGACAGTGGCACCTGCCCATTTGAACTGGCCAATGCTATCTTCTGCCGGCTCCAGCAAAACCAGACCTTCGGCGCCATCTGCCGGCTTCAGGGTTACCTGGCCATCCTGAACCCTGGCCATACGGCCGCTGTAAAAGTCCCGAACCTGCTCGCCCTCGGCAAAGGTGTTGCCGACTGGGATACTGATCTCGCTGGTGCTGGCCTCGCAAAACATGTCTGTCGGAACGGCGCCTGGCGGGCCTGCCACGGCAGCGGAGTGGGGGCGCTGCGAATTATCGGTCGCACAGCCGGTGATCAGCAGCGCAGCGGTCAGGCCGGTCGAGAAAGACAGTGGGGTGACGCAGGGTTTCATGGTGTCAGCTCCGGTTCGGATTATGGTTCTTATGGATGACATGAGAGCAGAGTTGGAATCGGGGTGGTAGACGGAGATCTCTACGCCTTTCTACTCCCCCGCGCTACGCCTCGGGGAATGAAATAAGGGGGGATGCTTATTTAGCGCAGTTGCAACAAAGTGCAAAGACTCGCAAAAGAGCATTTTGCGTTCATCCCGGCTCATCAACACCTCGCGAACGGCCGGACAACAAGAATAAGGCAAGAACAGACAGAGGAAACACCTGATGAATCGTCGACTCTTTATTCGCAGCACCCTCGCCGCATCTATCGTCGCCGCCACGGTTGGGCTATCCGCGCCTGCCCACGCAGAAATCGAATCGGGCAAGCTGTTGGTGTGGATCAATGGTGACAAAGGCTACGATGGCCTGCAGGAAGTGGGTGACTGGTTCACCAAGGAAACCGGCATTCCGGTTGAGGTTGCCCACCCTGACAATGCCACCGACAAATTCCAGCAGTCTGCCGCTACCGGCAATGGTCCCGACATCTTTATCTGGGCCCATGACCGTTTTGGTGAGTGGGCTCAGAGTGGCATCATTTCCGAGATCAAGCCTTCCAGCGAAGTGGTTGATGCCAACTACGGTTTCACCTGGGATGCCGTCACCGTCGACGGCAAGAAGTACGGCTATCCCATGGCTGTTGAATCCATTGGCCTGATCTACAACAAAGACCTGCTGCCTGAACCGCCAAGCGCCTTCGAGGACATTCCCGAGGTGCACAAGAAACTGGCGGAAAATGGCAAGAAGGCGATTCTTTGGGACTACAACAACACCTATTTCACCTGGCCGATGCTGGCAGCGGCCGGCGGCTACATTTTCGCTGAGTCGGATGACGGTTCAGTGAACGTGAAGGACACCGGAGTGAACACCGAAGGCGCGGTCAAGGGCGCACAAGCGCTGACCACGTTGATCGAGGAGGGCGTTATGCCCCGTGGCGCCGATTACAGCGCCATGGAGTCGAGCTTCAATAAAGGCGAGACTGCGATGATGATCAACGGTCCCTGGGCCTGGGGCAACCTGGAGAAGAGTGGCATCAACTTTGGTGTAACCACGCTGCCCACCGTTGACGGTGAGCCCAGCAAGCCGATGGTCGGTGTTATGGCGGCGACACTGAACTCAGCCAGCCCCAACAAGGACCTGGCCGTTGAATTCCTGGAGAACTACGCGCTGTCCGTCAAAGGCCTGAAAATGGTGAATGACGACGTACCGCTCGGCGCTGTAGCCAACAAGGAGTTCATGGACGAGCTGTCGTCAAACCCGAACATCAAGGCGACGTTTGAGAATGCTCAGCTGGGTGAACCCATGCCCAACGTTCCCGCCATGGGAGCCTTCTGGTCATCCATGGGGCCGGCCCTGCAGAACATGACCTCTGGCCGACAGCCTGTCGAAGATGCCTTGAACGCGGCGGCCCAGCGCATCACCCGGTAATACCGGTGGGCCGTTCGGGCAGCAGGGATCGCTGCCCGTAACCGCACGAGTACACCCATGGACGACAATCTGCCACCGCCCCCTGAAACGGTGGCAACCTACGGGCTGACTACAATGATAACGGAAACCCTGTCCTCTCCCGGAATCGAAAGCAGATACTTCATGTTTCGAGCATTTTTGAAGTGGGGCGCTCTTGCCGCCTTGATTGGCATGTCGCTCTACCTGATCCTGGCCTTGTACGCCCAGCGCGAGTTCGTATTCGCCATTCTGTTCCTGGTGCTTACAGCCTCCGCGGTGATGGTGTTCTTCAACCGCAAACTGTACGCGCACCGGTATATCTTTCCGGCGATCGCCGGTATGGGCCTGTTTGTAATCTTCCCGCTGATGTACACCATTGGCATTGGTTTCACCAACTACAGTGCCAGTAACCTGTTGAGTTTTGGGCAAGTGCAGGAAAACCTGCTGAGCCGGACCTACCAGTCCGAAGCGGTTCGCTATGACTACGAGCTCTACAAGACCAATGCCGGTTACATCGTTCACCTGAAGGGCAAGCACCAGAATCTGACCTCGGCGCCCATGGAGCTGGAAGCGGGCGAAACTTCAGCGCCGGTACTGCCGCTGTCGGGCCAGCCCCGAGGCGAGGCTCTGGGCATTCGCGACATCATTCAGTTGCGCGAGTTGCTGTCGCAGGTGACGCTGATCACCGAAGACGGGCGTGAACTCAGTCAGGCCAGCTTGCGCTCCTTCGCGGCGATTCATCCGCAATTCAGTCAGCACGACAATGGCAGCCTGACAGACAATCAAACCGGAACAACCTATTTTCCCGATCACGAGACTGGCTTTTACCGCAGTGCCGATGGCGAGACCCTGTCGCCAGGCTGGACCGTCAATATTGGTTGGGACAATTACCTGAAGGTGGTCAGCGATCCGACCATCCGTGGTCCTTTTTTTCAGATCTTTGTCTGGACGCTGTCTTTTGCCGTAGCTACCGTGATCTTCACGTTGGCCCTAGGCCTGTTGCTGGCCAACCTGCTGCAGTGGGACCAGATACGGGGCAAAGGCTTCTACCGCACCATGCTGATCCTGCCGTACGCGGTACCGGCGTTCATTTCGATCCTGGTGTTCAAGGGTCTGTTCAACCAGAACTTTGGTGAAATCAACCTGGTACTGGAAGGCCTGTTCGGGCTGCGCCCAGACTGGTTCAGTGATCCGGCGCTGGCGCGAACCATGATCCTGATAGTGAATACCTGGCTCGGCTATCCCTACATGATGTTGCTGTGCATGGGGCTATTGCAGGCCATCCCCAAGGATCTATACGAAGCCTCCGCGATGGACGGCGCCGGCCCGGTCAGCAATCTGTTCAACATCACATTGCCGTTGATCATCAAGCCGTTGATGCCTCTGCTGATTGCCAGTTTTGCATTCAACTTCAATAACTTTGTCCTGATCGCACTGCTGACCGGTGGTGCACCCGACATTATTGGTGCAAGCACGCCGGCCGGAACAACGGATCTGCTGGTGAGCTACACCTACCGGATTGCGTTCCAGGATTCCGGACAGAACTTTGGTCTGGCTGCCGCTATTGCCACCGCCATCTTCCTGGTTGTGGGCGCGCTGTCGCTGGTCAATCTCAAACTGTCCAAGATCAAGGTATAGGAGCTTCCCATGGCGATGGTTCAACCCCAATCAACCAAATACCGCGTGCTGGCTTCTCACCTCGGCATGCTGGCTTTCATCGCAATCGTGCTGTTTCCGCTGCTGATGGTTATTTCGATTTCCTTCCGCAGTGGTAACTTTGCCTCAGGCAGCTTGCTGCCGCAGAACCCGTCCCTGGAGCACTGGTACCTGGCGTTTGGTCTGCCTTATACCGGGGAAGACGGAGTAACCACCCAACCGCCGTTCCCGGTGCTGCTGTGGCTCTGGAATTCCATCAAGGTGGCGGTGGTGTCATCGGTGCTGATCCTGGCGCTCTCGACCACCAGTGCCTACGCCTTTGCGCGCATGCGCTTTGCAGGCAAGGGTGCAGTGCTGAAGTCGATGCTGATTTTCCAGATGTTCCCGCCGGTGCTGTCGCTGGTAGCGCTGTACGCCCTGTTTGACCAGATTGGCAATCACGTCAGCTGGCTTGGCCTGAACACCCACGGTGCCGTGATTGTTGCCTCCCTGGGCGGTATGGCGCTGCACATCTGGACCATCAAGGGCTATTTCGACTCCATTGACCGGTCCCTGGAAGAGGCTGCCATTGTTGATGGTGCCACCACCTGGCAGGCGTTCCGATATATCCTGCTGCCGCTGTCGGTGCCCATCCTGGTGGTGGTGTTCATCCTGGCGTTCATCATGACCATCATGGAATACCCGATGGCCTCGGTGCTGCTGGTGGATACCGATAAGCTGACACTGGCCGTGGGTGCGCAACAGTACCTCTACGAACAGAATTACCTCTGGGGCGATTTCGCAGCTGCTGCTGTGCTGTCTGGCCTGCCCATCACCCTTATCTTCCTGTACTGCCAGAAATGGATTGTGGGTGGCCTGACCGCCGGCGGGGTGAAGGGCTAGGCGTTACCTTTACGCGACAACAGCGTCTTCCAGCGTACTCTTTCGCGACCCGGTCAGATTAATCCCCCTACTGACCGGGATTTTTTTGTTCTTCCGTGTGCTTGTCACCATTTTTTGGCCGAACCGGACAGGTTTTGGGGATCTAAGCCTTCGGTTTTGGCTGGCCCTATGTTTCCCAAAACAAAAGCGAACATTCGCAGCACCCCAAATTTCGGATTCCTCCCGAATTGCACAAGAAATGTCTCTGCATTCACCCCATTCCAGAGGTGGCGGCGATTCAACTTTGCCAAGCGGCGGTTAGAAGGCAAACCACTCAACGATGAACGAATAGAACTTCAACAGATTTTGTTTCAAGCTTTGTCAAAGTGGTGACTGTGAACACATTTACCATGTTTAATTCCGATCCCCCATGGGGCGGTGGTATCCTCTGTTTTCGTTGAAATCCAACCACAGACTCGACCCATTAGATTGATGATTTCGGCCATCCACCAGAGAAAGCTGCTTCCGACGCTCGTCATGCTGTTTGCATTGGCGGGCCTTTCATTGTCGGTGATTGGCGAGTCGTTCTCTCACGGTGTGGCTGAGTTAGCGGGCGATTGGGAATCCCAGTCTGACGCTAATCCAGGCAGTCATGGTGGCCATGGACACCCCCACGATTTTGACGAGGAGCCAGAGACATCATCACTGCATCATGATGCTGGCAACCACACCCACGAGACCGTGGACCAGCTCAGAATTCCATTTTTTTCCCAAAGCCTGACCGTTCTCCGGCAGCCCGTGCCCTTTGCCGGAGGTTCTCCCCGCAGTTTGCGCTATCGGCTTGAACGCCCTCCAAAAGTCTCCCTTTCCACTTGATTCTTGCCGCTTTCGCGGCCCGAGAAAACAAATTCGATTGGAGTCTTTATGTTGTCAAGCTTGCTTGGCGGTTGTCGTGGTGTGTCCTCAACCGGCACCGGCAGTCGTCTGTTCTGGATATTTCTGACCCTGGGTTTGCTGGGTGTGAGCACCGATGCGCTCGCCCACGCAGTCGCTCAGGGCGACAAGGGGTACATCCAGGAAATTACCGGGATAAACCTCATTGCGTTCATCTATCTGGGGGCCAAACACATGGTCACCGGCTATGACCACCTGCTGTTCTTGCTGGGTGTCATTTTCTTCCTGTATCGCATGCAGCACATCGCGATCTACGTGAGCCTGTTTGCCCTGGGGCATTCCACCACGATGCTGCTGGGGGTTTACTTCAACGTGGGCATCAACAGCTACATCATTGATGCGATTATCGGTCTGTCCATCGTCTACAAGGCACTGGACAACATAGGTGCCTATCAGCGGTGGTTTGGCTTCCAGCCCAACACCAAGGCCGCCACGTTGATTTTCGGGTTCTTCCATGGTTTCGGCCTCTCCACCAAGATCATCGAATACGACATCTCACCGGACGGCCTGATTCCGAACCTCCTTGCCTTCAACGTGGGCGTGGAAATCGGACAGTTGATCGCACTGGCCATGATCCTGATTGCCATAAGCTTCTGGCGAAAAACCGACGGATTTTTCCGCCATGCCTACACCGCAAACGTGGCCATGATGAGTGCAGGTTTTCTGCTCTTTGGCTATCAGCTCACCGGTTACTTTGTCGCCTGATTCTGGAGATTCCCCATGTACAACACCGATATACCCAACCGTGAAGAACTGCCCAGCACCGCCAAGCTGGTTCGATCAACCATTGTTGCCGCTGTTGTGGCGCTGGCTCTGCTGGTAACCGTGGTCATGCCCGCCGAATACGCCCTGGACCCAACCGGCGCAGGTCAGCTTTTGGGCCTGACAGAAATGGGCGAGATCAAGGAACAGCTCGCCGAAGAAGCGGCTGCTGACGAGGCTGCCCAAATGGTTGCGGTGCAATCCTCGGTCGATCAGAAGGCCCCGGAAGTCAAAGGACCTGTCGTGGCTCAAGCCGTTGAGGAACCGCAGTGGCAGGATGAAGTGCGTGTGGTCCTCACACCAGGAGAAGGCACCGAATACAAACTCACCATGGAGGAAGGTGCCGTAGCCCGGTTCTCCTGGGTGTCAGAAGGTGGCCCGATCAACTTTGATACCCACGGTGATGGAGGCGGACAGTCAATTTCCTACGAAAAAGGCCGGGGCGTGCCTGAAGACGAGGGCGAGCTGGAAGCAGCCTTTACCGGCAATCATGGCTGGTTCTTCAGAAATCGAAATGATAACGATATCACTCTGGTACTTCGTACCGGGGGAGGCTACGGGCAGTTAAAGAAAATGTTGTGATTAACTCTTAGAAAAATGGAACGACATCCGGTCCCGTGTGCTCACAGGGCCGAATGTCTCTTGAGGAGCTAAATGGTGCTTGGGGAGTTATCCGCGGGGATAACTTCCAAGCTTGTTCCGAGTGCCGTGGAAGGCTACGAAAGTGGTCGTAATAAGGTGCTTCCGAATGTTCGCTTCGCGACCATGGCGAGGCTTTAGTGCCAGCCGAAAACTCTAATCAGAGGTGCAGCTTAAACACGGATGTTCACGCGGGAATTGATTCGACAGCAAGCACTACTGAACACCCGCCAACCTCAATGTCATTTTGTCAGCTGAGATTTTTGCGCACCCCAGGGTATTTTGCCCCGCCCAAAGTGGCGAAAAGTCTCCTTTGCCGAGTTTTTCCGCCTCCGATCTGATAGGTGCCAGTGCAGCTGACGCATTGGGAAAGTCAGGCACGCTCGAACTGATGGGGCCTCGCTCTCGCATCAACCGGTTGACAATTCCGCGAGCTGGCCGGCCGGAAAATACGTTGGTGATCTCGGTGTGGGAAGATCGCTCGGACTGGAGGGCGTCTCGGTGGATGGCACTGGTTTTTGCTTCGGTACACAGCAGGTAAGCGGTGCCGACCTGGGCGGCGATGGCACCGAGTTGTGTGGCTGCATTGACACCTTCGGCGGAGGCAATGCCGCCAGCCGCTATCACCGGCAGCTTCACTCTGGATTTGATTTGGGGGATTAACGCGAAGAGACCCATGTGCAGGCCAAGGTCGCCAGACAGAAAGTGCCCGCGATGACCACCGGCCTCTAGCCCCTGGGCGATAACTGCGTCCGCGCCTCGCTGCTCCAGCCACAGGGCTTCGGCTACGGTGGTGGCACTGGCCAGTACTTTAACGCCATTGGATTTGATAAAGGCCAGCAGGTCGGGGGCCGGTAAGCCGAAGTGGAAGCTGACCACCGCAGGCTGCAGTTCCGCCACGAGCTCGGCCGTCTGTTCATCAAAGGGTCGACGGCTTGCGCCGCCGGCATCTTCGGTTATCTCCAACCCCAGTTCCTCGTAATAGGGTTGCAGGCTTTGCCGCCAGGCCGCGTCTCTCTCGGGGTTCGCTTTTGGCGGGCGGTGGCAGAAAAAGTTTAGATTGAAGGGCCGGTCTGTCGCGGTCCGGATCCTGGCGACTTCTTCGCGTATTTTTTCGCCTGTGAGCATGGCACAGGGGAGCGAACCCAGCCCTCCCGCTTTGGAAACCGCTATGGTCAATGCGCTGTCCTGCACGCCGGCCATGGGTGCCTGAATCACTGGGTAGTCCACGTTCAGAAGTTCCCGGAGGGTGGTCATGGTGAGTTCTGCTCCCCTGTTAGTTGGTTATCGCTTTCGCAGTTCAGTCACGGTTTCCCCTTTTACGCCCCAGTTGTCGGTCGACACTTCGTCGATGACCACGTGGGTGGCGGCGGGGTTCTTGTTCAGGACATCGACCAGTAGCTGCGTCGTTCCCTGAATCAGCTGGCGTTTCTGTTCGACGGTTACGTTTTCGTCGGTGACTTTGATGTTGACATAAGGCATTCGAAATTCCTCGTATTTAATGGTTTTGGGTGTTCACTTTGGCGGTGGCTGGCGCGTACATCTTGTTGACGATCTTCCAGACACCGTCTTCCTTCAGGAAACCCAGATAGTCGGTAAAGTTGCCGTGGGGAAGCGGGCACGCCACTTTCACCATGGCCTGGCTTCCGGCCAGTTCCACCCGGAGGATGTGGTAGTTTTCCGGGTGTCCGATGTCCGCCGGTATAGGACGCGTTGCGACATCGGCCAGCCATTCATCCAGTGTACGTCGCAGGCCCGGTGCCTTGAGTACACAATCTCGGTGAAACAGCGGTGCCAGTCGGTCGGCATCCCCCGTGTGCAGGCCCTGAAAATACTCATTTACCATGGCTTCCAGTTGGGGTTGTTCGGTGTCCATTTATGCCACAGCCCCTGCGCTGTAATCCTGTTCCCGCTGAATGGCCCGCTGCATGCTGTCACGCTTTAATACGGCATCCACCATCTGGCGGCTGTTCGGGCCGAGTACGATATCCACGGGGAAGAAGTTGCCCCAGCGCGAGTACACTGCCAGCAGAATGTCGGCGGGAGAAATGTCCTGTCCCCCGAGGAAGGGCATGTGCTCCAGCTTCGCTTCCACCACCTGCCAAAGTTTGTTGATGGCCACCGCCGCGGAATCGAAGATTTGCTGCCTTACTGCGGGATCCGTCACATTGGCCTGGGCAAAGAACAGTCGTCCGTAGGCGGGGTGCATGGTGGCGTTGGCAAACATCATGTGTTCGATGGCCTGGTGCCGTGCGTCACCCCTTTCCGGGATCAGTCGGTTCTTATGTTTGTTGAGCAGGTGCAAAATGATCGCCACGCCTTCATTCAGTACCTTATCCCCATCCACCAGCACGGGGACGGTGCCGACGGGATTCAGGGTTTCAAAGTGGTCGGCTTCCAGCTTGTGAACCAGGGTACTTTCCTGGTCGAGCTCGTTAAGAATCGCCTGCGTGGCCAGTGAACAAGCGCCAGGAATGAAATAGAGGGTGTACATGATAAACCTCGTTTGTTGATTGATTGCGTGAGTGCAGTGAAAGTTTGTTACTTCCCTTGTCATTCATAAATGGCAATAATGTGATAACAGTATCAACATTTGGGAAACAGTAGGGTCGGGCGGTATGGATAAGTTGCGGGCAATGCGAATGTTCGTGCGGGTGGTGGATGCCGGTAGCTTTACCAGCGTGGCCAATGAGCTGAACGTCACCACGTCGATGATCAGTAAAGAGATCGGACGACTGGAAGAGGATCTGGGGGTCAGACTGCTGCATCGCTCGACTCGGGGTCAGCAGTTGACGTCTATCGGCGAGGGCTACCTGAAACGATGCCGGGAATTGGTGGCTCAGGTGGACGACGCGGACGCCTATGTGCAGCACATGCAGGAAAACCCGCGCGGCAAGTTACGCATCAATGTCCCCATGGCGTTGGGCATTACCGACCTGTCCCAGTTGTTCTCCGCCTACATGAAAAAATATCCGGATGTGGAGTTGGACATACAGCTGGGCGACGAAAGCCTGGATCTGATCGAGCATGGTTTCGATCTGGGGTTCCGGGCGTCCAGCCAGATGCTTGATTCCAACTATGTGGGCAAGCCGCTGGTTCGTTTTACCTACAAGGTGTGCGCGTCCCCAGGCTACCTTGAAAGCCATCCGCCTATCCGGGACGTGGAGGATCTGGCCGCCCATAACTGCTTTGTATACAGCTATTTTAAGTCGGGAAATTTCTGGCCGTTGGCGCAGGGTATCACCGTCGGGGGTTCCCTAAAGGTGAACAGCACATTGTTCATGAAACAGGTGATTGAGGATGGACTAGGCATCGGATTTCTTCCCAGTTTTGTGGCCAGAGAAGGCATCGAAATGGGCAAGCTGGAGGAAGTCCTACCCGATGTGACTCGACCCGACCTTACGCTGTACGCGCTTTATCCGAATCGGCAGTTTTCCCAGCCCAAATTACTCAGCTGCATCGAGTTTCTGCAGTCCTGGTTTCTGTCGAGAAAACTGGATTAGTCCCTGCTAGCTGTGTGTACGCTTCTGTTCTCGCAAGCCAAACGTCTCAGAAGTCTTCCCAAATGTTCGCTTTGCGACCGTCCCAGGCCTCTCCTATTCCTAAACAAAAGCGAACTGTAGAACCGTCGTTATTTCGGACTTTTTTCGCGAGATTGACCTAGCCTCAGCTCCACTTATCTCATTGGTCTTCTAGACAGATTCTTATTGCTCTGGACTTCTACCGGACTGCCTTTCCGTAAATTTTAGCTTGAAATATAATGTATTAGTATTATCAGCAATGAATAGCACTCAAACTATTGGAGAAAATTGAGTTTTCGAGATTTTGCGGGCTGTTCAAGTCTTGATCGCTCAGTTTAGAACGCAGCTATTATTTTAGGCTTGTGTGTGAGCAATGTTTGCCTAAGGAGATATCTTTGGCTAAGCGAAAAACAATAAGGTTCTCGGCTGGAACTCCCGGCAGCCCCTATTCGGGAATGTGGAGAATGGTTATAAAGGGTGACGATGTTTATCTTGGCTTCTCTAGGGAAACTATGGGTAACATCAAGGTAAGCTTACATCAGAGTGGAGTTTGGACTTTGTCTGCGACACAGCAGTCAGGTTGGACTTTTCCTGATGGCAATCGCCGGGCAAAAAGATGGACCAGACCGATAGAAGAGCCGGACGGTGTGGGTCGAGGGCCGGTGATATTAGTTCCATATAACTTTATAGGCGAAAGGAGGATTTCTGATAAAGAAAGGAAAAAAAAGGCTATTTGGTACGAGGCTCCTAATCCGGGTGAGGTTTTGGAATTTAGTATTTATTTTGTAAAACAAGGAGTGCAGTTTAATCCAAGACGAGATGAATCTATCTTAGCTGAGTCGAATTGTAAAAGCGGCAAGCGGGTAATTCTATGCGGACTTATCCGGCAGTCCGAGAACGATTTTTTGAATACTTGCGATAAAATGATAAATAACAACCCAGTGACAACAAATGACGTAAGCCAATTTTTTAATACGTCAATGCTGTGGTTTACCCAGAGCACCGACCAATATCAAGTGCCCATCATTGTCGACCTTCCCGTAAATCTCAAAATCAATACAGATAGTCCAATGGTTATCTGTAAAAAATAGGCTGGATGGTCAGCTTAGATCTGACTCGAAGGCCCATGGATCTGGCTCTTGGCTTACGGACGGCCTAAGTTCCAGTTCTCTTCATCACATTCGGGGCTGGTCTGTTCGACTTCGGGCGCGACTTTACCGCTGATTAACGTCAGCGTGCTTTGTAAATAAAGCGTTATCACCAAATCTGAATGTCCGCTTTGCGACCAAGGCGGTCGATTGATGGCGTCAATCTTCGGCCGTGTTGTGCTTTAATCACTATTGAAGTAGCGAATTCTTTTCCTTTCTTTTTACTTTTATCAGGCACAAAAAAAGGGAGCCTTGGCCCCCCTTGATCACAGCTTGTTACCGACTCAGAAGTCGATGCAAGGTTCCTGGTACAAGCGAGGGCAGGCAGCACCATCGGCCCGGAACAGGTGACACTTGTTGCCATTGAGCCCCAGGGTCATGGCGGCGCCTTCTTGAATCGGGTTGCTGCCGTCGGTACGCATGGTCTGCACACCCTCAATGTTGTCCAGTTCCAGGTGCACCAGCGTCTGGTAACCCAGGCGCTCGACCACGTGTACTTCGCCTTGGACGTACATGTCGGCTTCCTGATTTTCCTGCAGGTGCTCCGGGCGTATGCCAAGGGTAACCTGCTCGCCAACCGACAGATTGCCGCCGTTTACCGGCAGCTCCAGGCGGTGGTCACCGGCCAGCACAACGGTCACGCTCTGGCTGCTGGCGGCCTCAACTACACAGTCGATGAAGTTCATCTTTGGTGAGCCGATAAACCCGGCGACAAAGCGGGTGGCTGGGTAATGGTAGAGCTCCATCGGCTTGCCGACCTGGGCAATGGCACCGTTGTCCAGTGCAACGATCTTGTCGGCCATGGTCATGGCTTCGACCTGATCGTGGGTCACGTAAACCATGGTGGCGCCCAGGCGCTTGTGCAGCTTGGAGATCTCGATGCGCATCTGAACCCGAAGTGAGGCATCCAGGTTGGACAGGGGTTCATCGAACAGGAACACTTCTGGCTCTCGGACGATGGTGCGGCCAATGGCCACACGCTGGCGCTGGCCGCCGGACAGGTCCTTGGGCCTGCGCGCCAGCAGCTCGTCCAGCTGCAGGAGTGTTGCTGCATCCTGAACGCGGCGCTCAATCTCGGGTTTCTGGGTTTTGGCAAGCTTCAGGCCAAAGGCCATGTTCTCGGCCACGTCCATGTGCGGGTAGAGCGCATAGGACTGAAACACCATGCCCACTTCTCGGGCCTTGGGCGGCAGGTCGTTGACCCGATCATTGCCGATGTACATGTCGCCGGAGGTGATGTCTTCAAGTCCGGCAATCATGCGCAGCAGCGTGGATTTGCCGCAGCCCGAAGGACCGACAAATACCACGAATTCACCGTCCTGAATGTCCAGGTTCACGTCTCGGGTGACCTGGGCTTCGTCATAGCTTTTGCAGATATTACGTAAAGTGACGCTGGCCATAACTGGAATCTTCTTGTTTGGTCTTATGTGTCTCAGAGCCTGGCGATTTCAACGCCCCAGGGCTCCAGGTTCAGGTTGGATCCTTGCCACTGACCGCCGACAAAGTCTGGCGTTCCTGACACAGACGTACCTTCCGTCGGCAGGGCGATGTCGCTGGCGTTGTCGCTCAGGTTCAACGCGATCAGCAGTCGCTCACCATCCAGGCTGCGAGTGTAGACAAGGGTGTCCTTGGGGCTATCGAGGAACTCAATATCGCCCTTTAACAGCACGTTCTGGTCTTTCCGCCATCCGAGGAATGCCCGGTACGCGGCCAGCATCGAGTTGTCCTGTCCGTCCTGCACATCCACCGCGGCGCTGTAGTGCTCATCATAAACAGGCAGCCAGGGCTGTGCATCTGAGAAGCCACCGTTCGTCTTCTGATGATCCCAGACCATCGGTGTGCGACATCCGTCCCGGCCTTTGTACTCCGGCCAGAAGTTGATGCCGTAGGGATCTACCAGATCCTCATATTTCAGTTCCGCCTCGGTCAGCCCCAATTCCTCGCCCTGGTATAGGCAGACGCTGCCGCGCAGGGTCAGCAGCATGGCCATGTAGGCTTTTAGCTGTTGATCGGATTTGGCCTGCCAGCGGGTGGCTACCCGGGTGACGTCGTGGTTGCCAATAGCCCAGCAGGGCCAGCCATCGGTGAGCTTGTCTTCGATGGTGCTGACGGTTCTGTGGAAGAACTCGGAACCGTGCTCTTCGGTCAGCAGATCAAATGAGTAGGCCATGTGCAGCTTGTTGCCGTCACGGGTGTAGTCGGCCATGGTCTGCAGCGAATTGTCATCGCCAATCTCACCAACCGTTGTGGTTCCCGGGTATTCATCAAGCAGGGCGCGAAGGCGCTGCAGGAAGGCCAGGTTCTCGGGCTGGGTCTTGTCGTACTTGTGGAACTGGTACGCGTAAGGGTTTTCCTTGCGCACACCAATCGAGCCCTCGGCGATGGCATTGCTGGCCGGGTTTTCCCGGAGTTTGAGATCGTGGAAACAGAAATTGACAGCGTCCAGACGGAAACCGTCAACGCCCCGGTCCAGCCAGAATTTGACGTCAGACAGCGCCTGGTTCTGGACTTCCTCATTGTGGAAGTTCAGATCCGGCTGGCTGGTGAGGAAGTTGTGCAGGTAGTACTGCTTGCGCCGGCTGTCCCAGGCCCACGCCGAGCCACCGAATACCGATAGCCAGTTGTTGGGAGGTGTTCCATCGGGCCTGGGGTCTGCCCACACGTACCAATCCGCTTTGTCGTTGGTACAGTCGGCGCGGCTTTCCTTGAACCAGGCATGCTGGTCGGAGGAGTGGCTGAGCACCTGGTCAATCATGATCTTCAGGCCGCGTTCGTGGGCCTTTGATACCAGCTCATCGAAGTCCGTCAGGGTGCCAAAGATAGGGTCAACGTCCCGGTAGTCGGCAACGTCGTACCCGAAATCCTTCATGGGCGAGGTAAAAAACGGTGACAGCCAGATCGCATCTACATTCAGGCCGGCAATGTAGTCCAGCTTTTCGGTGATCCCAGGCAGGTCGCCAATTCCGTCGCCGTTGGAATCGAAGAAACTGCGTGGATAAACTTGGTAGATGACGGCGCCACGCCACCAGTCCGGATTCTTGTTCATTGTGCCTCTCTTATACTCCGGTGGTGAAAGGTTGTCAGGGTAGAGCACGGATAAAGGTCTCTAACCCAGTTAGAAGCAAGTCATACTGAGTCGATTGTTAACCCTGTTCATCCTCCTGGCTGACTTTTTGTTGGCGTAGTCCGGGGGAGGAGGGGGGCGTAGGAGGGCGGAGACGGCCTGGCATTGCCCTTATTTGGTGCGCGCTCTGATTGCCCGATAACCAATGGGCTTAAAATTGGTGCGCCTTTCAATGCAAAACCGCACTTTCCTAGGTTTTATTCTAGGCCCGAACCTTGCAAACGACTCCTTCATTCCGGTTTGACTGCGGCCGCCAAGGGCCACGCAGTCCTGTTGTACGGTTTGGAGGCCAAGAGCATGACCCTGAAGAGTGAATTCATGAAACTGACCAGTGCCGAGCGCAGCTGGTTACCATTCTGGGGAACGACAGGAAAACTGGCCATGGGCTGGTCCTGTTTTCTCAATCGGGGCCTTTATGGCACCAACGAGCAGATTTTCGAAAGTATTGCCCGAACCCGCCGGGACGCCCTGATTACCTGGGCGGACCACAAATGGGCGTTCCTGAATACGCTGGCTGTCCGGCTTGAGGGGCAGGATGACGAGGGCATGCGGGAACTGGTTGAGACGTCCTCTGGCCGGCTTCGGGAAATCTCCGAGCTGTTTGTGGTGAACGAGGAAGGCCTGGTGCTGGCATCGTCAGCATCCGAACGAAAGGGCAGGCGAGACTTGCCCCAGGAGGCGGTTCGGCGTGGCACTCACGAGCGTTTTCTGCACGGGCCTTATCGGGATCCGGTTACGCAGAGCCTGGGCGCCACCACCTCTCGCTTTCATGATGCAGTGACTCTGATGTTCTACCATCCGGTTACTCTCAGGTCCGGCGGTGCGGCAGCGATCTGTGCCCGTATTCCCAACGATGTCATGAGCGACCTGATCCAGCGCGAGGCAGGGCATGTCTTCGAGGAATCCGGGGACAATTATCTGTTCATGATCGACAGCCAGTTCGACCGAACCATCCAGACCGGTACCGCGCTGTCCCGTTCCCGGTTCGAGGATGCCACCTTCAGTCATGGCGACAATTTGAAGGACGGCATCCGCACGGGATTCGGCACCGTCGGCGTTCGTGAACACACAGAATTTGAAGTCCGCTTTACCGATCCGGCGACAGGCCGCTTGCACCCGGGTGTGCGGGAAACCATTGCTAACGGTGAAAACCTGTTTGTCACTTACCCCGGCTATTCGGATTACCGGCACATTCCGGTGATCGGCAAGGGTGTGACCTTCCAAATGCCCGGTTCGCCAGATCGATGGGGCATGATGTGCGAAGGCGACCTGGAGGAAGTATACCGTCGCCGCTCGGTGTCCTGGCGCCTGACTGCGCGGATGACGGTGCTGATTGGTCTTTTGTGGGTCATTAATCTGGCCATGGCCTGGAGCGATGTATCGCTGTGGCTGGAAGCTGCGGTGACGGCGGGCTCTGCATTGGCGGGTGTGCTTCTGTTTCGGAGTACGTCGGTAAAACCGTTGTCTGAAAACCTCGGAGCCATGGCGGACATAATCCGAAACATTGCTGAGGGTGGTGGAAACCTTCGTCAGCGCATGGACCCATCGTCCATGCCACGTGATGAGACAGGTGACCTGGCACGCTGGATCAACAGCTTTATCGACAGTCTTGATGGCATGGTCGGCCAGGTCATCTCACTAGCTGCAGATTCGCGCCAGGCCAGCGATCAGTTGATGACCCAAAACCGGCTGGCAGATGAACGAATTCGTCAGGTGCTCACCCACATCGAAGATATGGTTCGGGGCGCAACCTCTCAGGAGAATGAGATCCGGAATGCGTCGACGACTGCCCAGGAGATGCGCTCCAGCATGGAGGATGTGGTGGAGCGGGCCAGGGCGCAGTTCGCCAGGGTCAGTCAGGAAACTCAGAGTATTCGCAATGTCATTACCCGGTCGGCGGATGGCATTCGGGCTGCCAACGACCGCACTGAGGAAATTAGCAAAACCGCACTGGTGATTAACGATATCGCCGCCCAGACCAACCTACTGGCACTCAACGCCGCTATTGAAGCGGCACGGGCCGGAGACTCAGGGCGTGGTTTTGCGGTGGTGGCCGATGAGGTCCGGCAGTTGGCGTCTCGCACTACCCAGGCTACCAAGGACATCGGCGAACGGCTTCAGGGGGTTCAGGAGGAAACCCGCCGTGCGGTCATCACCATGGAAGAGGGCATGTCGGAAATGGAGGAGCGCCTGCGCAAGGCCGAGGCTGCCGCCGACGATAACTCGACACTGCATGTGATGGTCGATCAACTGTTCCGGGCGATTGCCGGCATCGAGACCACCAATCACCAACAAAGTGCCCAGACAGCGGGCGTGTCCGAAAGCGCGTCCGTGATGAACGGGGTGATTGAGCAACTGACATTGAGTGCCGAACGCACGCAGGCCTCAGCCAGCAAGCTGCAAAGACTGACCGGGCAGTTCCAGGTGTCGGCGGAGGTGGCCTGACCAAATCGGCGGCATTGGCTTCGGCGCCTGAGCTGGCTAAACTTCCGTGAATTCCGGCGGGCCAGCCCGCCGATCCACCGTTCCGGAGGCTCGTGTGCAGCGTTGTTATTTCAGGCAGGTCAAATCGCTCCTTCTGTGGGCCAGAGCGGTAACCGGGTTGATGATTCTGACGGCCAGCGGCTTCGCCCAAGCAGAGTGGTACCGCTACTCCGACACCGCCATGACCACGCCCATCCACCTGGAGTTCTGGGCGGACGATCAGGCCAAGGCCGACCGTACTGCCGAGTCGGTGTTGGCGGTGTTCCACCACGTTGATCGAACCATGAGCCGCTACCGCGCCGATTCCGAGCTGTCGAAGGTAAATCGGGAAGCGGCGAACGGGCCAGTGTCGGTCTCATCGGACCTGTTTAATGTGCTGCAAAAAGCCAAACAGGTGTCGGAACTCAGCGGTGGTGCCTTTGACATCAGTTTCGGGTCGGTGGGATTTCTCTACGATTATCGCGCCGGACAGCAACCGTCGGCCGACGATATTGCCTCGGAACTGGGGCACATCAACTACCGGGACATCATCCTCGATGAGAAACAGCGCACGGTGCAGTTTCGCCAGAACGGCCTGAAGTTGGATTTGGGCGGTATCGCCAAGGGTTATGCGGTAGACCTTGGGATTTCAGAGCTGAAGCGAGCCGGTGTTCGCCATGCCCAGCTCAGTGCCGGTGGCGATATGCGTCTGCTTGGGGACCGGCGCGGGCGCCCCTGGTTGGTAGGGGTGCGTGACCCGCGCTCGGAGGATCGTAATGCGGTGGTGTTGCCGCTGACGGATACGGCCATTTCTACCTCAGGGGATTACGAGCGATATTTTGTTAACGACGCGGGCGAGAGAGTTCACCACATTCTGGTGCCATCCACCGGTAAGCCAGTGCGGGGAGTGCAGAGTGTCACCATTCTCGGCACCGATGCCCTGACAACCGATGGCTTGTCCACCGCGGTGTTTGTGCTGGGACCCGAGCAGGGGCTGGCCATGGTGAACCGGTTGCCGGGTATCGACGCCATTATCATTGATGAACGGCGCCGGATGCATTACTCCGAGGGTTTGCAGGCACCTGAGCCTGATCAGTGACCAGGCCCAGGGATTGCCTTTGATTTGCTAAGAGTTTGACTTGCTATGAGATAGTGCCGTTCACAATGCTGGGCATGGCTATCAAGCTGTCCTGCATGGTGCTGTTGCCCAGCCCATGGCCGGTGAAGCGGGTGCCAAAATCGGCCTCCTCGCCGTGCAGTGCCATGTAGTTCAGGAGTACGGTTTGAACCAGCTGGTTAACGTTATTGGCGGCAGGACTGGAGGCTGTTTCCACTGACGCATCCGAGCGCATGAAACCGACCTGGTTGCGGATGGCCGTTGGCCGGCCATTGGGGTTGTACACCAGGAAGAACGACGCTGCGGTTTGCTGGTTATCTCCAGTCCATTCACCTTTGCCGCGCCCGTCCATGGAATCGTCGATACGGCCATTGCTCGAGACTGAACCGTCGCTGAAGACGTAGAGCATCAGTGGCATGCCAACACGGGCTGCGTATTCCAGGCATGCACCCATGCAGCGACCGGCCAGTTCATCCCGGCGTTCACCAGTACCACGCTCGCCAGTGTGGTAATCGTAGCCACCCAAGGTAACGGTGCCAGCTCCGGCATAGCCGTTCATTACCAGTTTCATCACCGAGGCGGTTTTGCGGAACTCGCGGTTGTTGTCGAACTCATCGCGGGTAAAGATTCCCGTCGGTCCGACAATCTCCAAATCGAGATCAGGATTGAGCGCGCTGGGATCACCGAAGCGATCCGCCAGATCCGCACTCTTCACATAGCCACACCGCACCAGATCCTTCACCACGTCCTCGCTGGACACGTCCAGCTTGGTGTCCATCCGGTTCATCTTGGCATCGCTGATCCGTTGGATGGATTCCATAACGGCAACGGCATCGCCCTGATCTAGGATGCCAATCAGATCGCCGACATCCACCAGGCCCGTTACGTCGGAAGGTCGATCAATTTTGGTAGGACGAATCTGTGGATTGATCAGGTTCATGGGTGCCATGGAATTACCGCCAGACTCGGAACTCTGGGAGCCCACCAGTGACAGTAGTGAACCGTCAGCCCCAGCCTGGTGAATGCCGTACATGGGGTTGTGTGGATTGTTGCCGGTGTCATTCTCGGAACGGGCGGCAATGATGGCACCGTTGGTGGCGGCCCGGGTGCCAGCGCTGGTGCTTTGCTGAATACCCCTCAGAAAGCCGCTGTCGCTATGAAACGCCAACCCCATTTCGTTGTTAACGAACGAGGGGTTGTTGGGCAGCATATCCCCGGGCAGGCCGAGGCGGTTGTAACCAGCGGTGCTGAGAAAATCCATCTGGCCGCCGGATTTGCCCATCAGCACGTTGGAGCCGGCGATGTTGGCGCCACCGGCCAGATCAAAGCAGATGAAGGGGATCTTGCCGGCACCATTGACCGCAATGCCACAGCTTTGTTTCAGCGTTTCCAGGTCCGATGACAATGCTGCCGACGCACTACGCGGGTTGCCGAACAGGCTGAAAATGGAAGCACCGAATACGGTGGCGCTGCCGGCCATAAAGCCCTGGGCAATGAATTCCCGGCGAGTGCGTGGCCGGCCATGGTCTGAGTGGCGCAGCGGTTCACCGTTGGCCAGGGTCTTGTTGCGTGATCTGCGTATAAACATGGTCAACGTCCTTTACTGAACCAGAGTGGTGGCGCTGCCCAGAACGGCGGCGCAGCTGGCTTTGACAATGGTTTCGGTGCGCCCTGCATCGCAGGAGCCGCCACAGCTGGTCAGGTTATCAATCAGGCTGTTCAGTTCGGTTTCGATATCCGCATCCGCAGGCTGGGTAGCCAGGTTTTCACCCACGAACCGGTCCAGCAGTGGGTCGATGACCTGGCTGCGGCCGGTGGCGTCGAAGGCGGTGTCCGCCGACTTGCTGAAGTTGAAGCCTGGGAAAAATGCGGTCCGTAGTGCGACGTTGGAGGCAAGCACATCACAGTACTGAATCGCCATTTGAGTGATCGCCATCTGGTGGGACGACAGGAAGCCTTCGATCGTTTCTACCGTCGGTAACTGCTGCTTCACCGTTACGTAGGTGTTGTAGACATCGGTTTGAGTCTTGTCGACGCCTGTCAGGCTGGCCATGGTGTCGTTGATTTCATCAAAGGTTTTCAGGCCGATGTCTGAAGACGCGGGTAAATCCACCGGCGTTGCTGCCGGGGGCAGGGCAGGCTCGGATCTGGCGTAGGTTTCGCTGCCGAGTTGATCGAAGGTCAGGAAGAACTCGTCGGTTTCCGGACCCTCCTCCAGCGCAATGATGGTGCCCAGGGGTGACAATGGCTGGCCTGTGCCGGGCTCGTAATCGTCGGCATTCAGAGTCACATCCAGGTTCGCCCAGGCCTGGCCCACGGCTGGCTCCTTGCCATTCACGCCCAGGCGCATGCCAGCCAAGCGGATGTTGGAGGGCTCAACGGTGTTATCCAGGCTGATGAAAAACGGGCTGGTGAAGCGATAGCTGTAGCTGTCGAATTGGCTCACCTCGAATACGATGTAGCTCTCTGGCACGTTGATCAGGTGGGATACGCCAAATAGCATGTAGAACTTCTGCCCAACGCCAACCTCGAAGTTGGTCTGGATCTGTTCCGGTGTCAGCGCCCGGTTGTGGAACGCCACCATGCGAATGGTGCCTTCCCAGGGGGAATTTCCATCGGTTTCATTGCCCATTACCAGAGCAAAGCTGTCGTCCCACTCAGACAGCAGGCCGGCCGAATCCGGATCAACGTCGCCGCTAGGCTCGCCATTAATAAAGATCTGGCGACCAGTGCCGGGTGAGTAGTTCACCACAACGTGCTGCAGGGTAGCCTGCAACAGCATGTCGGCGTCCTGGGTACCGAACGGTGTGTTCTCATCGCTGCTGGTGCTGCGGTGTAGCACTTCGTAGCGCTGCAAGCTCTGGCTTAGGGTCACGTTCCGGGTCGTGGCCGAGCCCGAGTAAGTGACGATCCGGGCGTCTTCCTGAGTGATATTGCCCGGGGCCACCCAGGCCTCAAGGCTGTACTCGCCAGAGGCGGTCAGGAAGGTGTGCAGTTTCTGGCTGCTGGCGGTAGAGCCCTGGGCCTTGCCGGCAGGAACCATGAAGTTCTGTTCGTTTTGGTAGGCGCCGCCCAAAGCAATGCCCCACCCACCGACCCATTCGGTGTTGCCACTCAACGTCAGATCCAGCGCCGGTGATACGCCGCTGGTATCAAACGCGGTTTGGCCCTCACCGGCCTTGAACTCGTACAGGGCAATGATGTTGTTCTCATAGCGGCCGCCGGAATTTGCCAGCAGGCCGTCTTCGGCCAGGTTAAGGGCCTTGCTGACCACAAGATCGGCATCCACCGTCTGGGGGCTTTGAAGATTGGCAAAATCCTCAATCGCCATTTGCATAGTGTCAGCGGATAAGTCGCAGTCGTTATCCCAACAGTTGTGGAAGTCGGTTCGCAGGCGCTGGACCAATCGCGAGGCCGATGGAGTCTCCAGGTTGATCCGGCTCTGAGCCTGCTCGTACGAAGTCGCGCCACTTGAGCTGGCAATGTAGGGGGTTTGGCCATTTTCAGTGTGACAGTCGATGCAGTAGGTTCTCAGTACCGGGTACACCGTGCTTTCGAAATCACCGCTGCTGGCCGGGAAGGTGAGGGTAGCGCCGGGATCTTTCTCCGCCGGCGCCCGCAACTCAACTGTTTTCACCGAACCGGCTGCACCACCGGCCCAGTTGGTAAGGTAGGTGGTCAGAATGTCTACACATGCTGCTGTACTTGATGTCCAGCAGTTATGCCCACCGGCAACCTTGGAGACCATTTCGGATTGGGACGGGGCATCCAGATTCACCACCGTGCGCGCCTGGGCGTAGGCAATGTTGATGTCCTGCTCGTTCACGAAGGTGGGTGATTGGCCACCAGCGTTGTGGCAGGCCCCGCACTTGTCCTGGGTTGCCAGGTTGTCCCAGACTGCCAGTTTGAAAGCCTGGACGTCGTCGTTCTCGGGTGCCGGGCCGGTGTAATTCACGCTGGACGCACTTGCCGAGGTGTTGGGTAGGGATTCGGTGGATTCGCCTCCGCAGGCGCTGAGCAAAAAGGCCGCGGCGATTAGCGCCAGTATTGAGCGCAACGGGATGATTGATGGGCGGTGTGTAGTCATCATGGCGTCCTCAATCTCCCATGCAGTAAACAGCGGATTCAGCAAAGACCTGTTTCAGGTCAAAGCCCTGAGCGCGGAAACTGCTAACCATGCTGGTGACCTGAGAGCGGTCAGAGGCATTGGAGGGTGGTCGCAGGCACACGTTTTCAAACACCTTCTTCACCTGACACTCAGCGAAAGCGTCGGATTGGGCGAATTCGCGCCCGAGACTCTTGGCGCCTTGGCCACTGCCGCTCAGGGCTGAATCCCAACCCAGCCGTCGGTTGGCACCGGAGCGCCAGTAATTGTCCCAGCTGTCGTCGGGTGTGACGTAGCCCTGTTCAAAGGTGGCCGAGTTAATGTGGTATTTCGCCTTCACCCTGGTGCCGGTCACCGGATCGCGATCGTTGGCGGTGTTGTACACCAGCCGGCCCAGCTCACCGTCGGGATCGGCAGTAGCGTCATACTCATAGTCGTAATAAGCGAAGGCCTGGGCCATTGGGTCCATGCCGCTGTGGCAGCCGACGCAGTTGTTCAGGAATACTCGGCTGTCGCCACCGGGGCTGCGTGACACATCCTGGCGGATTCGATCGGGCGGTCGGGTCACGTCGGCAACCTGCTCAAGATCGTTGCACATGTGATTCATCAGTGTGAACCGGAACATGGCCCGATTGGTGCCGGCACTGAAAAAAGCCCGGGCTGCGGCGCGCGAGGTCATCACACCGGCAGTGGCGGATGTTGGCAAGCCGGAGTAGGTCGACTGGTTCACCCGGATCAGGTTGTCCTTGAGGCTGAAGCCGCCGTCTTCCAGCGCTTCGTAATGGTTGTTGTTGCTTTGCGAATAAGCGGGCAAGCCGAGGCCAGAATTGCCGATGTACAGGACGTCCTCGTAGAGCACAGTACGAAAATCTGCATTGTCTCTAACAAGTCCGATCACCGTGGCGATATAGTCATTCAATGGCACGAATTTGGACTGGGCTTCGTTGGTCCACGGCGCGGCCAGGTTTTTCAGGGTGACGTCATAGAAAGCGCTGTTTTCCATGGCAATGTCCGCAGCGGCCAGTTCGTCACCGCCAGTGATTTGGGCTGCCATGTTATTGAGGACCGTGGCGGAGGGTGGAACACCCGCAATCCGGTCGTGAATTCGCTTGGCCTGTTCTCTGGGGCCGGCCTGGGCAACGCTTGCATGAGACAGCGCTAAGGTGAGAAAGAGCAATGTACTACTCGCCTTGGCTACCAGCGTTCTGGTGCGGTGTCGGGCTCTCATGTCCTGATCCTCGGTGGGTTATTCGCGGCGCAAATGTAAACCAGCGTTAACACAGTCAACAGTTTAATCTTGGTAATCTAGGCCAAAGTGAGGGGTAGGCCACGAATTTACATTGCGTTACTCAAAAGCCTTGGAGCTGGGGACGGAAACCGACTTAGTTTATGGCGTGAACCGTTGACCAGCACAGGGTTTGTCCATTTTGACTACACAATTCTCATTGCGAGCGATTCTGCCATCACTGATGCCAGCCTTTGGCCTGATCAGTGCAGTTTCGCTGTCCGGCTGTCTGTCCAGTAGCGACAGCCAGACCGCAGACCCTGTGGTGGTTGAGAATCCGGTCGCCTATGTCCAGCGCACCCTGCAGGTTGAAGAGAATTCGGGGACGCTGGTTGAAGACAATCTGGCGGACCCGGCGGCGTTCAGACCGGGTGCAAGGCTCTATCTGAAGCCCAGCGCAGCGGCAGGCGCCAGCGCGCGGGACATCACTTCACGGGCCTTCGCCGGTGCCGGTTTCCTGAATGATGAAGGCGAATTGCGCTACGACGTCAAGGACCTGCACGTATCCCAGGATGGCACGCGGCTGTTGTTTGCCATGCGCGCGCCGGAAATCGAGGACGCAGACGACGAGGATCAGCCGACCTGGAACATCTGGGAGTACGATTCAGCGTCCGACACGCTCAGCCGGATTATTGGTTCGGATGTCACTGCCCGGGCCGGGCAGGACGTAGCCCCAGCCTATCTGCCCGATGGCCGGATTGTGTTTTCATCCACTCGCCAGCGCACCTCCAAGGCCATTCTGCTCGATGAGGGCAAACCCCAGTTCCCGGGCCTTGATGAAGACCGGGACACCCCCGCGTTCGTGCTGCATGTGATGGACGATGACGGCGAAAACATTGAACAGATCACCTTCAATCAGAGCCACGATCTGGACCCGTTGATTACCGACAACGGCACGATTGTATTCAGCCGCTGGGATAACGCAGGGCAAACCCGCAATAACGGCGTCAATCTTTACCAGGTCAATCCGGATGGCACCGGCCTCAGCTACCTGTATGGCCGGCATTCCCACGATTCAGTATCCGACAGCAGCGACGTCCAGTACCTGAAGCCGCAGAAAACCGACTCCGGTGCTGTGCAGGTGCAGCTGAGACCCTTTGAGAGCAGCGATTACGCATCGGTTCCGGCGGAAGTATCGGTGGACGAATACGTCGAGGCCGACTTGCGCCTGGACGGCACTGCCGGTTCCGGTCAGCGCACGTTGGTGGCCGACGTTGGTTTTGACGGTGAGCCGTCGTTGCAGGGCAGTTACGGTTCAGTGTCGCCACTGCTGGATGGTACCGGCCGCTATCTGGTGAGCTGGACGCCGTGCCGGCTGCGGGATATCGCTCGCGAGCAGATTGTGAATTGCACCCAGGAACGACTGGATTCCGAAGCCTACGAACCGGCCGCCCCGGTTTATGGTCTCTGGCTGCTAGACGTTGCCAGTGGCACCCAGCGTCCTGTTGTTCAGCCCATTGAAGGCGAACAGTTTGATGAGGCGGTTTTGCTGAAAGAGCGCACTCTGGAGACCTTCCTGCCCGAGAGCCAGTTTGCCGGAGATCAGGGCGTGCTGGCGGACGATGGCTACGGCGTACTCGATATCCGCAGCGTTTACGATCTGGACGGCGTGGATACTGCTCCGGGTGGCATTTCAGCCACGGCCGATCCGGTGCAAACCCCGGCCGACGCCCGCCCCGCACGTTTCCTGCGGTTGGAAAAACCGGTGGCCATGCCCGATGACAACGTGCGCGACTTCGACAACAGCGCGTTCGGCCGCAGTCGCGGTCAGCTGATGCGGGAAATCCTCGGCTATGTGCCGGTGGAACCTGATGGTTCAGTGAGGGTGGCGGTGCCTGCCAATGTTGCCTTTGCGGTCAGTGTCCTGGATGCAGACGGCCAGCGGGTTGGCCCGCGCCACCAGAACTGGCTGTCGGTGCGCCCGGGCGAGGTGTTGGCCTGCAAAGGCTGTCACGATCCCAACAGTGACGTTCCTCACGGTCGTCCGGATGCCGGCCCGGATTCGGTCTGGGCCGGGGCGCCCACCACCGGCCTGCCGTTTCCAAATACTGAATCCGCGCTGTTCGCTGACATGGGCGAAACCATGGCGCAGACCTATGCCCGGGTAAATGAAACCCGCAAACCAACGGCCGACCTTATCTACGAAGACGAATGGACCGATCCAGGGGCAACGGCCAAAGCCGCAAGTTTCACGCTTGCCTACGGCGATCTGGATACCCCACCACCCATTTCCGGAGTCTGTGCCACCGAGTGGGCGCCCAATTGCCGGATTGTGATTAACTACGAGCAGAACGTTCACCCGCTGTGGGATCTGAATCGTGAGGTTCTGGACATCGATGGTGTCACCGTACTGGAGGACAACACCTGCACCGGCTGTCACGCGCCCACTGATGACGGTGGCATGGCCCAGGTGCCAGCCGGCCAGCTTGATTTGACCAACGGAGCCTCGCCGGCTGAGCCGTTGCACTTCAATGCCTATCGGGAGTTACTGTTTCCCGATAACGAGCAGGAGCTGGTCAACGATGCCCTGGTGGATCGCCTGGTCGACACCGGCGAAGTGCTGCGGGACGAAGAAGGCAATCCCATTCTCGACGCCAATGGTATGCAACAGCCCATCTTTGCCACGGTGCCAGTGCAGGCCAGCATGTCGGTCAACGGCGCCCGGGTCAGTCGTTTCATGGCCCTGTTCCAGGCTGGTGGTAGTCATGAAGGCCGTATGACCGACGCCGAACTGCGCCTGATTGCGGAATGGCTGGATATAGGTGCCCAGTATTACAACAACCCGTTTGATGCCCCTGAAGACTGACATAGGACCGACCCCCGAATCATGCGCCTTGCCCTGCTGCTGCTGAGTTTTTTATTGCCTGTTACTGGCTGGGCCGGCTGGCTGTGGGACTCTGGCGAGCAGGCGTTGCCGCAGGTTCAGGTTAGCGAACCGTTTGTTGAATGGCGCAGTGGCCCGGCGGTGGGCTACCCGGTGTTCCACACCAGTGAGCAAGGGGAATGGTTGCACCTGCTTCAACGTAAGACCGGCTGGATCAAGGTTCGGGACGAACAGGGCCGGGAAGGCTGGATTTCAGTGGCTGCGATTGCCCAGACCCGGGATGCCACAGGCGCGTTGGTTCAGCTTTCGGTGCCTAGCTTTGAGGAATTTCAGGATCGTCGCTGGGAAGCGGGCCTGATGATGGGCGAGTTCGAGGGTGCCGCAGTCACCTCGGCCTACGGCGGTTACGGGATGACCCGGAACCTGTCGGCTGAACTCTGGGCATCGCAGGTGCTGGGTAGCGCCTCGGAGCTGCGTCTGGTGAACGCCAATCTGGTACACCAGCCATTCCCGCATTGGCGGGTATCGCCGTTTTTTACCCTGGGCATTGGCCATATCTGGGTTGATCCGAAGGTGACCCTGGCCGAACCGGAGGAACGGGACAACACGGTTGGCCATGCAGGCCTCGGCGTCCGGGCATACATCACCGATCGATACTTTATTCGGGCGGAAGTGAAGGACTACAAGATCTTCACCACACGCTCGACCAACGAAGAAGCGACAGAATGGAAAATCGGACTAAGCATCTTTTTCTGAACGGACTGTGTCTGTCCGCCGCCCTGCTGATGCCGGTAGGCGCGATGGCAGCCGAGGACGATCGTCCATTGATTGAACCGGACGTAACACCGGTGCCGGTGGATGAGTCCCTGATCGATACCGAGAATTTCGAGGTGGGTGCCTTTGTGGGTTTCCTCACCATCGAAGATTTCGAAAGCTCGCTGGTGTATGGCGGAAAGCTTACCTATCACCTGAGCGAGTCGTTCTTTTTTGAGGCCGGAGTCGGATTTGCCGAAGCCGGCGAAACCAGTTTCGAAAAACTGGCCGGTAATGTGGAAGTTCTGACCGAAGATGAGCGGGACTACACCTATTACAACATCAATCTGGGCTACAACGTGCTGCCCGGTGAAGCGTTCCTGACCGAGAATTACGCCTTTAACACCAACTTCTATTTGATTGCCGGGGCTGGCGCAACGGATTTCGCGGGTGACACGCGCTTCACCGTGAATGCCGGTGCGGGCTACCAGGTGCTGCTGACGGACAGCGTTGCCGTGCACCTTGGTGTTCGCCAGCACTTTTACCGGATAGATGTCCTGGGTAGCGAGAAAACGTCCATTAACACCGAGGTCAGTTCCGGCCTGTCGGTCTTTTTTTAACAACGGGAGTCTCTTGATATGACCAGATTATTGCCCTTGCTGGCGGTTGGTATGGCGTTCACCGGGCTGGCGATGATGGCCCAGGCCGAGGCCATCAACGTTCCGGCGCCGGACTTTACCCTGGAGAGCCGGTCCGGTGAGAACCTGCGCCTGGAAGACCACCGCGGCGAAGTGGTGATGCTGAATTTCTGGGCCTCCTGGTGTGGCCCCTGTCGGCAGGAGATGCCGCTGATGGACGACATCTACAGCCAGTACAAGGATCTGGGCTTTACCATCCTGGCGGTCAATGTCGATGAGAACCGGGACGAAGCTCTGCGGTTTCTGGATGCCGTGCCGGTGGACTACCCGATTCTCTATGACCCCGAGAGCCGGGTCAGTGAGCTGTACGAGGTCCAGGCCATGCCCACTACGGTCATGATCGACCGCAATGGCAACGCTCGATACGTGCATTACGGTTATCAGCCGGGCTATGAGGACGACTACGAGCAGCAGATTCGGGAATTGGTGCGCGAGTGAGCTGGGGCTGGGTTAAAGGGAACAGAGTGAACGGGGAAAGGGTTAACGGAGACAGGGTGAACGTTATGCGTGGTGTATCTCTGACGATGCTCCTGGGCTTGGTGCTTGTGCTGATGTCGACCGCGGGCTGCAGCGACATCAAACCCTGGGTGAAACCCTATGAACGGGACAAGCTGGCGGACCCGGTGATGAGTCTGAGCCGGCACGGCAAGGCCGACGTTTATATGCACCATGTCTATCAGGCCCGGGAATCGGCGCGTGGCTCCGAGGGCGGTTCTGGAGGTGGTTGTGGCTGTAACTGAGGCGAGCCGAATTCGCTATGCCTTGGCGCCGCTACTGGCGTTGTTGCTGACTTTGGCTGCGCCTCTGGTCTCGGCCGCGACCCTGCCCGAGGACAACGTCGATATGCTTTACCACCGCTACGACGGTGGTGGCATGGTGATCGATGGGCCCTCAGTGCTGGTGCGAAAAAACGCCGGGCCGCAGGTGTCGTTTACCGGCCAGTACTACGTGGACTCGGTGTCCGCCGCGTCGGTGGATGTGTTGGCCACGGCCAGCCCCTATACGGAAGAACGGGATGAATATTCACTGGGCGTGGATTACCTGCATGAAGACGCCATCCTGAGCCTGGGCTATACCAACAGCTCGGAAAACGACTACGAAGCCAATACCGTCTACTTCTCGGTCAGTCAGGAATTCTTCGGCGGCATGTCTACCGTGACCATGGGCTACGCCAATGGCTGGGACGACGTAGGCCGGGTTGGCAACGACAACTTCAGTGAAGAAGCCGATCGACGGAATTACCAACTCGGTTTGAGCCAGGTCCTGACCCGCAACAGCCTGCTGGGGATCGATCTGGAAGTGGTGTCCGATGAGGGGTTTCTTCAGAATCCCTACCGCCAGAACCGCTTCCGGGACCCGAATGACTCAACGTCATTCTTGTATCAGCCGGAGCGCTACCCGGAGACCCGAACCAGCACCTCGGTGGCGACCCGAGCCCTGTACTACCTGCCATACCGGGCCTCCATTCGCGGCGAGTACCGTTATTTCACGGACAGCTGGGGTATCGATGCCCATACCGTTGAACTGGCCTATGTGCATGCCCTGAACAATCGCTGGACCCTGGAAGGATCGGTCCGTTATTACACCCAGGAAGCGGCTGACTTCTACAGCGATCTGTACGAGTTCGAGAACTCCCAAACCCACCTGGCCAGGGACAAGGAACTGAGTACGTTGTCGGGCACCACCTTGGGCACCGGTGCGGTTTATGAGTGGAAGCAGACCTCGCTGCCTGGCATCAAACGGCTGCAGTTCAGCTTGCTGTTGGATTGGCTGAACTTCGAATACGACGATTTCCGGGACGTGACCGCCAAGGGCGATTTCCTGCCCGGGGAAGAACCGCTTTATTCGTTCGATGCGCTGGTTACGCGCGCGTCCTTGATTCTTGAATACTGAGTTGGCAGGAACACTGATCATGGTGAAACCACTAAAGTCCCTCATTCTTGCTCTGGCAACCGGCTGCGCTGTTCTGATTTCGGGCCCGGCGCTGGCCCAGTCCGGCGACAATGCCGACGACAAGTCCGTAGCCCAGAGTGTCGAATCCTTGAAGAAACAGGTCATTCGCCTTAATCGGGATCTGTTCATTCTGGAAGAGGACCTGTTGTTCCCCGCCAGTACTCAGTTTGCGGTGTTCGTGAGTGTCGACACAGGCCAGTTCCTGAAACTGGACGCGGTCAAGCTCAAGGTTGATGGGGAAGTGGTGGCATCGTACCTCTACACCGAGCGCCAGGTTCAGGCCCTTGAGCGAGGTGGCATGCAGCGTCTGTACGTGGGCAACCTGAAGACCGGAAACCACGAAGTGACGGCGTTTGTGGAAGGCATCGGGCCAGACAATCGCGCCTACAAACAGGCGGCCACCCTCGATTTCGAAAAGGGCACCGGCACGGCGGCACTGGAAATCCGGGTGCAGGATCGCTCCTCCGACTACCAACCCACCGTGTCCATATTGGCCTGGGATTAGAGGCGTGGGACTAGTGGCGTGGGATTGAGCTGGGGAGTGAACTGAACTGTGGCATTGAAAGCGGGCATCTTAGCCAGAAAACGTTCGGTCTGGGTCGCGGTTAGCTGTCTGTGGCTGATGGCGAGTACGCCTGGGTGGGCGGATGAGCCTGCGCCGGAACGGGTTCAGGATCTTCGTTATGGCTGGGTGCTGTACAACTACCACCAGGGCCAGGCCTTCGATGCGCTGACCCAGCTGTCGGTCGCCAGTGAACAAGGCGGTATTCAGGGCCATGGCGACCATCCCGCCCTGATTGAAGGCGGCCTGTTGCTGTCTTATGGCATGACCCGTGAGGCCGGTGAGCTGTTCACCAGACTGTTGGGGGGCGATGGCAAGGGCAGTGCGCTGTCGCCTGAGGTTCGCAACCAGGCCTGGTTCTATCTCGGCAAGGTGCTGTATCTGGAGGCCGATTACCAGCTTGCGGAAGCCAATCTGAACCGGGTCGACGGTGCAACACTGGAAACCAGCGAACCTGGACTCTACCAGGAATGGCTGTATCTGCAGGCCCGCCTGGCAGAGCAACTGGCCAGTCAGCCTGACCCGGACGCCATTGGCCAGTTTCGAGATCAGCTCGACCCCAATGCCATTTGGGCTCATTACCTTACTTACAACACTGCCATGGCGGAGCTTGCTGATGGCAATGCTGAAGCGGCGATTGCCACTCTGGCGGAGCTGATCCGGCAGATGGAAGCCGAAGCCGGCGATAGCTCTGAAGATAGCCCGGAACAGCAGGCGCTGATGGAAAAAAGCCGGCTGTCGCTGGCGCGAATCTACCTGGCGAACGGTCGCTTTGATGAGGCTTTCAGAACGCTGGAATTGCTCTCGGCGGAGGGGCCATTTTCCGATCGGGCGCTGTTCGAGTATGCCGTTGCGGCAGCCGGGCAGGGTGAGATGGCTCGGGCGTTGAACGCGGTTAACGTGTTGTCCTCGCGGCAATTGTTCAGCCCCTGGTTGCAACAGGTGCCCTACGCCCGCGGCTATCTGCTGGAGCAGATGAATCGACCGGCAGAGGCGCTGGTAGCTTTCCGCGAAGCCGCCGACCGATATGAACGACTAGAGGCGAAACTGGTTACGGCCCGGACCGCGCTGACCGAAGACTCGTTGATGGCCCGGTTGGAATTCCAGCAGGACGGCGACGGCAAGATGACCGATGCCTACGGGCGGCTGAAGGTCATGCCCAGTGATTTTGGTTTGTCTGAAATCCTGGCAACGGAGTCGTTTCAGCAAGCTCTTAGCGAGTTGCACGATCTCTATCGCATGCAAGCTTTCCTGGATGACTGGCAGCAGCAACTGGCGTCCTTTGAGCTGATGCTGGAGACCCGCCAGATGCAACGCACGGCCCGGATCAAGGCCACCCGGCAGGCACTGGCCGAGCAACAAGCCGATCAGTGGGCGGCGGAGCATCAGCAGTACCGGCAGCAGATTACCGAGGCATTGGCGCGGGAAGACTACCAATTCCTAATGACCGCCGAACAAAAAGAACTGAGAACCAGGCTTGACCGCGTTGCCGAGTCCCTGGCGGCCTTGCCCAACGACGAGCGCACCCAGCGTCAGCGTGCCCAGTATCGGCGGATGCAGGCTCATTTCGACTGGATGATCGTGGATGACTACGGCGTGAATCGCTGGGCTGCACAAAGACAGCTTCGGGAACTGGACACGGCGATGGCGGAATTCAGGTCGCAACGTCAGACCATCGAGACGTTGATGGCCGACGATAAACAGCATCAGCGGTTGAGCGATCGCTTGGCGGCGCGGGAAAAGGAGCTGACAAGCCTGCGGCAGGAGTTGGAACTCGCCTTGTCGGAGGCCCGGGGCCGAATGATGGCCAGGGTGGATCAGGCCTTGTTGGTGCAGCGTAAACAGCTGCGTGGCTATCGGGTGGCGTCGCGTCATGCCCAGGCCCGCCTGGCCGACCGCCTGTATCAGCTCCAAAGCAGACAGGGGTCCGGGGATGAATAAAGTCTCGAGGATTGTGCCCCTGCGCGGATTGGCCGTTTTGCCGCTGGCGGTAGCACTGGCCGGCTGTCAAAGCCTGTCGTGGCCCATGGGCGGCGGTGGAACAACGCCGGAAATGCGGGCGGGGACCATTGGCGCCATCGCTGCTGCGTCCGACCCCCAAGCGGGGCAACCTACTGCAGCCGTAGGCCTGGAGTCCGCGTCGGCAAGTGCTGAGCCGGTGTCTCTGGAAACCGTGATGGCCAGTTATCGATCGCTATTGCCGTTGGTGAAGGACCCACGCAAGCAGGTGACCATTCGCCATCGGTTGGCGGATCTTGAGTTCACCCGTGCCGAGCGGAAAATGGCGGACACGGCTCAGGACGAGCTGGATGACGCCATCGAGGCGTATCAGACCCTGCTCCGTGAATATCCGGATCGTGCCGGTAACGATCAGATCTACTATCAGCTATCCCGCGCCTGGGAGCTGCGGGGCATGACGTCTGAGCAGTTGGCTGCACTCAATACTCTGGTTGAACGCTACCCGGACTCCTCGTACTGGACCGAAGCCCAGTTCCGGCGGGCCGACCTGCTGTTCATCAACGGCCGCTACGACGAGGCCGAGCAGGCGTTCGATCAGGTGGCCCAGACCAGCGAGCAACAGCAGACTGATCCTTCGTTCCTGGTTAACGCCTACTACATGCGCGGCTGGAGTCAGTTCAAGCAGGGCCAGTACCGGCTCGCTCTGACCAGCTACATCGAGGTGCTGGACCGGGTCCTGCCGGAAGGCCAGCCGGTTCAGGACATTGATCAACGCAACAAAACCCTGATTGAGGACCTGTTCCGGGTGTTTGGGTTGTCCCTGTCTTACCTCGAGGGCGCTGACACCCTGCAGGCGCTGTTCCGGCAGGCCGGCAGTCGGCCCTACGAAATCCTCATTTACGACCGCTACAGCAACTTGCTCCTGGAGCGGGAGCAGTACTCGGACGCCATCGACGTTTACGAGGCCTTCATTGAAGACCATCCCGGCAGTCGCTGGGCGCCTCGTTACCACATGAACATCATTGCCACGCTCGAACTCGCCGGCTTCGAACGGACACTGCCCGAGCGCAAGGCCGAATTCGTCGCCAACTACGGCCTTTACA
The DNA here is from genome assembly GCF_030297175.1 of Marinobacter sp. LA51. Lineage (NCBI taxonomy): Bacteria > Pseudomonadati > Pseudomonadota > Gammaproteobacteria > Pseudomonadales > Marinobacteraceae > Marinobacter > Marinobacter apostichopi. The sequence goes on along the minus strand of NZ_AP028070.1, from coordinate 2,249,875 downwards.
GCAGCTACTGGCGCAATGCTGAGCCGGACACGCTGGCCTACATCCGGGAACAGCTGGAGCAGTTGTTGCCCGAGCTGGCGGATCGCCACTACCTGCTCGCGGGTGAGGCGGAAACCGAAACCGGCGCGCGCGACAATTACTACCGGGCGGCGGCTTATTACTCAGAATTTGCTGCAACGTTCCCGAGCCATCCAAGAACGCCCGAACGTCTGTTCCTGCTCGGCGAAACCTACCTGGAACTGGAAGACTGGGCCTCGGCCATCGAGGCGTTCGAGCGCGTGGCCTACGATTTCCCGTACGAGGGACAGCCGCCGGCACGGGCCGCCGAAGCGGGTTACGCCTCGGTTCTGGCCTACCGCAAATATGCCCGGACCTGGCAGGCCGAGTCGGCAACGGAGCAGCAGAACGTTGAAGACAGCTACGAGGATATGCAGCAGCTGAATCGTTTGCGGTTTGCCAATGCTTTCCCGGCTGATTCGCGGGCTCCGGACGTGTTCTACATCGCGTTGCAACGGGAGTTTGCTCACCAAAACTGGGAAGACGCGGTGGCTATGTCCAGTCGCCTGGCGGCCTGGCAACCGGCACCCAGGCAAGAGCTGATCACCGAGGCGCTGTTGTTGTCCGGACACAGTCTGTTTGAGCTTGAGCGTTATGCCGAAGCGGAGCAGGCCTATCGGGATGCGCTCGTGGCTATGGCCGACACCGACGAGCGCCGCGCCAGCGTACGCGAAAATCTTGCGGCAGCAGTGTTCCGACAGGCTGAGCAATTGGCGGCAGCGGGTAACGTGGACGCAGCGGTGAGCGAGTACCTCCGGGTCGGCGCAGCCGTGCCGGAATCCGCGTTGCGGGCCAATGCCGAATACGACGCTGCGTCCTTGCTGGTTACCGCCGCACGTTGGGATGAAGCGATCTCGGTACTGACGGCTTTCCGGGCCGAATTCCCCGAGCATGAACTGATCGACACAGTACCCCCGAAGCTTGCCCTGGCTTACCGGGAAACCGGACAGTGGGAACAGGCTGGCGATGAGCTCAAACGCATGGTTGCGCTGGCATCGACACCGGAAGAGCAGCGGCAGAACCTGCAGATTGCTGCAGAGCTGTACGACAAGGCGGGTAACACCGGGAAGGCCATCGATACCTGGCGACAGTATGCCAACGTCTACCCGGAGCCGGCGGATGCCTACATGGAGGCTGCCAACCGCCTGGCCGAGCTTTACCAGGCCGAGGGAGACATTACTCGTCGGGACTCCTGGCTGCGTCGGCAGATGGCGTTTGTTGATGACAATCCGGAATCCAGCGACGACCGCATGCGTTGGCTGGCGGCATCGGCGTCCGCCACGCTGGCGCGGGAAGCCCTGGAGCGCTACGACGCCATCAGCCTGACCCTGCCGTTGAATGAAAGCATGGTGGCCAAAACCAATGCGCTGGAGGAAGCGGTCAACGCTTACCAGAAAACTGCCAGTTACGGACTGTCCTCGTTTTCAACCGAGGCGGGCTATCAGATCGCCCACATCTACGGACGTCTGGGGGCTGATCTGATGGCATCGGAGCGGCCGCCCGGCTTAAGTGAGTTGGAGCTTGCCCAGTACGAGTTGCTGCTGGAAGAGCAGGCGTATCCGTTTGAGGATAACGCCATCGATATTCATGAGCAGAACATCCGGCGCGCCCGCGAGGGCATTTACGACGAATGGGTGCAGCGTAGCTATGACGCGCTGAAGCGCCTGCTGCCGGGCCGTTACAACAAGCAGGAAATCACTGCCGGGGTGGTCAATGAACTGGGGTAAACCAATCACCGTGGCAATGTTGCTGGCGCTCCTGTCTGGCTGCGCCCTGAGCCCGGGCCAGGATGACGCCCCGGCGTCGCCTGAGGCCGAGGGTCAGCAGGCGCAGTTGGCTGAAGACTTCCAGGCTGCGGTCGCCCTGAAACAGGAGGGTGACCTGGAGGCCGCCAGGGACCGGTTCGGGCAACTGGCCGAGCAGTACCCAACCCGCACCGGCCCGCACGCGAACCTGGGTATCCTTGCTTATGAGGCTGGCGACACCGAACAGGCCAGCGCCCATTTCGACGCCGTGCTCACTCTGGACGACAGCCACCCGGTGGCGCTCAACCACCTGGGAGTGATTGCCCGTGAGGCTGGAGAGTTCGAGGCCGCAGAAGACTATTACCGGCGAGCGCTGGACGCCGATCCGAACCATCTGCCGGCCATGCTCAACCTGGCGTTCCTGCTGGATATCTATCTGGGACGTCCGGGGGATGCCCTGCCGCTGTATGAGCAATACCAAAGCCAGGCCACGGATCCCAATCCGAGACTGGAGGACTGGATTTTTGATGCCAAAAACCGACTCTAACTTCGTTCTTAAATCTGACGCCACGACCAGAGTGAGTGACCTATGCAACTGCCCATTCGCCTGATTGCCACCGTTGTCGCGGTGCTGCTTCCGGCCGCGGCCCTGGCCCAGGAGTCCGGAATTGTGACCATTGAGGGAACGCGAATCCGGGGTGATCAGGAGGTGCCCACCGTGATGTATCTGGTGCCCTGGCAACCACCGGAGGTGGAAGAGCTGCGCGCGCCCGATGAGCGTTTGATGGTCGACCAGGCATTTGCGCCGATTGAGCGCTACGAGTTTCAGCGCCTCGTTCGGTATCATCAGGCATTCAGTGACCAGCAGGGCAGTGAGCGGGACAACGACATTGAGCCCTGAAACCTGAATCCAGATTTCGTGTGATCCGCATCACAGATTTTCTGTGGCTGACCGCAAGCAAACACAAACCGCAACAAAGTCTTTCGCGAACTTACGGCTTCTGCAGAAGCCACCCATTACACTGATCCAAAACCCGTACCATGGAGCGCCCAGACAATGATTGATACCGCCGTTCGCTTTTTCCAGGAAGGTGGCTTTTTTATGTATCCGATAGCCGTAGTGCTGATCGTCGGACTCATTGTAGCCATCGAGCGATACGTATACCTGTCAGCCCAGAAGCTGACCAACCGACGCGACTTCAATCGCCTGCACCAGATGATCGCCAAGCGTGATCTGAAAGGAGCGCTCAACTTTTCCCAGGAATCCGGCAGCGCCATGTCGACCATGATTGGTTTTGGCCTGCAGCGCCTGGCACGTCGCCAGGGTCGGGAAGAGATCGAGTACGCGATGGAAGAGGGCTTGCTGGACGTAATGCCGCGTCTGGAGAAGCGCACCCAATACCTGGCGACTCTTGCCAACATTGCCACGCTGCTGGGCCTGCTGGGCACCATCATCGGCCTGATTTCCGCGTTCACCGCGGTGGCAGCGGCTGATCCGGCGCAAAAGGCCAGTCTGCTGTCCCAGAGTATCTCTGTGGCCATGAACACCACAGCCTTCGGCCTGATGTCGGCCATTCCCATGCTGCTTATTCACTCACTGCTTCAGACCAAGACCAACGAAATCGTGGACAGCTTCGAGATGGCGGGCATCAAGGTGCTTAACCTCCTGAGCGACGGATCAGGACAGCGTGCTCCGGCACAACCGCAGGGTGCGCCCGCGGCAGCACACAATCCCGCACCGGCAGGATCGGTGGCCTGATAACCAGTAAAAAGGACATCAGGCCATGAGACGCAAGCATCGCAGGCTACAGAGTGAGGCGGATCTCGACATCACCCCGTTCATGAATCTCATGATCGTGCTGGTGCCGGTTCTGCTGCTGAATATGGTGTTCGCCCATATCAGCGTGCTCGAGCTGAATTTTCCGACCGGAGACAGTGTCTCGTCGGAACAGAAGGAAAACCTACAGATTCAGGTGGTGATCTACGATGACCGCCTGGTGGTTGCCGATAACCAGGGCGGGGTAATCAAGAACATCCCGGAGCAAGAGGGCGACTACGATTTCGTGCTGCTGAAAGACGTTATGAAAGAACTGAAGAGCCGGGTCCCGGACAAGAAAGACGTCATCATCATGCCCTCCCGGAAAACCTCGTATCAGACCCTGGTGTCGGTGATGGACACCGTCAGGTCGTACGAAGCAGTGGTGGCCGGAAGCGTGGTCGAAGCCGAACTGTTTCCGGATATCTCTCTGGGTGACGCGCCAGTGCAGGCCGAGCAGGCTGGCACGGCCAAGGGTGGCGAGGTGAGCTCATGAAAGAATCCGCAAAAGCGAGAAGGCTCAAACGTCATTACCGGCGCAACAAGAATCAGGGCAAGATGAACCTGGTGTCGCTGATGGACATTTTTACCATCCTGGTGTTCTTCCTGATGGTGAATTCGTCCTCCGACGTGCAGGTCCTGAACCAGGACAGCACCATCAAATTGCCGGATTCCACCGCGGAGCAGCGCCCGGACGATGTGTTGGCGCTCACCGTGACCGACAGCGATATCCTGGTGAACGGTCGGGTAGTGCTCGATCGTGCCCGTTTCCAGGCCTTTGACGGCCAGGTGGAGCCGGCGTTGAAAGAAGAGCTCAGCTACCAGGCCGGGCGTTCCAGCACACCGGCGCCCGAGGCAGGTCGCCCGATAACCATCCTGGCGGATCGGGAACTGCCTTATGAGTTGCTGAAGAAGATCATGTCCACTTGTGTGGACGCCGGTTACGCGGCCATTTCCCTGGCGGTGAACCAGCGCACAGAGCAGGGGGCCTGATCATGATGGATTATCGGCATGGACTCCCCTGGAACCGCGAGCGTGGCGAGCGGAAACGCCTGCTGACGGTGGCGTCGGTGGTGCTGCCGCTGTTTCTCGTCTTTGGCGGGTACGTCACCTGGATCGAGTTGCCGGAGCAGGATCGCACGGAGAAAGAGGCGCTGCCGCCACAACTGGCGAAGCTCATCATTGAGAAAAAAGAACCGCCGAAACCGGCAGTGCCTGAACCGGAGCCAGAGCCCGAGCCGGAAAAACCAGAGCCGGAGGAAAAGCCGGTGGAGGTAGCCGAGCCTGAACCGGTTCCCGAACCCCCGGCAGCGGTTCCGGAACCTGAGCCTGAACCTGAAGTGGCGGAAAAGCCCGAACCTGAGCCCAAGCCTCAGGAGGTTGAGAAGGCTCGTGAGAAAGCACGGAATACCGGCATCCTGGCCATGGGCAATGAACTTTCCAAACTGAGTTCACTGGCGAAGTCGGTGAAACTGGACGCGCCGGTGACCAAAACGGCTGAACCGATCGCCCGCAAGACCACAGACGCGTTGGCGGCCCGAGCCACGGCGACCAGCAAAAGTGCCGGGGTGGACGAGGCGGCACTGCAGCGGGAAACCCGTCAGGTGGCGCTGGCCGAGCGGCAGCGGGCGGAAGTCAAAGAGGCTGAACGGGTAGCTGCGGCAAAAGAGGCAGCGCGACGTGAGCAGCAACAGGTGGCCTCGAAGGTGCGCAGCAAGGAAGAATTGCGGCGCACCATGGATGCCAATAAGTCAGCAATTTACAGCATTTACAACCGGGAACTCCGGCGCAAACCATCATTGCAGGGCAGTATCACACCGGAGCTGGTGATCGAGGAGAGTGGCCGGGTTTCCAGCTGCTCGGTAGTTGAATCGACACTCAATGCGCCGGCGCTTGAGAACAAAATCTGTAACCGCTTGCGGTTGGTGGATTTCGGGGCTCGTCCGGGCGTCGACACCACCAAGATCCGCTACCCGATCGAACTGTTGTCCAGCTGAGACTGAGCCGGACAACCGTTGTTCCCTGCTCAGGCCCGGTCGTTTTTCGGCCGGGTCAGAGCAAACGCCACACTCACCAGACCGGATCCGACCAGGGCGCCTACAAATGGCATCAGGGTTGGGATACTGCCGGGGAAACTGGCCGCTTCCAGACCCGCCATCACCGATCCGCCGGCAATCCAGCCGGGCAGGATTGCCCCCAGAAGACCTGCCAGCCCGCCGAGAATGGCGGCTGTCGTCGACATCCGTGACCACAAACCCATCAACACCGGCAGAACGGCGGTGGCACACAGCAGGTCGGCGATCAGGAAAAGTCTCAGAACCGAAATGCCCTGCAGTGCTACCAGTACCACCGGTACCATCAACGCTACGGTGATCCAGCGCGCGGCGTTCAATGACAGGCCCCGTTTCTCGGTAACCGCCAGTGAGGCCAGGGCGTTCTGCAAGGTATCAACCGACGAGGCAACCAGCGTAATGGCCAGAATGAGTGCCGGCAGCGTAAGCCAGACCGGTGCCTCTGACAGCAAGGCAAAGAACGGGATTGGTGGGTTGCCCAGGTCGGTGCCGCTGAGTGAGGCCATGATGCCAAGGCCGCCGACCAGAGCGACCACGATAACGGTAATGATGCCGCCCAGGGCAGCACCACGACTCAGGCTGCCGGTATCCCGGGCTGACCAGAGACGTTGCCAGTAACCCTGGTGAAACAGGTTGGCCGCAGTAACGGCAATCACCAGAGTGAGCGCCACGCTGAGGGCACTGGCTGTGGGTACATCGGGTAGACGCGCTGCCGATAGTTCTGGGAGTTGTCCAAGCCCAACAAAGCCGACAATGGCCAGCAGGCCAATCAGCAGGAACGCCTGCCACTGGTCAGTCACAATGCTGGCGCGTAACCCGCCCCAGGCGGTGTAAATCAGCGTCGTGATGGCGACACCCAACACCACCAGATTGCCGTTTATGCCCGACAGCATGGTGGTGATTGCGCCAATGGCGGTTAATTCGGCGGTCAGAAAACACAGCATGTAGAGCACTGAAATCAGCGAGACGTAGTGCCGCACACCACGTCCGTAACAGGCCTGTGCGAACTCACCAATGCTGCGACCTTCAGGAAGAAAACGCCGGATTGCCGGCCCACAGAAGGCGAACACAATGAACGGCAGTGCGGCGCCAATGGCGTAACCGGCCAGCGCGACCGGGCCAACCAGAGCCCCCACTTCAGGCGGTGCGAACAGAATCCAGCCACCCATGCCGGAGGCCAGAAACGAAAGCCCCAATGCCCGGGCGCCTTGGGTATTACGGGCGGTGACGAAATCGTCCAGGCCGCCGTCGGCCAGACGGGCGCGCAGCCCCAACCAGGTAAACACGAGTAGGGCAGCAGTCAGTGCTGCCACGGTGGTGTAGAACATTTGGGGGCTCCGCCAGTCAAAAGAAGGCAATAGTGCCACAACCTCTTGTGAGCGGCGAGTCGGAACCGTGCCAGGGGCGCTTTGGCGTCCCGTTTCTATGCTGTTTGGCATTTTGACAAGCATCAAACAGAGGACAGGCTTATCCTTTAAGGTGAGGAGTAACAAAACGACGACCGATCAACGGACGGGCAGGAGATGTTGATGACGAATCGGAAAGCAGAACTTGAAACCCTGAGGGCGGATCTGAAAGCCAGGTTGTCCCGCTTTGAAGCACACCAGCATCGCGAAGACGGAGCTTTGGACAAAGATTTTGAGGAGCAGGCCACCCAGACCCAGAACGACGAAGTGGTGGACTCTCTTGAGACTGAAACCCGTGAGGAGTTGGTGCAGATAGAACGCGCCCTTGAACGTATCGACCACGGACTGGGTGACGAGTGTGAGTCCTGTGGCGAGCCAATTGATCCGAGGCGCTTGCAGGTTCTGCCATACACCACCGTTTGCGTCGACTGCGCCGGTGAGTGACGGCCGCCGGTGAGTTTGGACGACGATGGAGCCACAGCCAGTCTTCCGGACCCGGGGTCTAACCAAATCCTATGATCAGGGCGAGGTGACCGTTCGCGCCCTGCGCGGTGTGGATCTGGAGCTGTACACCGGCGAACTCGTGGTCTTGCTGGGGGCGTCCGGTTCCGGCAAGTCGACTTTGCTGAATATCCTCGGTGGCCTGGATTTGCCCACCTCCGGCGAAGTTAGCTATGGCGATCTCGATTTGAGTGCCGCTGATGACCGACTGCTTACCCGCTACCGCCGCGAGCATGTTGGTTTTGTGTTTCAGTTCTACAACCTGATCCCAAGCCTGACCGCTCTTGAAAATGTCGCCGTTGTCACTGAAATCGCCGCCAACCCGATGACCCCGGAAGAGGCACTGAGCCTGGTCGGGCTGCAGGATCGTGGGCTCCATTTTCCTGCCCAACTGTCCGGCGGTGAGCAGCAACGGGTCGCCATTGCCAGGGCCATCGCCAAGCGTCCTGCGGTGTTGCTGTGCGACGAACCGACCGGCGCACTGGATTCCACCACCGGTATACTGGTACTTGAGGCGCTCGAAGGTGCCAACCGTGAAACCGGAACCACAACCGTGATTATCACCCATAACGCGGCCATTGCCGGCATGGCGGACCGGGTAATCACGATGTCTGATGGCAGCATCAGTGGTGAGCGACGCAACACCGAACGCCAGCCACCGAAAGAGCTGAGCTGGTAGCCTGATGTTTCTCGCCCGGAGTGTGCTTGGCACCAAGTTGCGGCGGGAACTCTGGCGGATCAGGGGGCAGGTGCTGGCTATTGCCCTGGTGATTGCCGGCGGTGTTGCGGTCTGTGTCATGTCACTGGTGGCGTATTCCTCCCTGAACGCGACCCGCGAACTGTATTACCAGCAGAATCAGTTTGCCGAGGTCTTCGCGCCGCTCAAACGTGCCCCAAGACAGGCATTGCATCGGGTGTCGGAGATTCCCGGAGTGGTTCGCCTGAGCGCACGGGTGGAGGCGGCGGCAAAACTGGAAGTTCCTGGCTTCACCGAGCCTGTGTCGGCCAGGGTGCTGTCGGTGCCACAGAGCGGTCAACCTGAGGTCAACCGGCTGTTTGTCAGGCAGGGACGATTACCCACGCCCGGACGCAACGCCGAGGCCGCGATAGTCGGTGCTTTTGCTGAGTCCCATGGCTTGGTACCCGGTAATCAGTTTTCGGTGATCATCAACGGCCGCAAGCAGACTCTGGTGGTCACTGGCATCGTGGAATCCCCGGAATTTATCTACGTGCTCCCCCCCGGTGGCATGCTGCCGGATTTCAAGCGCTTCGGCGTACTCTGGCTCAGCGAGGAATCGCTGTCGGCAGCCATGGATATGCGAGGCGCGTTCAACAGCGTTGTGGTCCGCGTGCAGCCAGGTTTCCCACTGGCGTCGGTAATACATGATCTGGACCGGGTGCTGGATCGATACGGTACCTCCGGCGCATTCTCCCGCAGGGATCAGTTTTCCCACCGCTTCCTCAGCGACGACCTGGATCAGCTCAAGATCATGGCGACCGTTTTCCCGCTAATTTTCATGAGCGTTGCCATGTTCCTGCTGCACGTGGTGATCAGCAGGTTGGTGAACACCCAGCGCGACATCATCGCGGTGCTGAAGGCCTTTGGTTACAGCAATCGGCAGATTGCCTGGCACTACAGTCAGTTGGTGCTGGCCATCGCGGCCATTGGGCTTGTTCTCGGGCTACTCGCCGGTGTCTGGTTGGGGCGCGGGCTGGGTGAGCTGTACATGGAGTTTTATCGATTACCGGGTCTGCTATTTCGCCTGAACCCGGCCTGGTTTGCGCTGCTGATTTTTATCACCGGCTTTGTAGCCTGGCTCGGTGGTTGGCGGGCCATACGCCAGGCGGCGGCCTTGCCCCCTGCTGAAGCCATGCGCCCGGAGGGCCCTGCGCGGTTTCGAATGGTGGGGGCCGAAAGGTGGTTCTCGGGTCTTCGACTGAGCCAGCCCTCGCGCATGATTATCCGGCAAATGGCCCGCCGACCCTTGCGTGCATTGCTGTCGATGGTTGGCATAGCCATGGCGACGGCGATCGTCATGGTTGGTAATTTCCAGTTTGATTCCGTTTCGCTCATGGTTCAGACCGAATTCGCGCGGGTTCAGCAACAGGATTTGACCGCGACCCTGGTCGAGCCAGTGAATGCAGCCGCGCTGTTCGGCCTGCAGCGCCAGCCGGGTATACGCTACGCCGAAGGCCGGCGATCAGTGGCGGTAAGGTTGGTGAATGGCCACCGCGACCGAAGAAGTGTGCTGCATGGTATGCCGGCCGGGGCCCGCCTGCAGTTCGTGGTGGACAAGGACCTGCAATCCGTGGACCTACCGGCGGAGGGGCTTCTGCTGACTGATTTTCTGGCAACAGAACTCGGCGTCGGTCCCGGAGAAGTTCTGAGTGTCGAGCTGCTGGAGAGGGATCGGCGAACCCTCTCTGTGCCAGTGGCCGGCGTAACCAGTGAGTTTCTTGGAGTCGGTGCGTACATGCGCCTGCCGGCCCTGAATCGGGCTCTGGGAGAAGGGCCTGTTATCAACCAGATCCTGTTGTCGGTGGATCCAGCCAGAAATGACGAAGTCTACCAAAGCCTTCGGGAGGCACCAGGCGTGCTTGGTATCGGCATCCGGCAGGCCATGCTGGACAGTTTTTACGACACCCTGGCACGTACCTTTCTGACGTTCACCTTTTTCAACAGTCTGCTCGGGGCAATCATTGCCTTCGGCGTGATCTATAACACCATTCGCATAGCACTCGCCGAAAAGGGCCGAGAACTGGCCAGTCTGCGGGTAATGGGTTACACCCATAACGAGATCGCCCACATTTTGTTTGGGGATATGGCTGTGCTGCTGGTGTTTGGTGTCGTTAGCGGCTGGCTGTTTGGCCAGGGCCTGGCCTGGATGATTATCACCGCCATGCAAACGGAACTGTATCGGGTGCCGCTCACGATTACCGCACATACGCTGGGCATCTCGGCGACGGTGGTGTTTGTGTCGGCCATGGTATCCGGTGGTGTTGCCTGGTGGCGTCTCAGACATTTGGATCTGGTGGCCGTGCTGAAAACCAGAGAGTGAATAATGAGAACAAGCATGAACGGACCAAGGGCTGGCTATGGCGGTTAAACGTTTTTCGGCGAAGTGGGTGTTCTGGGCGGTGTTCGTTGCCTTGGCCCTGGCCGCCTTGTTTGTGACTTTGCGCCCGGACCCGCTTTGGGTGGATCTGGCACCGGCGACCCGGGGCAACCTTGTCGTTTCGATCACGGAAGAGGGCAAAACCCGGGTAAAGGACCGTTACCTGGTTTCATCGCCGGTGTCGGGGTACCTGCACAGGCTTTCACTTGAGGTGGGCGATCCGGTTGCACCGGGTCAGTTGCTGTCCGAGGTGGATCCCATGCCCGCCAGCGTTCTGGATGCCCGCAGCCGGGCAGAAGCCGAAGCCCGGATTGGCGCCGCCAGCTCAGCGTTGAATTCGGTTCGTCAGAAAGTGGCGGCGGCTGAGGCCGAGGCGTCTCTGGCTCAGAAAGAATTGGTGCGTCTTCAGGCTCTGAGCGATAGCCGGTTTGTATCGGAAGACCGACTGCAGCAAGCGGAAGCTGCCGATGCCCGAGCACAGGCGAATCTGCGATCGGCCCGCTTCGATGAGGAGGTTATGGCCCATGAGCTGAAGGCGGCGCGTACCCGGCTGGATGTATCGGCTGCTAGGTCGTCCGGTAATGGCGAGGTGGAGCGGGTGCCGGTGAAATCTCCGGTCGCTGGAGCCGTTCTTAGTCTGGTTCGCGAGAGTGAAGGCGTGATACAGGCGGGTGAAGCCATTCTGGAGGTGGGTGATCCCGGCGCGCTGGAGGTGGTGGTGGACGTGTTGAGTTTTGACGCTGTGAAACTGGCGCCCGGCATCCGGGTTCACCTGAACGGCTGGGGCGGACCCACCCTTGAGGCGACAGTGAGGCGTGTGGAACCGGTAGGCTTCGAGGACATCTCGGCCCTGGGTGTGGAAGAACAACGGGTGCAAGTGGTGGCGGACATTGTCAGTCCTCCTGAGGTCTGGCAGACGCTGGGTGATGGTTACCGGGTGGATGCCACCTTTGTATTGTGGGAAGCCGACGAAGTGCTTCGTGTGCCGGCCTCGGCGGTGTTCCAGGAGTCGGGACAGGACCGAGTCTTTCGAGCGGTTGAGGACCGGGCTGAGTTCACATCGGTAACCACGGGCCGGAGTAATGGCCTGGATACCGTTATTTTGGACGGACTTGCCGAAGGCGATCGGGTCGTGCGCCACCCGGACAGTCAGCTGGAGGCGGGCGCGCGGATTCAGGAGCGTTGAGAATGACCCGAAAAAACAGGGAAAAAATCTATTCTGCTGGCTAGACTTGGTGTCCAATAAAATTAAGAAGCGCAAAAAAACAAGAGCAAAACAACAAAACGGGAGTTCAGCTCCATGACGCGTTACGACACGCTTATCCTCGGCGGACGCTATTTTGACGGTACCGGCGGGCCTTCCAGTATCTCCCACATTGCCATTCGAGACGGCCGGGTCGAGCGGGTATTCAATTCAGAACCCGATCTCAGCCTGGCAGACCGTGTGATTGATGCGGAGGGCTGTTGGGTGATGCCAGGGTTCCTGGATACCCATACCCATTACGACGCCGAACTGATTGTTTCGCCCTCGCTGTCCGAATCCGTGCGCCATGGCGTTACCACGGTGCTGATTGGCAGCTGCTCTCTGAGCATGGTCTGTTCGGACGCTGAAGACGCCTCGGATATCTTCACCCGGGTGGAGACCGTGCCGAGGGAGAAAGTATTGCCCATTCTCCAACAGCATAAGAGCTGGCGCACGCCCTCGGGCTGGTTGAGCTTTATCCGGCAACAGCCACTCGGACCCAATCTCATCAGCTTCCTTGGCCACAGCGATCTGCGAGTAGGGGTGATGGGACTCAACCGCGCCACGGATCGCAAGGTAACCCCAACGGCAGAGGAAATGGGGCGGATGGAGCAGCTGCTGGCGGAAGCCTTGCAGTTGGGCTTTCTGGGCCTGTCGACCATGTGCCTGAAATGGGACAAGGTCGATGGTGACCGGGAATGGTCCAAGAGTTTGCCCAGTACCTACGCCCGTTGGCGTGAGGTCAGTCGGCTGAACCGGCTATTGCGTCGTTATGGCAGGGTGCATCAAGGCGCCCCTAATGCTGCCAATCCGCTCCAGGTCACCCAGTATCTCCGGGAGACCCTGGGCTGGTTTCGCAAGCCGCTGAAAACCACGTTGATCGCGATGATCGACCTGAAGGGCAACCCCACGGTTCGGCCCATGGCCAACCTGGTGGCCTGGATTGCCAACGCACTTCGCGGCAATTTTCGCTGGCAGCTCCTACCAACGCCTTTTGCCATCTATGCCGATGGCATGGACGTTGTGCTGTTCGAGGAGTTTGGCGCCGGCGAGATGGCGCTGGACGTGCGCGATCAGCTGGAACGCAATGAACTGTTGCAGGACGAGAGCTATCGCCGCACCTTCCGAAAATTCTACCGGGACAAATTGTCGCCCCGGGTTTGGCAACGGGATTTCGGCGACGCGACCATTCTTGGCTGCCCGGACCAAAGCCTCGTCGGACGTAATTTTTCCGAACTCGCCGCCGAGCGAGGGGTTCACGTGGTGGATTTTTTCTTGGATACCGTGGTGGCCCACGGCCGGGCTTTGCGCTGGTTTACGGTAATCGGCAATCATCGCGAGGATCGGCTCAGGGAAATGGTCAAAAACCCCCATGCACTGATCACCTTCTCGGATGCCGGTGCTCATATTCGCAACATGGCGTTTTACAACCTGCCATTGCGATTTCTGAAACTGGTGCAGGACAGTCATCAGCAGGGCAATCCGGTGATGTCATTGGAGCGGGCGGTGCATCGCCTAACCGGTGAGCAGGCGAATTGGCTGGGGATTGATGCCGGTCATATCCGGGAAGGGGATCGGGCCGATATCACCATCATTGACCCAAAGGGCTTGGACCAGGATCTGGAACAGGTGGGCTGGGCCGAGATGGAAAACTTCGGCCTGGAGCGCATGGTCAATCGGGTGCCAGGCTGCGTGAAACACGTGCTGATCAATGGCCGCGCGGCAGTAACTGATGGAACACTTACACCGGAGCTGGGCAAGGAAATGGGCTTTGGTCAATTCCTGCCGGCAACCACAGCTACCGGACAGTAGAGCCTCCCATGCTCCAGCCGGGGTGCTTAATCCCCCTGAATCTTGCTGAGCAAATCCTTGGCCAGTTCGATTGCTGCAGACCGATGGCTGATATTCTGTTTCTGATACAGGCTACGAATGTGAGTTTTCACCGTGGTGGAGGCCACTTTCAGGTGTTCGGCAATCTGATCGTTGGAAAGCCCGGCGTGAATCAGACTCAGGATCTGCCACTCCCTTCGGGTTAGGGGCGAGGTGCGGATCAGCTCGGGTACGTCTGGTCGGTCGATGATGTCCTGAATGATGGCCTCGTCCAATGAAATCCGGATGGCGCGGCTGAAGTCCCGTTGCTGTTGGGCCAGCTGAATGAGCCGTTCCGCCCGCTGCAGTTCCATGCCGTCAACGGCTTCTTCGTTGATCAGCGCTTTCAGGATAACAATCAGGACCTTACCAAGCCGGAGGAAGCTCCCCACGGCGCCGGTGGTGCTGGCCTGCTGGAGTGCCAGTGTCATTTGTTCCAGGGCTTGCTCGCGGTCCTCCAGCTGCCAGTGCAGGTAAGCGAGACCGATGTGATTGCGGTTCTGGTCGGTTTTCAGACCATAGTGTTCGGCTACCCTGGTCAGGGATTCCAGCAGTGGCTTCGCTTCTTGCAGGCGCCCCAGGCTCATCAGGGCCCGGGCCCGGTTACGACCGTTGCACTGATGAAAATGGTTGGTGGCCATGTCGGGATCACAGGGCGGCGCCACGGTTAACCAGCGCTGAATGGCATCCTGATCCCTGACTGCATCCCAGTACGACAGCATGGTGGCGTGGGCGTTGGCGACCCAGTCCAGATGGTAGTCGCCCGCGGCCAGCATCTTCTGAATCTTGCCGATGTAATCGGCGCACAGGCTTTGGCGGCCACGGGCGTGAGCCACTTTGGCCAGCGACGTGTAGCTCTGCACGTACCAGCGCTCGCCCTGGGCTTCGAGAATCTCAATACCCTGCAGGGCACAACGCTCGGCGCTCTCAAGGTGGTGCCACTCCCACATGATCTGGCTTCGGATCCGGAACAGGAACTCGAGTATCGGCAGGTGGTTGAGGTGGTTTTCCTCGGCGTACTGGAAAGCCCGCTCCTGGATGTTATAGGCCTTTTGCAGCAGGCCCATGGCGACACTGATCTCACTTTGCTGGCAAAGCGCCCAAAGGACATTCTGGTGGGCTTGGTGAGCGCGGGCCAAATGCTCGGTGTCATGCATTCGGGCCAGGGCTTCCTCCAGCTCCCCCCGTACAAACAGGGCTTCGCCAATCACCGATGCAGCCGCAACCCGGGATGTTGGTAGGAATCGCGCTTCCTGTTCGATTGCCTCCCGGGCCAGGGTCAAGGCCCGGTCACCGTCACCATAATTCATAGCGACCTGGGCGCGTATGGCGCTGAACTCACCGTGTACGGCTTTTTGTGTGTCTTCGCTCATGGACGCTTGCAGCCGGTTTTCGGCCGCAGACAACCAGTTTTCCACTTCATCAAACTTGTACTGACCTTGCGCGACCCAGGCCCGCAGCAGGGTCAGGGTCGGGTCTTGGGCAATCTGGTCCTGGGACAGGGCATCAAGACAGCGCTGCAGCAGAATGAACTGGCCCTCGGTGAAAAACTTGCGGCCGTGCAGGCTGAGTACGCGGTTAATCCGCTCGGGATCCTCTGCCGCCACGGCGTGCTTGGCAGCCTCTTCGGCGTCGTCCAATTCCAGCCAGGCATCCGTGGCCCGCTGGTGCAGATCGCGCTGGTTTTCCCGGGTGGTGCAGGTCAGCAAGTGACGCAGGTACACCGAGAATAGCGGATGGTAGCGGAACCAGAGCGCAGAGGGATCGACCGGCGCAATGAACAGGCCCATGGAAAGCAGGCTGCTGAGCAGCGACTGGCCATCGGTGTCATCCATCACCCGCATCACCATGCCGGCGTTAAACCGGTCAAGGATGCTGGTTCGCAACAGGAAAGTACGCTGCTGGTCGCTCAGATCCTGGCCGACGAGTTCGTCGAAATAGTCGAAAACGTGCTGGTTGCCATATTCCAGTTGATCCACGAAGTCATTGAAATCCTGACTGGTGGGGGCTGTGGTCGATAACAGCTGCAGCGCTGAAATCCAGCCTTCAACCCTCCGCACTGCGCGCTCAATGCTTTCGCGAGACAGTTCAAATGGAAGGCGATTCTCCAGGTATGCCTGTGCTTCGTCGGCACCGAAGGCGAGGTCCCGGCTGGTGATTTCGACGAGCAGTCCTTGCATCCGGAGCTGGGCCACGCCGATGGGCGGCAGGGTTCGGCTCACCAGCACCAGGTGCTGGTTAACCGGTAGATGCCTCAGCAGAAAGCGAATTGCTTCATGGATTTCCTGGTTAGTAATCAGGTGGTAGTCGTCCAGCACCAGGAATAAGGGTTTTTCCCCCGGAACCAGCTCCGTCAGCAGGCTGGTAACCAGTGCTTCGAGACTCTCGAATCCGGTGTCCCTCAGGGTCTGGAGCGTATTCTGGCAGCCGCCCGCGGTGGTCAGATTCAGGGCATTAGCTAGATAACTGCCGAAGCGGGTCGGGTCGTTATCGCTGGCCTCAAGCCTGTACCAGGCGGAGTTCAGCTCCAGAGCCTCAAGTCGCTCGGCTACTGTAGTGGTCTTTCCATAACCAGCTGGTGCATGCACCAGCAGCAATTTGACCGGCCCCAGATCCTGCAGGAAATCGTTAAATGCTTCCCTTGGCAAAAGTGCAGTGGGTGCCTGGGGGGGCGCGTTCTTGGCCGCGATAAAGGTAGTCAGTCCCGGATTAAGAGTTGTTGTCATCAGGATCTACATCTGGAAGTGGAGAGCTCATCCGCGTTGATACCCGCTTTGGCGGTTGACGTCAACTTATGCCGCGGTCACTAACCAAGCCTTGAACCAGTTCTCACAACCGATCCAGGGGGCGGCGCCTGCGGCTACAGATTTGAGGCACAGTTATCTTTCAGGGCGGAGGCTTTTCGGTATCTTACCGTTACAACGTGTAACCCCAAATTATTATGGCCAATAAAAACAGGGACTTCGTCTGACATGCTGCTGGTGCTCGCCGGATCCATTCTTACATTCACCATGGTGCAGGAAGCCACCGTGGTGGAGCCGTTTGAAAAGGGCAGCGTTGTTATCGAACAGGACGTGGACTCAGGGCCGGTGTTGCTGCGTTTCGATACCCGGGTAGAGCCGTTGGTTGAGCAGAAGTACCGGAACATCGTTCGGCAGGCCTACGACTACAGCTGCGGCAGTGCCGCACTCACCACGGTGCTCAATTTCTACCTCGGGCGAAGCCTGTCAGAGCGACAGGTGATGGAGGGGCTGCTCCATTACGGAGAAAGCGAACGCATTGTTGAGCGCCGTGCCTTTTCGATGCTGGATATGAAGCGTCTCGTTACCGCTCTGGGGTACCCCTCTGGCGGCTTCCGGGCATCGATCGACGACCTGAAGGATCTGGACCACCCCGCCATCGTTCCAATCAATCATGCCGGTTTCAAGCATTTTGTGGTGCTGCGAACGATCCGGGATGGCCGGGTGTACCTGGCCGATCCGTCGGTGGGGAATATTTCCTTCCTGTTGTCGGAGTTTGAGGACAAATGGGACGACAACGTGCTGTTCATTGTCTTCCCGGGCAGTGACAAGCCACTGGATAACCTCGAACTGAAAGAGGAAGACCTGCGTTTCGTTGACGACCAGACCATGACCCTGCTGGCACTGGAACGAATTCCAGCGTTCCACGAGGCAACCGAAAGACGAATCCAGAACTTGCTGGAACGCCAGAAAAACAATCCCGACGGCAGTGTCGAGAACACAAGAAAACAGCTGCACTACCGTCGCAACTAATTTCCGGGTTCATACCCGGGCCAGGAAACTAAAAATAAGATAAGGGAGTCAGGATGAATCGTTGGTTTGCGCGAGGCGTTATCCTTGTTTCCACGGCAGGACTGCTTCCGGGCATGGCCCTGGCGCAGGAAGGAAATGTGGACCAGGCGCGGGAAGCCCTGGCCAAGCAGGAGGGCGATGAGGATTCATCCCGCCAGTTGGAGGAGGTGTTCCAGGCTGCGGAGAAGAATTATTCGCTGCAGAAGAAAGGGACTCACTCCCTGACCTATTCGTTTGATTACTCCTATACCGCTGATCAGCGTATTGATTTGAGCATTTCGGACAACTCGGTGGAGAATCTGGATGTGGTTCCCTCGGCCACTCACAACTTCACCAATGCCTTTTCCTACGACTACGGTCTTCTGGACAACCTGACCGTTGGTACCCGTGTTCCTTTGGTAGTGAAATACGACTCTCAGGATGAGCTCACTGTGTACGACTTCGGTGATATCTCCTTTACCGGGCGCTGGCAGCCGTTTGCCTATGTACCGGGTAAGATGTCCACCACGCTGTTCAGCACCTTCACTTCCAAGACCGGCGTAAGCCCCTATGAAATTGATATCAAGGAGCAGTTGTCCACCGGTAGTGGTTATTACTCGCTGTCTGGTGGCCTGAGTCTCTCCAAGGTGCTGGATCCGGTGGTGGTGTTTGGCTCTACGAGCCTGACCTACAACTTTGAGGTCGACGGTCTGGACCAGGTTCGTGGCGCCCGGCGGCTAGTCAAGGTGAGTCCCGGTTTTGGCCTGTCGGGTTCGGCCGGTTTTGCCTACTCCCTGTCTTACGACATCTCCCTCAGTATCTCTGCCCAGCTGAGCTACAACGATGAAACGATACTGACCTTCAGCAACGGTGACGAGGCGGTGGCCCAGGACCAGATGACCGGCTTCCTGAGTATGTCGCTGGGCACCCGGGTCAGTGACACCACCATTGTGAATACCAGCCTTGGTATCGGTTTGACCGAGGATGCCCCGGACTTCTCCCTGGGTGTATCCCTGCCCATTAATTTCTCCGGCCTCAAAGAGTGATTGGTGCCGTCGACGTTTTACGGGAAGGGAAGGACTTCATGGGACACATAAGCCACAAAAGGCAGATTCTCGCGGCGTTGATTGCCTCGACCATCGCGTGTGGTGCCGAGGCCCAGCTCGCACAGAATCTCACTATCCACCCCAAGGCACTGGCGTTGGGTAATGCGGTGACGGCGGATCCGCCAGGTATCATGGCGATTCATTACAACCCGGCGGGACTCACCAAGCTGGACGGGCGTCAGCTGGAAGTCACCCTGATGAACGTGTATCTGGATATCGATGCCGATTTCCACGCGCCGGATGGCTATGAGATTTTCGGTATTGATGGCTTGGAAACGGATCCGCTGACGGGCAGACAGAGAGATCCGGTCGCCAATACCCACAGTCACACCAATAACGTCGCCCTGTATGTGCCCGGTTACGGCATACTGCGGGCGCCACCAGGACCTGCGGTTGCCCCCTCGGCGGGTATCAGTATCAACCCGCCTGGCTCCAAACTGACCTTTGGCAATGCCTTCTATCTGCCTCTGGCGGCCGGGTTTTACCGCGACAAGGACGACCCGGGCCGGTATCAGCCGCAGGCGACGGCGCTGCAGCGTACTACCTACCTGTCACCCACAGTTGGCTACGAAATCAACGATCACTGGTCCGTGGGGGCGGGTATCCATTTGTCCCACATGGGGATCGCAGCAGATCAGTACATGCGGGCACCCAACATGTTGCTGGGGGTGGCCGAGATACTGCAGGGCGCCTTCAACTGCGAGAGCGGAGATGAGCCACTGCAGCCCTGGCTGGCCCTGTGTGGCGGTAACATCGGTCCTTGGGATGACATCGGAGCTTTGAGTATCAATGTCCAGGAAACCCTGTCGCCCACCTATGCCCTGGGTGTGATGTGGGAGCCCACGGACTGGTTCCGCTGGGGCGCCAGTTACACCTCCGAAGCCGACATGAACCTCAAGGGCTCCTTTGAAATCGAGTACACCGACGACTGGTCGGGGTTTTGGCAAGGACTCAATGGCTCGGTGCTGGGTGCCATCACTTCGGCCATTCTCAGCTTGCCATCCGGCGCGCCCCGGGAAGCCGGTAATGTCAGCATGAATCTGGTGTACCCCCAGCATTTCCAGACTGGCATCAGTGTGGATGTACACCCGAAACTGACACTCAATGCGGACATTGGCTGGACCGACTACGCCCAGTGGGATGCGTTTGTGTTCCGGTTCGACCGTAATCTGGAATTCCTGAACGCCGCCAAAATTCTTTCTCCGGATAACGCCACATCAAACACCCTGCGCCTGCCCCTGGGTTTCAAAAGCCAGTGGAATTGGGCCTTTGGCGCCGAGTTTCATGCGTCTTCGCGGTTGGATCTGAGGGCGGGGGTGGAAATACGTGACTCCGTCATCCCTGACGATCAGCGCTCCATCATGGCTCCGTTTGGTGGTGCCAACCTCTACAGCATCGGGATGGGGTATCGCTGGGATAAAGACACCGAGATTGACCTGAACCTGAGCTATTTGCAGTCGATTGAAACCGTTCCTGCGAACACCAGTTGTAATCTAAACTGTGACAATATCACCAACATCATCTACAACCCTTATGCGGGGCTCGACGTGAAAACCTCGCTTCGGGTCGTATTGGCCGGCCTGAGTTTTCGGACCAAATTCTGATCGGCTGACGAGTAACACCGGGGTACCCCTTCACAATGAGCAGACCCACGCTGGCAACAAACATAATGATTTGGGGCTTGGCGACCGTGCTTGGCGGTTGCCAGCTGGGTGGTTCCACCGTCTCTGAACGGGAGGGCTATTACACCTGGGTGGACGAGCAGGGGCGGGTGCGTTATTCGCCGATCGTTGCCACTTCCGACCAGACACCGGCCAAGGAATCAGCTCCGGATTCCGCTGGTGCTGGACAGCCAAAAACGGCTGAGTCCAATGCCGCTGCAGCGCCCGCCGAGGACGCAGGGGGCACTGTCTCGTCAGCGAGCGAGGAGACTGAGTTCACCCTGGAGAATTATCCAGACGCCAACGAACTGGCGAAAGACGGCTATGTCCGCCCGGGCGAACGCCAACCCTATTTCACCTGGCGTGACGCCCAGGGCAATGTCCGGGTGAGTTACTTTCAACCGGATACCCGCAGTGATGTCGAAAAGGGCTTCATCGCTCCGCCAATTGAACTCACTCCGGCCAGCGTCTACCACAGCGGACCCGATATTGAACCAGTCCAGACGGATAATCAGGAGGGGCTCGACGCATACGCCGTCCTCGGTATTGAAGGCGGCGGTGACTATTTCGAACGATTTCGTGAGTTCTGCTGTCTGGGCCTGGAGACTCGGGACGCGGTGCAATGGCAGCAGGGGCGGGAGTTCGGGGTCAATGTTACCGAGCTGTCGCCAACCCACAATTTTCTGACCGGAATCAGCCCTTATCAGTTGGTTGACCTGGACAGTGTGGCGCAGGGGCCGGATTTCATCATGAGAATACGGTCCTACGCCCAGAACGGCGTCTTCGTACCTTCATTGGCGTTTCTGGACCGGAACTTTGAACCCGTACGGCTGGTTACCGATCTCGTTACCCCCTATGAGCCAGAGACCTGGAGTCGACGGGGTTTTCTTGAGGCCTGGGTGCCGGTTTTTCCCGGCCTAGGCGAGCGTTGGGTAGTGCTCTATACCCGCAGCGCAGACCTTGCCGGTCAAACCGTGATTGAGACCGGCGCTGGCAGAAAACCGAAGGTCATACCCCACGTCACCGAAGGCGAGGTGGGGCTCAAGATGGTGGAGCAAGACTGACCCATGGGGGTCAGTCTTCGGGCTGCTGGGGATCAAGCCACTGGTGTGACAGCCAATAAAACTGACCGCCGCCCGCGGGATAGGTGCAGTTGTAGCGCAGGCGCCGGCTGTTGAAGGCACCCGGTGCCTGTACCCGAACCTCACCATCCTCCACGTTAATGTCGATACGGCCCTGGCCGGATGCAAAGCAGGTGAGCCTGGATGCTTCCATGGAATCGGGCAGCCTGAAGCTCAGTAGGGGCGGATTGTCGGTCATCACGCCACCTGGCAGTTCGTCCGCAGCCACTGGAAAGGCCTTGCTCTGCAGTTTGTCCGGCAGGCCATTGAGCTGACCGTAGGCGTTGGCCATCGGGAACCGGGGCAAACGGGTTTCGCCAGAGCTCTCTCCTATAGGGCCCGATTGCTGCCCGTAGCCGTACCAATCCCGGTCAGCCAGTTTTTCCTCCAGGGCGGCATCAAACTCACCATAGGGGTAGGCAAACAGCGGCGCTTCGGTTCCAAGTTTTTCCTCAAGAGTGGCCTGGGCAGCGTCGAGGCTTTGGTCGATTCTGCTATTCCATTGCTCAGCGGTCTCGCCGGGCTTTCGGGCCAGGTGGCCATGGTCGGCACTGTGGTTGGCAATGGTGACGCCGTCCCGCTGTTCCAGCTCGGCCAGTTGTTCCCAAGTCATGTAACCGTGGCGACCAACGGCTTCGGTGTTAACAAAAATGGTGTATGGGTAGTCCATGGACGAGAGCATCGGCGCGGCCGTGGAATAGACCGAGTCATAGGCGTCGTCAAAGGTAATGGCCAACTGGTTCTGCTCGCTTTTTCCTGCCCCAGCCAGTGCCCGCTCGGTCCCCGCCTGCAAGGGCACCACGTCCAGCTCCAGGTCCGCAATCATCTCCATCTGTGCCTCGAACAGCGACACCGAGGTACTGGTCGAAGACGGCGTGGAATCGCTAACGTGGTGATACTGCAGCACCACCAGATCGGCGAGGGCCGGAAATGCAACGGAGCTCAATGCAAAGGTCAGCAGTGTTCGTCTTACCATGAACTATCCATCCTTTCGATTGTGACTGTTGAATCGTGAGTACAGAAGCAGTGGAATGCTGTCAGCCCGCGCTACTGTCCAGGGCTGCTGAAATGGGCCTTGAGCACTGAGAACGCTTCGTTCAGTACCTGGATGCCCTGGGTATCTCCGCCGCGGTCAGGATGCGCCTGCATGACCGCACGCCGGAAGCGTTGTTTTACCTCCGGAAAATCTCTGGGCACCTCATCAAACCCCAGCTCCTGCGCGGCTGCGAGAACCTCATCCGAGTTCGGCCCGGAGATTGGCCGACCTGACCAGAAATCATCCATCATCTGCTGAATCGCATCTTCCGGCATTCGGTACTGGGACAGGTCGAGATAGAACGCCCTGAGCTGGTCCGGTTCGTCAGGCAACCCGCGACCTCCGACAACCTCTTCCAGGGTTAGGCGGATGCCTAGCGGCGATATCTTCAGGCTTTCACCGGATTCCACCAACTGATCCCGGAGCCGATACAGGGTATGGAACAGCAGGAAATGAACCGGATACAGCTTCTCCGGATCGTGGTAACTGACTTCACCAATCAGCTGCCAGGGCGGGCGCTGTAGGGCCTTGATCAGCGCCAGTTCACTGATGCCGTCGGGGGCGTGGCGCAACTCGTGCTCAACGGCTACCAACAGATGTTGAATGTGTTGGCCCAGAAAGCCTTCATCATAGTAGCCGTCACTGTCCGCCTGGGCAGTCATTGAAGTCGAATCTGTCATTATTCAATGGTAGGGGAGTCTAGGCTCTCAGGGAAGCGCCGCTGTCACTCGATCCTTCTGATGCGTATAATTCTGCGTTCACTAATCTGATGAATGTTGTTGGTATGTCCGAAGCTATGATCGCCCGTTCCGAACAAGGCCAGAGCGCTGAGTCTGAGCGCCACCAGAAACTGGAACTCAACAAGCTGCAAAAACGCCTGCGCCATGACGTCGGACAGGCGATAGCCGACTTTTCCATGATTGAGGCTGGCGACAAAGTGATGTGCTGCCTGTCTGGTGGCAAGGATTCCTACGCCATGCTGGATATTCTGCTGGCCTTGCAGAAGAGCGCTCCGGTTGCCTTTGACCTGATCGCCGTTAATCTCGACCAGAAACAGCCAGGATTTCCAGAGGAAGTACTGCCGGAATACCTGAATGCGCTGGGTATCGAGTACCACATCATAGAAAAAGATACCTACAGCATTGTTAAGGAAAAGGTTCCAGAGGGAAAAACCACCTGTGGTCTCTGCTCCCGGCTGCGCCGCGGCATCCTCTACAATTTTGCCGAAGAGCACGGCGTGACCAAGATCGCGCTGGGTCACCACCGTGATGACCTGCTGGAAACCCTGTTCCTGAACATGTTCTACGGCGGCAAAATGAAGTCCATGCCACCGGTCCTGCACAGCGATGACGGGCGCAACACAGTCATCCGTCCGCTGGCGTACAGCCGGGAGAAAGACATTGCCCGCTACGCTGAGCTCAGGGAATTCCCGATCATCCCCTGCAACCTGTGTGGCTCGCAGGAAAACCTGCAACGCCAGGTCATCAAGGATATGTTCCAGAGCTGGGACAAACAGCACCCGGGCCGTCTGGAAACCATGTTCCGCGCCCTGTGCAACGTAGAGCCTTCGCACCTTGCTGATAACAAGCTCTATGATTTCCGCGAAGGGGAGCGTCGGGGTTCCACGGTTAAGAGTACCGAGGTTACGAGTGCCAAGGGACAGGAGGTTCAGTCCACCGAGCCCGAAGATATGGCCAGTTTCGGTCGTTTGGACGTGTTGAACATCTAGCGGTAGCGGCTCTGACTAGACATGGTCCAGGCCGGGTGCGCGTTTGGTTGGCGTGATCCGGTCAATGGCTCATAAACGCAGTCAGCGGCAGCGTCCACAGCCCGAACACGATCAGCATGACCGCCGTTCCCTTCCTGAATAACCGGTTACCTTGCAATCCCTTGATCCAGCCCGCGGCGTAGCCGGTTGCCAGCATCGACGGCAGGGTGCCAAGTCCAAAGAACATCATGGTGAGCGCGGCCGAGCCGACAGAGGGTTGCAGCGCAGCCCAACCAAGGGTGCTGTAAATCAGGCCGCAGGGCAGCCAGCCCCACAACACGCCCAGTGCCAGTGCCTGACCCGGATGTCGCACCGGCAGTAATCGGCGGGTCAGCGGCGACAGTTTGGCCCACACCGGCGCGCCAATGCGCTCCACGTATCGGATCCCCTGCCACCACTGCGCCATCGACAGTCCCATCAGGATCAACAGTAGTCCGGCGATCGTTCGCAACAATCCACCAAGTTCGGCCCATTGGTCGGCGGCGGACGTGCTCAACAGGGCCACGCCGGCTGCGATAACCGCATAACTGGTAATGCGCCCGAAATTGAAGGCCAGCAGCATGAGTGATTGCCGGAACCGGAATCCGGAGCCGACTGGCAGAGCCATGGACAGCGATGCGCTAATGCCCCCGCACATTCCCAGACAGTGGGTGCTTCCGAGCAAGCCAATCAGAAAGGCACTGGGATAACTGAGGTAGAGTTCCGGACTCATGGGTGTTTCGGTGAATCCTTGTCAGCGTCTGGTTCGGGATTACTCGATTTCTCGTCGCTGTTGTCGGTCGGCAGATCGGTGCGAGCTTCGTCCGGGATCATGTCCTTGTCGTCGTCGTACAGGATCCGGTGGGCCGGGCCTTCCAGGTCATCATACTGGCCGTTCTTGACCGCCCAGGAAAACAGGACAATACCCAGGGCAACGACAATCAGGACCAGTGGGACCAGAATCATAACGATTTGCACAGCAAGACCTCGCGAAAACTGTTTACAGCACGGTATCAGGACGCAACCTGAGCGCCAACCGCTGGATTATGCTGATGCTGGGGTTGGGTGGAGGCTTTGCCAAGGCGCAGGGCGTTCAGGACCACGATCAGGGAGCTGATCGACATGCCAATTGCGGCAAGCCAGGGTGGAACCATGCCCGCGGCGGCCAACGGCAGGGCGCAAACGTTGTACACCAACGCCCACATTAGGTTCTGACGTATCACTTTGCGAGTTTTGCGGCTGGTTTTGAGGGCCTCGATCAGCTGCACTAGCTGCCCATTCAGCAGTACGGCATCGGCGTGCAACTGGGTCAGATCCGCAGCTGATCCCATGGCAACAGAAATCCCGGCGCCGGCCATGGAGGGCAGGTCATTGAGTCCGTCTCCCACCATCATGATCTGCCGGCCTTCACCCTTGAGCCGTTCCAGTACCTCAAGCTTCTGCTCGGGCGAAGCCTGCCCAATGGCCTCCGTAATACCAAGGGTTCGCGCCACCTGCTCGACATGTCCGGAGCGGTCACCACTGAGTAGCAGGGTCCGAATACCGAGGTCCCGCAATTCGCGGATGGCCTGGGCGGCATCTGGTCGAGGTTGGTCATCCAGCGCGAAGCACGCCAGCCATTCGTTGTCTGACGCCAGCCAGATTTCCATGCCCGGGGCGCCCGGTGATTTTGGTGCGGGCGTACTGACAAAACCCTGGACAAAGTCCTGGTGACCGATGAACAGGTTCTGGTCGCCGAGTTTTCCGGACAGTCCGCCCCCCAGATGGTTGCGCACCTGTTCCACCGCTGAAGATGAGCGATCGTGGAAAACCCGGGCAACCGGATGTTCCGAGTGTTTTTCCAGTCCGGCGGCCAATCTCAGGCAGGTGGTCTCATCCTGGCTGCCCAGGAGGGTGGTATGGACCAGATTCAATTCGCCGCGAGTCAGGGTGCCGGTCTTGTCGAAAACAACGGTATCCACGGTATTCATGGATTCCAGAGTGTGTCCACGAGTTGGCAGAAACCCGAGGCGGCGCAGTTTTACGGTGGCCGCGGTAATGGCAGTCGGTGTCGCCAGCGACAGTGCGCAGGGGCAGGTGACCACCAGCACCGACAGGGTGATGTCGAAGGCATTATCGGCACCGGCCAGCCACCAGCCAAGCCAGACAATGGGTGCCAGAATCAGTACCCGCGCAACAAATTTGCCGGCCATCCGGTCCGCCATCAGTGAGACCGGCGGTTTCTCAGACTGCACCCGGTCAAGTACCCGCATGATGCTGGACAAGCGAGTCTGGGAGCCGGCCTTGGTAACCCGGATATCCAGTGGATGTTCGCCGTTGATACTGCCGGCGTGCACCTGATCGCCCGGGTTGCGGGGTTCCGGTAGATACTCCCCGGTCAAAGCGGCTTCGTTGAGCGTGGATTGGCCACTGACGATTTCACCATCCACCGGCAGGGTTTCTCCGGGACGGACCCGGATGATGTCTCCCGGCTCTATGGTACGGGTTGGCACCACGTCCACGTCTTCGCCGCGCACCCGGGCTGCAACGCCGGGCTGGAAACCGGCCAGGGCGTTGCCGGTCAGGCCGGCCCGAAATCGGGCCTGAACTTCGATATAGCGGCCCAGCAACAGGAAAAAGGTGAACATGCACACTGACTCGAAATAAACTTCCTCGCCACCAAACGCCGTTACCCAGGCGCTGGCCAGATAGGCCAGGCCAATGGCAATCGCCACCGGCACGTCCATGGTGAGATGCCGAGTCTTCAGGTCTCGTAGGGCGTTACTGAAGAATGGCCGCGCACTGTAAAACACCACCGGGGTGGCGATCAGAAGGCTGAACCAGCGAAAGAAGCTGACAAAGTCGGGGGAGAGGTCGTTCACCATTTCAAAGTAAAGCGGGAACGCCAGCATCATGCTCTGGAACGAGCCAATGCCCGCCAGTACCAACCGGATCAGCATGGAGCGATGTTCGGCTCTCAGCAGTTGCTCCGCTTCATCGGGTTGGTAGGGGCGGGCAGTATAGCCGAGCTGGTCAATGGCAATCAGCAGATCGCTGAGCCGGGTCTGGTCCGATGCCCACACCAGTCGGGCGCGTTGCGTGGTGTGATTAACGGTGAAGGTAAGCATACCGGGCTGCTGCTTCATGTGGTTTTCAAGTAACCAGATGCAGGCGGCGCAGGTGATGCCACCGATCAATAGCTGAGCTTCCTGGCCCGCTTTCACCGGCGTTACAAAGGTGTTCTGAATCAGGGGGTGGTCGAGTTCCCGAATCCGTTCCAGTTCGGTGCGTGCCAGCTCGCGGGGGGTAACTGCGGGTTCAGTGCGGATGTCATAGAACCCGGTCAGTCCCTCGCGATGGATGGTTTCACAGACCGCCTTGCAACCCTGGCAGCAGAAGTGCCGGACCTGGCCCCGGAGATCCAGGGTAATGGCCGGTTCGCCGGGGGCCGGCTCGCCGCAGTGGAAGCACTCTCGGATCACTCTTGAATCACTCTCGGGTCACTCTTGAACAGTACCTTCTGAGCTTACGGTCAGGCCGTTCTCAGCGGGCAGCCAGGCTTCGCCTTTCAGGCGCCAATCGTTGTCCGGCCCGCGCAGATCGTAGTACCAGCGACCATCTATATCTTCAAGCATGTTGCCACGGTATTGCCCGGTACCGACTTTCTGGAATTGCACGGTTCGGTCTCGGTCGGCCAATGTAGGGTGGAACAGGTTCAGGATCAGATAGGGGAACTCTGCCGGGCCCTGGGCGGTGCTGAGGTCAAGGGCAATGGTGCGCTGGTCGAAAGCCATTTCCGCCATCATACCGAGATCAGCCGCTTTTTGATCGCGGGCGATCTGCAGGTTGATGCCACGACCTTCCTTGGAATAGTCGTCAGTGACCATGGTGTCGTCGAGGTTGGTTGCCACGATGATCATAGAGATACACCAGATAATGGCAGCAATGGGAAAGATGGTCAGAAACCAGAACCAGGGCTGACGATACCAGGGGGCTATCGGGGCTTGTTCAGTCATATCATTCGTTCTCATAAAAACAGGGGGTGGTCGCTGCGCATTCCATTGATCAGCGCGTTGGACCGACAAATCGGCTCTCAGTTTCCAGCATCAGCGTTTCATCCGTTTCGGATTGCGCGCGGAAGAAGATCTCGTTATTGGACTGACTGATCGATTCCGGCGGCACGTCGACCACGGTCGGCAGCGATCTGTTCTCGCCGCTCTGAACAGTGATCGAGGTCTGCGTCAGAATCTGAATGTCATCCAGGCCCTGTACCGACAGTACGAAGGTCTGGGGCACTTCGGTCATGTTGGCGATCTTCAGGGTGTAGGAATTCTCAATCCGGCCCTGGCCATTGAAACTGTAAAGTGCGCCGCGGTCACGGAGCGCATCCATTTGACCCGGAACACGGGTAGCGATCGTGAACGCTATCGCGCCCATCATGAGCAGCAAGGCCGCACCGTAGCCGAAGGTCCGCGGGCGCAGCAACTTGGACGGTTTGCCCTCAAGCTCATTTTCCGTGGTGTAACGGATCAGGCCTCTCGGGTAGTCCATCTTATCCATGATCTCGTCGCAGGCGTCGATGCACAGCGCGCAGCCAATGCACTCGTATTGCAGGCCATCACGAATGTCGATGCCGGTGGGGCAGACCTGGACACACTGACCGCAATCAATGCAGTCACCCAGGCCAGCCTCGGCCGGGTCTACACCCTTCTTGCGACCGCCACGGGGTTCGCCCCGATTGGGGTCGTAAGATACCACCCGGGTGTCGGGATCAAACATGACCGACTGGAAGCGGGCGTAAGGGCACATGTACAGGCAAACCTGTTCGCGCATCCAGCCAGCGTTGAGATAGGTGGCGACGGTAAAGAATGCGACCCAGAAATAGGCCCAGCCATTGGCCTGCAGCGTAAAGATGTCGGCAATCAGTTCGCGGATCGGGTAGAAATAACCCACAAAGGTCAGACCGGTGGCCAGGGCGATCAGCATCCAGATCGTGTGCTTGGCGGATTTCTTGAACAATTTGCTACCGGACCCGGGCGCCTGGTCCAGTTTCATGCGCTTATTCCGACTGCCCTCGATGCGTTCTTCCACCCACATGAAAATGAACGTCCACACGGTTTGTGGGCAGGTGTAACCGCACCAGACCCGGCCGAACAGGGTGGTGATAAAAAACAGGCCAAAGGCCGAGATGATCAGCATCCCCGACAGCAGGATGAAATCCTTCGGGTAGAAGGTGAGCCCAAAGAGGTGAAACTCCCGGGCGGGAAGATCAAACAGGATCAGCGGTTGGCCATCCTGAGTGATCCACACAAACAGGAAGTACATACCCATGAGCAGCAGCAGGCTGACGTTCCTGATGCGCTGAAAGAAGCCTTTGACTTCTTTGACGTAGATCTTCTTTCGACTCGCGTAAAGTTCAACGCTTCCGGGTTTATTGTTGTTATCGGAGGGGTCAGAAGATGGGTCGATTTGCTTGACCGGAATCTCACTGCTCATCGAAACCTCCCGATGAATGGGCAAAGCCCGAAATGGCCCCGGAGGGCTATCTGATCTGTTCTAGGCTGGGCCCGGACAAGCAGGACTCAGGCTGGAAAAGACCAGGCCGGAGCAAACGCTCCGGCCGGCTAACTCAGTTGGACAAGCTGTATACGTAAGCAGCGAGTATCTGAATCTGATCTTCAGTCAGACGACCGCTTTGCGCGGGCATCTGGTTCTGGCGACCATGAACTACGGTTTCCTTGATCCACTCGTAGGTGGAGCCATAAAGCCAGATGTTGTCGGTCAGGTTAGGTGCACCGACCGCTTGATTGCCTTTGGCGTCGGCGCCGTGACAGGCTGCGCAACCTTGGGCGAAGACGGCTTCACCGGCTTTGGCGGCTTCGGCGTCCTTTTCCCGGCCGCTGAAGCTGAGCACGTAGTTAACGACCTGGTCCACCTGCTCGCCGGTCATGTTGGGCATGACGCCTTTGGCCGGCATGGCGCCCATACGACCGTTGTGCAGGGTATTCAGGATGTCTTCCGGTGTGCCGCCGTAGAGCCAATCATCGTCGGTCAGGTTCGGGAAGCCGATTTGGCCGCGAGCCGCTGAGCCGTGGCAAACCTGGCAGTTGTTGGCATACAGGCGCTGACCGATTTTCAGGGCATCATCGTTGTTGGCCAACTCTACTACCGGGGTGTTACCGAACTGGGCGTAAATCTCGCCGTATTTTTCCTCAGCGTCAGCCACCTCGGCCTCCCACTGATTGACGGAGGTCCAGCCCAGAATGCCCTTGAAGTTACCGAGGCCGGGATACAGGACCAGGTAGCCGAGAGCGAACACGCAGGTTGCCAGGAACAGGTAAAACCACCACTTCGGCAGCGGGTTGTCGTATTCCTCGATACCATCGAAGGAATGGCCGGTGGTACGGTCCGTCTCGGTGTCGGTGGTCTGGCTCTTGCGGGTTGCCCACAGCAGCCATACACAGCCGAAAATCGTACCGAGCACGATCACGCTGATCCAGAGGCTCCAAAAGGTACTCATTGTTTCTTCTCCGTTTTTTCCTGTTCGAGAGTACGCTTTTCCACATCGTCGTCATCGAACGGCAGATGCGCTGCCTCATCATTGGCTTTTTTACGGTGAGCGCTGTAGGCCCACCAGACAATGCCCAAGAATGCGATCATGACCAGAATCGTTTGGATACCGCGTAACTCGTTCATATCCATCGGGATCACCGCTTGTCTGAAATCACAGTACCTAGCTGTTGCAGGTACGCGACCAGAGCCTCGATTTCAAATTTACCTTCCACTTGCGACTCGGCGTTCGCAATCTGTTCGTCGGTGTAAGGCACACCCAAGGTCTGCAGAGTTTCCATCTTGTCTACGGTCTTGGTGTGATCTACCCGATCTTCGAACAGCCACGGGAAAGCAGGCATGTTGGACTCAGGCACAACGCTGCGCGGGTCATACAGGTGCTGGCGCTGCCAGGCATCTGAATAACGGCCGCCAACACGGGCCAGGTCAGGGCCGGTACGCTTGGAGCCCCACAGGAACGGACGGTCATACACGAACTCACCGGCCACGGAGTAGTGGCCATAACGCTCGGTTTCGGCCCGGAACGGACGAATCTGCTGAGTGTGGCAGACGTGACACCCTTCGCGGATGTAGATGTCCCGGCCTTCCAGTTCCAGAGCGGAGTAGGGCTCAAGGCCCTCTACCGGCTCGTTGGTCTCTTTGAGGAAGAACAGGGGGACCACCTCAACCAGAAAGCCGCCACTGATGGTCAGGATGATCAGGACGATCATCAGACCAAGGTTCTTTTCAACTATTTCGTGTTTCATCTGGTCTCTCTCTTCCCTTACGCCGCCTGAGCCACAGCATTATCCTGGGCAACCGCATCTTTCTGGCGAACGGTCATGTAGGTGTTGTAAGCCATCACCAGCATACCGGTGAGGAAGATGGCGCCACCGATGAACCGAACGAAGTAACCCGGATAGGAAGCTTCCAGTGATTCAACAAAGCTGTAAGTCAGGGTGCCGTCTTCGTTGACCGCACGCCACATCAGGCCCTGCATGATGCCGTTGACCCACATCGCGACGATGTACAGTACGGTACCGATGGTTGCGAGCCAGAAGTGCACGTTGATCAGGCCAACGCTGTACATGGATGGCAGGCCCCAGAGCTTCGGAACCAGGTGATAGATGGCGCCGATACTGATCATGGCTACCCAGCCGAGGGCACCGGAGTGCACGTGGCCGATCGTCCAGTCAGTGTTGTGCGACAGCGCATTCACTGTCTTGATCGCCATCATCGGGCCTTCGAACGTGGACATGCCGTAGAACGACAGGGACACCACCAGGAAGCGCAGAATTGGGTCGGTGCGTAGTTTGTGCCACGCGCCGGACAGGGTCATCATGCCGTTGATCATGCCACCCCAGGACGGAGCCAGCAGAATCAGGGACATAACCATGCCTGCGGTCTGGGCCCAGTCGGGCAGTGCCGAGTAGTGCAGGTGGTGGCCACCAGCCCATACGTAAGTTGCGATCAGAGCCCAGAAGTGGACGATCGACAGACGATAGGAGTAGATCGGGCGATTGGCCTGCTTGGGAACGAAGTAGTACATCATGCCCAGGAAGCCGGCGGTCAGGAAAAAGCCTACCGCATTGTGGCCCCACCACCATTGCATCATGGCGTCGGTCACGCCAGCGTAGGCGGAGTAGGACTTGAATGCTCCAGCCGGCAGCGCCAGGTTGTTACCGATGTGAAGAATGGCAACGGTAATGATAAAACCACCGTAAAACCAGTTGGCCACATAGATGTGCGGGCTGCTGCGCTTCATCACAGTGCCGAAGAAGACCAGCGCGTAAGAAACCCAGACGACCGCAATGGCGATATCGATCGGCCATTCAAGTTCGGCGTATTCCTTCGTGGAGGTAAGGCCCTGGGGAAGGGTGATGATTGCGGCGACCATAATCGCCTGCCAGCCCCAGAAGGTAAATGCGGCCAGACTGTCCGAAATCAGCCTTGCCTGACAAGTCCTCTGGACGACATAGTAGGAAGTGGCAAACAACGCCGAACCACCGAATCCGAAGATGACCAGATTCGTGTGAAGTGGGCGGAGACGACCGAAGTGCGTCCAGGGCATGTCCAGGTTCATTGCTGGCCAGACAAGTTGGGACGCGATCAGAACGCCCATACCCATGCCTGCAATGCCCCAGACCAACGTCATGATGGCGAATTGTCTCACCACCTTGTAGTTGTAAGTCAGGTTTGCATTTACTGTGCTCATAGCCTTACCAATGGGTTTCAAGTGAAAAATATGCGGGCGCAAGTATGGAGAAAGCATGAGCGCTTTGCAATGACTCAGGTCAACTCCAAAACCCTCTCAAAGGCGCCGGAATCAGCAACATGGCGCCCCTCGGTGGTCCACCGTGGAGGCCAGTTTGATTGGCGCAGATACCTCTACCTGAGTTGCAATGATAGTTGCTTCAAACCGGAAGGTGAATTCAGTGAATTTGATGAAAACGAAAAGTTTTGGCACAGGATCCCGCGCGGTTTTGGTTCTGGCTCACGGTGCTGGAGCGCCGGCGGACTCACCGTTTATGGAAGCGCTTGCGCAGGCGCTTGAAGTTAATGGCATTTCGACGGTGCGGTTCGAGTTTCCGTACATGCAGAAACGGCGAGAGGATGGCCGTAAGAGACCGCCCGACCGTCAGCCCCGGTTACTCGAGTATTTTTCTGAGGTGGTCGACCAGGTTCGGCAGGAATTGAATGATGGTTGCCCGGTGCTGGTCGGTGGCAAGTCCATGGGTGGCCGAATGGCGAGTGTGTTGGCCAGTAATCGGTCAGACATTGCTGGGGTGGTGGGGTTTGGTTACCCCTTCCATCCTCCCGGTCGACTGGACAAGTGGCGCACGGATCACTTTGCGTCGCTGCGCTGCCCCATGCTGGTTGTGCAGGGCACCCGGGACCCGTTTGGCAAGTTCGAGGAGCTGGATGGGTATCCTGAAACCTGGGACCGGGTGCAGGTTGAGTGGTTGGAAGGTGGTAATCACGATTTCCAGCCGCTTGCGCGTCAACAGAGCAGCCAGTCGGCCCTGATTGCCGATGCGGCCCGGCAGGCCCGAACCTTTGTAGACAAACTGGGCGAGGCTTAGGCCTCGTCGACTGGAGTGTGATCGGACACGATAATTCGGTTCCGTCCTTCTGCCTTGGCCCGATACAGGGCGTCGTCCGCGCGTTTGAACAGGCTGTCCTGGTCTTCGCCCGGGCTGAGGGCGGCGACACCGGCACTGACAGTAATCCGGGCTGAGGCTCCGTCGGGACTTGCCAATGATTTGGATTCAATGGCCCGGAGAATGGAATCGCAGAGCTGATGGGCGCCTTCAATGCCCGTTCCCGGCAAGAGCAGTGCAAATTCTTCTCCGCCAAATCGGATGGCCACGTCTCTTGGGCGCTTGGTGTGGCGGGTCAGGACGTCGGCAATCAATTGCAGGAAGGTGTCGCCAAAGCTGTGGCCCCAGGTGTCGTTGATGTTTTTGAAGTGGTCGGCGTCCAGCAGGGCGATAGTGAGAGGGTGTCCGGTCCGGCGGGCTTCGGCACAGAGTTCGGGCAGGATGTTGTCCATGTGGCGCCGGTTCTGCAGTCCGGTTAACGCATCGTTCAGACTGAGTGCGGCCAGTTGGCGATTGGCTTTCTCCAGTTCTCGCATGGTGTTGCGAAGCTGTGAGGTACGTTCGTGAACCTTGAATTCGAGGTTGGTGCGGGCGGAATGCTCCACCGCGAGGATCTTCTCGTTCAACAGGCGCCAGCGCTGCACCATGGCATAGTTCAGGAGTATAACTTGACCACCCACCACGAACTGCATCAGCGCTTCGCGAGCAAGGAAGTCAGCAAGGTAACCGAATGCTGCCAGGGCGTATATTAGCCCTCCGGTAAGCATGACCAGCCAGGCGACCACGTACCACATGGCGGGCTGATAGCCCTGGCGCCATCGGCCAATAGCGATGACAAACAGGCTCGCTAATACCGTCAGGGCCAGGACAGTATTTAGCATAATAGTGCTGCTGTACGGCAGTAACAGGGTCAATCCCAGGAAGGCCGCGCACGCCCAGGCCAGCATTTTTGTGGCCAGGCCGGCCAGGGACTTCTCGCCAATTTCCAGGAATGACCGACCGAACAGCGTCATCGACAGCGCGCAGAGCACCAGACTCAGTGGGATGGAAGTGTTGGCTAAGCTGGTACTATTTGGCCAGAAATACTGGTTGGCAAACCCGCCCATGGCAAACATGAACAGCCCCATGGCGGCCATGTAGAACGCGTTGTAGAAATAGTAAATGGCTCCCGAACTGAAAAACAGCAGTAGGTTGAACACGGAAAAAACCAGCAGCGCGCCGTAAAACAGGCCGTGACTCAGGGTAAGGTGATTGCTTGCGACAATGACTTCGCTAGGAGATTCAAAAGTCAGCGGCACATTAAGTGCTCCGCTGCTTTTTATCCGAATAGTGATAGCCTTGGTTTCGGCGCTGTCGAGCGTGACGGGTAGCAAGAAGTACCGGTAGTCTATGCCTCGGGAATCAAAGGGTCGTTGGTCGCCGGTTTCAATCAGGCGATTTGCGCCGCTACCCGACTGCCAGAACGTCACCTCATCAATCAGCGGGTAGTTCAGGGTCAGGTACCAAAGGCTTCGATAATCGTCGGGATTGGTAACGTTCAGCCGAATCCAGTAAACCGATGGGGTATGGCTGAAGACCAGGTCCTGGCCTTCTGCGAGGCGCCAGTTGAGTTGCGCTGGCAGCTCGTCGGGAGTGTCTGCTTCATGGGCGGGATTGCCAGGTGGGGCGCTGTAATAGCAGATGTAGCGCATCAGTGACTGCCTGGCCTCTGCACTGGTGGCATCGAGGATTGGGCATGCCGGTCCTGAATTCGATGCATAGGAAAAGGCTGCGGCTGGCAGCAGGCAAAGACTCAAGAGGACGATTTGGCGAAAGGCGCGCAACATCGGGTTTTCCACGGGTATCAGATCTAGAAGTGTAGCCGATGGGCTAAGCCACGGATGTTAAACAGTTTGAAATTTATAGAGCCGTGTCGTCGGCCCGAACAAAACAGGTATTGCATGGAACAGGTTGTTGTATTTTGCCGCCCGGGTTTTGAAACCGAGGCCGGTCGCGAGCTGACAGACCGGGCCGCAGAGTCTGGCATATTTGGCTTCTTTGAGCCGCAGAAAGACTCCGGACTGGTCTGGTTCTCCCTCAGTGGTCCGGAGACCGCGGACGACCTGCTGTCGCGACTGGAGCTGTCGACGATGGTCTTCGTTCGCGACTGGTTTGTGGTGCTGGCGCGGATTCCGCTACCAGAATATGATCGAGTGGGGGCGGTGATCGATGGCCTGAGCAGCCTGGAGCGGGGGTATCCGGGATGCGCGCGACTGGAGGTCAGATTGCCGGAAACCAATGCCGACGGCGATCTCGGTAATTTCGCCCGAAAATGGGTGTCACCCCTGTCCCGTGGTATGCGTGGAGCAGGACTTCTGAAGACGGACCAGAACGCGCCGGCGCCAGCCCGCTTTGAAGTGCTGTTGTCAGAGTTCGCGGAGGCGGTCGTCGGGTTCAGCCTGGAAGAAAACCGTGCCCGTTTTGTCAGCGGAATTCCCCGATTGCGCCTGCCTGCCTCGGCACCGAGCCGATCCGCGCTGAAGCTTGAGGAAGCCTGGAAGGTATTCCTGCCAGCTGACCAGGAACTGGATTATCTGGGCGGCGGTAAGAAGGCCGCAGACCTGGGCGCGGCCCCGGGTGGCTGGACCTGGCAGCTTGTACGCCAGGGTATGTTCGTGACCGCGGTGGATAACGGGCCGATGAACGAAGAGCTGATGGCCTCCGGTCAGGTTGAGCATGTTGAAGCAGATGGTTACAGCTGGCGCCCCAAGCGGGGCATAGACTGGATGGTGTGCGATATCGTCGATCAGCCGAGGAAAACCGCCAAGCTGGCGGTCGATTGGCTGGCCGGAGGGCATTGCCGTTACACGGTGTTCAATCTGAAGCTGCCGATGAAAAAGCGCTATGATGAGTGGCTGATTTGCCGTGATATTATTCGTCAGGGGCTGAAAGAGGCGGGCCTTGGCTTTCAATTACGTGCGCGCCACCTCTACCACGACCGCGAAGAAATCACCTGCTTTATCGAGCGGACCGGCTAGGCGGTGTTGCGGCGCTAGACCGCACTCTGTTCCAGCACCGTGATAATTTCCTCGCGATCCATCATGGGGACCAGTTCTGCCATCAGCTCCCTACGTTCCTGGGAGTGGAACCAGCGATCCCAATCGGCCTCGGAGCGCCAGTTCGCCATGGTGATTCGATGATTGGGGTCGTGACGGTCAGACAGAGTCTCGCCGGAAATAAATCCCGGTTCACTGACCGCCTGCTGGAGAACCTTGCGGGCCCGCTGTTCGTAAGCCTCCTCGAGGGTCTCGGCGATATGGCGTTCAATCAATACTCGGATCATGACTCACCTCTATTGTTTTAGTATCTATAAACAATAATTTAGCAGGTTTCCCTGAAAAATCAGGTAAGGCATAGGAGACGTTTTTTTGACAGTACCAGAGTTCGATGCAGAGCTGGATGCGCGGGGGCTGTTTTGCCCGGAGCCGGTTATGATGCTGCACAACCGCATCAACGATGTAGAGCCCGGGCGCTTGCTTCGGGTGCTCGCGACGGACCCGTCAACTACTCGGGATATTCCGCGCTTCTGTCAGTTTCTCGGCCACGAGCTGGTTAATGAGGAAGAGCAGGGCGGAGAGTTTGTATTCTTAATCCGGCGCGGTGAGGCCTGAGCAAATCACACCCCGGTGGCCAGACCGCCCAGGTGGCGCATGAATTCTTCTCGATCCATTTCTCCCAGAATGCGCTGGTTCGGCAATTCCTGTCCGTTACGACTGTAGAACAGGATGGCTGGCGGCCCAAACAGCCCAAGCTCGTTCAGCAGGGCCTGTTGGGCCGGAGTGTTCTCGGTGAGGTCAATCTGCAGCAGAGTGTAAGGCGTTAACGCCTGCACGACCTGAGGATCGCTGAACACGTTGCGTTCCATAACTTTGCAGGAGATACACCAGTCGGCGTAAAAATCGAGCACCACCGGGCGACTTTGGCTGTGTGCCTCGGTAAGCATGGCACGGATGTCCTCTGGCGACTCCACGCGCTGGAACAGCGCGTGGTTCGTACCACTGGTTAGGCCACTGGAAGGTACTGACATGCTCGAGTCAGCCGTAAAGGGCGTCAGGGGATTCAGTGGATCCTGGGCGCCGCCCACGGCGCCGGCCAATAACGCCAGACCGTAGGCGAAGAGGACCAGGCCAAAGCCTTTCCGGGTTCGTTCCCAGCCGGCTTTGGCGGCATCGAAAGCGCCAAGCTGTACGCCGGTGATGGCCACCAGCAGTCCCCACAATGTCAGTGCCGTCCAAGCCGGTACCAGGCGCTCGACCAGCCAGATGGCGACAGCCAGCAGCATCACTCCGTAAAAGTGCTTCACTGTTGTCATCCAGTGTCCGGTGCCAGGAAGCAGCTTGCGGCCGCCAACGGCAACCAGGATGAGCGGAACACCCATGCCGAGGCCGAGTGCGAACAGGGCGGCACCGCCTATCACGGCATCTTGGGTGGTTGAGATATACAGCAGGCTTCCGGCCAGTGGAGCGGATACGCAGGGTGAGACGATTAGTGCCGAGAGCGCGCCAATGCCGAAAATACTGATCATCCGGCCACCCGTCAGACGATGACTGGCGTTGTCCAGCGGCTCGCGAATAGCTCGCGGTAACTGGATTTCAAACAGATCAAACATCGACAGCGCGAATAGGACAAACAGGGCAGCAAACCCGCCCAGCACCCAGGGCGACTGCAATTGCGCCTGCAGATTGAAACTGGCTCCAAGCAGGCCAGTCAGGACGCCTGCGGCGGCATAGGTCAGTGCCATGCCCAGCACGTAGCTACTGGACAGCATTAACGCCTGGCCTGAGCTGCGAGTGTTTCGGCCCGACACCAGAGTGGAAATAATGGGCACCATGGGCAGCACACAGGGGGTGAAAGTCAGCCCGAGTCCGAGCAGAAAGAAAACGCCGGCGATGACCAGCGTCGATTGCTGCGACAGAAAGCCTGCCAGGCCTGTGGCCGTGGAGGTATTCATGTCGGACGTGGCAGGCGTGTTCGCGCCAGTATTGGTACCGCTGGACGCATTGTCAGAGGCTGTGGCAACGGCTGTGTTTGCGCTGGCATCACTGCCCGGGAAGTACAGGACATCGCGAGTTTGCGGGGGATAGCACAGGCCGGCCTCGGCGCAGCCTTGATAGGTTACTTTCAGTTCGGCTTCCCGGACGCCCTCAGGCAGGGTGATTGGAACACGTACCTCGACCGGGTCATAGAAAACGGTCACCTCGCCAAAAAATTCGTCGTGGGTGGTTTTCCCAGCGAGTGAAAACTGCGGTTCACCGGTTTCGACGCCCTCGGTGACCGGGCTGACGCTTAGCCGGCCTTTATACAGATAATGACCGGGGGTGACGTCCCAGGCCAGAATCACGGCGCCGTTATCGGTGCTGTGGCGGAATGGCAGCGCTTCATCGACGGGCAGGAAACCACTGTTATTGCCACCGAACAGGGAATTGCTGCCTGAACCCAGGGCGAAGGCCGGGCTGGCTATCGTGAGAAGGGCACAGAGCGCCAGTGTCAGGGTAAGGGCGAGGCCCTGTCGGCCGGTGGAGGGCACTGCGGCAGGTGCTGTCATAGTGAATGTTGGTTCCTGGTTTCGCTCTATACGTTAATTGACTGCGTCGAAGCCGATTTGGTTCGACGTTCTGTTCCGCGTCCGATGCCAGTGGACAGAAGCGGGTGCTCAAAGTTCCACCCTTTCCGTCTCAAAGTTCCCTCTGGTATTGAACGCTGTAAAGTCGCACAATAGCGAGCCAATGAATCACAGTCCAAATGAGCTTATCATGCTGTTCAATGACCTGTTCCGGGAAAGTCACCGGACAATTCTGGTCAGGGGCGGCGATGAACCCGAGTACCGACCAGCCGACGGCGAAAATGGCTTGGCGCAGATTATTTTCGCACATGGCTATTATGCCAGTGCTCTGCACGAAATCAGTCATTGGTGTATCGCAGGTGAGTATCGGCGCACACTTCACGACTATGGTTATTGGTACTGTCCGGACGGCCGCACAGCAGAACAACAACGCGCGTTCGAGCAGGTTGAGATTAAGCCCCAGGCACTGGAATGGTTATTTTCCATAGCGGCGGGTACCCGGTTTCACATCAGTGTGGATAATCTGTCTGGCGATGGCGCAGCCAACGAGCAGGCGTTCAGGCAGGGTGTAAAAGCCCAGGCAAACCAATACCTGACACAGGGTCTGCCACACCGAGCTGGCTTATTGTTGGACGCACTGAAAATCTTTTACGGAACCACTGACACGCATGCCATTAACTGGCATCGGGATGCCGAGCGCATTGCACCGTCAACGTCCGCTAAGAACCCCTCAAGGAAAACTGAGACTGTATGACATCTGAACCCAAGCACACTGGCGACCTCCGGTTCCAGGACCTTAATCTGAACCAGAAGCTTCAGGACGCCATCTCGGCAATAGGCTTTGAATACTGCACACCGATTCAGGCGGAAACCCTGCCCTGGACCCTGGCCTGTGAAGATCTGATCGGCCAGGCCCAGACTGGCACCGGTAAGACCGCGGCCTTCCTGATTACTGCTATCCAGGCGCTGCTGGAGACCCCGATTCCGAAAACCGACCGTTTCGCGTCCGAGCCCCGGGTACTGGCGCTGGCGCCCACCCGCGAGCTGGCTATGCAGATTGCCAAGGACGCCGAGCAGTTGTGCGAGCACACCGGCCACAATGTGGTTACCGTTGTCGGCGGCATGAACTACGACAAGCAGCGGGATCAGTTGCAGAACGAAGTGGTGGATATTCTGGTGGCGACACCAGGCCGCCTGATCGATTTCCTCGGCTCCCAGGATGTGTTCCTGGACCAGCTCGATATCCTGATCCTGGACGAAGCCGATCGCATGCTGGATATGGGCTTCATCCCCGACGTCAAGCGGATCATCCGTAAGTGTACCGCGAAGGAAGATCGTCAGACCCTGCTGTTCAGCGCGACGTTTAACCAGGATGTGCTGAACCTTGCCTCAATGTGGACCCAGAATGCCGAGTTCGTGGAAATTGAGCCGGAGCAGAAAACGGCTGAACGTGTTGAACAATCGGTTTACCTGGTGGGAGAGGACGAGAAGCTGCCGGTGCTGGTGAATTACCTCAAGCGCCCGGAAGTGGAAAAGGCGATTGTATTCGCCAACCGGCGGGATCAGTGTCGGGACCTGGAAGAGGACCTGCGCAACCAGGGCGTGAAAGTATCCTTGATGTCAGGTGAAATCGCCCAGAATAAACGACTGAAGACCCTGGATCAGTTCAAGAAAGGCAGTATTCAGGTCTTGGTGGCCACCGATGTGGCTGGTCGTGGTATCCACGTCAACGGTGTGACCCACGTTTTCAACTACAATCTTCCCGATAATGCTGAAGATTATGTGCACCGCATCGGCCGTACCGGGCGCGCGGGCAAGCACGGGGTGTCGGTCAGTTTTGCCGGGGAGGACGATTCCTTTGCGCTGCCGGCGATCGAAACCTATATCAGCCAGAAACTGAACACCACGGTGCCGGATGAGGCATTGATGACGCCCATGGAGAACCCGCCCATTACCCGGAAGCGGGGTCGGCGCCCTCAGGGCGGTCGGGGTGGTCCCGGTGGAAGAAATCAGCGCCAGCGAAGGAACTGACAGGACCGGACGACATCATGTTGATCGTAGCTGACGAAAACATTCCATTACTGGATTCCTTCTTCGGAGAAATCGGTGAAATCCGACGGGTGTCTGGCCGCACCATGACGGCCAGCGACGTTCGTGACGCTGAAGTCTTGCTGGTCCGCTCGGTGACCCGGGTCGGACCTGAGCTACTGGAAGGCAGCAAGGTCCGCTTTGTAGGCACGGCGACCATTGGCACTGATCATGTCGACGAGGAGTGGCTGGCGCGCAACGGCATTCGTTT
Organism: Marinobacter sp. LA51; assembly: GCF_030297175.1. Taxonomy (NCBI): domain Bacteria; kingdom Pseudomonadati; phylum Pseudomonadota; class Gammaproteobacteria; order Pseudomonadales; family Marinobacteraceae; genus Marinobacter; species Marinobacter apostichopi. The sequence goes on along the minus strand of NZ_AP028070.1, from coordinate 2,208,058 downwards.
TTCTGCCGCCCCCGGTTGCAATGCCAACAGTGTGGTGGAGTACGTGCTGTCGGTGCTGTCGGTGCACGCCGAGCGGCGCGGACTGGCGGACTGGACCCGGCTGAGTGTTGGCATTGTCGGTGTTGGCAATGTTGGCAGCGAGCTGGCCCGCAAACTTGAGCGGCTTGGCTTCGATGTGCGCCTGTGCGATCCGCCCCGGGCCGAGCTTGAAAACGAGTCCGATACCCCGTTTGTATCCCTGGACGAAGCCCTGACCTGCGATGTGGTCACCCTCCATACCCCGCTGACCCGGAATCAGCCTCATGCCACCCATCACATGGTGGGCGCCGATGAGCTGGAGGGTCTGTCGGCCGACCAGCTGTTGATCAATGCCGGACGGGGCGAGGTAATCGATACCCAGGCCCTGAAGACCCGGTTGTCTCAGGCCAGCACACCGGTGGTGGCGCTTGATGTCTGGGAGGGCGAGCCCGCGATCGATCCGGAGCTGGTCCAGCAGGTCTGGCTGGCGACTCCGCACATTGCCGGTTACAGCCTCGAAGGCAAGGTACAGGGCACTGAGATGATCTACCGGGCCTTGAGCCGTTACCTGGGGTTTCCGGTGCGCAAGCAGGCAGGGCAGTTTTTGCCTGAGCCGGCGTTGAGCAAGGTGTCCTTTACCAGTGCGGCTGACGAAGACGACGCGATCAAAATTGCGCTGCGGGCTTGTTACGACCCACGCCAGGACGACGCCCGATTGCGGATAGCGATGCAGGGATCAGACCAGGAGCGGGCTGCTGCGTTCGACCAGTTGCGCCGGGATTATCCGGTGCGCCGCGAGTGCTCCAGCTTGAAAGTACAGCTGAAGGGCACGAGCAAATCGCTGCAAGACAGCTTTCGGGCCATCGGATTCAAGCTGAAAATCTGATTGATCGACCCATAAAAAAGCCGGGGCATTTGCCCCGGCTTTTTTGTTTAGAGCCCCGCCTGCTTGAGGGCCTGAATCCGGTCCTCCAGCGGTGGATGGGTCATGAACAGGGCACTAAGTCCGCCCCTGGCGCCCCGGTTAATACCGAAGGCCTGCAGCGTATCCGGCATTTGATCCGGCATCTCACTTTCCTGTTTCAGTCTGGCCAGCGCGCTGATCATGGCCGATCGCCCGGCCAGCTGTGCGCCAGCAATGTCAGCCCGGAACTCTCGCCGCCGGGAGAACCAGAACACAATGGTGCTGGCCAGAATGCCCAGGACGATTTCGGCGGCAATGCTGACCACGAAGAAGCCGATGCCGTGGCCACTCTCGTTCTTGAAGATGACCCGGTCGACGAACGAACCGATTACCCGGGAGGCGAAGATCACGAAGGTGTTCACCACCCCCTGGATCAGTGCGAGGGTAACCATGTCGCCGTTGGCCACGTGGCCAATTTCATGCCCCAGTACCGCACGGATTTCGTCTTTGTTGAATCGGTGCAGAAGCCCCTCACTGACTGCTACCAGTGCATCGTTCTTGTTCCAGCCGGTGGCAAAGGCGTTCGACTGTGAAGCCGGGAAAATAGCGACATCCGGCATGCCGATGCCGGCATTCTTGGCCAGGTCCGCCACCGTCTCCATTAGCCAGCGTTCTGCCGGCGTGCGCGGAGATTCGATGATCTTGGCCTTGGTGCTCCACTTCGCCATGGGCTTTGAAATCAGTAGCGAAATGATGGCGCCGGCAAAGCCGAAGACTGCGGCAAATGCCAGCAGCGGTCCGTATTGAATGCCGTGCTGGGAGAGGTAGCTGTCGACGCCAAGCAGTCTTAGCGTGAAACTCGCGACCAGGATGACCGCAAGGTTGGTGGCCAGAAACAACAGAATCCGCATATTAAATCCCTGAATTGTCTATCGAACACTTTGAAGCCGTGCTTAAGACCGGAATATAGGGTCGCAGTTCACGGCTTCAATACCTGCCGCTGAATTTAACCGTTGCGATCAGCAAAAAACGTGGCTTGAACGATTTGACTGATGCGCCCGGAATGGCCGGATTTAAGCGCCGTGCGAATCAGATGGATGTAGGTCGACAGGTCCTGCTGGACCGACGCTGGCAGCTGTCCGTCGCTCGTCTGGGACGACGGCGTCACCAATTGGTTCAACGACGCCGGCGCCGGAGCACTCAGCCGAACGAATGCGGCATGGCTGAGCACCGCCTGGTCCAGGGCCTCTTGCCGGATGGTGTCCACATAGCGCAATAAACCTTCTTCCTGGAGCCACAGCAGGGCTCCAAAGCAGGCCATGTGGCGTTTGCTGTGCAGTCCGAACTCATCCGGCTCATCCGGGCCGGCTATGTCCTCGACGAACAGATTGACCCGGCGGGGGAAGGCGCCATAAAGCTGGACCAGCGCAATGGCGACGTCCTTGTAGAATTCCTCAACGTGAATGTCGGCCATGAAAAACCTTATTGCTGATAGTTACCGAGAAAGCTACCCAGGCGGGACATGGCATCTTCCAGGGCGTCTTCCCGTGGCAGGAATACAACCCGCAGGTGCTGCTTGTCGTCGATGTTGAACGCCGAGCCCTGTACCAGCAGGATTCTTTCCTGCAGTAGTAGGTCCAGCACCAGCTTTTCATCGTTTACGATCGGGAAATGCTTGGGGTCCAGTTTCGGGAACAGATACAGGGCGCCCTGCGGTTTCACGCAGCTGACGCCGGGGATGTCATTAAGCATACGCCAGGCTGTCTCGCGCTGTTCGTACAGCCGTCCACCCGGGGCGACCAGATCATTGATTGATTGATAACCACCCAGGGCAGTCTGGATCGCCAGTTGCGCTGGCACGTTGGCGCAAAGACGCATATTGGAGAGCATCTCGATGCCTTCGATCAGGTCTGTGGCCCGGTGCTTGGCGCCACTGATGATCATCCAGCCCGAGCGATAGCCGGCGGCCCGGTAGTTTTTCGACAGGCCGTTGTAGGTGAAAAACAGCACGTCATCGGCCAGTGCGGCGGTGGACACGTGCACCGTGCCGTCGTAGAGGATTTTGTCGTAGATTTCGTCCGACAGCACGATCAGGTTGTGCTGGCGCGCTAGTTCGATCACCTGTTCCAGCAGCTCCCGGGTATAAACTGCCCCGGTAGGGTTGTTGGGGTTGATCAGGACAATGGCGCGGGTCCGGCGGGTGATCTTTTTCCGGATATCGTCGATGTCCGGAAACCAGTTTTGCTGTTCATCGCACCGGTAGTGTACGGGTTTGCCACTCGACAGGGTGACGGCAGCCGTCCAGAGCGGGTAGTCCGGAGCCGGAATGAGCACCTCATCGCCGGTGTTCAGCATCGCCTGCATCGACATCACGATAAGCTCGCTGACGCCGTTGCCGAGGAAGATATCGTCGATGTCGACTTTGTCGATGCCGCGCTGCTGGCAGTAGTGCATGACTGCCTTGCGCGCCGAGAACAGGCCCTTGGATTCCACATAACCCTGAGCCTGGTGCATGTTGTAGATTACGTCCTGCTGGATTTCCTCTGGAACATCCAGCTCAAACGCTGCCGGGTTGCCGATGTTCAGTTTGAGCACCCGGTGGCCTTCCTCTTCCAGTCGACGTGCTTCCCGCAGAACTACGCCACGAATTTCATAGCACACGTTATCCAGCTTGGCGGATTTGTAGTAGTTCTGCATAAGGCCCAGGTTTCCTTGGTCTGAATTCGTAAAAATAAAACAGTCAGTTAATGGCTTTTCATTCTAGCGGAGCGAGGGGCGGCGGCAACAGGGAAATTATGATGAATTGTGGCAGGTTAAGGCAGATTTAGCGGTTAATCCTGAAGTTCTGTCTCAGGTTTGGGGCCGGAATCGCATCCATTCCTTGGCTTTTCAAGAAGCATTGTGCACAATTTAATTTCGAAAAATTAAAACCAGCAATGGCGAAGGAGACTGTTGTGTCAGCAACCAGCGTTTACGACTTTACCGCTCGAGACATCAAGGGCAACGAGAAAAGCCTGGCGGATTACCGTGGCAAGGTGCTTCTGATCGTGAATACGGCCAGCAAGTGCGGGTTTACGCCTCAGTTCGAGGGCCTGCAGGGCCTGCACTCAGAGTTGGGCGAGCGTGGTCTGGAGGTGCTTGGGTTCCCGTGCAACCAGTTTCTGAATCAGGATCCGGGCAAAGACGATGCCATCAGCGAATTCTGCAGCCTGAATTATGGCGTGGATTTCCCGATGTTCTCGAAGATTGAAGTGAATGGCGATGGCACCCATCCGCTGTTCCAGTTCCTGAAGAGCGAAGCCAAGGGCCTGATGGGATCGGAAAAGGTGAAGTGGAACTTTACCAAATTCCTGGTTGGCCGGGACGGTCAGGTGATCCGGCGCTACCCGCCGACCGCGAAGCCGCAGGACATCCGCAAAGACATTGAGAAGCTGCTGTAGCCATGACCAAGCCGGACGACGCGCTGTCGCTCGACAACCAGGTCTGCTTTGCGCTCTACGCCGCCAATAGAGCGGTAACAGCCCGATACCGGCCGCTGCTGGCAGATTTGGATCTGACTTATCCGCAGTATCTGGTGATGCTGGTACTCTGGGAGGAAGGGCAGTCGGGCGCGCAGACCCGGGTGTCCGATATTGGTCGGCGATTGCGGCTGGATTCGGGCACACTGACCCCGCTGCTGAAGCGTCTTGAAGAGCGTGGGCTGCTGAATCGTCAGCGCATTAGCCAGGATGAGCGGGTGGTAACTCTGGCGCTGACCGACGCCGGCTGGGCGTTGCAGGAGCAGGCCAGGTCCGTGCCACAAAAGTTGCTCTGCGGTGTAGCGCTCCAGCCGGAAAGGCTGCAAGCGCTGCGCCAGGAATTGCGGGCGGTGCTTACGGCTCTTGAGGGAGAGGCGGGGCCCAGCGGTTGATGGCTGCGCGCAGTTCTTCACGCTTGTAAGGCTTGGTGACATAGTCGTTCATGCCGGCCGTGATGCAGTCGTCCCGATCACCCTGCATCACGTTGGCGGTCACGGCAATGATCGGAACCGCTTGCCAGTCCGAGTTCTGCCGGATTCTCCGGGTGGCTTCGTAGCCGTCCATAATCGGCATTTGGCAATCCATCAGGATCAGGTCGAATTCCCCGTCCGCCATGGCGTCGAGCGCGCGCTGGCCATTTTCAGCGCTTTCGACCGCGTGCCCCAGCTTCTTCAGAATACTGCTGGCTACCAGTTGGTTAACCTGGTTGTCCTCCACCAGTAGAATCCGAAGCGATTGAGCGGTTTGCTTCGGTTCAAGTGCTTCTGGGCTGTGGAGGGTAGGTTCGCTGCTGAGGATGCCGACAGCGCTGCAGAGGCAGCGATAGAGTTCATCCCGGCGCAGGGGCAGTGAAAGGATCGGATGGTCGGATTTTCCTTGTGCGGAGGTTCCGAGTGAATCGGCCAGAATTAGCCCCGGTCCGCGCCAGTTTTCTGCCTGAACCGCTCCCTCGATACCGTCTTGTCCAATCAGTGTAATCAGAATTCCCCGGTGTTCCGTCCCGAGGTCCCAGACCGGAATCTGCCAGGCCTGAAGTTGGCGCTCGATGGCTGGCCGGTGTGAGTTGTCGGCCGGGATCGCCAGGGTGACGCCAGTATCCACGAGTCCTTTGGCTGCTTGGGGCAGTTGATCCGGGCTACTGTCTTCGTGCATCGGTAGCGGCACCGTGACGGTAAAGTGGGTGCCGCGACCCTCGGTGGAATCCACCATGATTCGACCGTGCATCCGTTCAACCAGTTGCCGGCACAAGGTCAGCCCCAGCCCGGTTCCGCCATAGAGCCGTGTGGTGTCAGCATCAGCCTGGGAAAATGGCGAGAATATCTTGTGCAGACCGCCGGAAGACATGCCAATGCCGGTGTCGATTACATCAAGCCGGAGCATGCCAGCGGAGTAGCTGACTTTGACAAGCACCGAGCCTTCATCGGTGAACTTGATAGCATTGCTGAGCAGGTTGTTAAGGATCTGGCGAGTGCGGGTCGGATCGCCCAGAAAGCTCTCTGGCAATTGGGGGTCGATTTCATTGACCAGGTCAATGTGTTTTCGCCGGGCCTGTTGGGCGTGTAGGGTTGAGGCTTCCTCGATCAGGTTGCGCAGATTGAAAGGGATGTTCTCCAGGCTCAGTTTGCCGGCTTCCACCTTGGAGATATCGAGAATGTCATTCAGCAGGCCAAGCAGACTTTCGCCGGCACTGAAGGCGACCTCAAGGCGGTAGCGCTGGCTGGGATCAAGCTCGCCTTCCAGGGCGAGCCCCAGCATGCCCAGCACACCATTAAGTGGTGTTCGGATTTCGTGGCTCATGCTGGCCAGGAAGTTGGCCCTGGCCCGGGCCCTGCGTACAGCATCTTCCTTGGCCTTGATCAGAGCCCGGTTGCTGCGCTGGAGGGCGTCGTTCTTCTCTGATATCTCACGGGTGCGATCGTCAACCTCTCGCTCGAGCTGGGAAGAATAATCCTTCATCGCACTCTCGGCGGAGCGCAGCTGGGCCAGACTTGAATCCATGGTTTCCAGGTGTCGGTTGATAATGCCCACCATGGTGCCAATTTCGTCCTGCTGATGGTTCGCCGGAACGGGCAAGCGGGCCTTTTCCGGTGAGTTGGCCTGCACCTCGCCAAGGGCATTGATGACGTTCAGCATCGGCCGGGTCAGTACCAGATAGAAGATGCCCAGGAGGGCGGCGGTGAGGGCCAGGCTTTTGAGCAGGCCGCTGATCAACGTGTACGTGGCCCGTTCGAGAAATTGAAGCCCGTAGTGATAGGTGTCGATGGTAACAATGAGCCGGCCAAGCGGCAGGTCCTCCAGCTGAGGCACTCTTAGTTCCTGGCTAAACACCCGGTTTGATTCGAACAGCAGGTCGCTGGCCCAGCGGTAGGGGGAATCCGGGCTGCTCTGGCTGGCAGCTGCCATCGTCTGGTCGTCGTTGTCGATGATTCTGGCGTCAGTCGTCGCCGGGTGGCGCAGAAGGCCATCCAGAAGTTCTTCGGCGAGGCGGACATCGATGTTGTAGGCAATCTGGGAAGCCGGACTGACACTGATGTCGATCAGTGCGTGAACGTCTTCTTCCATGGCTGCCCGGGCATTGAAGTAGTCGATGGTGATCTGGATGAGGTTAAGCACCAGCCCCAACGCCATGGCGATCAACACCGTATCCCGGGTCAGCCGGAAGGAAAGCCGCTTTCTGAAACCATTGATCACGAGTACTTACTGTCCCTGTGTCAGGGCAGCGCCCGCTGCCCGAATGCTAAAGCCGTCACTCGTCGTAGTCGGCCTTTTTCTTCCATTCCTCATCGTGCAGGAAGGTGTCCCATTCCCGATCCAACTTCGCCTGAGACTCGGTATGTGCGGTGTCCTTTCCTTCCACAATCAGGGCCTCAAGTTCTTTGATCCGGATCCGGAAACTCTTGACGGCTTTCATAGCCAGCGGATTGTCTCGCGACTTGCCCATTTCAGTACTGGCGAGATGGTAAGCGTGGATGGCCTTTCGGATCTCGTTCTGACGGACGTATTCCCTGGCCTGAAACATATGCAGGTCAGCGTGGGTCTTGTGGACCAGAAACAGCACGAATTTGAGGTTCTTCTTGGCGGTTGCGGCGTCCAGCTTACCGCTCTTGTGCATGTCTTCGATCATTTTGAACAGATTCTGCAGCAGCTCCTTTACGTAGGTAGCCTTTTCCGGTGTATCGATTTTCACCGGAGACCGGGTGTCCTGCTTGGCCTGAATCTGGTCTTTCAGCTGCTGCGCCGCTTCTTGCCATTTTTTGATCGGAAGATCGGACTTGAGGCCTGTCAGTTGCGCGCAAGCTTCTTCCATGCGTTTGATCAAAAGCAGTTTCAGATCGGATGTCAGGTATTGCCCGGGAATTTCCGACAGCAGTCGATTGGCACGGTTGTAGGCATCCTGCTGGTTGGTGATCTTTCGGGCACGCTCAATGCGGGCCTTCTCACGCATCTGGCTTAACACGATCAGGAAGATCGACACTGCCACGACGGCTGCCAGTATTATTACAATGGTGGTGGTATCCATCAGGTCTGTGGTGGCTCCGGCTTCAGTTTGAGAGTTAGCTGGCGCATTGCCCGGCCTCAAGTTACCGATATTATTCAGCAAGTGTCACAAAGACTAGCAGAAATACCGTAGTCAATCCGTTGCGAAATGTGAATGATGCAATCATCCATTGATTACGTGAATTTTGATCTCCTGTATATTGCTCCGGTGAATGGAGGGTAAGGCCTTTTGTTCGATGGTTTTTGATGTACGACGTACCCGGAGTTGCCCATGGATATTTCCCGCGTTGACCTGAACCTGCTTGTGTACCTGGACGTTCTGTTGCGGGAGCGAAACGTCACCAAGGCTGCCAACCACCTGGGCATCACCCAGCCGGCGATGAGCAACGGTCTGCGCCGCTTGCGAGATCTGTTCGGTGATCCCTTGCTGATCAGGACCAGTGAGGGCATGACCGCCACCGAGCGAGGCCGTGAGCTGCAACCCCTGGTGCGTGGAATCCTTTCGGATATTGAACAGGCGGTGCAGGAGAAAACTCCATTTTCGGCGCTGGAAAGCCAGCGAGTCTTCCGTATTATGGCCAGTGATTACGCCGAGTCCTGCCTGATGCCCCGGGTGTTACGTCGGATTCGCCAGGAAGCCCCGCACGTTACCCTGGATGTACTGACCCCCAGTGACGTCAGCTTTCTGGACGTGGAGCAGGGCCGGCTAGACATGGCGATCAACCGGTTCGACAAAATTCCCCAGTCGTTTCACCAGAAAACCCTGTGGACCGAGTATTTCGCCTGTCTGATGAACGCCCGCAATCCGATTCTGAAGGCGCCGTTTACGCTTGATACCTATCTGGATGCGAGCCACATCTGGGTCAGCAAAACCGGTTTTGGAGTCGGTGTCGGGGTCAATCCCAAAGATGTGCAGCGCTTGGGTTGGGTTGATGAGGCGCTTTCGCGCATGGGCCGTAAACGCCAGATCTCGGTGTTTACCCGGCATTATCAGGTGGCGATGCTGTTGGCCGAGCAGCACGACCTGATCGCCACGCTGCCGTCGCGGGCGGCATGGCTGCAGAAGGATAATTCGAATCTGGTGGTAAAGGTGCCACCTTTCGAGATTCCGCCATTTGAGCTGAAAATGGCGTGGAGCCCGCTGCTCCAGCACAACTCGGATCACCAGTGGTTACGTAAGCTGATTGCGGAAGTGGCCAGTGAAGTAGATCAGGAGTTCGCGCCATTTGGTGCCCAGTTCGAGTCTGCCGAAAGCCCCCAGGCCCATCACTCAGAGCGGTAACTCTCTCAGCTCCAGGGAGCTTCGACCTGCATCCCACATGCGCTGGAAATTCTCGGCCAGCAGTTTGACCCGGCCGGGGTCGGAGAATTTGGCGTAGCCCTCCGGTTTGGAGAAGTCATGCCGATAGAGCAGCCCGTCACGGTCGGCCAGCATGAATGGCTGGTCTTCCACCGGATAGTCCTGGCTTACCAGCCTCAGTTCAATACGGCTTGGTAGGCGTCGCATCAGTTCCACCAGCTTATGTCGGCGCTTTACCAGCGGGCTGTCATCGTGGATCAGCAATCGCACTTCGCTGAGCCGGTGCCGGCGGGCGAGGGCGGAGATCAGTTCTTGAAAACGATGACGGTCATAGAGGTTGTGCTCAAGTACGTGATCGTAAAGCCAGAGCCGCTGTCTGGATTGGCCGGCCACGGAATCGATCAGGTCGAGCATGCGATTCTCGTCGGAGAACAGCCAGGTGTCGGAGTCTTCGCCGAGAATCATCGGCGCCGATTTTTGTTCCAGTGCTTCGGCGAGCAAGGCGGGCGCCAGGCAACGCATATCGACATGGCTGATGCCGGCGTCGTCGTAGCGATCAGAGCAGACATGAAAACCGGAGCGCTGGTAGAAGGGAATGGCGTATTCCTGCGCCGAGAGCCGGATCTCGTGGTAGTCACAGGCGGCTTCGGTAATCAGGTGGCGCAGCAGCGCCTCGCCAACGCCGCGGCCACGGAACCCGGGAAGAATTGCCATGCGGCCGATGTGCGCAGTTTCGCCAAGGGTGGAAAATAGCCGCGCCGTGCCTACGGGCGTGTTATCCGGCAGCACCGCGAGGTAGTGGTCGGCAATCTCGTCGGTATCGTCCCACTCCAGCTCCGGTGGCACCTTTTGTTCGTCAATAAACACACATTGGCGGATATCATGGATATGACCCGGAGCCAGTTGCCAGCTGTATTTCCTGAATTTCACTCTCATGGCGACCAACTATTCGAAGTAGACCGATCCCTGATTATACAACGTGCACAGCAGTCCGAGCAGGGCTTCGTCATTGGTGAATTGGGCCAGACGATCGGCATCAATGTAGGCGCCGGCACAGAGCAGGGGGGCCATGGGGCGGGCGTCACCTTTCAGCAGATACTGTTCGCCATCCACGAACAGCGCGGTGTCGTCGTCGAAATCGTAATACGCAAAGCGGGAGCCCTCGTTCCAGCGCAGCTGTTCTCCGGACTGAATGGCCGCGGCCAGTTCTTCGGGTGACGCCGGCTCCTCGGCGGGAACGACAATGTCCATGCTCTTTGGCGCGGTGGCGTACTGGCCGAACCAGAGTGAGAGCTTTCGACGATCTCCCAGTTTCTCGCGTAGCAGGTCGTCCAGGGTGTCGATCACGGCGGGCTGGATGGTGCCGGGATTGTCCTGAACCTGAAGGTCCGGATCGCCCAGGTGCTCGCTGGCGTCGGCCTGGCTGCACAGGAAGTCGGTGAAGCCGGTCAGCACGTCATCAACAGTGGGGGCCCGGAAGCCAATGGACAGGGTGATGCAGTCGTCGACGGCAACCCCGTGGTGGCCAACGCCCGGGGGCAGGTAAAGCATGTCGCCCGGTGCCAGGGTGACGGTTTCCTCACTATCCCAGCTGCTGAGGATGCGCAGTGGCGTTCCTTCTACCCGTGGCGACGTCTGGTCGCAGTGTCCACCGAAGGTCCAGTGGCGTTCACCCTGGGCTTGCAGCAGGAAAACATCGTACTGATCGTAGTGCGGGCCTACGCTGCCGCCCTTGGGAGCGTAACTGGCCATGATGTCATCAAGGCGCCAGTTGGGCACGAACCGGAAGTGCTCCAACAGATCTGCCACCTCGGGAACCCAATGATCGAGCCCCTGCACCAGCAGGGTCCAATCCTGTTCCGGGAGCTCGCTGAAGCGTTCCGGTGTGAACGGGCCGTTTTGTAGCTGCCAGGGCTTGCCATTGTCATTTTCCAGAACAATGCGGGATTCCACGCCCTCTTCGCAGGCCAGACCAGCCAGTTCGTCGGGACTGACCGGAGAGGTCAGTCCCGGAAACGCCTGGCGGATGACCAGCGGCTTTTTCTGCCAGTAATCCCGCAGAAATTCAGAGGCGGTCAGCCCACCGAGCATATCCATGCCTGTGCTCCCAGTTTCAGATGTCGCGTGCCTGATCGACAGCGTTGCCAATATAACCGCCCGGTGTCAGCGCCATCAGCTCGTGCTTGGCGGCCTCGGGAATATCCAGGGACTGAACAAAGTTCTGGATGACTTCCGGCGTCATAGCCTTGCCGCGGGTCAGGGCCTTGAGTTTTTCGTAAGGCTTTTCGATGTTGTACCGGCGCATCACGGTCTGAATCGGTTCGGCCAGAACTTCCCAGGCATGATCCAGATCCTCGTCCAGGCGGGCCGGGTTGATTTCCAGCTTGCCCAGTCCTTTCAGCGTTGCTTCGTACGCAATCAGGCTGTGGGCAAAGCCAACACCCAGATTCCGCAGCACGGTGGAATCGGTCAGATCTCGCTGCCAGCGGGAAATCGGCAGCTTGGCAGCGAGGTGGTTGAGCAGTGCGTTGGCAATGCCCAAGTTGCCCTCGGAGTTCTCGAAATCGATAGGGTTAACCTTGTGCGGCATAGTGGAGGAGCCCACTTCGCCTTCCACGGTCTTCTGCTTGAAGTAGCCCAGGGAAATATAGCCCCAGATATCACGGTCCAGATCGATCACAATAGTGTTAAAGCGCGCGACCGCATCGTACAGCTCGGCGATGTAATCGTGGGGTTCGATCTGGGTGGTGTACGGGTTCCAGTCCAGGCCCAGGCTTTCAATAAATTCACGGGCGTTGGCGGCCCAGTCAATCTCTGGGTAGGCTGACAAGTGGGCGTTGTAGTTGCCGACAGCACCGTTGATCTTGCCCAGCAGTTCGACGGCGCGGATCTGCTTTACCTGGCGACGCAGGCGGTGCACTACGTTTGCGAATTCTTTGCCAACGGTGGTCGGCGAGGCTGTTTGACCGTGGGTGCGGGACAGCATCGGTTGCTCAGCGTGTTCCTGCGACAGTTCGCCCAGCTTGTCCACAACCCGATCCATGGCGGGCAGCAGGCCATGATCAAGGCCTTCGCGCAGCATCAGTGCGTGGGACAGGTTGTTGATGTCCTCTGAGGTGCAGGCGAAGTGAACAAACTCTGTCACCGCGTGCAGTTCAGGGAATTCAGCAATCTGTTCCTTGATGAAGTACTCGACGGCTTTGACGTCGTGATTGGTGGTGCGCTCGATGTCCTTGATGCGCTGGGCATCTTCGAGGTTGAACTCGCTGACCAGCTTGTCCAGAAACGCATTGGCTTCGGCGGAGAACGCCGGAACTTCGGTAACACCCGGGTGCGCTGCCAGTTTCTGGAGCCAGCGGATCTCGACGGTTACCCGGTTCCTGATCAGGCCATACTCACTGAAAATGTCTCGGAAGACGCTGACTTTGCTGCCGTAGCGTCCATCGACCGGGGAAATGGCGGTCAGGGCGGTGAGTTCCATCGAAAACCTCTCAAATCGTTAACGGATCGGGCCAAAAGAAAATTAGGGGCGCATATGATACACCAGCGCCGCGTCGGACGCAGTTGTCTGGGAGCTGTTGTTTCAGAGCTACAGTGGACTGTTAGCTTTGTCGGCCAGTTGCCGGGCGTGCTCGATGACTTTCTTGCGATTGAAAATCAGCTGCCAGCGTCGGCCGCCTGATTGGCGCCATAGAACTGCAGAACGGATGCCCGCAAGCAGCAGGGCGCGCACTTTGGCTGCGTTTTCCTCGCGCTGCAGGACGCTGGGATTGCCGCTCACCTGTATGCGTAACCGAAAGGTGCTTATGGTATCGGCGTAAACTGAGGCGAGATTGCTAATCAGGTTGCTGTGGGTATAGCCAAAGTGGCTGGCCGTGTGGCGAGCCTGATCAATGCGGGAGCCAATGGCGTCCAGCATTTCCGGGTTGCGATTGAGTTTAGCTTCCAGCTGGATCAGGTTGAGCACGTACCGCAGTACCTCAATGTCCTGTTGCTTGCTTTGCTGGCTCAGCACCGATGAGAGTGTAACCAGTCCCTCGCGAATGTCTGCGAGATCGCCGCCATAGACGTCCAGGGTTGAGGCCGGATCGGTGGCGAACAGCGAGCGGATGCAGGTTTCCAGACTGGTCTCCGAGCACTGGCCATTGTGGGCAAGTTGCTGAACCAGGTTGGCGGCCTGGCATACACCTGCCAGGGCGAGCGTCTGATCATTGAGGGACCGACTCATGCGCCCAGTTCCTTTTGAGGTTGTTCGGAAAGGCGGGCCGGCAGGTCTTCACCATCACGCCAGGTTTCTTCGATCACGCCACCGCCGAGGCAAACCTCGCCATCGTAAAAAACCACGGACTGGCCAGGGGTGACCGCTCGCTGGGCGTCGTCAAAGACCACCTTGACGCCGCCACGGAGCACCAGGACCTCGCAGTCCTGGTCCGGCTGACGGTAGCGGGTTTTGGCCTTGCAGCGGAACTGGGCGGCCAGTGGTTCGCCAGCGACCCAGTCGATTGGCCCGGACACCAGTCCGCGCGAAAACAGCAGCGGGTGGTGTTTACCCTGAACGGCAATGAGGACGTTGCGGGTGAGGTCTTTTTCGGCGACGTACCAGGGCTCATCGCCGAACTCGCTGAGGCCACCAATGCCCAGGCCCTGGCGTTGGCCGATGGTGTGGTACATCAGGCCCTGGTGACGACCGATAACCTTGCCGTCCGGTGTCTCGATGTCACCCGGTTGTGCTGGCAGGTACTGCTTGAGAAAGTCGGTAAACTTGCGTTCGCCGATGAAGCAAATGCCGGTGGAGTCTTTTTTGTCATGGGTGACAAAGCCCTGGGCTTCTGCGATTCGCCGAACTTCGGGTTTCTCGAGTTCGCCTACCGGGAACAGGGTCCGGGCGATGCGTTCACCCGACACGGCGTGCAGGAAGTAGCTCTGGTCTTTATTGGTATCCAGGCCTTTCAGCAGCTGGGCTCGGCCGGATTCTTCCGATAGCGGGCGCTGGCGGGTGTAATGGCCGGTGGCGATATAGTCGGCACCCAGGGTGACCGCGTAATCGAGAAACGCCCGAAACTTCACCTCTTTGTTGCACAGGATGTCCGGGTTGGGGGTGCGACCAGCGGTGTATTCCGACAGGAAGTGCTCAAACACACGGTCCCAGTACTCGGCAGCAAAACTGGCAGTGTGAAGCTTGATGCCGATGTTGTCGGCAACTGCCTGCGCGTCGGCCAAGTCGGTCATCGCTGTGCAGTACTCGGTGCCATCGTCTTCATCCCAGTTCTTCATGAACAGGCCTTCGACCTGATAGCCCTGGTCTTTTAGTAACCAGGCGGCGACAGAAGAATCGACGCCGCCGGACATGCCGACGATCACTCGGGTATTTGCTGCGGGAGGTGTTTCGGATGCGTGTGTCATGAAAACATCAGTCTGAGTGAAAAGCTGCGAAGTCTACCATTTGTAGGGCATTACGTCTGTGCGTCGACGATGACATCGAGTGGGTAGCGCCGGCCATTTCGGTAATCTTCTATACATTCGAGCACTAGCGGACTGCGGAGTTGGTCTTTCAAGCTACGGATGTCCTCCAGTAACAGCCAGTGCGCGGCAATGATACCGGTATCGAGTTCCTCGCTGACCTGCTCCAAAGCTTTGGCTGAGTAGCAGAAGCGGTAGTAGGTGACGCCATTGGCAGGCGCCTTATAGGTGTAAACGCCAAGGAAATGCTCTGGCTCAACCACCCAGCCGGTTTCTTCCAGGGTTTCACGCTTGACCGCATCCAGAATGGCCTCGTCTTCCTCGACATGGCCCGCTGGCTGATTGAAGACAACGCGGCCGCCGCTGGTTTCTTCGACCACCAGAAATCGGCCTTCCTGGTCTTCAACGATCACGGCGACGGTGGCGTGTGGGGTCCAGGTCATGGCTATTTTCGGCTCCTGCTGCTGTGAGTTTTGCCCGGTTGCCGGCGCCCTGCGCGGTTTCGTCGCGGGGACGGCGTAGGTACATGGACAGTGATTGCGCGGTGTTGGCCCGGCAGCAACCCATCCAGTGTCCAGTCACCTATACGGTAGCGGATCAGTCGGAGGGTTGGGAAGCCGACTGCGGCGGTCATTCGCCGTACCTGACGGTTCCGGCCCTCGGTAATGGTCAGCTCCAGCCAGCTGGTGGGCACCGATTCCCGGTACCTGACAGGCGGTGTCCTGGGCCAAATCACCGGCTGGTCGAGTAGTCGGGCCTTTGCCGGTGCCGTGTTGCCATCCTTGAGGCGGACGCCACGCTCCAGTTGGGAGAGAGCGTCATTGGTTATGTCACCTTCCACCTGTACCCAGTAAGTTTTGGGCATTTTGGCCGTGGGTGAGGCAATGCGATGCTGCAGGGCGCCTTCACCGGTCAGTAAAAGCAGGCCCTCGGAGTCGTAGTCGAGCCGGCCGGCCGGATAGACATCGGGTATCTGAATCCAGTCCGCCAGGGTCGCCCTGACCGGTTTTTCGCTGTCGCGGCGATCGTCGGTGAACTGGCTGAGTACGCGAAAGGGTTTGTTGAAGAGGATCAGGTTGGCCATTACGTCTAGCGCTTCCGCAGTGATAGGGTGGAGCTCAGTAAAAATATCGATAGCAGGGTCACTTTACCAATGGTGGCTGGCAAAGTCGTTGTGAAGCAATGAGATCTGCTGGATGAGTGCAGGTTTTAGGCGGGAGCAGGCAGAGCTACCTGAATTGGGTTCAGGGTGTTGCAGGGATCGAGTGCGCAGGCCCGCTTGCGGTTTTGATATCACGCACTGACACCCACGCCTGCCTCAGGGCAGGCGTGTTGGGGCCACTCGTCAACGATTGGTCAGGCGTTCGCTGCACGCGACGGGAAATCGCTCCGACCTGGGTCCGGGTCATCAGTTTTGGCTCCCGCCGATGCGTCAGCAAGCTCTTGTGTCGCTTTCTGGGGCTGTGCATCGGGGACAATATTGATGGCGTGGACGCCTTTATCGCTGGGTTTTTTGTCAAAGGTGACGGGCTGGCCGGCTTTCAGTGTTTTGTAGCCATCCATTTGGACCGATGAAAAGTGGGCAAACAGATCGTCACTGCAGCCGTCCTCAATGATAAAGCCGTATCCTTTGGCATTGTTGAACCACTTAACCTTGCCTCTTGGCATGATGAACTCCCCTGTTCATGTGCTGTCACATTTTATTATTGGTGTTGTGAGCATTCCGCTCTGTGTCACTGGATGCGGATTTCGGTTACATAACATTCGTTGAAATTTACATTATTTAACAATGCAAGTTAACTTTCGGCCAATCAGCGCGTCGAGTCAATAGTTTCTGTTGCCGGAATGTGTGGTTGAACGCGGTCTGGAACCGGTATCATGCGCGTATAGTTAAATTCCTCGCGCCCGGTTCTCGACTTAGCTTGAAAACACGGGGTCAGACAACCACATTATGCAAAGGGCACCGATAAACCGGTAAAGAATGATGCGGACTATCGAAGATTCTCTACTAGTATTTAATCAGGGGGAGGACGAACAACCGGGACGCCAAGACGATCTCAGTGTTGCGCCCGAAAAACCTGCCCTGAAGCGCCCGGCGCGATTTCGCGTAGTGCTTCTGAATGACGATTACACGCCTATGGATTTCGTTGTGGACGTGTTGATGAAGTTCTTCGGCATGAACGAAGAGAAGGCGACGCAGGTGATGCTGCTCGTCCATACGCAAGGAAAGGCCGTATGTGGGGTGTATACCCGAGACATCGCAGAGACGAAGGCAGCACAGGTGAACCAGTATTCCTCGGAATGCGAACATCCGCTGCTTTGCGAGATTGAACGTGCGGACTGACAGACGTTGGGGTGGCCCATGCTGAGTAAAGATCTAGAAATTACGCTGAATACGGCTTTCAAGAGTGCGCGCGACAAGCGTCATGAATTCATGACCGTCGAGCACTTGTTGTTGGCTTTGTTAGATAACGATTCGGCGGTGGGCGTACTGAAAGCGTGTGGGGCAGATCTCCAGCGTCTTCAGGAAGAACTTATGGAATTCGTTGACTCAACAACACCGCTCATTCCGAGCAGTGACAGTGAGCGCGAAACCCAGCCTACCCTCGGATTCCAGCGCGTGTTGCAACGGGCTGTATTTCATGTCCAGTCTTCTGGCAAGAAAGAAGTGACTGGTGCCAACGTGTTGGTTGCTATCTTCAGTGAGCAGGAGAGCCAAGCGGTCTACGTTCTGAAGAAGCAGAATATTGCTCGCATTGATGTGGTCAATTTCGTGTCCCACGGCATCTCCAGGGTGCAGGGTGCGGAAGATCAGGAGGGCCATGATCAGGCCGCTCCGGATGAAACCGGTGAAGAAGGTGGGCATTCCAAGCCTCTGGAAAGCTATGCCACCAACCTTAATGAGCAAGCTCGCCAGGGGCGGATTGATCCGCTGATCGGGCGAGAACACGAGGTTGAGCGTGTCGTGCAGATTCTGGTTCGGCGCCGGAAGAATAACCCGCTGTTGGTGGGTGAGGCCGGGGTTGGCAAGACTGCGATTGCCGAAGGTTTGGCTAAGCGCATCGTCGATGGCCAGGTACCGGATATCATCTCCGACGCGGTGGTCTATTCACTGGATCTCGGCGCACTGCTGGCCGGCACCAAGTACCGGGGCGATTTTGAGAAGCGCCTGAAGGGCTTGTTGGCTGAACTGAAAAAAGAGCAGCACGCGATCCTGTTCATCGATGAAATCCACACCATCATCGGGGCTGGTTCAGCGTCCGGTGGCGTGATGGACGCCTCCAACCTGCTGAAGCCCATGCTGAGCTCTGGTGAGATTCGTTGCATCGGTTCGACAACGTTCCAGGAATTCCGTGGGATTTTTGAGAAGGACAGCGCCTTGGCGCGTCGTTTCCAGAAAATCGACGTGAATGAGCCGAGCGTTGAAGACACTTATCAGATCCTGAAGGGGCTGAAGCCTAACTTCGAGAAGCATCACGATCTGAAGTACACCGACAAAGCCCTGCGGGTTGCGGCTGAACTGGCTGACCGTTACATCACTGATCGTCATCTGCCTGACAAGGCCATTGACGTCATTGATGAGGCGGGGGCGCGCCAGCGTCTGCAGCCGGAAAACAAGCGCAAGAAGTCCATTGATGTAACCGACATCGAAGATGTGGTGGCTAACATCGCGCGGATTCCGCCGAAGAACGTGTCCACCAGCGACAAGGATCTGCTCCGCAACCTGGAGCGTGACCTGAAAATGGTTGTCTTTGGCCAGGATCCGGCCATTGAATCCCTGTCCACGGCCATCAAACTGGCGCGCGCTGGGTTGAAAGCGCCGGAGAAACCGGAAGGGGCATTCCTGTTTGCCGGTCCGACTGGTGTTGGTAAAACCGAAGTCACCAAACAGTTGGCGAAAGTGCTGGGCATTGAGTTGGTTCGATTCGATATGTCCGAATATATGGAGCGGCATACAGTGTCACGCCTGATTGGTGCGCCTCCGGGGTACGTAGGTTACGACCAGGGTGGTCTGCTGACCGAATCGGTCAGCAAGCATCCGCACTGCGTACTGCTGCTGGATGAGATCGAAAAGGCCCACCCGGAAGTGTTCAACCTGCTACTGCAGGTGATGGACCACGGGACCCTGACTGACAACAACGGCCGCAAGGCGGACTTTCGTCATGTGATCCTGGTGATGACAACGAACGCGGGGGCAGAAAGCATGGCTCGCCGTTCCATCGGCTTCAATGAGCAGGATCACAGCACCGACGGTATGGAGATTATTAGCAAGACCTTCACGCCGGAGTTCCGCAACCGTCTGGATGGCATCATCCAGTTTGCCGATCTGCAGAAGGAGACCATCACTCATGTGGTCGACAAGTTCCTCACCGAGCTGCAGGCGCAGTTGGATGAGAAGCATGTTGTCCTGCATGTGGATGAGGACGCCAAGGTGTGGCTGGCAGAGAAAGGTTATGACGTCACCATGGGGGCACGGCCGATGTCCCGCTTGATTCAGGACAAGATCAAGCGACCGCTGGCCGAGCAGATCCTGTTTGGGCGCCTTTCCGAGAAGGGCGGGGATGTGTTCATCCATCTGCGCGATGATGAACTCGTCTTTGATTATGAGGACGAGCCCGCAGAGGCGGTTTAAGGCACCGGCTCTCTGTCAGGAATAAAAAAACCGCTGCCTATGGCAGCGGTTTTTTTGTATCGGCGACTAACTGTTTTTGCCAACAAAAAAGCCCCGGGACGGGGCTTTTCAGATGTCAGTCGGCCTTAACGGGCGCGGTACACAATGCGGCCCTTGCTCAGGTCGTAGGGAGTCAGCTCAACCTTGACCTTGTCGCCAGTCAGGATGCGGATGTAGTTTTTGCGCATCTTTCCGGAGATGTGAGCAGTCACCACGTGACCGTTGCTGAGTTCAACACGGAACATGGTATTCGGAAGGGTATCGATAATGACGCCTTCCATTTCAATGACATCTGATTTCGCCATTCAGTAGAAACCTCTCGTGGAATGTACTTCTCGTGATTTTAAATTGCGCAATTCTGCCTGATTTATCAGCCTTTGGCAAAAATCAGTTAAACTCCATGGGCAGCCATTGCCCTTCCCGCAAGGCTTCAATGGGCCGGAAGCGGGTTTTGTAGTTCATTTTCCGGCATTCCCGAATCCAGTAGCCCAAGTACAGGTGGGGCAGGCCTCGTCGTTTGGCCTCCTGGATTTGCCACAAAATGGCGAAAGTGCCGAGGCTTCGGTGCTCAAGCGAGGGTTTGAAAATGGTATAGATGGCGGAAAGACCGTCGTCGAGCAGATCAATCGCTGCCAGGCCAATCAACTCATGGTTCAGGCGAATCTCCAGGAACCAGGAATCGGTGGCACCTTCCACCAGGAACGAAGAAAACTGTTCAGGGGAGGGCGGGTACATGTCACCGTCCTTATGACGCTCTTCGATGTAACGGGCATACAGCTGGTAATAGTGCTCGTTAAACCGCGCCGGAACCAGGCTGTATTCCAGGTCCTGGTTCTTACGCAGTACTCGCTTCTGGTTCCGATCGGGCTCAAAGTCATCCACTTTCAGGCGAACGGGAATGCAGGCGTTACAGTTTTCGCAGTGGGGACGGTAGTAGTGTGAGCCGCTGCGACGAAAACCCAGAGCGGTGAGCTGGCTGTACAGTTTCTTGTCGATGTGAGCGCGCGGATCCACGAACATGGTGGTCGCTTCTCGATTTGGAAGGTAGCTGCAATCGTGAGGTGGGGTTGCGAAGAACACCAGTGTTCTAAGATTGCTCATTCACGCCTCCGGCCCAGACCATTGCCAGCGGATTTTCCAGTCACGTTGATTCGGTTTTCGATCAACGCATGCCCTGAGTATAGATAAAAACTCGCTGCGTGAAATAGTTCGCGCGCCCATAGTCAGCAGGTGGCGGCTCTCCACCTGGCAGTCCATGATCTTGTAATCCCATTCCTGAAGTTGGTGGGCCAGGTGCACCATCAACACCTTGGAGGCATTGGTTTCCAGTGAAAACATGGACTCCCCGAAAAAACACTGCCCGATCGCGAGCCCATACATGCCGCCGGCCAGTTCGCCGGACTGGTTCCAGACTTCAATGGAGTGGGCCACACCCTGCCGGTGTAGATTGGAGAAGCTGGCGATCATGTCTTCGGTAATCCAGGTGCCCTCGGCCCGTGTGCTCGCACACAGGCGAATAACCCGGCCGAAGGCCTGATCGGCGGTTACCTGAAAGCGACCCTGATTCAGGGTTCGACGCAAGCTACGGGATACGTGGATGTCTCCGGGCAACAATACACAGCGTGGATCGGGTGACCACCAGAGGATGGGCTGGTCATCGCTGTACCAGGGGAAAATGCCATTCCGGTAGGCAAGGAGGAGTCGTTCGGTGGACAGATCGCCGCCGAGAGCCAGCAGCCCGTCGGGGTCGTCCAGTGCTTCATCTACAGGAGGGAACCAGAGCTGGTCCGGGTCAAGCCAAGGTAGTGAGGTCATCCTGCTCCAATGTCAGAGATTGCCAGCATTGCTCGTGATCGGAGTATCGATCGGCGGGGCGAGTGGTCTTAGACCCGCTGTGAATCCTTCCCTGGACGCTTGGCTCCGCCATCCCTGGCTCCGCACAGTCTAAGACCACTCACCCCGCCAATCTCCGCAAACTATTGAGTCGTTTGCGTCAGTTTAGTTCAGTCTTGCTGATCCAGGAATTTCTCGGCATCCAGTGCGGCCATGCAGCCGAAGCCGGCCGAGGTGACTGCCTGACGGTAGACGTGGTCGGCCACGTCGCCAGCAGCAAACACACCGGGGATGCTGCTCTGGGTTGCCATGCCCTCAAGACCGGAGCGGATACGGATGTAACCGTTCTCCATATCCAGCTGGCCTTGGAAAAGGTCGGTGTTGGGCTTGTGGCCGATGGCGATGAACACCCCTGCCAGGTCGATTTCCTGGGTGGAATCGTCTTTCGTGCTCTTGATGCGCATGCCGGTTACACCGGTGGCGTCGCCCAGCACTTCATCCAGGGTGTGGTCCCAGACGATTTTCACGTTGCCGTTCTCGGCTTTTTCGAACAGCTTGTCTTGGAGAATCTTCTCGGCGCGCAGGCTGTCGCGACGGTGAACCAGGGTCACTTCGTCTGCGATGTTGGACAGGTAAAGGGCTTCCTCGACCGCCGTGTTACCACCGCCGATTACCGCAACTTTCTGTTTCTTGTAGAAGAAACCGTCGCAGGTTGCGCACGCCGATACGCCCTGGCCTTTGAATTTCTCTTCCGACTCAAGGCCCAGATACATGGCGGAGGCGCCAGTAGAAATGATCAGGGAATCGCAGGTGTACTCACCATTGTCGCCCTTGAGGCGGAACGGACGGCTGTGCAGGTCGGCTTCATTGATGGTGTCATAGACAATACTGGTCTCGAAGCGCTCAGCGTGCTTGAGCATGCGCTGCATCAGTTCCGGACCCTGAACACCATCGTTATCGCCGGGCCAGTTGTCCACGTCTGTGGTGGTGGTGAGCTGACCGCCGACTTCGATACCGGTAATCAGGGTCGGGTTCAGGTTGGCTCGGGCTGCATATACAGCCGCGGTGTATCCGGCAGGGCCAGAGCCAAGAATGATCAGTCGGGAATGCTTGGTATCGGTCATGTCTATCTCTCACTAAATTCAGTACGACGTTGAGCGCCGTTTCCGGGCCCAGTTCTGTCAAGAAAGGGCGAAAGGCTAACACGAATGGTGCTTTCTGCCATTCGATTTGGCCAATTCCGCTTATAAAACTTTGCTATTTACTCAAGGACAGAGACGGTCGCCAGAAGTTGTCGAACCCGCTCGGCGCTCTTGCCGGATTCACCCTGTTCCAGGCGGTGTTCGGCAATTGATGGGAACACTGTCTGGATGTCGTCGGGCAGCACGTGTTGGCGGCCTTCCATCAGGGCCCAGGCCTTGGCGGCGCGCACCAGGCCAAGGCCGGCGCGGGGAGACAAACCGTACAGCAGTCCTGGCATGCGCCGGCTTTGTTCCAGCAGGCGCTGGACATAGTCGAGCAGGGCAGGGCTGGTTTTTACCCGGCTGACCGCACTCTGCAGCTCTGCAAGTTCCGCCTGCGGCAGCATGGCCTGGAGCCGGTCGGTCATTACCTTGCGGTCTTCGCCTTCCAGCAGTTCCCGCTCCGCCCGCGGATCCGGGTACCCCAGGCGCAGGCGCATCAGAAACCGGTCAAGCTGCGACTCGGGCAGCGGGAAGGTGCCGCCCTGTTCAATGGGATTCTGGGTGGCAATGACGAAAAACGGCTGGGGCAGGGGGCGTGTCTCGCCCTCGATGGAAACCTGGCGCTCCTCCATGGCTTCGAGCAGCGCGCTCTGGGTGCGCGGTGATGCCCGGTTGATTTCGTCCGCAAGCACCACCTGGGCAAAGATCGGACCCGGGTGGAACACCAGGCTGCCGGCTTCCTTGTCGTACATGGAATAGCCCAGCACGTCGGCGGGCAACAAGTCATTGGTGAACTGAATGCGCTGATAGCTCAGACCCATGATTTTAGCGAGCGCATGCGAGAGGGTGGTCTTACCCATCCCGGGAATATCTTCGATCAGCAGGTGGCCCCGAGCCAACAGGCCGCACATGGCCAGACGCACTTGCTGATCCTTGCCAAGCAGTATCTGGTTCAGCTCGTGAACAACGGTATCAATCAGTTTCTTCATTCCGGGATCAGTCCCTTACGCGTTTGAGGATGTCGCTGTACGCATCGATGCGACGGTCTCTCAGATACGGCCAGATGCGGCGGACCGATTCACTTCGGGTTCGGTCGATGGTGACACTCAGAATGCATTCGCTGGATTCGTCGGCGCGGGCGAGGAATTCGCCCTGAGGGCCACAGACAAAGCTGTTACCCCAAAAACGGATGCCATCCGATTGCCCGGAGGGATCCGGCTCGGTGCCGACCCGGTTCGGGGCAACCACGGGCAGATTATTGGCGACCGCGTGGCCCCGCTGAACCGTCACCCAGGCTTCAAGCTGACGCGCCTGCTCGTCTGGGTCGTCGGTTACGTCCCAGCCAATGGCCGTGGGGTAAATAAGGATTTCGGCGCCGGCCAGCGCCATCAGGCGCGCAGCCTCGGGGTACCACTGGTCCCAGCACACCAGCACGCCCAGTTTGCCAACAGAGGTCTCAATTGGGGTGAAGCCGCTGCGACCATCGTTGAATACGGCATCGCCGGGGGTGAAGTAGAACTTCTCGTAAAAACCCGGGTCGTCCGGTATGTGCATTTTCCGGTACATGCCCGCCAGTGAACCGTCGGATTCAAACACCACTGCGGTGTTGTGGTAGACACCATTCATCCGTCGCTCGAAGATGGAGCCGACCAGAACGACGTCGAGTTCCTTCGCCAGGCTGGAAAGGCGCTCGCTGGTAGGGCCTGGAATCGGCTCGGCCAGCTCGAATACATCGGTATCTTCGGTTTGGCAGAAATAGAGCGTGGCGTGAAGCTCTTGTAGCACAACCAGGTTGGCGCCATTAGCGACGGCTTCGCGCACCAGTTTTTCGGTAGTAGCGAGACTCGCTGCCTTATCGGAACTGCATGCCTGCTGGATCGCGGCCAGGTTCAACAGTTGACTGTCGTGGCGGCTGCTCATGAGGCGACAACTCCTTCGGGAATTTGCATGGTGACGCAATGCAGACTGCCATGCTGCAGGACCAGCGCCCGACAATTAATGGGCACGATTTCCCGGTCCGGGAACAGGTCCGCCATGATGCTAATGGCGTCTTCATCCTGTGACGCGCCATAGATGGGCAGCAGCACGGCGCCATTGATGATCAGAAAGTTTGCGTAGGTGGCCGGAAGCCGGGTGCCTTCGTCGTCATAAATCGGATCGGGCAGGGGTAGGGCAGTCAGCTGATAGGGCGAACCGTCGCGCTGGCGGAATTCCCGCAGCTCCTCGGCCATGGCTGATAGGGCGCCAAAATGCTCGTCTTCCGGGTTATCACAGGCTACGTAACAGATACGGTCCGGGCTGCAGAACCGAGCCAGGGTATCAACGTGGCTGTCGGTATCGTCGCCAGCCAGGAAGCCGTGGTTGAGCCAGAGCACTCGGTCGGCACCTAGATGGTCGAATAACAACTGTTCGATAGCAGCGCGATCGTGGGCCGGATTACGGGTCGGTGTCAGTAGGCATTCGCTGGTGGTGAGCAATGTGCCTTCACCATCGGATTCAATAGAGCCGCCCTCCAATATGAAATCCACCGCTTCCAGGGGGGTGGTCCCAAAAGCGCCGGCATTGGCCAGGTGTCGATTGAGGGCGTCGTCTTTTTCCCAGGGGAATTTCCCGCCCCAGGCGTTGAAGCGAAAGTCCAGCAGGGTCAAACCATCGTCCTTCTGCACCGCCAGCGGGCCATGATCCCGGGCCCAGGTATCGTTGGCGGGGGCAGGAACGCACACGGCCCGTCCCGGCAGGCCCTGTTCGCGGGCGAAGCGATTCAGAGTCTGCTCCAGTTCCTGGACTCGAACCACATGTTCGCAGCTGATCAGCAGATGCTCGAAACGCAGCACCGCTTCAGCAATCGCTATGAAGACGGGTTCAACCTGGTCGAGAACAGCCGCCCAGTCCGTTCCCGGATGCGGCCAGGTCAGCATTACTGCGCTTTGCGGAGCCCATTCCGCGGGCATCACACGTCTGGATGTCACTTTACTGCCACCTTAAATCGTAAAAGCCGCCATTCTAACCAAAACAGGCGTTAAAACATCAGGGGCGATGCCAGCAATGGCATGCCCGTACAGGTTGTTGGACTGTAACAGAGTTCAGCGCTTGGGCTTGAGTACTGTGTGCAACACGCGGTTATTTTCGAAGTAGACGATGAAGTCCTGGTAGTACCATTGGCTGATGGGCGGCTCACCAACCGGTCCCTGGATTTCCATGGGGGCACCCCACTTGGCGCGTACAGAGGTTTGGCTCATGCCGATTTGGGGAGTGCTGATGCTTGCGCGATCCGTCTGCGAGCCCACCGGGATGGTGATCTGCTCGGCAACGACGGTGCCGGACGGCGCCAGGATAAAAGCCGTTAGAGCCAGTGCACTTAGCATCATGTTATTTTTCTTCATTGACTGTTCTCCATTAGAGCCTGATTTGCCTGAAAATTGTTATCGGATCGATGTGGATAAAGCGTAATGTCTTTCTGCATCGGGGAAAAGTCATAAACGTGCGGCAGTTTATTCTTTTTTGCGTTGGCGAATTTGCCAGCGCATCACATGCCGCGCAATCTGCTGGCGGTCGCTGTCGTGGATGTTCACGAATTGGCTGTGGATACGCACACCGCCAGCGTTATCAGGGTGGGTAAGGATAATCTCGGCAACCGCCCGGGGCTGAAAAAGCTCCGGGGGCAGAGTCATCCGGAGGGTAAGCAAGTCACCAGTCCGGAAGGTTTCCGGGGCGGCGCTGAAGGCGAGTCCGCCCTCGCTAAGCGTAACTTCCTGCCAGTCTTCCGGTTGCAACGGATTTTGCTCAAAGGCCATAATGCGCGCGAGCGTATCGAGCTTGCCATTCAGGGACTTAATTAGCCCGGTGAGCAGGCGGTCCCGCTCGGCGAGGCTGGCAAGCTGGGATCTGACATCCTGGTCCAGTCGCCGGTACTCGGCCTTCAGGCTTTCCAGGTGATCGTCGCCAAACGCTTGTTCGTCAGGGTTCGCCATCGGCGAGAGCTTTCGGATTTCGAGACCGATCCGGTCCTCAATGCGGAAGTAATCTCGACGTTCCAGGCTTTGCTCGGCTGGATCGCTGGGGTTGTTGGGTGATGTCATCCTGGCTCCGAAGCGTTCATTTATCATTATTTGAGAATAGTTTAGCAGTTTCCCGATGCGCAGGAAGGCGGTCGGGAAAACCAGACCACGACAGATCCGCAGGTAGCGACAGGCGCCTCCCCATGTTTAGACCTTTATCGTTTTATATCGGCTTGCGTTACACAGCGGCCAAACGTCGAAATCACTTTATTTCCTTTATATCACTGACCTCCATGATCGGGCTGATGCTGGGTGTGGCGGTGTTGATCATCGTTCTGTCGGTGATGAACGGCTTTGACCGGGAGCTCAAGCAACGCATCCTCGGAATGGTTCCTCATGCCGTCATTGAAGGCTCCGGCCCGCTGCAGGACTGGGAATCGATCGATGAGCAGGTTCAACAGCATCCACGGGTTTTGGCGGCGGCGCCGTTTATTCAGGGGCAGGGCATGGTGACCGGTGGCGGCAACGTTCGCGGGGTGCTGCTGAATGGCGTCCTGCCGGAGCAGGAAAAAACAGTATCGATTATCGAACGGCACATGGTCGATGGCAGTCTGCACGACCTCAAATCCGGTGAGTTCGGCATTATTATCGGCCGACTGATGGCTGCCAGCTTGCGCCTGAAATTGGGCGACAAGGTTACGGTGGTGCTGCCCGAGGCCTCGGTAACGCCAGCCGGTGTTTTGCCGAGGTTGAAGCGGTTCACTGTGAAGGGGGTGTTTAGCGTTGGCGCTGAACTTGACGGGAATTACACCCTGATCCACATGGACGATGCCTCCAAGCTAATGCGCACCGGTGGTAAGGCGCTGGGCGTTCGACTGCTGGTGGATGACCTGTTCGCAGCGCCCAAGGTGGCGGAGCAGGCCGCCCGTTCGCTCCCGGGCCGGTACTACATCTCCGACTGGACTCGTACTCATGGCAACCTGTTCCAGGCTATTCGCATGGAGAAGACCATGATTGGTCTGCTGTTGATGTTCATCGTCGCGGTTGCCGCCTTCAACATTGTCTCGACCCTGGTTATGGTGGTGACCGATAAAACCGCGGATATAGCAATTCTTAGAACCATGGGCGCCACACCCGGGCGAATCATGCGTATTTTCATGGTGCAGGGCGCCGTAATCGGCGTGTTCGGCACGCTCATCGGTACTGCCTTGGGGATCGTCGGCGCGCTTAACATCAGTGCCTTTATCTCCTGGCTGGAGGGGGCGTTGGGGCACCAGTTCCTGAGTGCCGATGTTTACTTCATTAGTTATCTGCCGTCCCAGCTGCAATGGCAGGACGTGTTTATCATCAGCGGTGCCGGCCTTGCCATGAGTCTGCTGGCGACCATCTATCCCGCGTGGCGGGCTTCCCGGGTTGATCCGGCAGAGGCGCTGCGTTATGAGTAAGGAAAACGGGAACATGCACGAAACAGCGCCGGTTATCGATTGTCGTCAGGTTACCCGCACCTACAGCGAGGGGCCGGAAAAGCTGACAATCTTCTCGGACATTTCGCTGCAGGTGGTGGCTGGAGAGACGGTGGCCATAGTGGGTAGCAGTGGTGCCGGAAAAACCACCCTGCTGAACCTGCTCGGTGGCCTGGACCGGCCGTCCTCGGGCCAAATTTCAATCTGCGGGAACGATATTCACCGGCTGTCGGAGGCCGGGCGGGCCCGGTTCCGCAACAAGCACCTCGGGTTTGTCTATCAGTTCCATCACCTGCTGCCCGAGTTTCCGGCACTGGAAAACGTGATGATGCCGTGCGTGCTGGGTGGTATGGCCGTTAGCGCTGCCAAGGAAAAGGCGGAGGGTTTTCTGGCCCAAGTGGGACTGGCGGAGAGGCTTGCCCACAAACCTGGTGAGTTGTCTGGCGGTGAGCGTCAGCGTGTGGCTATCGCCCGCGCCCTGGTGAATGAGCCCCAGTGCGTGCTGTTGGATGAGCCGACCGGCAACCTTGACGAGCATACTGGAGAAGGCGTACGCAAACTGATCGAGTCGCTTCGGGATGAACTGGGCATCTCGTTCGTAATGGTTACTCACGACATGAAGATGGCACGAAGCCTGGGGCGGGTCTTGCGTCTGGAGCAGGGGCGGCTGGTTCAGGAGGTTTGATCAGCAGCCCGTTGGCCACGGCGCAAACGCCAGTCGGAGCGTATCTTGCGTCGCCACAGGAACTGGATGATCAGATAGGCTATGCAGGCGGACACTGTGGCTACCATCAGCGAGCCCAGATACAGGGGAATTCCGATATCCAGCAGGCGTTCGCTGATCCAGGCCCAGGACAGCTCAAATTCGAAGTTGAGGACTGGCCGGTTCAGGACCCAGGCGCCTACCTTGTAGTTGAAATAGAAAATTGGCGGCATGGTCACCGGGTTGCTGATCCAGACCAGTACCACCGACAGTGGTAGGTTCGAATTGAACCAGATCGCGAACAAGGCAGCACCGATCATCTGGAAGGGCATAGGGATAAAGCAGAACCAGATGCCGACCAAAAACGCACGGGCAACGCTGTGGCGGTTGATGTGCCAGAGATTGGGTTCATGAAGGATATCGCCAAGAAAGCGTAGCGATTTCATCGCTTGCACCTTCTCTGGTGTTGGCAGATAGCGTTTCATGAACTTCTTTGGCATTGGAAGCTCTGCCTGTTGTTTGCGAGTGAATTCCGGAAGCATGGATGCTGCCGGTGGATCATCAAACCGGAGGACAAGGATTGTCCGGAAACTCAATTACCCGACCCGGGTCCGCATCTGGGCGCGGTTCAGCGGTCGCGGGCGCATTCGCCTTCTCGTGCGGCGTTATCTTACTGTATTGGCTGTCGATGTTGCCACCTCCGGAATGGATCGTGGCGAGCTTTATTGCAGCTTTTTGCATTGCGTTTCGAGCCCGTCAGTATCCACTTCGCCGTATCGCTGTCTTGAGCATGGCCCTGATCATGGGGTTGGCCTGGGCCAGCTGGCACGCGGACCGTCGTCTGGCTGAGAGATTGCCTGCGGGCATGGAAGGGCAACGCCTGTCGGTTTCCGGCTACGTCTGTGACATCCCATCGCCCGGAAGCTTCAACAGTCTCCGTTTCAGTTTCTGTGTCACTCAATGGCACAAGCGCCCCCATTCCTCGAATCAAGCCGTCAAGCTACCACAGCTTCTGCGCCTTGCCTGGTACGGACAAGCCGAACGCCGTTTGCCATCACGCCGTTTGAGACTCGAGCTGGTCCTGAAGCGTCCCCACGGCACCTTGAACGATGCTGGATTTCGCTATGAAGACTGGCTTTTTCGCAAAGGCTACCGGGCCACGGGGACGGTCCGGGAGGCAGTTCCGGATCAGGCCGTGGTGTGCAGCTTAAAGTGCCGATACCACGAGGCACACCGCTGGATTGCAAGTTGGGTTGAGCATCGGTTTGCCAGTGCCGACCATCGGCCCTTGATCAGCTCCCTGTTGGTGGGTGATCGGGGGCATCTGACGCCCGTCCATTGGCAGGTTTTGCAGGCCACCGGCACCATTCACCTGGTGGCCATCTCCGGTCTGCATCTGGGGTTGATTGCCCTCGGCGCCGGCTTTCTGGTTCGAAGGCTCCTGTTGGCATTGCCCTTGACCTGGCTGGGTGAGGTTGCTCAGCGGCGCTGTCTTTTTGCGGCGGTAATGATCTGTTGTCTGGTCTATGCCCTGACGGCCGGGTTTACCGTTCCAACCCAACGGGCGCTGCTCATGGTGTTGGTGGGCGGTTGGTCGTTGCTGTTCGCGCGTCAGCTTCCAGCCTGGCAGGCATGGATCTGGGCCTTGGCAGCGGTTTTATTGCTGGATCCGTTTGCGCCGCTGGATCAGGGTTTCTGGCTGTCGTTTGGTGCGGTTGCCGTTCTGATCTGGGTCTTTGCAGCGGGGCTTCGGCCTCTGGGGTGGTTCGGGACACTTCTGCTGGCCCAGGGCGCCTTGTTTGCCGGGCTCTGGCCACTGCTGCAGGTGTTCGGACAGGACCAGCCTTTGATCGGCGGACTGGCCAATTTGTTGGCTATTCCCTGGGTGTCGCTGGTGGTTATGCCCGGTCTGATTGGCGGTGCTGTGGTGGTGGCGATCGTGCCGGCCGCAATTGAGGTGGTGGTTCCGTTCTGTGACGGACTCATGGAAGTGCTCTGGGTGGCGTTGACGCACCTGGCGGAATTGCCGTCTCCGGTCATTGAAGTGGGGCCGTGGGAGGTGATTGGGCTGGCGGGACTGGTACTGTTGCTGGTGAAAGTGCCTACGCCCGGAGGTGGCACTTGCGCCGGTTTGTTGTTCGTGGTTTGGCTGGCAATGGTTCAATCACCCGCATCCCCGCGGCCCAATGCCTATCTGGTTGAGCCAGAGGTGCGAGTCTGGGATGTCGGGCAGGGCCTGGCGGTACTGGTGCGGCATCAGGACAAGGTATTGTTGTACGACACCGGACCAGCCGTACCGGGTGTGTTCTCGGCTGTGGAGTCGACTTTGCTTCCGAATCTGAAAGCACTGGGGGTGCACCGTATCGATACCCTGGTGATCAGTCATGCCGACAGTGATCATTCCGGTGGCCTGGCCATGTTGGCCAGGTCTATCAAGATAGGAAAGCTGGTTACCGGTGAGGTGTTGGCCGTTCGCGAGAAGCTGGGCGAAGCGTCCGGCCTTGTCGTGCAGCCCTGCGCGGTGGCGAAGGAAGAGCTAGGAGGGCTGCACATTCGCTATTGGCGCACTATTGGTTCGCGTACCGGCAACGATGCCTCCTGCGTGGTGCGGATTGAGCATCCGCCATCTGGTACTGAGTGGCTGCTACCCGGAGATATCAGTGCCGCAACTGAGGCGCTCTATCTTGCCCACCTGCGCAGGCGAGAGGCTTTGGCGGCGGATGTGACGCGGCTGGTGCTTGCGCCTCATCATGGCAGTAAGACGTCGTCCTCGCCCCAGTGGGTATCAGCTTTAACTCCGGAGGTGGTGATCTATTCCGCCGGTTACCGGCACCGATACGGGCACCCTCACAGCAGCGTAACGGCCCGCTACCGTAATCGTGGCGTGAGCGCGTTCAGTACTGCCTGTTCCGGAATGCTGGTGGCAGCCATTGAAGATAACCGCTTGACCATCAAAGAGAAGCGCCTGGATACACCGTTCTGGATTGGCGCGAAAGGGCAGGCCCGGGACGAATGTGCGATACCGTGACATAACGGGTGTGGCCTGTTACGACAGCTATGCTAAAGTAGCGCGGCTTGTAAACTATCAGGGAGACCGAGCGTGTTCGAGCTGTTAAAAGCCGGTGGCATTTTGATGGTGCCTATTGTTGCGTGTTCCATTCTGGCCCTCGCCATTATCCTGGAGCGTTTCTGGACCTTGCGTGCGTCCAGGGTGGCACCATCCCAGACCCTTAATGAGCTCTGGCGCTGGATCAAGAAAAAAGAACTCAATGGCCGTAAGCTGAAGGCGCTCCAGGGGTCCTCTCCCATGGGCCGCGTTCTGGCGGGTGGTCTGCTCAATGCCAAGCACGGTCGCGAGATCATGAAAGAAAGTATTGAGCATGAAGCCAGCCAGGTTATTCATGACCTCGAACGGTTCCTGAACCCGCTGGGTACGGTGGCTACCATCACGCCGCTGCTTGGTCTCCTGGGCACGGTGATCGGCATGATCAAGGTGTTCGCCGAGATCCAACTGGCAGGTGTCGGCAATGCCGGTAATCTGGCGGGCGGCATATCAGAAGCCCTGATTACTACGGCTGCGGGTCTGAGCGTTGCGATTCCGGCCCTGATTGCCCACCGCTATTTCATTCGTCGTGTCGACGAATTGGTGGTCAGCATGGAGCAAGAGGCCATCAAGCTGGTTGAGGTTGTGCACGGAGACCGCGAAATCGACGTGGAAGGAGCCTGAACGCCGTGAAGTTCAAGCGCCAGAGAAGTCAGGAAGTCGCGGTTGACCTGACACCACTGATCGATGTGGTGTTCCTGCTGCTGATTTTCTTTATGGTCTCAACCACCTTCACCCGCGAGAGCCATCTCCAGGTCGAATTGCCTGAGGCTAGCGGGGAGCCGGTATCGCCTTCAGAGGTTCGCCAGATTGATGTGGTGATCAACGCCGAAGGCCAATACCTGCTCAATGACCAGGCCCTGGTCAACAACCGCCGCGAAACCCTGGAAAGGGGTGTGAAAGAGCTGGCGGAGGGTGACAAATCCCTGCCGTTCATTATTACCGCCGATGCCCGCACCCCCCATGAGTTTGTGGTTCGTGCCATGGACGTCGCCGGTCGTCTCGGCTTTGCCAAACTAAGCATCACCACTGAGCGGGAGGCGGAGACAAAATGAGCAGTCCAGACCCGCTCCCGGCCCAGGGGCCCGTCGCCCAACCTTCCGGCAGCTGGGAAACCTACAAGCGCCTGCTGGCCTACGTGAAACCTTTCTGGCTGGCGTTTTCTCTCGCCGTAGTTGGTAACGTCATTTATGCGGCGGCCTCCACCGGCATGGCGGCCGCCATGGAATATGTGATTGCCGCCATCGAAAACCCGACTGAGGGCAACCGGATCATGCTCACACTGCTGATCGTGGGGGTGTTTGCCTTTCGTGGTGTGGGTACGTTTATGAGCCAGTACTTCATCGGTTACGTTGGCCGCCACGTCATCAACGTGCTGCGAAACGATGTCTTCGACCGCCTGCTGTCCCTGCCGTCCCGTTATTTTGATGACAACGCTGCCGGTCGGTTGGTGTCCAAGCTGACCTTCAACGTGGAGCAGGTAGCAGAAGCCACCACCAACGCAGTTACCATCACGCTCCGGGAAGGGCTGACCATTATTGGTCTGCTGTGTTTCATGCTCTACACCAACTGGGTGCTCACATTGATCTTTCTTGCGGTTGGTCCGGTCATCGGCGCTGTGGTGAGCTATGCCAGCAAGCGTTTCCGTCGAATCAGTAAGCGCATTCAGGGCTCCATGGGCGACATTACCCATGTGGCCTCTGAATCCATTGCCGGTTATCGCGTAGTCCGGACTTTTGGTGGCGAAGACTACGAGCAGCAGCGATTTCGTGAGGTCAACGATCGCAACCTTACCCAGAGCCTGAAGATGGCTTCGACCCAGGCTATCAGTGTGCCGGTAATTCAGGTGTTGGTAGCCATCGCTATCGCAGCGCTGGTGTGGACCATGTTGGCGCCGGAGATTCGGGGTGGCATGACCACAGGCCAGCTGGTCGCTTTCATTACCGCTGCGACCACCATGGCGAAACCGATCCGCCAGGTCACCTCGGTGCACGCCAAGATCCAGAAAGGCCTGGCCGCCGCCTACGATGTGTTCGAAACCATGGACGAGCAGCCCGAACAGGATCCAGGCACCTACGCGCCGTCACGAGTGGAAGGTAACATCCGGTTTGAGGACGTATCGTTCCGGTACCGGGATCAGCTCGACAACGTGCTCGAGGGCATCACGCTCGATATTCCAGCAGGTCAGAGTGTCGCGCTGGTGGGCCGCTCCGGCAGCGGCAAGTCCACACTGGTTAGCCTGTTGCCACGCTTCTACGAGTACACCGGTGGCGATATCCTGATCGACGACCACTCGTTGCGGGACTATTCCCTGAAAGCCCTGCGCTCGCAGATAGCCCTGGTAACCCAGAACGTTGTGCTGTTCAACGACACCATTGCGGCCAACATCGCTTATGGTGCCTTGCGGGATTGCAGTCGCGAGGAGATCCGGGAGGCTGCGGCCAAGGCCCATGCCCTTGAGTTTATCGACCGGATGCCCGAGGGGCTGGATACCATGATTGGTGACAACGGCGTGATGCTCTCGGGCGGTCAGCGCCAGCGATTGGCCATCGCCCGGGCGCTGCTCAAGAACGCGCCGGTTCTGATTCTTGATGAGGCCACCTCGGCGCTTGATACCGAGTCTGAGCGTCACATTCAGGAAGCGTTGGAAATGGTCATGAAGGGCCGGACCACCCTGGTCATCGCGCACCGTCTGTCCACCATTGAGAAAGCCGACCGAATCCTGGTGATGGACAACGGCCGAATTGTTGAATCCGGGCGGCACGACGAGCTGCTGAAGACCGGTGGTGCCTACGCCCAGCTGCATCAGATGCAATTCAGCGAATCGGTATGAGCTCGCTGATTGACCGGCTCTGGTATGGCAAGTCGCGCCCGTTGTGGCCCCTGGCTCCGCTGAGCTGGCTGTTCCAGGCGGTGGCTGCCTCCCGGCGTCGTAAGGCCTGGGAGGCGAGAAATGAAGCGCTGCCGGTCCCGGTGGTGGTGGTGGGCAATATCACCGCGGGCGGTACTGGAAAGTCCCCTCTTACTGCTTGGCTGGTCGCCGAGCTTCGGACAGCGGGTTGGCGCCCAGCTATCATCAGTCGCGGGTATGGCGGCAAGTCCCCGCACTACCCGGCACTGGTCAGTGCCGACAGCAAACCCTCCGAAATGGGCGATGAGCCGGTGATGCTGGCGCAAGCAACCGGTGTTCCAGTGGTGGTCGATCCCATTCGCCGCCGCGGTGCGCTTTGGGCGTTGGATCAGAAGCTTGGCGATATTCTCGTCTGCGACGATGGCCTGCAGCACTATGCCTTACCGAGAGATGTCGAGCTGGCGGTCTTCGACGGTGCCCGTGGTGCGGGCAATGGCGCCGTAATTCCCGTCGGCCCCCTACGTGAGCCTGTTTCGCGCCTGTCTTCTGTGGACTTTGTGGTGGTGAATGGTGGCGAGTTTGAGGCCGGCCAGCATCTCGACGCCTTCGACAATATTGAGCATCCGGAAATCCACACCATGGCGCTTGAGCCATCGACGCTGGTTAACCTGAAATCCGGGCAGGCGCGGCCAATCACCGATTTGCAGGGGCAGGCCGTGCGAGCGGTTGCCGGAATCGGCAATCCTGGACGGTTTTTCGATACACTAAGAAACTTGGGGGCCACGGTCACCGAGGCACCGTTTTCGGATCATCATAATTTCAAGGCCAGCGACCTGGCTGCGGAAACGGGCCAGTGGGTGGTGATGACTGCCAAGGATGCGGTGAAATGCCGTCCGTTTGCGCCAGACAACGCCTGGGTTTTTTCCGTACAGGCCAGTTTGTCGGATGAATTTTCACGTTCGGTGATCTCCCGCATTGGGCAGAGTTCCGAACAGTTAATCTCTTAACCCTGGATGGGACATCATGGATAAAAAACTGCTGGCAATGCTGGCGTGCCCGGTCTGCAAGGGCGATCTGAAACTCAACGAGGCTCGAACCGAGCTGGTTTGCTACCAGGACGCCATGGCGTTCCCCGTTCGCGAGGGGATACCGGTCATGCTATCCAGTGAAGCTCGTACGCTCACTACCGATGAGCGCCTCGATAAGCGCTAAGTCACTGTTTCAGGATACTTCCGCTCATGTCTTTCTCTGTGGTTATCCCAGCCCGTTATGCCTCCAGCCGTTTGCCCGGCAAGCCGTTGGCGGACATCGTGGGCAAGCCGATGATTCAACATGTTTACGAACGGGCACTGGCGAGCCGTGCTGATCGGGTGGTGGTGGCCACCGATGATGACCGTATTCGCGCAGCTTGCGAGCGCTTTGGCGCCGATGTTGTGATGACATCGCCGGACCATGCCAGTGGCACTGATCGGCTGGCAGAAGTGGCGCGAAAGCTCGACCTGGAAGGCGATCACCGGGTGGTCAACGTGCAGGGTGATGAGCCCCTGATTCCATCGGTGCTGATCAATCAGGTAGCAGACAATCTGGAATTCTACCCCGATGCCGCCATCGCCACCCTGTGCGAGCGAATCCACGATGTTGATCAGTTGATTAACCCTAATGCCGTGAAAGTGGTGTTCGACCACCAGGGCATGGCCCACTATTTCAGTCGGGCGCCGATTCCGTGGCCACGGGATGCCTGGATGGGCGGTGGCCCACTGAGCGGCCACGATGCACCCATGCCGGCCGGTGTCGATTATTTCCGTCATATCGGCATATACGGCTACCGGGCCCATGTTCTGGAGCAGTTCGTGAACTGGGCGCCGGCACCTACCGAAAAGGCGGAGTCTCTGGAGCAGTTGCGGGCTTTGTACAACGGTGCCCGTATCCACGTGGACGTAGCCGCTGAAAAGCCACCCGCCGGCGTTGATACCGAAGCCGATCTGGAGCGCATCCGGGAATGGCTGGAAACGAGGAGCGTATGATGTCGAAGCAAGTGAATGTGCTGTTTGTCTGCCTGGGCAACATCTGTCGCTCGCCCAGTGCCGAAGGCGTGTTTCGGTCACTGGTAGAGAACTCGAGCCTTGAGGACTTCATCAAGATCGATTCCTGCGGCACAGGCCATTGGCATATCGGCAAGGCGCCCGATTCCAGGGCGATACAGGCCGCCCGCAAGCGCAGCATCGACATCAGTGACCTGAGAGCCCGGCAATTTGTGGCGGACGATCTCGATGAGTTTGATTATGTGCTGGTGATGGATCAGCAGAATCTGGCTGATGTCACCGACATCTGGCGCCAGAGTGGCGGCACCCGCCCGGAACTGTTCCTCAGTTACGGGCGGTCTCGCCACCAGGAAGTTCCCGACCCCTACTACGGCGGCCCGGACGGCTTTGAGTTCGTACTGGATCTGATCCACGAGGCAGGCGAGGGTCTGCTGGCCGATATCCGGGAGCGTCTGGCTTGAGCCTGAACACGCAACCATTGGAATTTGTCGAGCTGGCTGAGCTCAATACGATGCGAGTGGCAGCCTTTGCCCGTTACTACCTTGAGGTCGAGAATGCCGAAGAGCTTGCTGAGGCCCTGGCCTGGGCCGAGCGCCAGGAACTCCGCACCCTGATTCTGGGTGGCGGCAGCAATCTGGTGTTTGACGGCGACTTCGACGGGCTGGTGGTGCGTATGGCCATGCGTGGTCGGCGCTGGGAGCAGGCTTCGGGTCAGGAGGCCACATTGGTACTCGGCGCTGGCGAAAACTGGCACGAGGCCGTTCTTTACGCCGCCGGCGCCGGTTACCGTGGAATTGAAAATCTGGCCCTGATTCCCGGTACGGCGGGCGCGGCGCCGGTACAGAATATTGGCGCCTACGGGGTGGAGCTGTGTGACACACTGGTGTCTGTTACGGCGCTGGATCGTGAGGCTGGTAAGGTTATTACCCTGGACCGTGACGACTGTGAATTTGCCTACCGGGACAGCCTGTTCAAGCGTACTCCGGGGCGCTACGTCATAACCGAGGTCCGGCTCAGGCTGTCGCGCAGCAAGCCCTTGCAGTTGGGCTACCGGGATCTGGAGGAGTATCTGGCTGGGACCTCACCCTCGGAGTTGACGGTGAAGGATGTTGCCACTGCGGTGATGGCGATCCGTCGCCGCAAGCTCCCAGACCCGGAATTGATCCCCAATGCCGGCAGCTTCTTCAAGAACCCGGTGGTACCGTCCGCTGATTATGAGAATTTGCTGGCACGCTATCCCGATATGGTTGGTTACGCCCAGAGCTCCAGCGTCAAACTTGCCGCGGCCTGGCTCATTGATCAGTGCGGTTGGAAGGGGTTCCGAAACGAGAATGTCGGCGTTCATAACCGTCAGGCGCTAGTGCTGATTAATCATTCTGGCGGTACCGGACGGGATATCCTGGAGCTGGCCGCCAAGATACGGGCATCGGTGCAGGACAAGTTCGGGGTGGAGCTGGAGATGGAGCCCGGGATCGTCAGCTAATTCGCCTGCTGGTGAGCGTGTCGCGCGTGCTGGGAGCGGTTAGACAGATAGGGAAGTGCGAATAGTTGGCAAGTTGAAAAGTGCGGGGCAGACCGTCGCGGTCTGCCCTGGTGCCTTCTGAGACTATCGGACTCAGAGCCCTTTGCGCGGAGACGCATTGATCAGGAAAGGCAGGGCTTCCTCGATCGGAAGATCCTGCTTTTCGGCGTCCCTGCGGCCCTTGTATTCCAGGGTCCCCGCGGCCAGGCCGCGATCGGAAACCACGAACCGGTGCGGAATACCGATCAGCTCCATGTCAGCAAACTTCACGCCCGGGCGCTCGTTCCGGTCATCCAGCAAGACGTCATAGCCTGCCTGGCGCAGCTGTTCGTACAGCTTGTCGCCTGCTTCGGCGACTGTCTCAGACTTATGGGCGTTCAGGGTAACGATGGCAACCTGGAACGGGGCAATGGCGTCTGGCCATATGATGCCTTTGTCATCGTGATTCTGCTCGATCGAGGCCGCAACGATACGGGACACGCCGATGCCGTAGCAGCCCATATCGAGTACCGCGCTCTTGCCATTTTCGTCCAGCACCGTGGCATTCATGGCGCTGCTGTATTTGTTGCCAAGCTTGAAGATGTGACCTACTTCGATGCCCCGACGGATTTCCAGGTGGCCTTTGCCATCTGGGCTCGGATCGCCTTCAACCACGTCGCGAAGGTCCTCAACACGATCCAGCGGTACGTCCCGCTCCCAGTTCACGCCGGTCAGATGGAAATCATCCTTATTGGCGCCACAAACAAAGTCGGCAAGGTGGGCGGCGCTTCGGTCCGCGATCACCGGCACTGAAAGGTTCACGGGGCCGATAGAGCCAGGCTTGCAGCCGATAGCCGCTTCGATTTCCTCATCGGTTGCCATGGTCAGCGGTTCTGCGATGCCCGCCAGGTTCTCCGCCTTGATCTCGTTCAGGGTGTGGTCGCCGCGCAGAATCAGGGCGACAAGACCGCTGTTGCCGTCTTCATCCGGCTCGGATTTGACCAGCAGGGTTTTGACCGTGCGAGTGGCGTCGACGTTCAGGAATTCAGCGATGGCACCGATGGTGCGTTGTCCCGGGGTCGAGACTTCCTTCAGGTCTTCGCTTGGCGCGGCGCGCTCTCCGGCCGGGGCTACTGCTTCTGCCTTTTCAATGTTGGCAGCGTAGTTGCTGTCGGAGCTGAACACGATGGCGTCCTCGCCAGAGGAGGCCAGCACGTGGAATTCGTGCGAGGCGCTGCCACCGATGGCGCCGGAATCGGCCTGAACCGGGCGATAGTCGAGGCCCAGGCGATCGAAGATTGCGCAATAAGCCTGATGCATTTCCTGGTAGGTCTCATCCAGTGACTCGGCATTCAGGTGGAAGGAATAGGCGTCCTTCATGACGAACTCGCGAGCGCGCATCACGCCGAAACGTGGCCGACGTTCGTCCCGGAACTTGGTCTGAATCTGGTAAAAGTTTGCCGGCAGTTCCTTGTAGCTTTTCAGATCATTGCGAATCAGGTCGGTGATGACTTCTTCGTGAGTCGGACCGAAGCAGAAATCGCGCCCATGCCGATCCTGCATTCGCAGCAGCTCACCGCCGTATTGGGTCCAGCGGCCGGACTCCTGCCAAAGCTCTGACGGCTGCACGGCGGGCATCAGGACTTCCTGGCCACCGCTCTTGTCCATTTCCTCACGAACAATCCGTTCTACTTTGCGCAAGGTTCGCAGGCCCATCGGCAGCCAGGTATACAGGCCGGCTGCAAGCTTTCGGATCATGCCGGCGCGGAGCATGAGCTGATGACTGATGATCTCGGCGTCTGCCGGGGTCTCTTTCTGGGTTGCAATCAGGTAACGGCTTGCTCGCATCGTGTCTTCCGTTTGGTTCCAATCAGGGGTTATCAGGGGCTCGAGACCACGCTTGGCCATCGTTTGCCCGAGAAGGAGTTGTAGAGTGTTAAGTGCCGGTTATTGTACGGAGCCTCTGCCTTAAGGTACAGGTGGTCACCGATGAAACCGATGATGTTGTTTCATGGTTTTTGGTGGATTCAGTGTGGCTCGCTTCCGGGTCAGGACAGGTAGCCCAGGGGCAGGGCAGTGGAGTCGAGCACCCGCCTTAGCACGAAGCTGGAATGCACGCCGCTGACTCCCTGAATGCGGGTAATCCGGTTGAGCAGGAAATGGTGGTAATGGTCCATGTCCGGCACCACCACCTTGAGCATGTAATCCGCATCCTGGCCCGTGATCAGGTAGCACTCCTGCACTTCCGGATACGCCGATACCTTCTCCTCAAAGGCGGAGAACCGTTCCGGCGTGTGCCGGTCCATGCCAATCAGGATGATGGCGGTGAGCGACAGTCCCAGTTTCTTGTGATCCAGGATAGTGACGGTCCGGACGATGACCCCGGCCTCTTCCAGTGCCCGCACCCGGCGCAGGCAGGGGGAGGGGGACAGGCCCACTTTGTCGGCCAGTTCCTGATTGGTCAGGGCGCCGTTGTTTTGTACCTGCTCAAGGATTTTTCGGTCGGTTTTATCGATTTTAACAAGCGTTGCGTTGTTTTCTGGCATGGTGTTGCTCAATTTTTAGAGTTAATAGCTGAATATAGCTAAAAATAGCTATATAGAGCGTAATTAGCAATCTCGTGCCCGAAGATCAGCGTTACACTGTCGGGCACTGCATGATGTTTCACCGGCAACCGCAAGGATTGATTGAGATGGCTTTTGATTATCGTAAATACGCTGCGTTCAAGCCCGTCAGGAAGACCGATCGGCGTTGGCCTGACCAAGTTATCGAGAAGGCACCCACCTGGTGTGCTGTCGATCTTCGGGACGGTAATCAGGCGCTGGTTAAGCCGATGACCGTTGCGCAAAAGCAGAGGTTGTTTGATCTGCTGGTGAAGCTGGGCTTCAAAGAGATTGAAATCGGTTTCCCGTCAGCCAGTCAGCCGGATTTCGATTTTTGCCGGAAACTGATTGATGAAGGCCGGATTCCCGACGACGTCAAGATTCAGGTGCTGACCCAGGCTCGTCCTGAGTTGATTGAGCGCACCTACGCAGCTCTCAAAGGCGCCAAACAGGCGATTGTCCATGTCTACAACTCCACCTCCACGGTGCAGCGGGAGCAGGTGTTCGGGTTGGACCGGACCGGCATTCGCGAGATCGCGGTCAAGGGTGCGATCCACGTGCGAGATTTGGCAGCCAGGGCGCCGGAAACTGAGTGGACCTTCCAGTATTCGCCAGAAAGCTTCACGGGCACCGAACTGGATTTTGCGGCCGAAGTGGTGGACGCCGTGACCGAGGTCTGGCGCCCGGACCAGGGTCAGCCGGTCATTATCAACCTGCCGGCGACCGTGGAAATGGCA
The DNA here is from genome assembly GCF_030297175.1 of Marinobacter sp. LA51. Taxonomy (NCBI): domain Bacteria; kingdom Pseudomonadati; phylum Pseudomonadota; class Gammaproteobacteria; order Pseudomonadales; family Marinobacteraceae; genus Marinobacter; species Marinobacter apostichopi. The sequence goes on along the minus strand of NZ_AP028070.1, from coordinate 2,166,670 downwards.
ACGCCGAACGTGTTTGCCGACCAGATCGAGTGGATTTGCGATAACATCCAGCGCCGCGAGCATCTGAGCATCAGCGTTCACACCCATAACGACCGGGGCTGCGGGGTGGCTGCCGCCGAACTGGCGGTGATGGCCGGTGCTGACCGGGTTGAAGGTACCTTGATGGGTAACGGTGAGCGGACCGGCAATATGGATCTGGTCACCATGGCCATGAATCTCTATTCCCAGGGCGTTGACCCGACACTGGATCTGTCCGGGATGGCCGAAATCACCGAGGTGGTTGAAGCCTGTACCGAAATTTCCACCCATCCCCGTCATCCCTACGCCGGCGAATTGGTGTTTACCGCGTTCTCGGGCAGTCATCAGGATGCTATTCGCAAATGCCTGGCCCGCCGCACCGAAGGCGAGACCTGGAATGTGGCCTACCTGCCCATTGATCCGTTTGATGTTGGTCGTCGATATGAGGAAGTCGTGCGAATCAACAGTCAGTCGGGCAAGGGTGGCGTGGCCTATGTGCTTGAGCGGGACTACAACATCAGCTTGCCGCGCTGGCTGCAGATTGAGTTCAGCAAGACCGTTCAACGGGAGGCGGAAACCAACGGGGGTGAAATCGATTCGCTGACTATCCACCGCTTATTTGAAGAGCGCTATCTCAAGGTACACAAAGACTGGGAGCTGCGCGGCTATGACCTGCACCGCGATGCCAATGGCGTCCGTGCCGATGTGACCGTGGGTGCTGAAGCGCAACCAGTAACTCTTCAAGGCCGCGGGCTGGGCGCGGTTGAAGCCGTCTCAGACGCCCTGGGACAACGTTTCGGGATCGCCATTGCCGTTGAGGCCTATGACGAATTTGCCTTGGGCGAGGGCACTAATGCCAATGCCCTGGCCTGTATCCGTCTGATGGTCAACGAGACCCATTGCAGCGCTGCAGCCCTGGCGGAGGATACGACCTCGGCAACTTTGCAGGCGCTGTTCTCGGCCGTTGCCCAGGTGGTCGGATCGTCCGGGGAGGCGCGCCAGTCGGACCGGCAGGCAGCTGAGGTCTGAGCGAAACGACCGGGACAGAACGTATTAAGCCGGCACAGGGTGCCGGCTTAATGATTTCCCTTTGCCCGTGAGGGGCAGAGGGCGGAAGCAGTAACCTTAGACCGGGGTTACGTTTTCCGCCTGAGGACCTTTCGGGCCCTGAGTAACGGTAAACTGCACCTGCTGGCCTTCGGTCAGGGTGCGGAAACCGCTTGCGTTGATTGCACTGTAGTGAACAAACACGTCACTGCCACCATCCTGAGCGATAAAGCCAAAGCCTTTGGACTCGTTGAACCACTTAACGTGGCCAGTTTTTGTATCGGACATTGATCTTTCCTGTCTTTCTGTAATTTGCCCTCACGGGACCTTCATATTCCGTTTGGAATCAACGCTGAGAAATCCAGAGAGTACTGAGGAAAGAGCAACGAAGAGCACGTGGGCAGGACGTTATAGCGCATTCACCAAATACCGCTGTATTTTCACAGCAATTTCAGTATAGACCGAGTTTGGGGGGCGTCAACGCTTTTTTTAAACCCGTTTTTAGGGTCTTTACTGGTTAAAAAACAGGTGGTTGGCCAGTGCGGGCATAGGGACACTCCGGGCCTTTGGGTAAGGCCCGGAGTTCTTTTCCTGGCTCAGGGTCAGCGTCGGAACTGCGTGCTGATCTCATCCAGTATAGCGGGGTCATCAATGGTGCTTGGCACCGTGTACTCTTCGCCGTCGGCAATCTGTCGGATGACCCGGCGCAGTATCTTGCCAGACCGGGTCTTGGGCAGCCGCTCAACCACCATGGCCCGGCGGAAGCAGGCTATAGCACCAATTTTGTCCCGAACCATCTCGATCAGCTCGTCTTCAAGCTCGTCGTGCTCAATGGTTGCACCGTCTTTGATCAGTACCAGCCCCACCGGTACCTGGCCTCTCATGTCGTCATGGGCACCAACGACGCAGCATTCGGCAATAGCAGGATGCGAGGCAACCACCTCTTCCATTTCGCCCGTGGACAGCCGGTGACCTGCAACGTTGATGACATCATCGGTGCGGCCCATGACAAAGACATAGCCATCTTCGTCAACAAAGCCTCCGTCGCCGGAGCTGTAAAAGCCGGGGATAGGGGCCAGGTAGCTCTTGTGGAACCGTTCGTCGTCACCCCAGACGGTCAGCAGGCAGCCTGGTGGTAGGGGGAGTTTGACCGCTATCTGGCCCTGTTCGCCTGCGGGCATTTGCTGGCCTTTCGGGTCGACAACCTGCACATCGAAGCCTGGTGAGGGTACGGTGGCCGAGCCCGGTTTGGTGAGCATCATTTCGATGCCCACCGGATTGCAGCAGATTGCCCAGCCGGTTTCGGTTTGCCACCAGTGATCAAGAATGGGCAGGTTGGTGTGTTCACGGAGCCAGTCATAGGTCGGCGGGTCCAGCCGTTCGCCCGCCAGGAAGATGCGCTTCAATGAGCTGATATCGTACTGGCCGAGCTGGTCGGCCTCAGGGTCTTCCTTGCGCACGGCACGGAACGCGGTCGGTGCTGTGAACAGCAGGTTCACCTGATGCTCTTGAACCACCCGCCAGAACGCACCGGCATCCGGGGTTTTTACCGGTTTGCCTTCGTAGAGAATGGTGGTGCAGCCTGCGAATAGGGGGCCGTAGACAATGTAGCTGTGGCCCACCACCCAGCCTACATCCGAAGCAGCCCAGTAAACGTCGCCGGGATTGGCATCGTAAACCAGCTTCATGCTGTAGTTCAGGGCGACAGCGTGGCCGCCATTGTCCCTGACCACGCCCTTCGGCTTACCGGTAGTGCCTGAGGTGTAAAGGATGTACAGCGGATCGGTGGATTTCACCGGCACCGGCTGCTCTGGCTGGGCCTTGGCCATGAGCTTATTCCAGTCCCAGTCACGCCCGGACTGTAACTGCGCTTTTGCCTCAGGGCGCTGGTACACGATGCAATGCTCGGGCTTGTGAGCCGCCTGCTCAATAGCCTTGTCGACCAGGGGCTTGTACTCGATCACCCGATTGATTTCGATGCCGCAGGAGGCGGTGACCACCGCCTTGGGTAACGCATCGTCAATCCGCACGGCTAGCTCATGGGCGGCAAAACCACCAAAAACAACACAATGAACCGCGCCGATGCGGGCGCACCCCAGCATGGCGATCACCGCCTCGGGAATCATCGGCATGTAGATGATCACCCGGTCGCCTTTTTCGATGCCCTGGTTCTTGAGCGCGCCGGCAAACCTGGCCACGGAGTCGGTCAGTTCGTTGTACGAGAAAGTTTGCTGGGTATTGGTAACCGGGGAATCGTAGATCAGTGCGGTCTGGTCGCCACGTCCGGCACGGATGTTGGCGTCCAGGGCGACATCGGAACTGTTCAGGATGCCGTCCGGAAACCACTGGCCCTGGCCGCTATCGGTGGGTGTCCAGATGGTCCCGGGGGGCTGAATCCATTCAATCTGTTCCGCCTGCTCGCGCCAGAAGTCTTCCCGCCGGTGAATCGACCGGCGAAATTCTGAGTGGTAGTCCATGCGTTCCACCTCACTGGGCCTATTGTTGTTTTATTGACTGACGTAACAACTCTAGGCCGTTTGAAATCATGGACTAGTAGACCATTGGCTTAGTCGTGATCTGCGCTGGTTATTCGGCTGGCAACTCAACGCCGGTGACGTCCGCGGCGATCTCGCCCCGAGCTGTTCGGGCGTTGATCCGGTCGCCGGGGGCAAGGCCTGAGGCGTCGCGCACAATGTTGCCGTCGGCATCGCGAACGATGGCGTAACCGCGCCCCAGGGTGGCCAGGGGGCTAACCAAGTTGAGTGTTTGGGCGACGTGCTCAAATTGATCCTGGCGCTGCTTCAGTTGCATCTGGATAGTTGAATTCAATTTTTCCGAAACGCGCGCCAAGGCATTCTGGCTATCTGCGAGCCGGCGCCCCGGTGACTGCGTCATCAGCCGTTGCCCCAGGTTTTCACTGTGCACGGTCAGCCCCCCGAGACGTTGACTGATGGCCTGCATCAGGCGCAGATCCAGATCATCCATCCGCTGAGCCTTTTCGAGTAGGTCGCGCCGCGGGTCCCTGAGTCGCGCGCCCAGATGCTCCAGTTCGGTGCCGAATCGCTTCAGCGCGCGCCGGGCGGCATTCGCCAGCCGGAGTTCGCGTTCGTTGAGTTGGCGCAGCCAGTCCCGCTGATCCGGAGAGATCTTTTCGGCCGCCGCAGAGGGGGTTGGTGCGCGCAGATCAGCAACGAAATCGGCGATGGTGACATCCACCTCGTGGCCGACCGCACTGACCGTGGGGATCGGGCAGTTGGCAATGGCGCGTGCCACCACCTCTTCGTTGAAGCACCAGAGGTCTTCGAGGGAACCGCCGCCCCGACCAATGATCAGAACATCGGCCACGCCGTGGCTCTGCGCTCGCTCAATGGCCTGAACGATGTCGCCGGTTGCGGCCTTGCCCTGAACCGCAGTCGGGTAGAGCGTAACCGGAATGGCGGGGCAGCGGCGGGCCAGTACCGTCAGGATATCGTGGATGGCGGCGCCGGTCGGCGAGGTGACAACGCCGATGTGCCTGGGTGTGGGTGGAAGCGGTTTCTTTCTGGCGGCGTCAAACAGACCCTCGCCCTGCAATTTGCGCTTCAGTTCTTCATAGGCCTGCTGAAGTTCACCCAGTCCCGCCGGTTCCAGATGCTCGACAATGATCTGAAAATCACCGCGGTTCTCGTACAGGGTGACCTTGCCGCGAATTCGGATCTGGTCGCCTTCCTTTGGTATTTCGCGAATGCGCTGGTTAAAACCCCGGAACATTGCGCAGCGAACCTGGCATTTGCGATCTTTCAGGGAAAAGTACCAGTGGCCCGAAGAGGGTCGGGACAGGCCCGAGATCTCACCCTCCACCCACACCTGCATAAAGCTGGATTCCAGAAGGTGTCGGGCCTGGTGGTTCAGTTCGCTGACACTGAGGGCTCGCGGCCTGGTGTCCTGAAAAGTTGGGGGTGTCCGGGGTGAGCGGTAGTCATCCATACGCAATAGCCGAAAATCAGAAGGATAAAAAATGACAGAATTCAAGAGGATGCAATCGTACCTTAAAAAAGGTGCGGTTTACTGTCTTGATACGCCCCTTTATAATGGATCGATTAAGGATTTTGCTTTGCTGTGCCGCCGCGAGTACAGCAGGTAATCTCCCAACTTAGCACGTTCAAAAGGCGGATCCCAATGCTGCGAATTGCCGAAGAAGCCCTCACATTTGATGATGTTTTGCTGGTCCCCGGATATTCCGAAGTTCTACCTCACGAAGTCAGCCTGCAAACGCAGTTGACCAAGGGGATTACCCTCAATATCCCGCTGCTGTCGTCTGCTATGGACACAGTGACTGATGCCGAGCTGGCTATTGCCATGGCTCAGGAAGGCGGTATTGGCATCATGCACAAGAATATGACGGTTGAACAGCAGGCAGCTGCAGTCCGCAAGGTGAAGAAGTTTGAGAGCGGCGTGGTTAAGGATCCGATCACCGTTGCCCCGGATACCACTGTGCGGGAATTGGTGGATATTACAACGGCAAATAGCATTTCCGGTTTGCCAGTGGTTGATGGCAACGATCTGATTGGAATTGTGACCGGTCGCGACATTCGTTTCGAAAGCCGTATGGATACTCCGGTTCGGGACATCATGACGCCCAAGGATAAGCTGGTAACGGTGAAAGAGGGTGCCAGCCTGGATGACGTTAAAGAGCTGCTTCACCGTCATCGCATCGAGAAGGTGTTGGTTGTTAATGACAACTTTGAACTGCGCGGCCTGATTACCGTCAAGGATATCCAGAAGGCGAAGGACTATCCGCTGGCATGCAAGGACGATCAAGGTCGTCTGCGTGCCGGGGCAGCGGTGAGCACCGGCGGTGATACCGAAGCCCGTATTTCGGCCCTTGCCGAGGCCGGCGTGGACGTCATTGTTATCGATACCGCACATGGTCACTCGCGGGGTGTTCTTGAGCGGGTTCGCTGGGCCAAACAGAATTTCCCGGAAGTGCAGATAATTGGCGGCAATATTGCCACTTCCGAGGCCGCGATTGCCTTGGCGGACGCAGGTGCGGATGCGGTCAAGGTGGGTATCGGCCCCGGCTCCATTTGTACAACCAGAATCGTGGCTGGTATTGGTGTGCCCCAGATCTCAGCCGTTTCCAATGTGGCGGCAGCGCTGAAAGACAGAGGTGTTCCGCTGATCGCTGACGGTGGCATCCGGTTCTCAGGTGATATTGCCAAAGCCATCGCAGCCGGCGCCCACAGCGTAATGATCGGCAGCCTGCTTGCCGGCACCGACGAAGCGCCGGGCGAGGTCGAGTTGTTCCAGGGCCGTAGTTATAAGGCCTATCGCGGCATGGGTTCCATCGGTGCTATGGGGCAGGGCTCCAGTGACCGGTACTTCCAGGACGCCAGCAAGGGTATTGAGAAGCTGGTTCCGGAAGGCATCGAAGGCCGTGTGGCCTGCAAAGGCCCGATGCGCAATATCGTGCATCAGCTTGTCGGCGGCCTGCGCGCCTCCATGGGTTACACCGGCAGTGCCACCATGGAAGAGATGCGCACCAAACCGGAGTTTGTACGCATCACCAACGCCGGCATGCGGGAGAGTCACGTGCACGATGTGACCATCACCAAAGAAGCGCCCAACTACCGTATCGGTTGATCATTGCCTTATCCAGACGCGGCTCACCCCTGAGCCGCGTTGCTTTTTCTGACCCGAGGACTTCATGGCCCAGAATATTCACGACCACCGCATCCTGATTCTCGATTTCGGTTCCCAGTACACCCAGTTGATTGCGCGTCGCGTGCGGGAGATTGGCGTTTACTGCGAAATCAAAGCGTTTGATATTACCGATGAAGAGCTGGATGACTTCAATCCCAAGGGCATCATCCTGGCTGGCGGTCCGGAATCGGTGACCCAATTGGGTGGGCCGCGTGCGCCTGAGGGTCTGTTTGAGCGGGGCATTCCGGTTTTGGGTATCTGCTATGGCATGCAGACCATGGCAGAGCAGCTTGGCGGCCGGGTAGCCAGCTCCGAGAAGCGGGAATTTGGCTACGCCCAAGTGAAAGTTCGGGCCGCCGGCCCGTTGTTGCAGGACATTACCGACCATCTGACCGGTACCGGCGACTCCCTGCTGGATGTCTGGATGAGTCACGGTGACAAAGTTGTGGCGATGCCGGAAGGCTTCGAGCTGCTGGCCTCCACCGAAAGTGCGCCGATTGCCGCGATGCAGGATCTGGAGCGAAACCTCTACGGTGTGCAGTTCCACCCGGAAGTCACCCACACCCTGCAGGGTAAGCGCATTCTGGAGCATTTTGTTCACAACATTTCTGGTTGTGAAGCGCTTTGGACACCGGCGAAGATCGTTGACGACGCAGTGCGTCAGATTCGCGAACAGGTCGGAAACGATAAAGTTCTGCTGGGCCTGTCTGGTGGTGTTGACTCCTCGGTGACTGCGGCGCTGCTGCATAAGGCCATTGGCACGCAGCTGACCTGCGTGTTCGTGGATAACGGCCTGTTGCGCCTGCACGAAGGCGACCAGGTCATGGATATGTTCGCCAGCAACATGGGCGTGAAAGTGATTCGGGTGGATGCCGAAGATCTGTTCCTGTCCAAGCTTAAGGGTGTCGATGACCCTGAGCAGAAGCGCAAGGTCATTGGCAACACCTTCATCGACGTGTTCGATGAGGAAGCGACCACCATCAAGGACGTGAACTGGCTGGCCCAGGGCACCATTTATCCCGACGTAATCGAGTCTGCAGCGTCCAAAACGGGCAAGGCCCATGTTATCAAGTCGCACCACAACGTTGGTGGTCTGCCTGAAACCATGAAGCTGAAGCTGGTTGAGCCCCTGCGCGAGTTGTTCAAGGACGAGGTTCGTCGCATCGGCCTGGAGCTTGGCCTGCCGTACGATATGGTCTACCGGCACCCGTTCCCGGGACCAGGTCTCGGTGTTCGCATCCTGGGTGAAGTGAAAAAGGAATACGCCGATATTCTGCGCCGGGCCGACGCCATCTTCCTGGAAGAATTGCACCGGGCAGACCTGTACCACAAGACCAGTCAGGCGTTTGCCGTGTTCCTGCCGGTCAAGTCGGTCGGGGTTGTCGGTGATGCCCGTCGCTACGAGTACGTCGTGGCCTTGCGTGCAGTGGAAACCATCGATTTCATGACCGCGCGTTGGGCTCACCTGCCGTATGATTTGCTGGAGACCGTCTCTAACCGCATTATCAACGAAATCTCTGGTGTTTCCCGGGTGACTTACGACGTCTCGTCCAAGCCACCTGCCACCATTGAATGGGAATAAGCGGGCAGAAATGCCTGTGCCTGCCGGAACCGAGATGACCGATGAGGCCTGGATGGCGCGGGCGCTTGAGCTCGCTGCCCAGGCAGCATCGGTTGGTGAGGTGCCTGTAGGTGCCATCGTTGTGCTTGACGGCCGGGAGGTCGGGGCTGGATTCAACGCCCCGATCACCGGCTGTGACCCCACCGCCCACGCCGAGATCCGAGCCCTGCGCGATGCCGCGGCCCGGGTTGGCAACTATCGTTTGTCCGGAGCTACTCTTTACGTAACACTTGAGCCTTGTACGATGTGCGTTGGCGCTATCGTACACAGTCGTGTTAGCCGTCTGGTCTATGGCGCTACCGAGCCCAAGGCTGGTGCGGTGGAGTCGGCGAGAAGAACGTTGGAAGAGCCGCATCTGAATTGGAGTGTGGAGGCGGTAGCGGGGGTTCTGCAGCAACAATGCAGCGGGATTATCAGCGAATTTTTCAGCGCCCGGCGCGAGGAACGGCGGCAGGGTCGGAAACAATCTTCAGGGAAAGGTGTATAGCAGCATGAAGGTATTGGTTACCGGCGGAGCCGGATATATTGGCAGTCATGTGGTGCGTCAGTTGGCGCAGGCAGGCCACGATATTGTGGTGTTCGATAATCTGTCGACCGGATATCGCTGGGCGGTTACGGCCGGTGAGTTGGTGGTTGGGGGCCTGGCTGACGAAGCCGCCATCGACGATGTGTTTGCCAAGCATGAGTTTGATGCAGTGCTACACTTTGCCGCGAACATTGTGGTCCCGGAATCGGTTGCCAATCCTCTCAAGTATTACAGCAATAACACCCGTAACACCCTGAATCTGCTCAAGGCGGTGGAGCGGTACGAAGTGCCCTACATGGTGTTCTCGTCCACCGCGGCCGTGTATGGCATGCCTGAGCAGACCGTCCTGACGGAAGATCTGCCGCTGGCGCCGATCAATCCCTACGGCGCCTCGAAGATGATGAGTGAGCGGATGATCATGGATCTGGCCGCGGCTTCCAATCTCAACTATGTGATTCTTCGCTATTTCAACGTGGCGGGCGCCAATCCTGACGGTAAGTTAGGGCAGGCGACCCCTGAGGCCACGCACCTGATCAAGGTGGCCTGCGAATGCGTTACAGGTCAGCGCGATGGCATGAGCGTATTCGGAACCGATTACGACACCCGCGACGGTACCTGCGTCCGCGATTACATCCATGTCGAAGATCTCGCCAAGGCCCACGTGATGGCGCTGGACTATATGGCGCAGGGTGGCGAATCCAGCGTTCTTAACTGCGGATACGGCCGCGGATTCACCGTTAATGAGGTGATCGATGTGGTCAAAGCGCAGTCTGGCGTTGATTTTCCAGTTGAACAGGTTGGTCGCCGTGCGGGTGACCCAGCTGCCTTGATGGCCGATAACACCCGTATCAAAGCGACGCTGGGCTGGACTCCAGATTTTGACAATCTCGATACCATCGTCAGCACTGCGCTGGCGTGGGAAGCGATCTGGCAGGAAAAAAAGAGCTCTACAGTGTGAGGGCAGAATTTGTCCGTCTCTCACCACGCCTCTCACCATGGCAGGATTGATTGAATGAATATTACGATTTTCGGAACCGGTTACGTTGGATTGGTCACAGGCGCGTGCCTGGCGGACGTCGGCCACAATGTGCTCTGCATGGACGTCGACAAGGCCAAGATTGAAAAGCTGGAAAACGGCCAGATCCCTATTTTTGAGCCGGGTCTTGAGTCCATCGTCAAGCATACGGTTGCCGCCGGGCGACTGTCGTTTACGACCAATGCTGAAGCAGCGGTCAAGCACGGTGTACTCCAGTTCATTGCCGTTGGTACGCCCCCCGACGAGGACGGTTCTGCCGACCTTCAGTACGTGACAGCGGTGGCTCGATCCATCGGCCAGTATATGGACGATTACAAGGTAGTGGTGGACAAGTCCACGGTGCCAGTCGGGACAGCCGACAAGGTGCGTGCCGCGGTTCGGTCCGAACTCGATCGCCGCAATCTTGAGCTTGGTTTCGATGTGGTCTCGAACCCTGAGTTCCTGAAGGAAGGGGCCGCCATCAACGACTTCATGAAACCGGATCGAATTGTGATTGGTACCGACAGCGACAAGGCTGCCGAGATGCTGCGTGAGGTTTATTACCCGTTCAACCGCTCCCATGACCGCATGATCTTCATGGACGTGCGTTCTGCGGAACTGACCAAGTACGCGGCCAACGCCATGCTTGCCACCAAGATAAGCTTCATGAATGAAGTGGCGAACCTGGCGGAGCGATTGGGTGCCGATATTGAAGCTGTGCGTCAGGGAATCGGGTCCGATCCGCGCATTGGCTATCACTTTATCTACCCCGGTTGCGGCTACGGCGGGTCCTGCTTTCCGAAGGACGTTCAGGCGCTGGCGCGCACGGCTCGAGACTGCGATTACGAGTCTCGTCTGCTGAATGCCGTGGAGGCAGTGAATTACGCCCAGAAGCACGTTCTGTTCGACAAGGTTTCCCATTATTTCCAGGGTGATCTGAAGGGCAAGGTGGTCGCGGTATGGGGGCTGGCATTCAAGCCGAATACCGATGACATGCGCGAGGCCTCTTCACGAACCCTGATGGAAAACCTCTGGAAAGCCGGGGCGGTCGTGCAGGCATTCGATCCCGAGGCCATGGAAGAAACGCAGCGGATCTACGGCGACCACGATGGGTTAACCCTGTGTGGCACCAAAGAGCAGGCTCTTAAGGGAGCGGATGTCCTGGTTATCTGCACCGAGTGGAAGGAGTTCCGTTCGCCGGATTTCGAGGCCATTGCGGCGACGCTTAGAGAGCCAGCGGTATTTGATGGCCGTAACCTTTATGAACCTGAGATGCTCCATCGTTATGGCCTGATCTACTACGCCATCGGACGGGGCCAAAACCAGTTCAGTGCGGTGTAATGATGGCGGATGATACGGACTTTCAGCTCCATCAACGCCTGGCGTCCGATACCATCAGTCTCGGGCGCAGCCAGCTGTGTGAAATCCGGCTGATGAACGACAGCACCTGGCCCTGGTTGTTGCTGGTGCCAGTGGTGGCCGGCATTCGGGAGATCTATGAGCTCTCGGACCAGCAGCAGACGCGGCTAGTGTACGAGTCCTCGGAGCTGAGCCGGGGCATGATGGAGTTGTTCGCCGGTGACAAAATGAACGTTGCGGCGCTGGGTAACATGGTGCCCCAGCTTCACCTGCATCACATTGTCCGGTTTGTAGACGATCCGGCCTGGCCGGGACCGGTTTGGGGAGTCCAGCCTCCGGTGCCCTATAGCCAAGAGGCCCTGGCGGTAGTTCGGGAAAAGCTGGAGCCGGTTCTGGCGGGACTTCGGTAGCGGTAACAAGGTCGGCATAAAAAAAGCCCGCCAACGCGGGCGGGCTTAAGGCTACCTGGAAAGGTAACGACTCAACAATGGAAGGTGTATCGTCTTCCATTACCAATCACGGAGCCCCTTTTAAAAAGGTTCCAATGAATTTAATTTTTTTGTGACCTCGCTCGTTGGGCAATGCTTTGCGAGCCCAGCAAAATCATCCGCAGTTCAGTCTTCAGCTTTAATTTCAGCTCTTCCCGTTCCTTGGCATTGGCGTCCAGCGCCTCTGCGCCCTGATTGAAAACCAGTGTAACCATGGCCTCGGCAACCAGGCGGGCGTCCGCCAGTGGTTTGCCCTGTTCGTCGGCAAAGCGGCGCAGGTCGTCGGCAAGTTCGGTGACAAAGTGGTCGATCTCGGCCTTGATGGCGGTGCGGAAGGGTTTGGATACCCCGGTGCGCTCGCGCAGCATCAGCCGGAACAGGTTGGCGTTGTTGCCGAGGTATTCCATGAACGTCTCGACTGACGTGGATATAGCGCTGCCGTCGCGGGCAATGCGCTTGCGGGCCTGGCGCATCAATTGCCGTAACGCCACGCCACCCTCGTCGACCAGGGCAAGGCCGAGTTCGTCCAGTTCAGAGAAGTGCCGGTAGAAGGAAGTGGGCGCTATGCCAGCTTCACGGGCCACCTCGCGCAGGCTTAGGCTGCCGAAGCCCCGGTCGGCACTCAGTTGTGCCAGGGCTGCGTCCATCAGGGCGCGACGGGTACGAAGTTTCTGCTCGGCTCTGGACGACAAGGTGGGGCTCCATCTACTGCGTGAACCGTGCATTCTAGCGGTCTGTCGGCGGTGAGTCATCCGCCTGCCGAGAACGCCGCGAATGACGCCTGATTTTCAGCGACATTGTGTTTATAATGGGCGGCTTTTCCAGTATGGTCCCGACGATATTTTTGCGGGCCGAATTTAAGCAGCAAGGTAAGCCACGCCCGCTTACTTGCCAGACATTACGCACACATCAGAAATAACGGGAACCGGTATGCGCAGTCATTATTGCGGTGGGATCAACGAATCCCACATCGATCAGGAAGTCACACTCTGCGGATGGGTACATCGCCGCCGTGACCATGGGGGTGTCATCTTCCTCGATCTGCGGGATCGGGACGGCATGTCCCAGGTTGTGGTCGATCCAGACACGCCCGAGGGTTTCGCGCTGGCGGAAAAGGTGCGCAGCGAGTTTGTTATCAAGGTGACCGGCCGGGTTCGTCGTCGTCCTGCAGGTACCGAGAATAACAGCATGCCGACTGGCCAGGTTGAGCTGCTGGGTAAAGAACTGAGCATCCTCAACGCTGCCGCCACGCCGCCGTTCCCGCTGGATGAGCATGTTGATGTGGGTGAGGATGTGCGCCTGCGCTACCGCTTTGTCGACCTGCGTCGTCCGGAAATGATCAATCGACTGCGTTTCCGCTCGCGGGTAACCAGCTACATCCGGAACTACCTCGACGGTAACGGCTTCATGGATGTGGAGACGCCGATCCTGACCCGTGCCACCCCGGAAGGCGCTCGTGACTACCTGGTGCCAAGCCGTACCCACGAGGGTTCTTTCTTTGCGTTGCCGCAGTCGCCCCAGCTGTTCAAGCAGCTGCTGATGGTGTCCGGCGTTGATCGCTACTACCAGATTGCCAAGTGCTTCCGTGACGAAGACCTGCGGGCAGACCGTCAGCCGGAGTTCACCCAGGTGGACATCGAAGCCTCGTTCATCGACGAAGAAATCTTGATGGGCCTGAACGAAGACATGATTCGTTCGCTGTTCAAGGACGTGCTGGACGTCGAATTGCCAAGTTTCCCGCGCATGCCGCACGCCGAAGCCATGCAGCGCTATGGCAGTGACAAGCCGGACCTGCGTATCCCGCTGGAACTGATTGATGTTGCGGACCTGGTTGAGAGCGTCGACTTCAAGGTGTTTGCCGGTCCGGCCAAGGATCCGAAAGGCCGTGTTGCAGCCCTGCGCGTGCCCAAGGGCGGCGACCTGAGCCGTAAGCAGATCGACGAGTACACCAAGTTCGTTGGTATCTACGGTGCCAAGGGCCTGGCCTACATTAAGGTCAACGACCTGTCCAAGGGCGTTGAAGGTCTGCAATCGCCGATCATCAAATTCCTGGGTGACGACGTCGCACTGGCAATGATGGAGCGTGTAGGTGCAGAAGATGGCGATATCGTGTTCTTCGGTGCCGACAAGACCACAGTGGTCAACGAGGCCCTGGGCGCACTGCGTATCAAGGTTGGTCACGATCTCGAATTGCTGACCAGCGATTGGGCGCCGCTGTGGGTTGTAGATTTCCCGATGTTCGAGGAAACTCCGGACGGCAGCCTGACTGCCATCCACCACCCGTTCACTGCGCCGTCTTGCAGTGTGGAAGAGCTGGCCGCGAATCCTGCCACTGCGCTTTCCCGGGCCTATGACATGGTTCTGAACGGTACCGAGCTTGGTGGCGGTTCCATCCGTATCCACAACGAGCAGATGCAGGAAGCGGTGTTCCGCATTCTGGGCATTGGCGAAGAAGAAGCTCGTGCGAAATTCGGCTTCCTGCTGGACGCGCTAAAGTATGGTTGCCCACCGCACGGTGGTCTGGCGTTTGGTCTGGATCGGCTGATCATGCTGATGACGGGGTCGTCATCGATTCGCGACGTGATCGCTTTCCCGAAAACCCAGAGCGCGACCTGCCTGATGACCCAGGCACCCGGTGAGGTGGACGATAAGCAGCTGAAAGAGCTGCACATTCGTCGCCGAAAGTCTGCCAAGGCCGCCGAAGGCACTGAGCAGGCAAAGAGCGAGTAAATCCGAAGACCGGGCGCGCGGATCATTGCGCGCCCAGACGATGGATGGAGTGGTTTTATGGCTGGTCACAGTAAATGGGCCAACATCAAACACCGCAAAGCAGCCCAGGATGCCAAGCGTGGCAAGATCTTCACCAAGATCATCCGAGAGCTGAGTGTTGCCGCCCGCCAGGGCGGTGGCAACTCCGATGATAACCCGCGACTGAGGGCAGTCATCGACAAGGCGCTTACCGCCAATATGAAAAAAGACACCATTGAGCGTGCCGTAGAGCGGGGAGCTGGTGGTGGCGATGACAGCAACTACGAAGAGCTCACCTATGAGGGCTATGGTCCCGGTGGTGTCGCGGTGTTCGTAGAGGCGATGACCGATAACAAGAACCGTACCGTTGCCGAAATCAGGCACGCCTTCAACAAGATGGGCGGTAATCTTGGTACCGACGGTTCGGTTGCCTATTTGTTCAGTAAACAGGGCATAATCAGCTACGGCCCTGATGTAGCGGAGGACTCTCTTCTGGAGGCGGCCCTCGAAGCCGGGGCGGAAGACCTGGAGGCCCAGGAGGACGGCTCGTTTGAAATCGTCACTCTGCCCGAGGAGTTTCTGGATGTTAAGGACGCCCTGGTGGCCTCGGGCTTCAAGCCTGACAACGCTGAAGTGACCATGGTTCCGGCCACTCGTGTTGAACTGGACCGGGACGGAGCCGAAACCATACTGAAACTGATCGATATGCTGGAAGATCTGGACGACGTCCAGAACGTCTACTACAACGCCGATATCTCCGGCGACATCATGGATTCGCTGTAACGCAACGGGAGTATCGATTTGGCGATCATTCTGGGCGTGGATCCGGGATCCAGAATTACCGGTTTTGGTCTGATCCGGGTGGAAGGTCGCAGCATCGAGTACATCGACAGCGGCTGTATCCGGGTGGGCGAAAAGCCCATGGCCCAGCGTCTGCAAACCATTTTCCACAGTCTGGCCACACTCATCGGTGAGTATCGACCCGAGGAATTCGCCATCGAGCAGGTGTTCATGGCAAGGAATCCGGACTCTGCGCTGAAGCTGGGGCAGGCCCGTGGCGCGGCCATTGTCAGTGCGGCGAATAGCGGCCTGCCTGTCCATGAATACTCTGCCCGCCAGGTCAAGCAGGCGGTTGTGGGCAAGGGTAGTGCCGATAAGTCCCAGGTGCAGCACATGGTTCAGGCCCTACTGGCGCTCTCGCGCAAACCCCAGGAAGATGCGGCGGACGCCCTTGCCATTGCCCTGTGCCATGCCCACATGAGCCAGAGTATACTGCGCGTCGCCGGTGCCGGCGGCAAGGCCCGAAGTGGCCGAATGCGGCAACAATAAACTGCTCCCAGGAGCGACAGGAGAGAGCCCTTGATTGGTCGTATCCGAGGAACATTGATAGAAAAAGCGCCAGGCCAGGTGCTGGTGGAAAGTGCCGGCCTGGGCTATGAAGTCGACATCCCCTACACCTCGTTTTTTCACCTCCCCGAAACCGGACAGGAAGTCATTCTGCATACCCACTTTGCCGTCCGGGAGGATGCTCAGCACCTGTATGGGTTCGCTTCGCGCCTGGATCGAGATGTATTTCGTCTGCTGATCAAAGTAAATGGTGTGGGGCCAAAGCTCGCGGTTGCCATTTTGTCGGGTCTGGACGCGGAGCAGTTTATTCGCTGTGTTGAGAGTCGGGATGTTAATGCGCTGGTCAAGTTGCCGGGTGTTGGCAAGAAGACTGCGGAACGCCTGCTTATTGAAATGGCGGATAGGATAGGGCAACTTGAGGGGCAGTTCGTGCCAACGTCGCCAGAAGCGACAGGCGCTGGTGAGCCTCATGCGGCTATGCAGGCGAGAGGTCCGGCCCCGAAGGACGAGGCCGAGGCCGCATTGATTGCCCTGGGCTACAAACCCCAGGAGGCCGCCAAAGCGATTTCCAAGGTCGCTGAAGAGGGAATGACCAGCGAGGCGCTGATCAGGCTTGCCCTGCGCAATATGATTCCGGCCTGATGACGATGCCGTAATATGTCGCCCATGTAGAGCCAAACCTGTAGAGAGCGTAACGTGACACCCCGCAAGCTGTTTGTACAATTGGGGCCACTGGTTAACTCAAAGGTAAGCGCTAAAGGCACGATATTGAATCCCAATGAACGGATGATGCCATGATCGAATCCGACCGACTGATTTCAGCCAGGGCCGGTGATTACGAAGAAGTTCAGGATCGGGCGATCCGTCCTAGCTTGCTGGCCGAGTATGTTGGTCAGCCGGCAGTGCGTGAGCAAATGGATATCTTCATCTCTGCCGCCCGAGGCCGCGACGAAGCGCTTGACCACGTATTGATATTCGGTCCGCCGGGTCTCGGTAAGACGACCCTGGCGAACATCATCGCCAACGAAATGGGGGTGTCGATCAAGACGACCTCCGGTCCGGTGTTGGAGAAAGCAGGCGATCTCGCCGCCATGCTGACCAATCTGGAAGAAGGCGATGTACTTTTCATTGATGAGATCCATCGCCTGAGCGCAGCCGTGGAAGAAGTGCTGTACCCGGCGATGGAAGACTACCAGCTGGATATCATGATTGGTGAGGGGCCTGCGGCCCGTTCAATCAAGCTGGATCTGCCACCTTTTACTCTGGTAGGCGCCACGACCCGAGCCGGTCTGTTGACGTCGCCGCTGAGGGATCGTTTTGGCATTGTTCAACGGCTCGAGTTTTATAATACCGAAGACCTGACCAACATCATCATGCGGTCGGCCAGGCTGTCGTCGGTCGCCATTGATGAGGCCGGTGCCTTTGAAATTGCCCGTCGATCCCGAGGCACGCCGCGCATTGCTAACAGGCTGTTGCGCCGGGTGCGAGATTTCGCAGAGGTGCGATCCGATGGCCATATCAGTTCTGATATCGCCGACCAGGCATTGAACATGCTGAAGGTGGATAGCCGGGGGTTCGATCATATGGACCGTCGACTGTTGCTGGCGATGATTGAAAAGTTCGACGGCGGCCCGGTTGGCGTCGAAAGTCTGGCTGCAGCAATCAGCGAGGAGCGGGGCACGATTGAAGATGTCCTGGAGCCATTCCTGATCCAGCAGGGCTACATGGTACGCACGCCGCGGGGGCGGATGGTTACGTCCAATGCCTACCAGCACTTTGGTGTGGTGCCACCGAAATCGGGCAAAGAGGAGGATCTCTTTGACTGAGCTGTCGGGCGGTGAAGTTTTTGAGTTGCCGGTTCGTGTCTACATCGAGGACACCGATGCCGGTGGCATAGTATTCCATGCCAAGTACCTGCATTACATGGAACGGGCCCGGACCGAGTGGGTACGTAGTTGCGGGGTGGGGCTGCGCGCCGGCCTCGCGGAGAATATCAGCTATGTTGTACAGCGTATGGCGATACATTACGCGGTGCCGGCACGGCTGGACGATCAGTTACTGATCACGGCGGAGCCTCAGGGCTATGGCCGGGTGTGGATGAAGTTCAAGCAGCGGGTTCTGCGCGCAGACGATCGCGCATTGCTGTGTGAAGCCGATGTGAGAGTGGCCTGTGTGGCGCTGGACAGTGGCCGCCCACGCCGATTACCCGAGAATATGCGGGCGTTGCTTGAAAGCAACGTTCAGACAACGGAATAAGCCAGGAGCAAAAGGTGGAATCAGAAGTTTCAGTCTGGTATCTCGTG
The DNA here is from genome assembly GCF_030297175.1 of Marinobacter sp. LA51. NCBI lineage: Bacteria > Pseudomonadati > Pseudomonadota > Gammaproteobacteria > Pseudomonadales > Marinobacteraceae > Marinobacter > Marinobacter apostichopi. The sequence goes on along the minus strand of NZ_AP028070.1, from coordinate 2,148,516 downwards.
TCCAATGCCGGTGTGCTGGTACAGCTTGTCATGCTGCTGCTAGCGCTGGCTTCCGTAGTGTCCTGGGCGCTGATTTTTCAGCGTTTCCAGGTGTTTCGAAAGGCCAAGCAATCTCAGGTGGCCTTCGAGGAGCGCTTCTGGTCCGGCATGGATCTGGGACAACTCTATCGCGAAGTGAATGCTGAACCCACGCCGTTCTCCGGCATGGAGGCGGTGTTCCGCTCGGGCTTCAAGGAGTTCTCCCGCCTGCGTCAGCAAAGCCGCGACGCAGACGCCGTTATGGAAGGTACCCAGCGTGCCATGAGGGTGGCTTTCTCCCGTGAGCAGGAGCGCCTGGAAACCCATCTGCCATTCCTGGCAACGGTGGGTTCGACCAGTCCTTACATTGGCCTGTTTGGCACCGTATGGGGCATCATGAACTCGTTCCGGGGCCTTGCCCAGGTGCAGCAGGCAACTCTGGCCACGGTGGCTCCCGGTATCTCCGAGGCTCTGATCGCCACCGCCATGGGTCTTTTTGCAGCCATTCCGGCGGTTATTGCCTACAACCGGTTCTCGGCCATGTCCGACGCTTTGCTCAAGAACTACGAAACCTTCGCTGAGGAGTTTTCGAGCATTCTGCATCGCCGTGTTCACCACAGTGAAAAGAGTGCCGCATAAATGTGCTTGTTTGGTGATGGTCGGAGGATAACGCGATGAAAGGCATGGGCATGATGCCGCAGCATCGGCGAAAGCCGATGTCAGAGATCAACGTGGTGCCGTACATCGACGTCATGCTGGTGCTGCTGGTTATCTTCATGGTAACTGCGCCCATGTTGACTCAGGGCGTAAAGGTAGACCTGCCGGAAACGACGTCGGATCCGATTCAGGCTGACAAAAACGTCGAGTCGATCGTGGTGTCGGTAGATGCCAATGGTGCCTATTTCGTTGAGGTTGGGGATCGCGGCAGTGACCCTATGTCTCTGACTGAGGTCCGGGAACAGATCTCCAAAATTCTTTCACAGCGTGCCAGCAGTGAAATCCTTGTGCGAGGCGACGAGCACGTGGAGTACGGAACCGTGGTTCGGCTGATGGCAGAGTTGCAGGGTGCCGGTGCCGGGAGTATCGGTTTGATCACTGAATCACCCCTGGACGACAAGTGACACCAGTGCAGGCAGGTATTTTGTGATAGGACACGAGCGTGAAGTAACCAGCACGGGCGTCCCACCCTGGAAATCACCCGTTGCCTTGTCGGTGATATTGCACCTTGTCATCGTGGGTGTCGCGCTGGCTGGCTGGACCTGGAGTAGTCCGGAGCACGAGCCGCCGCCACGCAGCATCTCCGCTCGGCTGGTCACCCAGCAGCAGCCGGAGCCCAGTCCGATAGAGACTCTGGATGATCAGCCGGACCGTGACGAAGAGCGACGGCTGGAAGAGCAGAAGCGCGAGGCGGAGAAGAAGCGAAAGGAAGAGGCCCGGAAGCTGGCTGAACAGAAGGCCAAAGAAGAGGCTGAGCGCAAGGTTCAGGAGCAAAAGCAAGAGGAAGAGCGAAAGCGTCAGTTGGCTGAGAAGCGTAAGCGCGAAGAAGCAGCGAAGGCCAAGGAAGCTGCCCGTCAGAAAGCGGAAGCCGAGGCGAAAGAACGCGAACGTCAGAAAGCCGAGGCAGAGAAAAAACGCAAGGAAGAGCAGCGCAAGGCCGAGGCTGAAGCTGAAAAAAAGCGTAAAGAAGAGCAACGCAAGCGTGAAGAGGCCGAGCGCAAGAAGCGGGAAGAAGAGGCCCGAAAGGAAGCCGAGCGAAAACGTCAGGAGGCGGAGCGTCGGTTGAAGGAGAAGCAGTTGGAAGCGTTGGCTGAGGAATCCAGCGAGGCCAAGCAAGCCGAGGCCCGGCGGCAGGCCCAGGCAGCGGCGGCCAAGGCCCGCGAGGCGCAGATGCTGACCGAAAGTGAGAAGTATCAGGCACTGATCCGGGAGCGGCTCAGTCAGGCCTGGTATCCGCCTTCGTCGGCCACCGAGGAAATGACAGCGCGCCTACAGATTACCTTGTTGCCTACGGGCGAATTGGCCGGAGTTAAGCTGGTGAGCAGTAGCGGCAACACCGCTTTCGATAATTCGGCACTGAGCGCGGTGCGCTCGCTCAGTCGGTATCCGATTCCGGACAAGCGGGACACGTTCGAGCGGTATTTCCGCCAGTTCACCATCGAGTTCAACCCTCGCCGGTTGAAATAGGGAATGGAACACACTTTGACACAGCGGGCTTGGACCATGTTGTTAAGAAAGCTAGTTACAGTGCTGACCTTGGCGCTGGTTGCAGCGGGTACAGTGCGTGCCGAGTTGTTGATTCGTATCACTGAGGGTGCCGATGCCGCCGTTCCGATTGCGGTGGTACCATTCGCTGAGTCCGGCAGCATCCCCGCCGGTGACAAACTCAGTACGGTCGTTCAAAGCGATCTGGCCATGAGTGGCGAGTTTCGCCCCTTACCAGCGGAAAAAATGCTCAGCCTGCCATCTAAGCGGGAGGACGTGTTTTTCCGGGACTGGCGTTTGCTAGGCCAGCGTTATGTCCTGGTCGGTGAGCTGACTCGCAAAGGCGACCGGGTCTCGGCTCGCTATGAACTGTTTGACGTGAACACGGAGGAGCGTTTGCTGGGTGAAACTGCTGCGGCACCGGCCAGCAACCTGCGCTCCCTTGCTCATCACGTCAGTGACAAGGTGTACGAGGCCATCACCGGGGTGCCAGGTGCATTCTCTACCAAGCTGGCTTATGTGACTCTGGATAAGTTCAATGGCAAGCCGCGTTACCGGCTGCAGGTAAGCGATGTTGACGGCAAGCGGGCGCGCATCCGGCTGGAGAGCCAGGAACCGATTCTCTCGCCGGCTTGGTCACCTGATGGCAAGAAGCTGGCCTATGTCTCTTTCGAAACCGGCAAGCCCGTTATTTTTGTGCACGAATTGTCCAGCGGGAAGCGCACCAAGGCTGCGGATTTCCCGGGCCTGAATTCGGCACCTGCCTGGTCCGAGGATGGCCGCTCGTTGCTGATGACGTTGTCCAAAGACGGCAATGCCGAAATTTATCGCATGGACCTGGCCACCAAAAACCTGACCAAGGTCACTAATCACTGGGCGATCGATACTGAAGCCAGCTGGGATCACACTGGCGATGGCCTGTTTTTCACTTCCGATCGCTCCGGTGGTCCGCAGATTTATTACAAGGAGAGCGAGCGTGCCTCGCCCCGTCGGATCACCTTTGGCAGCCGTTACAACGCGCGGCCAAGGCCGGACAATAGCGGTAAGTTTGTCTATTACGTGCATCAAAGGGATCGGGCGTTTCACATTGCCCGGACCAACCTGAAAACCGGTGAGGAGACGATTCTCACCCGAACCGAATCCGACGAATCCCCAAGCGTGTCCCCGAACGGCCGCATGCTGATTTATGCCACCAAGCAGGGCGCAGATAGTGTGCTTACGGTTATCTCAGCCGATGGCGGTGCCGCGTACAGTCTTCCGGCTTCGGAAGGTGATGTCCGGGAACCTGCCTGGGGGCCGCTGGTGCGGTAACAGGCAGATAGCTATGCCTGTCAATTGATTCAGAAAGCAAGTTCACCAACTGAAAGGAAAGTGTTATGAAGTTGTCAGCTCAATCCAAGGCTTTTGCAGTCCTTCTGTCCGCCGGTCTTTTTGCCGGCTGTAGCTCCACGGGTGAAACGCAGGACGACGGCGCTTACGGTTCCGACGTGGCCGCGATTGATCAGGAAGGCGGCTCCACTGTGTATGGCGGCGATGATCAGGGTGGTGTGTCCTCCTCAGCGATGACCGAAGAGGAGCGCATGGCGGCCCAGCAGCAGGCCGAGCAGGAAGCACTGCGCGATATCACTGTATTCTACTTTGATTTCGATACCGCCGAGATCAAGCAGGAAGCACGTGACGTACTGGTGGCTCACGCCCAGTTCCTGGCTAACAATCCAGGTCAGCAGGTCCGTCTTGAGGGCCATGCCGATGAGCGTGGTACCAAGGAGTACAACCTGGCACTGGGTGAGCGTCGTGCTAACGCCGTTCAGCGCTTCCTGATTGTAAACGGTGCTTCACGCGGCCAGATGGAAACCATAAGCTATGGTGAAGAGAAGCCGGCGGTCATGGGTTCCACAGAAAGCGACTTGGCCCAGAATCGTCGTGTGGAACTCGTGTTCGAGTAAACACACCAGAAGTCGGGAATGCCCATGAGAACAAGACTCATGGCGACAGTGGCCGTCTCGCTTGCCCTCGGGCAGGCGAGCGCGGCTCTGGCGCAATCGTCTACCCCCGCGTTCCAGAACACCAGTTCGGAAGCGCAGCGGAAAGCTAATAGCAGTCAGGCGACAGCCGAACTGTTCTATATGATCCAGCAGTTGCAGGGCGAAGTACGTCGCTTGCAGGGTGAGGTCGAAGAGCAGAGGCATGAGATCGACCGCCTGAAGGAACAAGGCCGGGATCGTTACATTGATCTCGATCAGCGTATTCTGGATCTGTCCGAGAAGGTCTCCGCGCAGCCGGAGGCTGCAAGTGCGGCTACAGGTGGTGCCGATGCCGGCAGTAGTTCCGGCATGGCTACCAAGGAATACCGCCAGCCCGGTGCCGAGGAGCGCAAAGCCTACCAGGACATTGTCGACCTGATTCGAAACCAGAAGAAGTACGATCAGGCGATCAGCCAGTTGTACGAGTTCATCGACAAGCATCCGGAAGGGGACCTCACGGTTAACGCCTATTACTGGCTGGGAGAGGTTTACCTGGTAAAGCCTCAGCTCGAGCAAGCCAAACAGGCGTTCACCATTGTTGCCACTCGCTATCCGGATCACAGGAAAGCGCCTGACGCGGTCTACAAGTTGGGTGTCACGCTGGATCGCCTGGGTGAGTCCGATGAAGCTAAACGTCGCATGAATACCGTTGTCAGGGACTATCCGAACAGCAGTGCGGCCAAGCTGGCGAAGAAGTTTTTGGACTCCGGTGGCTCTTAAGTCGGCGTCGAGGGAAAAATGTTGAGAAACCTGAAAAAAAGGGGTTGATCAGCGCCAAAAAATCATTACTATATGCGCCTCGTTTGGGTCGTTAGCTCAGTTGGTAGAGCAGTTGGCTTTTAACCAATTGGTCGAAGGTTCGAATCCTTCACGACCCACCAAACAAGATTTTCGGGCGCGCTGAGTTGCCCGGAAATGGGTCAGGAAAAAATGTCTGGCCGGCAGTTACGGGTCGTTAGCTCAGTTGGTAGAGCAGTTGGCTTTTAACCAATTGGTCGAAGGTTCGAATCCTTCACGACCCACCAAACGCTGAAGCCCGAAAGGGTTTTGCGAAAAAAAGAGCCTTCGGGCTCTTTTTTTTTGCGTATAAGTTCCTACCTACTCAGTGAGGGCACTGAAATCCTGATCAGAGTTCTGTTACCACGCCGTGTCAGAACCCGAATTTTGAGGGTGTAAAGTGGTATACTTCCAAAGACATAGCAACACAGAGACGCAGTAATGACTCGAGCTGAAGATCGTATCCTTGTTCAGGAACACCTTGCCCACGCGGCAGAACCAAAACCGCTGAGTGCTGACGAGAAGGCTGATCTTGAGGCTCGCATCAAGGCGGCCCTGAAGGCCGAAGATGCGGTTCTGGTGGCTCATTACTACACCGACCCGGATCTCCAGCGTCTTGCGGAAGAGACCGGCGGCTGCGTTGCCGACTCCCTGGAAATGGCGCGGTTTGGCAACCAACACCCGGCGTCCACGGTTGTGGTGGCCGGTGTGCGTTTCATGGGAGAGACGGCAAAGATTCTTAATCCCGAGAAACGGGTGCTGATGCCGACCCTCGAGGCCACCTGCTCGCTAGACGTAGGCTGCCCAGCCGATGAGTTTGCCGACTTCTGCGACCAGCACCCGGACCGGACGGTGGTGGTTTACGCAAATACCTCCGCAGCCGTTAAAGCGCGGGCCGATTGGGTTGTTACATCCAGCTGCGCTCAGGCCATCGTTGAAGACCTGGATGCCCGGGGCGAGAAGATTCTCTGGGCCCCTGACAAGCACCTGGGGCATTACGTCCAGAAAACCACCGGGGCGGATATGCTGCTCTGGGATGGCTCTTGCATTGTGCACGAAGAGTTTAAGTATCGTGGCCTGGAAGACCTCAAAGCGCTGTATCCCGATGCTGCAGTATTGGTGCATCCGGAGTCCCCGAGTGCCGTTGTGGATATGGCCGACGTGGTGGGGTCCACTTCGCAGTTGATTCACGCGGTGCAGACGTTGCCCAACGAGAAGTTCATTGTTGCGACGGACAACGGCATCTTCTACAAGATGCAGCAGCTCGCGCCCAACAAAACGCTTCTCGAGGCGCCTACCGCCGGCAACGGTGCAACCTGCCGTAGCTGTGCCCATTGCCCGTGGATGGCCATGAACGGCCTGGAGAACCTGCTGAATGTTCTGGAGCAGGGTGATCAGGAGGTTCTGGTAGACGACGCTCTGCGGGAGCGCGCGCTCAAGCCGTTGCGGCGGATGCTCGATTTTACCGCCAACATGAACCTGAAAGCCGCGGGCAATTCCTGAGGGTGATGGCGGTTAGCCTCGGCGCCGGGCGTTCAGGCGGCTGGTGATCTCCGCTAGGCGCTCGGTTACGACCTGACGTTGCGGGGAGCCGGCCGGAAGCTTCTCCTGGGCCTGTCGTAACTGGCGCTGGGCTGCCTCCAGATTGCCCATGAGTGCATCGTACTCTGCCCGCGCCCTGTGCACGCCAACGATGTTTCTTGCCATTCCTTCGGCCTCGGCCAACCGTAGCCAGAGGTTTTCCTGCCCAGGAAGCATCCGCGTGAGCTGAGTTAGAATCTCTGCTGCGGTCGCGCCATTGCCGTCGGCCAGTTCGGCCTCGGCCAGCGAGTGCATAATCGGATAATTCTCGGGGTTGCGGGCCAGGGCGTCCTCAAGCAGTGTTCGAGCCTCCTGTGTCCGTTTTTGGCCGGTCAGAACATCCGCCAGGGTGACCTGGAAGGTGATCCGGCCGGGGTTCTGCCCCAACAGTTCTTCGAGCAGTGCAATCGATTTTTCTGGCTGATTGTTTTCCTGATAGGCGACGGCCAGGCCGTATCGGACTGCCTCGTTTCGTTTGGTTTCGTCGCGGTCCAGATAGGCTTCAAAGGTTTCCACTGCAACATCCGCTGACGCAGCGTAGCGAACCTGCAAGCGGCTGCGGACCAGGTGAAATTCCTTGCTATCACGGACCACGCGATCGGGATATTGTTCAGCGCGGTTTCGGGTGTCTGCGACCCGGTTTTGGGTCAGTGGGTGGGTAGACAGATATTCGGGCGGCCGGTTTCCCTGAAGCCGGTTCTGGCGCATCATGATTTCGAACATCTCGGGCATGCCATCCGGGTCCATGCCTGCAGATGCCAGGATTTCGAGGCCGACCCGGTCCGCTTCCTGTTCATGGGCGCGGCTGTAGGCCAGCATATTTTGAACGGCAAGCGCCTGGGTGCCGGCGATCGCGGCGATCCCCAGGTCAGACTGTGTGACCGCAGACAGCACGATGCCGGCAATCATGCCGGCGATGGTCAGTGGCGCGCTGGTTTCTTGCTGCTCCAGGCGCCGGGCAAAATGCCTTTGACTGAGGTGGGCAAGCTCGTGCGCGAGTACCGAGGCAAATTGCTGTTCAGTGGTAGCGTTGAGGAACAGGCCGCCGTTGACTCCTACGATGCCGCCAGGTACTGCAAAGGCGTTAATTGCCGGACTGTCGATCAGAGCCAGAGTGAGCTCTCGCTCCTGGAGAGGGGCAGAGGGCACCAGTTGATAGGTAATTGCTGTCAGGTAGTCGAACACCAGGGGATCGGTGATTCGCGGCGCTGAGCGGCGGATCGATACCATGACCTGCTCGCCAATCTCCGATTCCTGCTGGCCGGAGATCAGTCCGCCACCTGCACCACCGATGCTCGGCAGTTCGCTTTCCTGGGCCTGAAGTGGCGAGGCAGCTAGAAAAAGGCCAAGGGCTAGGACCGCCGCCTTGGCGGAGGACTTTGGGCGGAGCCTGGTTCGGGAAGAAGTCATGTAGCGAGTGAAGCCATCCATTTTGTGTGTCACTGAGACAGAAGCCTGCGATAAAAAGTTCTGACTTTTCGATTAAATACTATTGTGGTGCAATACATTACCACTGACGGCATAATGCCAGCCCGTTAATTCGCTTTACAGTACTGCGTTGGTGTTTGTCTTCTATGGTTGATCGTACTCTGGATGCTTCCGGGCTTCTCTGCCCCATGCCGCTGCTGAAAACCAAACTTGAGCTCAATAGCATGACCCCTGGTGAAGAGCTTGAGGTCATTGCCACTGATTCTGGTTCTGCTCGCGATATCCCCGCTTTCATCAAACTTTCGAGTCATCAGCTGGTGAGCTCGGCTGAGACCGATGGCCAGTACCGGTTTGTGATAAAGTGCGGCGCATAACCTTTCGGAGATACTGATGCTCAGGATTTTACGCGGTCTGGCCCACAAGTACTTTTCCGATGAAGAGGCAGTCATCCTGTTTCTGATTCTGGTCACGGGTACCGTCTTTGTGATCTGGTTTGGGGCCATGTTGGCGCCCGCCATTGCGTCGCTGATTATTGCCTTTATCCTGCAGGGTCTGGTGACCAAGCTGACCAAGCTGGGCATCCCTGAAGTGGTCGCCATCGTCAGTGTGTTCCTGGTTTTTCTCGGTATTCTTGTAGGTGTCACCTTTGGCCTGTTGCCTTTGATCTGGACTCAGCTCAGCAACCTTGCCGGTGAAACTCCCAGGATTATCGGAGAGTTGCAAACCTATCTTGAGTTACTGCCTGAAGAGTATCCGCAGCTGATCTCTGCCGACGCGGTCAACACGCTGTACCAGCAGGTATCGACCGAAGTAGGGCACATGACCCAGTGGTTAGTGTCGTTCTCGCTATCCAGCATCCCCGACCTCGTGGCCCTGTTGATCTACATGGTCCTGGTGCCGATTCTGGTGTTTTTCTTCCTGAAAGACCGAGAGGTGTTGCTTAGCGCCATTGGCCGACTTTTGCCGCCGCAGCGTCCGATGATGCTGCAGATCTGGCATGAGGTGAATCTGCAGTGTGCCAACTATGTGCGCGGTAAGGCGGTCGAGATCCTGATAGTGGGTGGTGCTACCTACGTGGCCTTTAAGTTGCTCGGCATGCCATACGCTGCCCTGCTGTCTTTGCTGGTGGGGCTTAGTGTGGTCATTCCCTACATTGGCGCCGCAGTAGTGACCATTCCTGTCGCCATGATTGGTCTGTTTGCCTTCGGCTGGGGCAGCCACTTTATCTGGGTCATGGTAATTTACGGTGTTATTCAGGCGCTGGACGGGAACGTTCTGGTGCCGGTACTGTTCTCCGAGGTGAACAACCTTCACCCGGTGGCGATTATCGTAGCGGTTCTGTTTTTTGGTGGCATCTGGGGCTTATGGGGTGTGTTTTTCGCCATTCCCCTGGCGACGATGCTCAAGGCGGTTTTTGCTGCGTGGCCGGTAAAAGATTACGTACCACCGCCAACCGTTGGAGAGTCCTGAATTCATTAGTTGAACAGCCCTGGGCCGGAATCCGGTTCAGGACCTCGGGGGAACATTCGAACACAGGGAATCCCGAGTCTTTAATTCCCTTGTGTCAGTTCGTGCCCAACATTACCATATCGGTTTTATTCGGACGGAGCTTTTATGATTACGGGTAGCCTTGTCGCACTGGTCACGCCCATGGATCCAAGCGGTGATATTCACTGGCAGGAACTGGATCGGCTGGTGGACTTTCATATCGAAAACGGCACCCATGGCATCGTTGCTGTGGGCACCACGGGTGAGTCCGCAACCCTGGATCCTGAAGAACATTGCCAGGTGATAGGCCATATCATAAAACGTGTGGACGGTCGCATTCCGGTCATTGCCGGTACAGGTGGTAACAGTACCCGTGAAGCGATCGAGCTGACCACGGAAGCTCACAAGCTGGGCGCCGATGCCTGCCTGCTGGTTGTGCCTTATTACAACAAGCCGACCCAGGAAGGGCTGTACCAGCACTTCAAGACCATTGCTGAAGCCGTGCCGGGCATGAAGCAGATGCTTTATAACGTGCCAGGGCGCACCGCCTGCGACATGCTCAACGAAACGGTTCTGCGGCTTGCCGACATTCCGAATATCGTGGCCATCAAGGACGCAACCGGCAATATTCCCCGTGGCGCCGAGCTGATTGAAGCTCTGGAAGGTCGTCTTGCGGTCTACTCAGGCGATGACGCCACCGCCGCTGAACTCATGCTGGCGGGCGGCAAGGGTAACGTCTCGGTTACCGCGAACGTTGCCCCCAAGGGCATGTCCCAGTTGTGCGAAGCCGCCATTGCCGGCAATCGCGAAGAAACCGAGCGTCTCAACGAGCTGTTGATGCCCCTGAACCGAAAGCTGTTCCTTGAGGCGAATCCTATCCCGGTAAAATGGGCATTGCACCGCATCGGGATGATCAGCGAAGGCATCCGCTTGCCACTGACGCCGCTGAGTGAGAAGTTCCACGCAGAAGTGGAAGATGCGCTGAAAGCCTCAGGTGTGCTCTGAGTTTACTGAAACTGTGTCCGACCCGGAGTAACCCGATGCCGGTTCTTCTTGGAACCCGTAGTACCCTGTTGTCAAATTCTCTGGCTGTTGCCTCCGGATTGCTGCTGGTATCAGCGCTGTCCGGATGCGGCATGCTGGACGACCGATCCGAACGTTACGTATCCGCAAAAGAAGGCAAGCCGCTGGAGCTTCCTGCCGGTTCCGAAAAAGCCAATTTCAGTCAGGTGATGCCCATCCGGGATGTCGCCGTGGCGGATGCCAGCAAACTCTACCCATCCAGTATTCCCAATCCGCCGGACATGACCTCCGAGATTCTCGATGAGAACTACGCCATTGAAGAACTCGATGGCCGGGTCTGGCTGCTGGTGAACGATGTGCCTGGCCGGATTTGGCCCGCTGCCAACGCCTACATGACGGAGCGGAGCCTGGGAGTGAGTTTCGACAGCCCGCAGCTGGGTCTGTTGCAGAGTGAGCTGCTTAATTTCAGCAAACGTGCGCGTCAACTGGCTGAGCTGCCGAGCAATCCTGGTGCGGATGAGCCCAAAGTGGTGCTTCAGGTCCGCATGGCTCCGGGCGTACGTCGAAAGACCACCGAGATCCAGATTCGGAAGCTGACGGTTGATGGTCAGCCTCAGGAGCTGGTGCCCTGGTCGGGGATCGCGAACCCAAGTTCTGAAGCCCTGGAATTGCAAAAGCGCTTGCTGACCGACATGGGGGATTTCCTGAAGGCCAGAGAAGAGAACAAATCCTTCTCACGCGCCGCGTCCGGTATGGTGAGTGATCCGCTGGTCAAGCTCCTCTCAAACGACGAACAAGCTTCAGCGATCCGCATGAGCCTCGATTATGGCCGCTCCTGGGCGGAAGTGAGCCGGGGGCTAACGGAGGCCGAGGTTCCGGTAGTGGATCTTAACCGTAGTGAAGGCTGGTTTTACGTCGACTATCGCACCGAGGACGAGCGCGAGTCTGGTTGGTTCAACTGGTTCAGCGATGCTGAGGAGCCCCAGCATACTCACACTGTGACTCTGATGGAGAGCGATAAGGACATCGTCATTACCGCTGAGCGCCTTCAGGCCTACGACGGTGAGAACACTGCGCCGGATCTGCTGAAAGAACTGTTCGACTATCTATACTGATTGAGTGGTTGCCGCTGCTTCGGCACCACTTCGGAGACCCTAATGGAAAAGCGTGAAGAGCTATACGCCGGCAAGGCAAAGTCTGTCTACAAGACCGACAATCCAGACCGATTCATCCTCGAATTTCGGGATGACACCTCGGCATTTGATGGCGAAAAGAAAGAACAGCTCAGCCGCAAGGGCATGGTGAACAACAGGTTCAATGCCTTCGTGATGGAAAAGCTTGAAGCCGCCGGCGTGCCTACCCATTTTGAGGGCCTGCTGTCATCGACTGAATCCATCGTCAAAAAACTCGATATGATTCCGGTCGAGTGCGTGGTGCGGAATATTTCCGCGGGTAGCCTGTGCCGTCGAATTGGTGTGGAAGAGGGGCTGGAACTGACGCCTTCGACCTATGAGTTGTTCCTGAAGAACGACGCCCTGCATGATCCGATGGTTAATGAATCGCTGGCTGTCAGCTTTGGTTGGGCCTCAGCCGACGAGCTGGAGCGGATGAAGCAGCTGACCTACCAGGTGAATGACGTGCTGAAGGCGCTGTTTGATGACGCCGGTATGCTGCTGGTGGACTATAAACTGGAGTTTGGCCGCAGTGGTGGCGAGATTGTCCTGGGGGACGAGTTCAGCCCCGACGGCTGCCGCATCTGGGACAAGGAAACCCGTAAGAAGATGGATAAAGATCGTTTCCGCCAGGGACTGGGTGATGTGATTGAAACTTATGAGGAAGTGGGCCGCCGTTTAGGCATCCAGTTCGATTGATTCAGACACACAACAAAGAAAAGGTGTTCTATGCGTAACTTGATTGTCGCTGCCGGTGGTTCCTTGCTTCTGGCCGCACCATTCGCCCATGCGGACGTCGTAGGTCTTGGTGCAAGTGTAAGTTACTGGGATTCAGAGCTGACAGGTGAGGCCGCAGACAAAAGCGGTGGCGAAGTCGATGTCGAGAATGACCTGGATCTGGAAAACGATTCCAACACAAACGCTTCCCTGTATTTCGAGCATCCAGTCCCTGTACTGCCAAATGTGAGGCTCAACTATACTCTGGTCCAGCAAAGTGGTCGGGGCGAGCTAGGTGCTAATTTTGGTGGTATTGATGTGGCCTCAGGAGTTGATGTTCAGTCCGAACTGGACCTGGAACAACTTGATTTTACGTTTTACTACGAAGTGCTTGATAACTGGGTCAATCTGGATCTTGGCTTGACTGCTCGTGACCTTTCCGGTGAGCTTATTGTCAGGCAGGTTGGCACAACCCAGGTAAGCAAGACCGAAGTTGATGCAGTGTTACCAATGGGCTATTTGGCCGCCCGGTTCGATTTGCCGCTGACTGGCGTGTCGATTGGTGCCGAAGGCAATTTCGTCAGCTACAGCGGCGATTCGCTTCACGACTTCAACGCCTACGGCCAGTTTGAAATGGCGGTCATCCAACTCCGAGCTGGCTACCGCCAGATGTCTATCGATTACGAAGACGATGACGACAGATTGGACGTCGAGATCGATGGGCCGTTTGTCAGCGCTGGGGTTGTATTTTAAAGGGAGTTTAACGTGAAGATTCTCGTGACCGGAACAGCGGGTTTTATCGGCTCGCACCTGGCGCATCGTCTGCTTGACCGTGGCGATGAAGTGATCGGCGTTGACAACGTCAACGACTATTACGACGTCAGCCTGAAAGAAGCTCGTCTGGCGAGACTGACAGGTAAGGCCGGTTTTGCCGAGGTGCGGCAGGATGTTGCGAACCGGAGCGCCATGGAGGCGCTCTTTGCGGAGCACAAACCCGAGCGCGTGGTCCACCTGGCCGCCCAGGCAGGTGTTCGCTACTCCATCGAGAATCCTCACGCTTATGTCGACGCCAACCTTGTAGGATTCATGAATATCCTGGAGGGTTGCCGCCACAACAACGTCAAGCACCTTGTGTACGCCTCCAGTAGCTCGGTGTACGGCGCCAACGAAACCATGCCTTTCTCTGTGCATGACAACGTTGACCATCCCCTGAGCTTGTACGCGGCCTCCAAAAAGGCCAATGAGTTGATGGCTCACACCTACAGCCATCTCTACAACCTGCCCACCACCGGCCTGCGTTTCTTTACCGTGTACGGCCCCTGGGGCAGGCCTGATATGGCGCTGTTCATCTTTACCAAGAAGATTCTGGCAGGCGAGCCAATCGATGTGTTCAATCACGGCCAGCACCGGCGTGATTTCACCTATATCGACGACATTGTCGAAGGCGTGATCCGTACTCTCGATCATGTTGCAGAACCCAATCAGGAATGGTCGGGTGAGAATCCGGATCCGGGCACCGGAAAAGGTCCTTACCGGATCTACAACATCGGAAGTAATAACCCGGTTGAGCTGTCGCGCTTCATTGAGATCATTGAAGAGCGTGTCGGCAAGAAAGCAGAGAAAAATCTTTTGCCGTTGCAGCCTGGGGATGTCCCCGCTACCTACGCCAACGTGGATGACCTGATTGCCGATGTGGGTTACAAGCCCAGCACAACGGTGGAAGAGGGCATTGCCAATTTTGTTGACTGGTATCGTGGGTTTTACAACGTCTAGCGAGCGGCTGTGATGTGCGTTCGAAGTGAATGCCGGGTCAGAACAAAGCTCGGCTAAAACCCTTCCTATTCGAGATCGTCGAACAACCTTTGCAGCGATTGTGAACCCGGCTAAGCTTCTATTATCTGCTGCTAAAGCTTTTAGATGGGCAAACAAAGGATGTTCGATCATTGAAGGCCCTCAGGCGCTGGCTGCGCCCCCTCAAGCGATGGTTTAATCGCGTATTCCGTGTGGATGCCGGAATCTTCCTGTCTAGACAGATTAGCCCCGGGTGTTCACCCAGACCGACGGGCATTGGCTTGTTGCGGGACATGACGGATACGCCAATGTTAAGAGATGGTCTTCCATTCTCCAAAACGGAGTTTGTCAGGCGAGTGAGCGCAGGCCACAAGTTTTACGAGTTGTTTGTTAATGATAAGCCCTTAGTCTACGGCTGGGTTGCCTGTGTAGGTGCTCATGTGGGTGTCTTGCACCATTTAAAGCTGACAGTTCCTGACAATGCAATTTATGTCTGGGATGTAGCTACAGCGCCAGAGCACAGGGGACAGGGTTTACTTGGCATCATGTTGGATGAAATCTTTAACTTGCACAGTCCGTCGACCAGGGTCACATGGAGCGCCGTAGCCGTCAGTAATCATGCCTCAAGGCGGGCGTTAGCCAAGGCGGGTTTCAACCCGATGTTTACCTATTTTACTATCCAGGTTTTGGGGCGAACGATCTTCAGTGCCGTGCTGAAAAAGGGAAGGCTCGTGCGGGCACAGCCGGTATTTGATTGTCTAAGCCTGGAGCCAGTGTCAGGTTAATTTTTACGAACCTACTTCAGGCTGTATTCAGGCTCTGACAAACGAATCTTTACTCGCCGGCGCTCTAACGGACAGTCGAATTCCAGAAAGTACGCTAATAGTTGCAGTGGCTCTTGTGCAGGGCGACCATAAAGCCGGTCACCGATGATGGCGTGGCCGATGCCTGCCAGGTGCTTGCGAATTTGGTGCTTTCGTCCGGTTTCAATGCTTATCTGAAGCAGCGATGTCTGATCGGTTTCGTTAATACTGAGGGTTGAGACTCGGGTAATGGCTTCTTTGTCGTCTATCAGAGCATCTATGAGTTGATCCTGAACAGTAATCTCGCCACTTACCCGTGCCTGGTAATGCTTGGTGATGGTTCGCCCTGAAAAACACTGGGAGAGGGCGCCAGCGGCCTTGGAGTCGTGCGCAATGAGCATCAGTCCGGCGGCATCTGCATCCAGGCGATGAATCAGAAAGCAATCCCGGCCAAGCGCTACTTCCGCTTCGCGAAGCAGACTGCAATGATCGCCCCACTGTGACCCCTGGGCCAGCAGGCCGTGAGGTTTGAACCAGATGGAGTAGCGGCGTCGGTCTTCCAGCAGGGTGGCGGGTTCCGGTTTCCGGGCGAGCACGGCTTCGTCATAGAAAAGTTGCAGGCGGGTGCCGGCTCGAACCTGCCTTTTGGCTTTGCGCAGTCGAACTCTTTTGCCTTTCTGTGTCCACCAGCAGGCGCCCTTGTTCATGGCGTCTTTGATGCGCTGCTTTGGCAGGCCCGAGGCTTCGCTGAGTGCGTCGACCGCAGTCTGCGAGTGTTCCAGTGTGAAGTCGATTGTGGTTCGCATGGGGAATACCGGGCAAGAGGTCCGGGGGAGAGATTAAAGAAATCCGGACATAAAAAAAGCCAGTTCTTACGGTATCGCAAGTAACTGACTTTCTCTGCAGAATTGGTAGGACCAGGCAGATTCGAACTGCCGACCTCTGCCATGTCAAGGCAGCGCTCTAACCAACTGAGCTATGGTCCTGTGTCCTGCAACGGGGACGCAATATACTGATTCTACGGTTTTTGGTCAACTACTTTCACGAGGTTTTCTGATTGCGCAGCCAAGTCTTGAGCGCTTTGCTGAATGCCCCCCAGCGGTTGACTAACAATGCAGCAAAAATAAGTGCGCAGCCGGCAAGTTGCAGGCCGCTCATGGTTTCTCCAAACCAGAGGGCGGCAAACAGGCTTACCCATACCGGTTCGAGGATCAGGATTACGACACCATGGCTATGAGCCGATAGGCTCTGTGCGTAGGTTTGTATCAGGAAACGACCTGCAGTGCCGATAATGGCGCTGGCCAGGATCCAGCCTAGCAAAGCACCAGATGGCTCGAACAAGGCCTTTTGCCAGGGCTCAAGCATTGATGATGCGGCAAGCGTGACCAATCCTACTGTGGTGAGCACCAAGCTGGTTAACGGCAGGGCAGGGATCCGGCGTTTCTCGATGGTCTCTCCGCGCCGATTAATAACAGTACGTTGGTTCGCGGCCCGCGTGTTCATGGTGAAGTACAGTGCCAGGATAAAAGCTGCGCTGACAAAGAACAGCTGGGCTGGCTCCGGCCTGAAGCCATTCTTAAGCGACAGCAGGGCAAGCCCGGCAACCGCGATGGGAATGGCAATCCAGGTGCTTTGGGGCTGCTCTTCTTTGAACAGAAGCCTGGCAAGGATCGGAACGATTACCACGCCGAGACTGGTCAGGAATGCACCTTCACCCATACTCTCGCCATGGAACAGGCCCATGATCCAGAAGGTCATGGCGACTCCAAATACCAGGCCAACGCCAAGGCTTCGGCGAATCTGGTCTGCGCTGAGACGGGATAGAGGGCGCCACGCGACAATGGCCAGAACAAATCCGGCGAGGAGAAAACGCTCGGCCATGAAAAGAAGGGGCGGCATTAGCAATATCGCCTCCTTGGAGAAGATCCAACTGACGGCCGCTATTAAAGTAACGGCAAACAACAAAGCATCTGATTTTTGGGTATCGGACATGAGTAACCGCTTGAGCGTCGATCAGTAGGATGGCAAGCGGATCAATGTATAGTTTGCGAACTAAAAAAGAAAGGTGACGAGCTGTTTCACAATCTGGGCAGGCCCATCCTTGGGCCTTATTTTTTATTTAATAACAAGTGGTTAAAAATCTAGTTGTTGAGTGTTGAGTAGACCAAAGTCGACATGTCGGTGTCTCTGGATCCAGGGACTTCGATGTAGCGGTCGCCGGAGCCCCACCATTGCCACCAGGCTCTCTTATTGTATGTGCGGCTGGCGAAATCCACTCTCAGTCCGTTCAAGGTCGTATCGTTGACCACAGGCACTGAAGTGTTGCCGGTTTCGGAGCCAAGTACGCCGCTGTGTGAGGCGCCTTCGTTCATCAGCACAGGGAAGTGGTTATACCAGAGCCCATCCGGACCATTCTGGCTTGTTACTTTGCCAGCCATACTCAGGCTGTTCGAGCAGGAATCGATACCCGCAGCAGAGGTTGCACCGCAGGCGGAGTGGGTTGGCACAACTCCGTCATCTTTGCCCTCGATAAATGGTTTGGTAATGCCGCCGAATGAGGAGCCGCCGGCAACAAACCGTAGACGTGGAATAGAGTTCGGCGTCATCGCCAGGTTCCGGGCGGCGTTGGTCTGCAGGTCGTTGACCACGCCGAGTTTATCCGGCTGGGGTTCTATCCCGGTAAAGGCTTGAACAGCAGCCTTCAGGGGCCAGTTGTACCAACTGTCGTTGTAGGCAATATTGAGGGCAAGGTCGGCCAGCTCTGTACCGCCGCCGGCACCGGAGTAGTCAATGGCGGCAAGGATTTTTAGCGGTGCAAGTCCCTCGGATTGAAGCCAGCGCGCCTGGTTTTCCAACAGGTAACGGGTTACCAGATCGCCGGTGGAATGAGAGACGATAATGCAGAAGTTACTGCACAGGCCCTGTTGGCTAATCTCGCGCATTTGTTGATACGCCTGCTGGGCAATGCCGCCCTCAACCCGGCCGTCGCTACCCCAGTCGATGCGTGCATCGGATCTGGCCAGCCAGAAGGTGCGCCAGTAATCCTCACCGGCGTTTTTTACCGCTTGCAGGTTTGGAGGCGAGTTCGCCAGATCTTCCTGCTGGAAGCCGTGAACCAGGATAACGTTGTGCCCAGCTAACTGGGCCTGGGCGGTTCCCGCGAAAAGGCTCCCGGCGATGGCCACCGCAAGCCCGGCCTTACAGGCACTTAGGGTCTTTATTGTTGTCATGTTTGCTCCGTCTTCGTTGAGTTATTTTTGTTTCAAGACGCTTTATCCGTCAGCCCCACATTGCAGGCTTCAATGACGGTACTGCCCGACGCCTGTCGGAACAGGGCCATCCTGGCCCTGAGGTCAGAACTTGTCGGCCAACTGCCGGAGCAGTGCCGCTCGTTGCTCTGATTCGGGGTCACTGGCCGGGGTGTCTCGCAGGCGGTCGAGATCCGGTGGTGAAAACGAAAAACCGTGCTCCGGCCCAAATCCATAGTGGGTTCGGTTTCCGGGTTTTTCAGGTAATTGTCTGATCTGGAGATGCCGTAAAGTAAGTGGGCCCTGAATCTGGAGGCCCGCCAAAACTGTGCCGTGGGCTTTGAGGTCAATGGTATCGCTACCGGTGTTAAGACGTTGCTCCGCCATTAGCTGGGCAACCGGGCGTTGGCCGGAATAAAGCTGTGCGGACAGGGCGTAGTAGCCGGATTGCTCCGCTGAAAATCGAACAGGGATAACCAGGTTATTATTGTTGAGGTAGCTGTCCTCCAAGCCCTCGAAATCACCCAGGTGAGGTTCGATGGTCAGTGTGGAAACGTGCCTTACCGGTTTACCATCAATGCTTGCTTCGACAATCAATCGGTATTCAGCAGGCTGTTCGTCCCCATCCAGGCTGCCTTGGTAGTATCCAGTGTCATCAGACATGGCCAGGGTGGTGGTGGCGACGGAGTCCCTTGAGGGCGCCTGCTCAAGGGTTGCCTTGAGGGTGTCGGCAACAACCTGGGGGCCGTTAATTGAGGCGACAATGAGAATCGGCTCTCTTTTGGTAAAGCGGTACTTTTCCAGCGTAACCGTGAATTGGCCGCTATTACCCAGTGGCAGGGTTATCGGTTCGTAGTGGTTGCCGCGATAGCCCTGAGCCTGGGCTTCAGTCAGTGGTGTCGACCACGGTGGATATTTGGCATTATCGTTGTATTGATCGGCGATCGAAGCAAGCATAAAGCCGAGGGCGTTATTACCGGGTGGTTGCGGAGCAGGGCGGTCCGACATCGCTTGCTTGCCCGCTGTGTTTTGCGGATGGATGTCGGGACTGGTATCGGAGAAGGCGGCACTCAACCAGTGAAAGTTTGCTGTATTGTCAGCGGACAGAAAATACCCGGTGGCAACCACGCAGGTGGTTACAGTGGTCAACAAAACCAGCACTTTGCCTGGCATTTGTTCTCACCTTTCTTGTTGTCATTAGTTGATTGATAAACATACAGGCTTTGGTTCCGGAACAGCAAAACCTGACCCTCGTAATGTAACGAAATGTGTCCATACTGTGAGCTTCATCACAAAGCCGTGGGCCCCCAAGGTCTAGAGGGGATTGGCGCCCGCGCCTGGGATCAATGAGTCACCTGTACATTGTGCAGGGTACTGTATGTGCGCTAAATTTCAGGACAGTTCTGACACGGGATTAGCCGTTGTCTGTGCAGAGGGTAGAGGCTATCAGCTATGCGGTACCTGCAAACGTTCAACCGTCGATTGCGTCAGATTCGGGAGGATGGCCGTCTCTCGCGCTGGGATGTCGCCCAAATGTGCGGAGTCGACGAAGAAAGTGTCACGAGTTGGGAGTCATCCGACCCCAGGCACCGTAGCTTTCCCGGTGTCACCGAGTTGCTGGATTTTTGCCTGCGGACCGAGACGCCTCTTGAGAGTTTGCTAGATCTGGACGAGTTCGGGAGTGATGGTCAATTGGAGTTGCCGGGTCTGGCCTTCAGCAATAGCGATGACCTGACCGACGTGTTGAAGGAATTAGAGCTTGAAATTAACCGGGTTCAGCTGTCAGACGACGAATCGGAGCTGTTGCGCCGGTTCCGAAATGCCACAGCAGAAAACCGGCGCATGATCCTACAGATTCTCGGCGGCTAAGCTCCGTCGAATGAATCAGTTGTCCTTCTTGTATATGTTCTCATAGACGTAGTTGGTGGCTTCGACAAAGCCATCGATACTGCCGCAATCGAACCGACGACCTTTGAACTGATAGGCCAGAACACAGCCATTTTTGGCCTGCTCCATCAGGGCATCGGTAATCTGGACCTCGCCATTCTTGCCCGCTGGCGTCCGCTCAATAATGTCGAAGATGTCCGGTGTGAGTATGTACCTGCCAATGATGGCAAGATTACTGGGCGCATCTTCCGGTGCCGGTTTTTCAACCATGTCGGTGATGCGGTATAGGCCATCCTTCATGGACTCGCCAGCGATCACACCGTATTTGTGGGTTTCGTCCTCTGGAACCTCTTCGATCGCGACAATAGAGCACCGGAATTGGTTATACAGTTTCACCATTTGCGCCAGCACACCCTCATCATCGTCCGGGCCCAGGCAGAAGTCATCCGCCAACACCACCGCGAAGGGGTTATCACCAACCAGGTTTCGCCCGGTCAGGATCGCGTGGCCCAGCCCCTTCATCTCATTCTGCCGGGTAAAGGCGAAGGTGTTGTTGTCGATCAAGTCGCGGATGGACGCCAGCAGGTCTTCCTTGCCGGACCCTGCAATCTGATGTTCCAGCTCATAGCTGATGTCGAAATGGTCTTCTATTGCGCGTTTGCCCCGACCAGTAACAAAACCGAACTCGTGGATGCCCGCCTCGGCCGCTTCCTCGACACCGTACTGGACCAGAGGCTTGTTTACGATCGGCAAAATCTCTTTCGGCATGGCCTTGGTGGCGGGAAGAAAACGTGTGCCGTAGCCGGCAACGGGGAACAAGCATTTTCTAATCATTGAGTTCGTCCTAAGTCGAGCAAGTTATCGGCCCCAGAAGCTAAGTACTGGTCGCTTCGATGAAGGCAATCCTTGAGTTTTCACGAGTTTAAACAAGTTCTGGCGGGAAATGGAGCGCTGCTGGCTGAATCGCAACGAAAAGTAATCTTCAACGCTTAAGATTACATAATAGAAACATTTAGACATGACTTTCAAACATACAGATAAGCTCTGGTTTCCTAAAAGATTAAATTTGTAAGGAATGGCAAGAAAGCATGGCCAGGCCGGCGATTGAACAGATAAAGTACGGCGATCTTATTACCGCCAATTTACCCCGTCTCTAAAAGGTGGCCAGTGCGTCCTGCTTGTTTTAGCGCCATGTTGCTGTGTGTCCTCCCGAGTTGGACGTTCGCGTCAGCTCCTCAGGGCATACCAATGCTAAACCTGAACCCTGGCAACGTCCTGGAGTCGGTTACTCGTTATGTGGCTTCCAAGGTCCGTTTCTCAGGCAAGAGCGACGCAGATAGAGATCAGATAAGAGATACCCTGGGTTTGGTGGGCAATGACCTTATTTGGTCCCAGCACCGCTTTGGCATCAATTATCAGGATTCAACTGGCTGGCGTAACGGTGAGGACACGAACGAACTGGCCCTGAACTATGGCATTTCCGTGTCAGATGTCGTGCTTGGGTTTCAATATCAGGCAAGCGATTACTCGGGGTTTTCGGTAGGTTCCGGGCACAGATTCGATTCAGACCGGTCTCAGCGGGCACTCAAGCTGACTGGCACCCGACGCTGGCTTTCCTGGCGTGGTCTGGATCTTAACGGTGTACTCTCCCACTCAGTAGAGAAGAAGACGGTTACGGAAGATCGTGGCTGGGAGGAAGACTCGCTCCATCAGTTGTCAAAGTTCGGGATTGAAGCCCGAAAAGAGGAGCAACTCTCATCGGGGGTGACATCCTCTGCCAGTATTGCCGCCTTCGGTGGTGTCGATTACCAGGACGTGGATTATGCCAGCGGTGGTGAGGAAAGCCGGGATAGGTTCCAGAAATTAGCCTTGTCGGCATCTCTCAGTAAGGAGGCCTACGACTGGACCTTTGGGCTGGGCGGGCGTTACCAGTTTGCTGGGAGTGATTTGCCAGAGTCGGAGTGGCAGTCAATTGCGGGCCCGTCACTGGCCACCGGATATAACGGCAAGAGCCGGCAAGCGCCTGAAGGCGGCTGGCTGAAGTTGCACGCCGGAAGTCCTAAATTCCAGCTGCCGCTTTTCTCAGCTGTGCGCTCCTCTGTAACCATGTCGGTATTACGTGGGTGGACTCCGAATCTGGATTTCGCCGATGAACGTTCCGGGAATGCCAGTGTGGGCGAGCTGTCTTTGAAACTGGCCTCCCGAGATTTCAGTGCCGCCATGAGCGTTGGTAAGATTCTTGATGCCTCAGACGGTATGATGGAAGTACCGACCCGCCCAGATTTATCCCTGTCTTTTTCTGTAGGTCTGTAGTTTTTACCGAGCCTTTACAAAGATGTCACTTGTGACTCTCTGCGCTTATCGTTTCTCATATCAGGTGCTTGGCCGTAAGGATGGGCACCTGAAAATTAGCGCAAGGAGTTCAATTCATGATCGACTCGAGAAAGTTGCGACCGGTTTTCCCGTTGCTCTGTTTACTGCTAATGCCAAGTGGTGTTCGAGCATTCACATTCAACGAAGTTGTTGATCAGGCACGGACTCTTTCTACCTCCGAATATACCGCTCCCAAACCTGTCCCCCAATTTCTCCGCGACCTTAGCTATTCCCGCTACCAGTCAATTCAATTTCGGCCAGAGTCCAGTATATGGCGCGCATCCGACTCCCCATTTCAGATCATGATGATGCAGCCTGGAAGCGTTTATTCCCATGCCGTAGAGCTGAATATCGTGGAGAGCGAGGGTGTACGAGAAATACCATTCCGTAAGGGTGATTTTAGCTATCCAGATGAAGAGCTTGGAAAACGAATTCCTGCCGATCTTGGATACTCTGGCTTCAAGCTGACGTACCCCCTGAATAACCCTGAAGCCACCGACCAGTTTCTGGTGTTTGGCGGGGCAAGCTATTTCCGGGGTGTTGGTCGGGGGCAGGTGTTTGGCCTCTCTGGTAGGGCGGTGACTGTTGACACTGGACTCCCTTCAGGTGAGGAGTTTCCGGCGTTCACAAAATTCTGGCTGGTTCGTCCCGCCAATGATGCCGACAAGATGGTGGTTTTAGCGCTGCTGGACGGTCCCTCTCTAACCGGCGCCTATCGATTCACCGTATCTCCCGGTGAAAACACCGTCATTGACGTTGATGCGCGGCTGTTTTTTCGCAATGACGTCGAACAACCTGGCTTCGCGCCGCTGACGTCCATGTTCTATTACGGTGAAAACTCCCGGAAACCACGCGGTGAGTGGCGCCCGGAAGTCCACGACTCCGATGGTCTCGTGATTCACGACGAGGCTACTGGCGAATGGTTGTGGCGCCCGCTGGTCAAACCGGAAAAGCTCCGATTGAGCTATCACGATGTAGAGCGCCTGGCGGGCTTTGGGCTGATGCAGAGGGACCAGCACTTCAGATCCTATGAAGACAGCGAGGCCCGTTACGAAAGCCGACCAAGTGCCTGGGTAGAGCCCAAAGGCGATTGGGGTAGCGGTCAGGTTGCCTTGGTAGAAATTCCCAGCAATTCCGAGGCGAATGACAACATTGTCGCGTTCTGGACGCCAGACGAACCTGCTCGCGCGGGGGATGCCGTAAAGCTCAGCTACAAGCTCCATTTCGGGCAGCCAGAAGTCAGCTCGCAACCTGGAGGACAGACGGCTGCAACCTTTATCGGAGGAAGTGAAGCAGCCGTCGCGAACGAAAACGCCTATCGATTTGTCATCGATTTCCAAGACGGATCACTCGATTCTCTTGCTGCTGATGCAGCAGTCATAAGCAACGTCTCGGGCGGAGAAGGCGTAGAAGTGCTTGAGCATTTTGTGCAATACGTTGAGGTCAAAGATGTTTGGCGGTTGTCCGTTCTGGCCCAGGCCAATCCTAGTAAGAGCCTGACATTGAGGGGGTTCCTGAGTCTGGATGGTGAGCCGCTCACAGAGACGTGGACTTATGAGCTCGGAGCGGACAGTGCACTTCGGCAGCAGCCGGAATGAAGGGGTAGAAGGAGGATTCCAGATGGATGACATGGCGTTTCAGGACATCTTCAATCGGCTCTACGGTTATTTAAGAGAGTCCGATGTAACAATGACCAGTGACCGTTTTCGGCAACTATTGCTACTGATTGATGACGCCATTGAATCTGTGTCCCAGAGAGGCGACGACGCAACGAGTGCTGTACTGGATGCGGCCATGGACCGCATGGAGGACTATTTCCCGGCAACGCGGGTCGCGTTGGCTGAGGTGTCTCCGCCGCTGAAGCGGGGCAGTATAGGCTATGCGCGTTCGCCAGCAACGGGAGAACAACGTGGATCCCACTGAGAACCCTCGTTGGCGCCGTGTGGCAATGGTCAGGCGATCCCTGATGGCACTGCTGGTGTTCGGCCAAACGGCTGTCGCCGGATACTATCTGCTATGGATCCTGCCCTATCATGGCAATACCCCTCTGGAGCTGGGGCTCCTTTCTCTCTTTGCCATTCTGTATGCCTGGATCGCCGTCGGTTTCTGGACAGCAGTCTGGGGCTTCGTCATCCGACTCACCGGTGGCGATCGCCACTCTCGCCTTAAGCGCCATTCCGATGACGAACTGGAGGCCACACCGCTGAAGAAAACCGCGGTAATACTTCCTATCTACCATGAGCCGGTTCGCTGGACGTTGGATGGTCTCAAGGCTGTCTATCGAGATATTGCGGATCAGGGCGAGCTGGACAGTTTCGAGTTCTATATTCTCTCGGATAGCCGGAATCCGGATGTCTGGCTGGAAGAGCAAGTGGCCTGGAGCGACTTGATCCGCGAGTTGGGTGCTGAGGGACGGATTTTCTACCGGCGCAGGCCAGTCAACCTTAATTTCAAGAGTGGCAATGTGGCGGATTTTCTGCGCCGCTGGGGCCGTCGGCACAAATACATGATCGTATTGGACGCCGATAGCCTGCTTAGTGGGCGTACGCTGGTGCGTATGGTTCGGCTGATGGAGCGTGAGCCCCGCATTGGGATCTTGCAAACCAACCCCAACGTCATTAACGGACAGTCTTTGTTCGCGCGTATCCAGCAGTTCGCCAACCGCTTCTATTCGCCATTATTTGCCACCGGCCTGGCTGCCATCCAGATGGGTGATGCGGCTTTCTGGGGACACAATGCCATTCTGCGTATTGAGCCGTTCATGAAGCACTGCGGATTGCGGAAGCTCCCGGGGCGCGGCCTGTTTGGCGGCCCGATCATGAGTCATGATTTTGTCGAGGCCGCCTATATGGCGCGCGCTGGCTATGAGGTCTGGCTGGAGCCGAACCTTGGCGAAAGTTATGAGGAATCGCCCCCAACCTTGGGCGACGAATTGGCCAGGGACAATCGATGGGCTAAAGGTAACCTGCAGCACCTCTGGATTATGTTGCGAGAACCGGGGATTCGGTTTGCCCACCGAATGGCATTCCTCAACGGCATCATGGCTTATCTCGCCTCGCCGCTGTGGCTGGCGTTTCTGATACTGACCAGCATTGAAGCGGCTCAAATGACGCTGGCGCCGATCGACTATTTTCCTGAGGGTTACCAGGGGTTGTTTCCTCTGTGGCCGGAATGGCGACCCGAATGGGCGCTGGGTTTGGCCCTGAGTACCCTGATGTTGCTGTTCCTGCCAAAATTCCTGGCGATTTTCGATTCGATGATCCATCGAACGACAACATCGTTTGGTGGGCTTCCCCGATTGCTGATCAGTGTGTTCGTCGAGATCGCAGTCTCGGTGCTGCTGGCGCCGATACGGATGTTGGCCCATAGCCGGTTTGTTATCGCGGCGTTGCTCAATCTGACCCTGAAATGGGCCGGACAGAATCGCACCGATGAGATGACCTGGTCGAATGGCCTGAGATCCCAGTTGCCTGCAATGGCAGTGGGTGCCAGTTGGGCGGGGTTCGCCTGGACGCTTGATCCGCTGTTCTTCTTCTGGTCCTTACCTGTGGCTGTGCCATTGATATTGTCCGCACCAACGTCAGTTCTGCTAAGCCGCCAGGCTCTTGGGATTGGCCTGCTTAATAGAGGAATACTGATGATTCCCGAGGAGCGGCGCCCAATGTCGCTGCTTACTCGGGCCCGGGGTTATCGGTCGGAAGAGCGGCCAGAAACTGTTCTGACGCCTTTCCAGCAGGCTGTGCTGGTTCCGGGCATAAACCAGATCCATCAGGCCCTGGGGCGGGACGCTTTCAATGCCGTTCGCCAGGCCAGGCTACATCGGATTCGTGATCGTTGTGTAGAGCAGGGCCCTGGTGCGTTAACCGATTCAGAGGTGGCGCAAATTGCACGCGATAAGGCGACGTTGAAGGAGCTTCATCGTATGGCCTGGCGAGCGCCAAAAGACAGTTACTGGGGGCGGAGTATTCAGCTCCTGACCAGCACGGCAGCAAACCGGAAAGTTTAGATAAGGCTGTTGGGAATCCGTTGCGAGCGTTTCAGGTTTAAATATTGGGAGATGATAGAAATGGATCGACGACTATTGTTGCAGCTGTTTGTGGCGGGCGTCGGAGTTCAAGCCCTTCCGGGCGGGTTGCTGTACGCCGCTGGCAAAGAGAGTAATGCAGGAAACGGTGCAAGCAAGCCATTCAGTTACGAATGGCTCAAGGGGCATGCCAGGCATCTTTCCGGGCAGGATTTTCGATCCAAAAAAGGAGAACTGCCGCAATCCCTGAAGAACCTGTCCTGGGACGACTATCAGGCTATACGGTTCAGGCCCGAGCATGCCCTGTGGAGTGATTCCCCATTACCCTTTCAAATACAGCTCTTCCATCTGGGACTGTATTTCCAGACTTCTGTAAAAATCTATGAAGTCGTCGACGGTCAAGCCACTGAGTTGGCTTACGATCCGGAGTATTTCGAGTACGAGGGCGAGCAGCCGCTGGGAGATCTGCCTCCCGATCTTGGCTTTGCCGGCTTTCGACTGCATCACCACAGTGACTTCCAATACGATCTCGCCGCGTTTCTTGGGGCAAGCTATTTCAGGGCGGTGGGCAAGGAAAAGCAATATGGCATGTCGGCGAGGGGGCTGGCGATTGATACAGCCAGTCCAGATGAAGAGGAGTTCCCCCGATTTTCCGCCTTTTGGTTGGAAAAGCCCAAGCCGGGGGCTCGTGCACTAAAAGTGTGGGCTTTGCTGGAATCGCCGAGTGTTACCGGAGCATACGCTTTCGTGTTGGACCCAGGCGCAAATTTTGTCATGGATGTCGATGTCGCCCTTTACCCACGGAAACAGCTGGATCGGATAGGTATCGCGCCTTTGACAAGTATGTATCAAGTGGGCGAGAACGATCGGCGCATGGGCTATGACTGGCGTCCGGAAATCCATGACTCCGATGGTCTCTCGATCCACACCGGTCATGGTGAATGGATCTGGCGGCCATTGGTCAATCCAAGGGAGTTGAGATACAACAGTTTTGTTGACAATAGTCCAAAGGGATTCGGGCTGCTCCAGCGAGACAGAAAGTTCGATCACTATCAGGATGATGGCGTGTTCTACGAACGCCGGCCAAGTCTTTGGGTAGAGCCAAAGAACGAATGGGGAGCAGGGCGCATTGACCTGGTTGAGATTCCGACCGTTGACGAAACCTTCGACAACATCGTCGCGTACTGGAACCCAGAGGAAGCCCTAAAACCAGGAACTGAGTACCTGTTCGGCTATCGCCTGAACTGGGGAGCCGAGTTGCCATTGGGTAAGGGGGAATTGGCGACTGCAAGGGCGACCCGAACTGGATTGGGTGGGGTTGTTGGCCAGGAGCGCGAGTACTTCTCTCGCCGGTTTGCCATCGATTTCGCCGGTGGGATGCTCGAAATGCTCGGAGACGATGCCGGGATAGAGCCTGAAATATCGGTTAGCCGTGGCTCGGTGGAAATAACGTCTGCCCGCCCGCTGGCATCTATCCAGGGGTATCGGGTGATGTTTGACCTTGTACCAGATGACTCCCTTGAGCCAATCAATCTTTCGGTGGTGCTCAAGGTTGGCCAGGAAGTGCTGACTGAAACCTGGGTGTATCAGTACTCGCCACCTCCTAAGCATGAGCGCGAACTGTATTGACTGACGAATTGGGCTGTTAACAATTTTCTCGGGTCCAATCGCTGCTTTGTTGACAATAACCGGTGTGAGGAGTAGTTTTCTAGAAATTACTTCGGTTTTGTTGACAAAGCATGAGAGAAAATAGCCCTCCGGTATACACAAGAGCTGATGAAGCGTTTGATTGTCTGCAAACGGCAATCGTAAAAGGTGAGCTCGCGCCTGGCGAAAAAATCGGCGAACTTGAGCTTTGTACCCGCTTTAATCTTACCCGTGGGCCTCTTCGGGAGGCGATTGGTCGCCTGGAGTCTCGTGGTTTATTGGTGCGAAGGCCCCATGCCGGTGTCAAAGTGGTGGCGGTCAGCGCTGCCGAACTCCTGGAACTCTATTTAATCCGGGAGAACATGGAAGGTTTGGCTGCGCGCCAGGCTGCCGAACGGATGACCGACAGCGAAATTGCTGATCTGCTGGCCACCCTGGATGCCCATGAACAAATGATCGACGAAGCCCAGGGACAGGCCTACTATCAAGCCGAAGGGGATTACGATTTCCATCACCGGATCGCCACCGGTAGCCGCAATACCAAACTGGCCCAGATGCTACTGGGCGATCTGTATTACATGGTGCGAATGTACCGTTACCGGTTGAGTACCTCAGCCGGGCGCCCCCATCGTGCGCTCGGGGAACACCGCCGTATCGTCGAAGCCATCGCTCAGCGCGACGGCGAACTCGCCGAATTTCTGATGAAAAGACACATTAACGCTGCTCGCCGAAATATTGAAAAACAGATTCAAGATGGCGTGTTAACTATTTGAGTTAATTCGAACCAACTAATTCGAACGAAGAGGAAATGCACTATGTCCAGCAAACTATCTCCGGGCGCACGTTTCCGGAAAGCCCTGAACGAAAATAAGCCGCTCCAGATCGTTGGAACCGTCAATGCTTACAGTGCAATGATGGCTCAGAAAGTAGGGCATCAGGCCATCTATCTGTCCGGTGGCGGTGTGGCCAACGCCTCTTACGGTTTGCCGGATCTCGGAATGACCACGATGAACGATGTGGTTGAGGACGTTCGCAGGATTACTGCAGCCTGTGATCTTCCGCTGCTGGTGGATATTGACACTGGCTGGGGCGGTGCTTTCAATATCGGTCGAACCATTCGGGAAATGGAACGTGCCGGTGCTGCTGCTGTCCATATCGAGGACCAGGTTGCACAGAAGCGCTGCGGACACCGGCCTAACAAGGAAATCGTCTCCCAGGAAGAAATGGTCGATCGCATCAAGGCGGCCGTAGACGCCCGTGAAAACGATGATTTCTTCATTATGGCCCGCACCGATGCGTTTCAGAAGGAAGGCCTGGACGCCGCCATTGAGCGCGCGAAGGCCTGCATCGAGGCCGGGGCAGACGGTATCTTTGCGGAAGCGGTTACCGAACTCGAGCACTACAAAGCCTTTTCCGAGGCGCTGGATGTACCGATTCTGGCCAATATCACCGAGTTTGGCGCCACGCCTCTGTATAACCGCAAGGAATTGGGCGAAGCCGGCGCTGACATGGTGTTGTATCCGCTGAGTGCTTTCCGTGCCATGAACAAGGCGGCCCTGACGGTTTACCAGAACATTCTGGATAAGGGCGATCAGAAAGATGTCGTTGACCTCATGCAGACGCGCATGGAGCTCTACGATTTCCTGAATTACCACGAGTTTGAACAGAAGCTGGACCAACTCTTCCAGCAACAAAAAAACTAATTCGATACGTGACTGATGATCATCTTGAGATGAGGGAGAGGAACAATGGCTGAAGCGAAGAAACTCGAAGGCGCTGGACTGCGCGGACAGGTAGCCGGCCAAACGGCGCTGTGTACTGTCGGCCAATCCGGAGCAGGCCTGACGTATCGAGGTTATGAAATCGCCGATCTGGCCGAGAAGGCGCAGTTTGAAGAAATCGCTTACCTACTTTTGAGAGGTAAGCTGCCAAACCGTCAGGAGCTTGATGCCTACAAGCAGAAGCTGCATAGCCTGCGTGGGTTGCCGGACGCTCTGACGACGGTGCTGGAACAAATCCCGAAAGACGCCCATCCCATGGATGTGATGCGTACCGGTTGCTCCATGCTGGGTAATCTGGAAACCGAAGCGGATTTTTCCGAACAGGATGACAAGATCGACCGTATGCTGGCGGTGTTCCCGTCCATCATCACTTACTGGTACCGCTTCGCCCACGAGGGTGTTCGGATCGAAACCGACAGTGATGTAGATTCCATTGGTGGCCACTTCCTGGAACTGCTGCACGGCAAAAAGCCCAGCGAGTTGCATGAGAAGGTGATGAACGTGTCCCTGATTCTGTACGCGGAGCACGAATTCAATGCGTCCACCTTCACCGCCCGTGTTTGTGCTTCCACTCTGTCCGACATCCACAGCTGCGTGACAGGCGCCATCGGTACCCTCCGTGGGCCGTTGCACGGTGGTGCTAACGAAGCTGCCATGGCGCTGATTCAGAAGTTCCAGACAGCGGACGAGGCGGAAGAAGGCCTGATGGGCATGCTGGCCCGAAAAGAGAAGATCATGGGCTTTGGCCATGCCATCTACAAGGAATCTGACCCGCGTAATGCGATCATCAAGCAATGGTCCAAGAAGCTGGCGGATGAAGTTGGCGATACCGTGCTTTACCCGGTATCGGTCCGTTGTGAAGAGGTGATGTGGCGCGAGAAAAAACTGTTCTGCAACGCCGATTTCTTCCACGCATCGGCGTACCACTTCATGGGCATTCCGACCGAGCTGTTCACGCCTATTTTTGTGATGTCCCGGGTGTCCGGTTGGACGGCACACGTGAAAGAGCAGCGGGAAAACAACCGCATTATCCGCCCCAGTGCCGAATACACCGGCCCGGCGGACTCGGAGTGGGTGCCCATCGACGAGCGTCCATAAGACGGGCAGGGCGCTCTCCCGCGAGTTCAGGAGAGCGCCGGTTCCGCCCACACCTTCGATTTTCCGATATGAGTTTCTGGCCATGAATACTGACTACCGCAAACCGCTACCGGGCACCGACCTGGATTATTTCGATACCCGCCAGGCTGTTGAAGACATTCAGCCGGGCGCCTACGAAAAGCTTCCTTACACCTCGAGGATTCTGGCAGAGCAGCTGGTTCGCCGTTGCGATCCCGAGATGCTGACTGACTCCCTGAAACAGCTGATCGAGCGCAAGCGGGATCTGGATTTCCCGTGGTATCCCGCCCGCGTGGTGTGTCACGACATTCTTGGTCAGACCGCCCTGGTCGACCTGGCCGGTCTCCGGGACGCGATTGCGGAGAAGGGCGGCGATCCCGCCAAGGTTAACCCGGTCGTGCCAACGCAGTTGATCGTCGACCATTCACTGGCCGTTGAACACGCGGGCTTCGAGAAAGACGCATTTGAAAAGAACCGGGCGGTTGAAGACCGTCGCAACGACGACCGGTTCCATTTCATCGACTGGACCAAGACCGCGTTCGAAAACGTGGATGTGATTCCACCGGGCAACGGCATCATGCACCAGATCAACCTGGAGAAGATGTCTCCGGTGGTGCAATCACGCGGCGGCGTGGCGTTTCCAGATACCTGTGTAGGTACCGATAGCCACACGCCGATGGTCGATGCGCTGGGCGTTATTTCTGTAGGCGTCGGCGGTCTGGAAGCGGAGAGCGTTATGCTCGGCCGAGCATCCATGATGCGGCTTCCAGACATTGTGGGTGTTGCGTTGACGGGCAAGCTGCGCCCGGGCATTACCAGTACCGACATGGTACTGGCCTTGACTGAGTTCCTGCGTAAGGAGCGGGTAGTCGGTGCTTATCTTGAGTTCTTTGGCGAGGGCGCCGACAGCCTGACGGTTGGCGATCGCGCAACGATCTCGAACATGACGCCGGAGTATGGTGCTACCGCCGCCATGTTCTACATCGACGGCCAGACCATTGATTACCTGAAACTGACCGGGCGCGAAGATGATCAGGTTGCGCTGGTCGAGAACTACGCCAAGCACACAGGCCTGTGGGCCGACAGCCTGAAGTCCGCGGAATACGAGCGGATTCTGACCTTTGATCTTTCCACAGTTGAGCGGACCCTTGCCGGCCCGTCCAACCCCCATGCTCATCTGCCCACCTCCGAGCTGGCCAAGCGCGGCATTGCCGGCGAATGGGAGCAGGAAGAGGGCAGGATGCCGGATGGCGCGGTCATCATCGCCGCTATCACCAGCTGCACCAACACCTCGAACCCGAGGAACATGGTGGCCGCAGGCCTGATCGCCCGCAATGCCAACAAGCTGGGCCTTACCCGAAAGCCCTGGGTGAAGTCGTCACTGGCACCGGGCTCCAAAACGGTCAAGATGTATCTGGAAGAAGCAGAACTGCTACCTGAGCTGGAGAATCTTGGCTTTGGTGTTGTTGCCTTTGCCTGTACCACCTGCAATGGCATGAGTGGTGCGCTGGATCCGGAAATCCAGAAGGAAATCGTTGACCGCGATCTCTACTCAACGGCTGTTCTGTCCGGCAACCGTAACTTCGACGGCCGTATTCACCCATACGCCAAGCAGGCGTTCCTGGCATCACCACCGCTGGTTGTGGCGTACGCGATCGCAGGCACTATCCGCTTCGATATTGAAAAGGATGTCCTGGGTTACGATCAGGAAGGCAATGCGGTCACTCTGAAAGACATCTGGCCGAGCGATGAAGAAATCGACTCCATCGTTAAAACCAGTGTTAAGCCGGAACAGTTCCGTAGCACCTACATTCCGATGTTCGACATCACCCGTGATGCTAACGCTAAAACCAACCCGAACTACGAGTGGCGTCCGCAGAGCACGTACATCCGCCGCCCGCCTTATTGGGAAGGTGGATTGGCCGGGGAGAAGGAGCTCAAGGGAATGCGTCCGCTGGCGATCCTGCCGGACAACATCACCACCGACCACCTGTCGCCGTCCAACGCCATTATGATGAACAGTGCGGCGGGTGAATACCTGCACAAAATGGGCGTGCCGGAGGAAGACTTCAACTCCTACGCGACCCACCGTGGTGACCACCTAACGGCACAGCGCGCGACCTTCGCCAACCCGAAACTGTTCAATGAAATGGTTCGGGATGAAAATGGCAATGTGAAGCAAGGTTCGCTGGCGCGCGTTGAGCCCGAAGGCAAAGTGACACGCATGTGGGAAGCAATCGAAACTTACATGGAACGCAAACAGCCGCTGATCATCATTGCCGGCGCGGATTATGGTCAGGGCTCCTCCCGTGACTGGGCGGCCAAAGGCGTTGCCCTGGCGGGCGTTGAAGCCATTGTTGCGGAAGGGTTTGAGCGAATCCACCGCACCAACCTGGTGGGTATGGGCGTTATGCCGCTTCAGTTTGAGGACGGCACAACCCGTCAGACTCTGGCGCTTGATGGCACCGAGACATACGACGTGGAAGGTACTGCCGCGCCGAAAGCGGAAATGACGCTGGTTATTCATCGTAAGAACGGCAGCACCGAGCATGTTCCGGTGATCTGTCGCCTGGATACCGCTGAGGAGCTCTCCATCTATACCGCGGGCGGCGTTCTGCAGCGGTTTGCCCAGGACTTCCTGGAGGCGGAGGGCGCCGCATGAGCCATCCAGCGCAAGTAAGAGTCCCCGCCACGTACATGCGTGGCGGAACCAGCAAGGGCGTGTTCTTCCGACTTCAGGACCTGCCTGAGGCAGCCCAGGTCCCGGGTGAAGCCAGGGACAAGCTGCTGCTGCGGGTTATCGGCAGCCCGGATCCGTATCAGAAGCAGACCGACGGTATGGGTGGCGCAACCTCAAGCACCAGTAAAACGGTGATCCTGGCCGAGCCGACCCAGCCGGACCACGATGTCGACTACTTGTTCGGGCAGGTGTCCATCGACAAGCCGTTTGTAGACTGGAGTGGCAACTGCGGTAACTTGACTGCTGCCGTCGGAGCCTTTGCCATCAACGGCGGCTTCGTGTCCCAGGACCGGATCCCCGAGAATGGCTTTTGCACGGTTCGTATCTGGCAGGCGAACATCCGGAAAACCATTGTTGCCCAGGTTCCGATCACCAATGGTGAAGTGCAGGAAACCGGTGATTTTGAGCTGGATGGGGTCACCTTTCCCGCAGCCGAGGTACAGGTTGAATTCATGGACCCGGCCGATGGCGACGGGGCCATGTTCCCTACGGGCAACGTGGCCGATGATCTGGAGGTTCCGGGTGTCGGAATCCTGCGCGCCACCATGATCAATGCCGGCATCCCCACCATCTTCATCAATGCCGAAGACATTGGGTACACCGGTACCGAATTGCAGGACGCCATTAATGGTGACCCCAAGGCTCTGGCCATATTCGAGACTATTCGGGCTCACGGTGCGGTCAGGATGGGCCTCATTGGTCATGTGGACGAGGCAGCCAGCCGACAGCACACCCCGAAAGTGGCGTTTGTAGCCGCTCCGGTGGACTACGTGTCTTCCAGTGGCAAGCAGATCAAGGCTGGAGATATTGATGTCCTGGTCCGTGCGTTGTCCATGGGTAAACTGCACCACGCCATGATGGGAACCGCTGCTGTAGCGATTGCAACGGCTGCAGCCGTGCGGGGCACATTGGTGAACCTGGCCGCGGGCGGCGGTGATCGTACTGACGTGACCTTTGGTCACCCCTCGGGCACCTTGCGGGTGGGGGCAGAGGCCAGCCAGGTGGATGGTCAATGGACGGCAAATAAAGCAATCATGAGCCGCAGTGCCCGAATCCTGATGGAGGGTTGGGTGAGAGTGCCAGGTGGGTCGTTCTGACAAATGGTGTTGTTTGGGTGGTGGTTGTTATGGCGACCGCCACTCAAACAGTTCGGAGCTCGGCCTTAATCTATTTCTTGAGAGCTTTTCTTGAGATAAATCCCATCACACAGAGCACGATCAAGGCTAAAGAAGAGGGCTCTGTCACTTTTAAGACCCCTGATCCCAACACTCCCGATAGCAGAGATTTGGTGGATCGCGTTCTAGACCATAAGTCACCGGCCAGTTCGGTGTTGTTAAAAAATCCGCGGAGGTCGGCATCGTACTTTCTCTGGTCGATTGAACGGCGCGCTGACCTGTAATTACTCCAGACTGGTTTGATTCTGCCGTCCCCAAGCACCACGCCGTCCTTAATGTCCATTGCTCTATTCCAATCGGCTTGACCCGCCAACAGCACAACCTTTGCGTCTGCACTCACATCATTCAATCCGATGGGGGCGGCAGCTGAATACCCACTGAAAAATACTGAACTCCAAAACAAAAGGGCAAGAACATGGGCTTTCATGATGGTTTTCATCCCCAGTAAGGCTATACGAGGCCTGAAATCAAGCCACCGTCGCCTTTGAAAAATCACGCAAGCGGAATACCAGAAAGGGCTTAACTAAACCAAAACATGCATGTTCAGGTTGCCTGAGAAAAACGGGTAATACCGACTGTAAAAAAAGGTGACATCTGCGAACGCAAGGTGCGCGCCAGGGAATTCATGGTGCAGGTCGCCAGATTTCGCTTCAGTGAGCTAGGCTTTTTTAAGCGAATGATTACGACGAAAACTGAGGATCCTGATTATGGCCAAAAATACGAACCAGAATCTGCGTCCGGACTACGATGAGGTTCTGAAGAACATCGCCGACTACGTGCTCACTTTCCAAGTAAAAAATGACGAAGCCTGGCGAACAGCACGTTATTGCCTGATGGATACGCTCGGCTGTGGCTTGCTTGCATTACGCTTCCCGGAATGTACGAAGCACCTGGGCCCCATTGTTGAGGGTACTGTCGTACCTCATGGAGCCAGAGTGCCGGGGACCTCTTTCCGCCTGGATCCAGTCAAGGCGGCCTGGGACATTGGCTGTACCATTCGCTGGCTGGACTACAACGACACTTGGCTGGCCGCGGAATGGGGGCATCCCTCGGACAATCTCGGTGGGATACTTGCGGTGGCTGATTATCTGTCCCAACGGAGAGTCGCCTCGGGCCAGGCGCCATTAACGGTTCGCACAGTACTTGAGGCAATGATCATGGCGCACGAAATTCAGGGTGTACTGGCCCTGGAGAACTCTTTCAATCGTGTTGGTCTGGATCACGTGGTACTGGTTAAAGTTGCGTCAACTGCAGTAACTGCGAAGCTGATGGGCGCCAACCGAGAGCAGATACTCTCCGCGCTTTCTCACGCTTGGGTTGATGGGCAGGCCTTGCGCACCTATCGCCATGCGCCCAACGCGGGATCCCGAAAGTCCTGGGCGGCGGGTGACGCTACCTCTCGAGCAGTCCGCTTGGCTGATATTGCGATGCGGGGAGAGATGGGGATCCCTGGTGCGCTAACGGCGCCACAATGGGGATTTTACGATGTCTCTTTCAGTGCCACGAACAAGGACCTGAAACTCAAGCCTCAGAATGAAAGGGAGTTTTCACTATCCCAGGCCTTCGGCTCCTATGTGATGGAAAACGTACTGTTTAAAGTGTCGTTTCCAGCAGAATTCCATGCCCAAACAGCGGCTGAGGCGGCGATCACCTTGCATTCCGAAGTTCGCGACCGGATTTCAGATATAGATAAAGTCGTGATCACCACGCACGAGTCGGCAATCCGAATCATTTCAAAGCAGGGAGCTTTGGCTAATCCGGCAGATCGTGATCATTGTCTGCAGTATATGACGGCGATTCCCCTGATTTTTGGGTCACTGACGGCCGAGCATTATGAAGACGGGTTCCACGCTGAGCATCCAATCATTGATGAGCTTCGTGAAAAAATGGAGGTTGTCGAAGATCCCCGATACACGGCGGAGTATCTTGAGGCGGATAAACGGTCGATCGCTAATGCCGTACAGGTATTCTTTAACGACGGCACCAGCACCGAGCAAGTGGTTGTTGAGTATCCAATTGGTCATCGACGGCGTCGCGAAGAGAGCATACCTCTGCTGGAAAAGAAATTCTGGACCAACCTTGCGACTCGTTTTCCAAGCCAGAGGTGCCAAAGAATCGTCGACCTTTTCGCTGATCAGAAGAGTCTTGAGGAGACGCCAGTTCAGGTGTTGATGGATCAATTGATGATTTGAGCATTGTCTCGGTTCGGGGAACTGCCGTTGTGCTGCGGCGGTTCTCAAAAATTGTCTATTTTGTTGAAGTTACAAATAATTACAGTAGACTCAATCTATACCGGAGTAACCGCTGCAAAGGATGCACGGCAACAGGCTCGGATGAACAACACAAGGAGTTGGCGTGGCTCACGTCAGATTGTTCAGGCATTACATACACCTTCCCTTTGTCATACTTGGCCTGATTGATTTATTGGTGCTGGTCTTTAGCTTTTTGCTGGCCACCTTTTTTCGCTACTTCGGCGACCTCAACTATTTCCTCGACCATCTTGTCTTTCTGATTCCCTCGGCCGTTGTTTTTGCGCTGGTCAATCTTCTGGTCATGATTGCCATCGGTGTTCATCAGGCCCGGTTGGAAGAGGGGATGTCTGGCATGATGCTCAGGACCATTCTGGCCCTGATCGTCGGTGTCCCGGTCGCTGCGTTCACCTACCTGCTCGCCCAAGAATGGTTGTGGTACCTGAGCTCCAGCGGCGTTCTTACCTCGGCATCAGTGTTCGGCTTTTTCCTGTTAGGAATAGTTCGTTCCGTATTCTTCGCTGTTGCGGGTAAAGACGCGTTTAAACGCAAGGTACTGGTGCTCGGTTCCGGATCTCGCGCGAATCGGCTACTTGAGGATTTGAAAACACCCTTTAACCGGAAAGGTTTCACCCTTATTGGTTTTGTGCCCCTTCCGGGCGAGCAGCGCAAAGTTCCTGAGGAGTACCTGATTCATCCGCCTTTAACGCTTCAGCAATACATCCAAAGACACCCTGTCCGGGAAATCGTGGTTGCCGTCGACGATCGCCGGAAAGGTCTGCCAATGGAAGACCTTCTGGAGTGCAAAATGGAAGGTGTAAAAATTGTTGACGGTGCGACTTTCTATGAACGGGAATCCCGGAAAGTGGCCCTGGAGATGATTTCACACGGTTGGCTTGTGTTCTCTGACGGTTTCACAGTCTCTTCGGTATTCGGAATTGGTAAACGATCTCTGGACGTCCTGGCAGCAATGACGCTGCTCATTCTGGGCCTACCGTTCATGTTACTTACCGCAATTGCCATCAAGCTTGAGGATGGTCTGAAATCTCCCGTGCTCTACAGTCAGGAACGGGTGGGGCTAAATGGTCAGGTGTTCAGGGTGCACAAGTTTCGATCTATGGTCACCGATGCGGAAAAGAACGGTGCGGTGTGGGCGAAACAGAACGATAGCCGCGTTACCCGAGTGGGCGAATTCATCCGCAAGGTCCGAATTGATGAATTGCCCCAGATTTTCAACGTACTCAATGGCTCCATGGCCTTTGTTGGCCCACGCCCTGAAAGACCGGTATTTGTTAAGCAACTGTCAGAAAAAATTCCGTTCTACAGTGAAAGACATAGAGTAAAACCAGGCGTTACTGGCTGGGCCCAGCTCTGTTTCGCCTATGCTGATAATGAAGAAGACACGCGCGAGAAACTGCGCTATGACCTTTACTACATTAAGAATCAGAGCCTGTTACTGGATTTGTTGATTATAATTCAAACAGTCGAAGTGGTATTGTTCAAAAAAGGATCAAGGTAGTTTCGGGGTTGTGCTGTTCCCGGAACATGGAATGAAGCAAGGACTTGTAGAGAGGATTCACAATGTCACGGATGTACACCCTGCCAGGGCCCGCCCTGTTGTTGATTGTTACCCTGATTTCCGGCTGTGCCGGGCCTTCCGCCTCCTCGAGGGACAAAATCCAGCAGGCACTCAGTGTCAGCACGACCAACAGCGTCGACGAATATTTGCTCGGCGTGACCGATGTCGTTCGAGTCTCTGTCTGGCGCAATGAGGATTTGAGTATCGAGGTCCCTGTCCGTCCAGACGGGAAGATTTCAGTTCCACTGGTTGGCGATGTTCAGGCCAGTGGCCGAACTCCCCAGGCCCTGGCAGACGATATTGAAAGTACTCTTGGCCAGTACATACGCCAACCACAGGTGAGCATCGTGGTCACCTCCATGGGCAGCCATGAGTTTACCGACCGGGTGAGAGTCACGGGTGCGGTTGTACAGCCGGTTTCCGTTCCACACCGTGCGGGCATGACAGTACTTGATGTGGTGCTGGGGGCAGGGGGGGCCACTCCATTTGCCGCCCTGAACAACGCCATGCTCTACCGGACGATCAATGGCGAGATCATCGCTATTCCAGTTCGCCTGGAAGATATCCTGAACAATGGAGATGTTAAAACCAATTACGCGATTCGCCCCGGAGACATTCTCAGTGTTCCAGAGCGGAATTTTTAAGCAGCAGGTGTAAAGACGGAACTTTATTAACCTTTTTGTGAGTTAAGCGCCATGGCAGTGCCTTTGTCCCGGTTACCGAATGAGATCTTGCAGGAAGTCAGGGCCAGAAAATGGCTGGCTCTGCTTTTGTTTGTGTTGGTGAGCTTTGGTGTTCTCGCCGCTGGCTTCCTTTGGCCTTATAAGTATCGATCGGAAACCGTGATCTTTATCGATGACCAGAACATTATTCGGCCCTTGATGGAGGGCAGTGCAGTTGCTACCGAGATTAATGACACGGCGTCTGCGGCCAAGGAGTTGTTGTGGAGCCGGAGCGTAATTGAAAAGGTTGCTACGGATGAGGATATTTTTGGCAATGACGCAGCCGATGTGGGCCGTGAAAAGCTAGAAGCGCGAGTTGCGAACTTAAAGCTCAACCTTTCGGTTGTTCCCAGAGGCGATAGTTACTTTGCTATTGGCTTTCAATCGAATTCCCCGATGAAAGCGTTTCAGATAGCCCAACGGATGGGACAGTTGTTTATTGAGGAAACCAATAAGCGTAAGCGGTCTGAAAGCAGAAATGCTTATGAATTCATCAACAATCAAGTTCGGAGCTACGAAAAACAACTCGCTTCTGCCGAAGCACGACTTCAGGAGTTTCTGTCTGAAAACGTCGATGGCACCGAAGGTGATGCCAATGCCCGGATGGATAACCTGAGGAGTCAGCTCGAGCTCGCGCAGCTACAAAGATCTGAACTCCAAGCAAGGCGAAGATCCCTGGAGTTTGAGCTTACCCGGGTAAACCCGACCATTCAGCAAGGCCGAAGTCCGGATGTGTATCAGGCTCGGATCAGCGCGATGGAAGAGCAGCTCGACAACCTGCGATTGAAATACCACGACACTTATCCGGACATTGTGATCTTGCGCGAACAACTGCAGGAACTTCGCCGCCAGAGAACACGAGAGCTGGCTAATCAGGAGCTGAATCCCGGTCCCACCGGTGGCGAGTCGGTTTCAAATCCTGTCTTTCAGGATATCCAAACAGAATTGACGGCCGCTCGGGCAAACCTTCAAACCATCAACTCCCGTATCAATAGTTTTCAAAAACTCCTTGCCGACCAGGCAATCCGGATGGAACGTATTCAGGAAAACAAAGCACAGTACTTAGAGCTTACCCGCGACATGGAGGTCAACAAGGAAATTTATGATGATTTGCTGAAGAGGCGTGAGCGGGCCCGTGTATCCATGCATCTGGATGTCGAAGGACAAGGTCTGAACTACCGTATTAATGAAAAGGCACAGTTCCCGTTAACTGCATCAGGGCCAGGGTTTCCTGTTTTTGCTGCTTTAGGTCTTTTCCTGGGGATGGCGGCACCTTTTGGCTTAGCGGCAGGACTCTTGCAGATTGACCCAAGAGTGAGGGCCAGAGAACAGCTTGAGGAAACCATCGAGCTGCCTGTTCTCGCGCATTTACCGAAGGTCAGAACGCCATACGAGCAACGTCGTGATCGCAGGGTGTCTATAGTTGTAGGTGTGTTTGCCCTAATAGCCACTGCGGCCTATTTGGGTGTCGCCGTTGCTGTTCTATTGGGGATGATCGGATGAATAAACGCAAAGACAGCACCGATCCTCTTAAAACTGCGGAGGACGATCAATCTGTGGTCGGAGATGAAGGCTTCAGTGAGCGAGAAAAGGAGCAAGAGCAAGGCTATTGGTCGAAGAGCAAAGATGAATCCAATGGCCAGGGAGTAGCGAAATCCGAGTGGGATGACTCGCGTATGCTGGTGCCCAGCTCTCTAGAGCTGGG
The DNA here is from genome assembly GCF_030297175.1 of Marinobacter sp. LA51. NCBI lineage: Bacteria > Pseudomonadati > Pseudomonadota > Gammaproteobacteria > Pseudomonadales > Marinobacteraceae > Marinobacter > Marinobacter apostichopi. The sequence continues at coordinate 2,107,246 of NZ_AP028070.1, read as the reverse complement.
GGCGGGAACCGTCGACAAATACGTGATTAGTAAACAGATTGTACGCATGAAAGAGCCTAGACGGCTGACCCCCGACGACATGGATGAGCGACGAATTATTTACCCGGAATCCAGTAACAGGGCTTTAGTGAATAGATTCCGGGATCTGCGAACGAAACTTCTAGAAGCGTCCGGTAGTAATAACTTTACGATAGTGGTCAGCTCAACAAATAGAGGTGCGGGTGCATCTTTCGTTTCGCTCAATCTTGCAGCTGCCTTCGCATTTGATCAGTCCAAGACAGCTGTCGTCATTGACTGTAATTTGCGGGATCCATCTTTGCATTCAACACTGGATATCCTGCCAGAAACCGGATTGACGGATTTTCTTGATGACCCTGACTTCGATATTGCCAGGATATTGTATCCAACCGGAATTCCACGCTTACGCCTGATTCCAGCAGGAAGCAGACGCGAAACGCCGAGCGAGTTTTTCACGTCGTTCAGAATGAAACAGTTTCTCCAAGCAGTGAGACGTCGTTATCCCGATCGATTTATCGTACTTGATACGGCACCAATTACGGATTCGCCAGACGCTCGGATCCTCTCAGAGTTGTGTGACTATGCCATGTTGGTGGTGCCCCATGGTCGTGTAACGCCGAATCAGGTTGAGCAGGCTGCCATCGCTTTCAATCCGCAAAAATTTGTCGGGACAGTGATCAATGGCTAAACGACGACTGCCTGAAAGGATGCAATTGGTTGTTTTGATTTCATGTGGATTGATGTCACTGGTTCCGGGATTTCTCAATGCCGCCCCTGCGGTGGTTTCCCTGGGATTTGATTCTCGGTACACCGACAACGTCCGAAGAGCTAGAGTGGGTGAGGAATCCGATCTTGAATCCAGGCTTTCACTCGGTATTCAGCACACGTCTGACCCTGGAACCTGTAACTCAGATTTACTAACGAGAGTGGCATATAGCCACTGGCTCGACGAAAGCTATGATCCGGAAACAACTGTTGATCTGGACTTCCAAGGTGATTGCCGGATCAGCAACAACTTAGTTTGGCAGGGGTCCAACTATCTTCGAGATGTAGTTCAGGATAATCGGGTAAGCGGAACTCCTGACAACCGCACTCAAAAAAATGTTTTCAGCACTGGTCCCGTTCTCACGTTGAGAATGGGTGCCGTCGATGAGTTGGTGTTATCGGCGGCATATGAGGACACGGAGTTTCGTGAGCCAGAGCAGAAAGATGGGGAGCGCATTACAGGCTCAATAGGCTGGAATCATTTCTTCAGTCCCACTTTTACTGCAGGGCTCAATGCTACTGCGGATCAATCTGAGTTGGATACGGAAGAGGAAATTGACCGGGTGACAGTTGGATTGCCATTCACCAAGAGTTGGGCTGCTACCGTTCTTAGCGGCTCAATCGGTTATGGGGTTATAGAAACCTCATTAATCAACAGACCAACTCAGGAATACGAGACGTTTGTGGCGAACTTGCTTGGAGTTCGCGAGGTAAACCACACAACCGAGCTGGAAATCGAAGCAAGCCGGGCGCTGACAGATCAAACCTCAAGTTTTGATAGTCGCTTTGATAATTTCGTTTTTGACTTGGAGCAAACTAGCGCTGTTGAGGTGACAGCGTTACGGCTGGGGATCAGCAACGATTTTGGTGGTGCTGCTGCGCTTGATGTCAGTTTCTTCGGCAACCGCTCAGATTATCTGGATACGAACGTTCAGGAGAATGTTCTGGGTGTAGAAGTCGCTTATCGTCGCCCCATTACAGGCCAACTGAGTGGAACATTGGGTACAAGGTACGAGTATCAAACCTACTCTCAAGATGATAGTGATGATGAACTTTACCAGTTCAATGCAGGTATTGAGTTCCGACTGAATCGGCAGCTGGACTTAGTCAGCAGAGTTGGTTATGAGCAACGTACAAGCGAAATTGTCTCTCGTGAATTTGAGGAGACGTGGATTCTAGTTGGTCTTCAGTACCAATTCCGATAATAGTGAACTCAGGGTATTTGCCATACAGGGAAGCGTTCGATGCAGACGGCAATACAAAATGCACTGACGATTGATGTTGAAGACTATTTCCAGGTTGCGGCATTGGCTGAAGCCGTCGGCCGCGACAATTGGCACTCAATGGAGTATCGGGTGGAGGCAAATACCGATCGGTTGCTGGAACTGTTTGACCGACACCAGATTAAAGCAACCTTCTTTACATTGGGTTGGGTCGCCGAAAAATCTCCCTCTTTGGTCCGACGGATTCGAACGGCGGGCCATGAAATTGCCAGTCATGGATACAGCCATCAACTCATTTACAATCAGACTCCTGAGGTTTTTCGGGAGGAGACTCACCGCTCAAAGAATATTTTAGAGAATATCATTGGTGAGCCAATTTATGGCTATCGTGCTGCGAGTTATTCCATTACTTCCAAATCACGCTGGGCGTTGGACGTGCTCTGTGAAGAGGGGTTCACTTGGGACTCGTCAATTTTCCCCGTTCACCATGACCGCTACGGAATGCCCGGGACGCCGTTCGCGCCGTATCAGCTTCAGGCTCCCAATGGCGGCATATTAACGGAATTTCCGCTGTCCACATGCCCCCTGGGAAGCTACCGGCTTCCTATTGCCGGGGGTGGCTACTTTCGACTTTTCCCCTATTGGCTTAGCCGCTGGGGTCTGGGCCGAATCAACAAGTCCGGTCAGCCTTTCATTTTTTACCTCCATCCATGGGAGATCGACACGGGCCAGCCTCGTCTTAAGGTCAAGGCATTATCACGCTTTCGACACTACAACAATATAGATAAGTGCATGAAGAGATTAGAAACCCTTCTTGGCGACTTCAGGTTCGCTCCGGTGTCGAGTGTTCTTTCAGAAGTAACTATTCCTTCAACGGCTGTGGTTGTCTGAAGAGCTATTAAGGACGGCGCGATGGAAATGGAAATTTCTGCTACAGAGGTACACGATTCCAAAACACGGCTCGCGTTATTGAAAAACGAAAAGGGCCGTCTGGGGCGTCTGGTGGCCGAGGCGCGAAAATCTGAATCAGTTTCCGACGAGCTAATGGCGTCAATGAAGGCTGTGTCTGCCGAAATCAAGGCGCTCCAAAAAACTGCTAAAGAGCAGCATCCTGGGTCACCATTATCCCGGAAGTGGGCCCCGAAACACTTGCTTTCACCCGTGGCCATCGCAAGTGAACGCGTTGAGGGAAGCGTTGTTATAAAGAACTGTCTCGGCTCCCTCCAAACTGAGGCCGACGCCTATGTTGCCGGGCATCCTGCTGGCTCCTTATGGCACAGACCCATTATCTCTACGTTTGTCGAAACTACCTTCAAACACCCGACCCGTTACCTTGGCGCGATCACTGAGAGTGGCGAATTCGTAGGCATCCTCCCTTTAGTGCAACTCAACAGTCGATTATTCGGTAACTTCATGGTGTCGATGCCGTACTTCAACTACGGCGGAATATTGGCTGAAAACGCAAAAATTGCTGGTGAATTGATTAAAGCGGCCGATTCGTGGCGGCAGCAGGAGGCAGGAAAACATATCGAATTGAGGTCTACTCAGGGTACCAGCTTGGGTCTGCCACGGAGGGCTAATAAGGTCACCTTCTGGTTGCCGCTTCCTAGCAATGTTGATGACCTCTGGGGCAGTTTTAAACCCAAGCTCAGGTCGCAAATCCGACGAGGAGAACGGGCGGTGACGGAGTTCTGCGTGGGCGGGAGAGAGCTTCTCAAAGATTTCTACAAAGTTTTCTCCACCAATATGCGAGATCTCGGCACTCCAGTTTACGGCCGGGACTTCTTCGAAAATTTGCTCCAGAGTTTGCCAGGACAGGCGTGGATCGTAATCGTTCGAATCGATGGACGCGCCGTTGGTGGGGCATTTCTAACCGGCTACCGAGGCCGAATGGAAATACCCTGGGCGTCGACTCTCAGACGTTACGGCCATACCAGCATTAACATGAGCATGTATTGGAGGATACTGGAATTCGCTATTCAACAGGGATTCAAAGTATTCGATTTCGGTCGCTGTACCGAGCAGGCTGGAACCTATCGATTCAAACGGCAGTGGGGCGCCCAGGAAATTACCCTGAATTGGGAGTATGTTCTGGCGGAAGGGGAAAGTTTACCGGCCCTGAACCCTGACAACCCCAAATTCCGATTGTTAATTGCCGCTTGGCGCAGGTTGCCGGTTTGGCTGGCCAACCTATTAGGGCCAAGAATTGTCAGGATGCTGCCATAGTGACTACAACTGCGAATCAAACCGATGTAGAAAAGACCATTTTACACCTGATCGACACGACCGGTCCTGGTGGAGCGGAAACGGTTTTTGCCACATTATTGAAAGAGTTCGCCCAAACCAACTCGAAGAATATTGTGGTGCTTCGTGGTGAAGGCTGGGTGGCCGATAAAGTTCGGTTGATCGGTATTGAACCGCACATTATTGACTCAAAGGGTAGTTTTAATCTGACCTATATCAGGGCCTTGCGAAAACTGGTGACGGATGAACAGGTTGATCTTATTCATGCCCACCTGTTGGGGTCTAATGTCTATGGGGCCTTGTTGGCGCTAATATGCAGGAAGCCGATGATCGCAACCTTTCATGGTGCTGTTGACGTAGCTGCAAGGGAGCGATTTCTTAAAGCCAAATTTCTCATCATTGGACTAGGCGCGTCCAAGATCGTTTGCGTGTCAAAACGTCTGGAGAGCGAACTTGCTGCCCGAAGCAGCTTGCCTTCCCGGAAGCTAAAATTGATCTATAACGGGGTTGATCCGACGCCTATAAGTATCGGAACCAAAACTGATCTCAGGCAGGAGCTGGGCTTACCGTCCTGTTCCACACTTGTGATCTCTATTGGAAACATTCGACCTGCAAAAGGGTACGAGTATTTGATCGATGCTGCAATTGGCATTTCGGAGACAGATCCTGATATTCATTTTCTGGTAATTGGCCATCAACGTGAGACTCTGTTTAAGCAACTTAAAGAACGCACTTCAAAAGCTGCCAGCCCCCCTCACATCCATTGGCTGGGCTTTCGAGAGGACGTCGCCGCTATTCTCCGGCAGGCGGACATCTTTCTGTTGCCGTCGGTGTCAGAGGGGTTCTCAATAGCCACGGTTGAGGCAATGATGGCGGGAGTCCCGGTTATTGCAACGAAAAGCGGAGGCCCTGAAGAAATCATTGTGGATGGGGAAACCGGTTTTCTAATTCCAACACGTGACGCTTCTGCCATTGTTGAGGCCATTCGCACGCTTAAGGCGTCAGCATTGCGAACGCGGCTCACTGAGCGAGCCAATATTGTTGCTGTCGAGAAATTTGGCCTGGCAAACATGCTTGCAGAATACCGGGGACTTTACCGACAACTCACGAGCTAGAGCGGGATGTTAAAAAACTCGGCTTTGAAAATTGCCAACATCATGGGTGAGTCCGGAATTTTTCGGCGTCTCTTTCCGCAGAGAGTTCCGGTTTTCATGCTCCATCGTGTTTACGATGAACAAGAACTCTCTTCTTCGGGTGCCATTTCGGCAAGGAATTTAAGATCGTATTTATCCTATTTGGCGAGGCGTGGCTTTAGGGTTCTGACGATGGACGAACTCTGGTTGATGCTGAGCCAAGAACGGGCAATACCTTCGAAGTCTGTGATGTTCACAATAGATGATGGTTTCTTTGATCATTTTGACGTCGCCGCCAAAGTATTTGAAGAGTTCGGATTTCCGCTCAACTTCTTCGTCATTACCGGGTTCCTAGACCAAGAGCTTTGGCCTTGGGACGATCAAATAGTCTATGCCTTGCATCACGCTAATGTTGATCGGGCAGAGATAACCTTGCCCTCAGGTTCAATGTACACGATAAAGTTGGCTCATCAGGACGTTGGCGTAGCTGTGCAAGCGTTACGCTCTAGGCTTAAGAGTGAGCAGCAGACTGATCTTTATACATGGTTAAGAGTCGCGCTTTTTCCCAGTCTCGCGGTAGCATTCCCCAGCCGTATTCCGCGTGAGTTCAGACCGATGTCCTGGGATGATGCCCGGGCTCTGAATAGGGCGGGGCACGGTGTTTATCCCCATACGTTTAGCCATAGAATTCTTTCCACATTGCTTCTTCAAGAGAAACAGTCGGAGATTCGTCGGTCCTTGGCTCGTGTTAGGGATGAGCTTGGGTTCCAGCCAGAAGTCTTTGCCTATCCCACCGGTAGGCAAACTGACTATGATCATGTGGATATTGAGAATCTTGAGGCAGCTGGCTTCAAAATGGCCTTCAATACTGTGCCTGGATATGTTGATGTGTTCCAGAATCGCCACGAACTGCCGAGATTCTCTCTGCCAAGCAGGTTTGAGGATTTTCGCCAGATCGTCAATCGGTTTGAAGCCTTTAAAATGAACCTGCGCGATTAGCTAAACTTCGCCCCTCAGCTTTTTTAGGACGCGGCTACAAATGTTTTTGACGGAGGTGCAGGAGTATCTGAAGGCCGGATAGGGGTCTTTCCAATAGAAAAGCGCTCCAATGCGATGTCGTAATAAAAGCCTGAAATAAAGGGTTGTTATAGACGTAAAGCTCTCCCGGTTTTCAAGCCGTGCTATGAGGTCACCGAAAAAATTCCAGTAAATACGATCATTTAACTGTGGTTCGAATGATACTGATTCGTTGTAGGCAATTCGCGAGCAAGCAAGGATGTTATTGACTCCGCATTGGGTGTCGAACCAATTGCACATTCCCAAACGTGGGTTGGTTTCTATGTAATGATAGGTATTCGACCCGGAGTCTAGCTTGAACTCAATCATTGCCGGACCGCAGTAGTTGAGTGCTACTCCTATTTTGGCGCAAGTTGAACGTAGCTCCTCGTTTTCGCAGCTAATGGCCAATGATGTAACGCCGTAGTGAGAGGGCATGGTTCCAAGCCGGTTAAAAATGAAGCAGGCGCTAAGCTTCATATTTCGGTCAAAGGTGACATTGCAGACCCAAAGGTTACTGTCATCGCCAGGGATTACTTGCTGGCCAATAAAGCGTTCCACCTGCCCATCAAACTTCTTGCAAAAGGCATCCAATTCAGCCCGCGAGTGAACCAGCACATTTTTCGAGCCTAATAGACGGTAATCCCTGAACGTGCGGGGTTTAATGATTACTGGATAGGAATCTGGAATGTCTTTAGCAAGTTGGTAATAAGTTTTTGGCAGTCGAATACCGCCCTTTTTCATGATCTGACACTCCAGCTTCTTATCGTTCAGTATTCGTGTGGTATTTGAGGAGGGTACGATGAGGTGGTGCCTTGATAAGCCATCGCGTTTGAGCCCTCCGAGGAGTTCCGCAGCACCGTCAGAGCAGGCTAGTAGAACTCCTGGGCCGCCTTCTTTGATATATATTCGGTCAAGTATGGGGGTAATATCCTGAAGCGTTGGTTTGGGAGGCAACAGGATGCTGCACTCACTAAAACGACTGTAATTGCATAATTCGGAGGGTTTGTTTATCAGTGTGTAAGCCTTTAAACCCGCAGCCGCTGAAGAGCGTAATGCTCCCAAACCATTGAGTCCGGTAGCAAATATGATGACATACGGGTGACTCATATGACTCGTTAACTCCGAAGTGCATGGAGGTACTGTTTAAGCTCGAACCAGAAGGGCCCCAGATCACCCCAACGATTCACTTCGTGGCGAGTTCGCAAGCCAGGCAGGCAGAATCGCAATATTTCCCGCAGCTTTGCACTCACGGAATAAACCGAGGAGGGTGATTTCAAAATGATGAAGAGCCGGTCCAGATCTCCGAGAATCCACCTTACCCTTGCGTATTTCCATTCTAACTCTGGCAATGGCTGATCCGTGCAAACCAAAAAGAGCCACCAAGGAAAATCAACACCCGAATCTATTGCTAACTGTAAAGAGCCCCAGAATCTTGGGTTTACCTCCATTAAGTACCCGGTACCGTCCTCGGCAACCCGGAACTCAACCATCGCAACTCCGTGCCATTTCGCACTGAGGAGCAATCGCTCTGCTGATTCCTTGAGCTGCTGATTGAGTGGTGCGGATTCGCTAAGCACGCTTACGCCGCCGGTTGGGGGTTTCTCACGAAGCCGCCTATGAGAAAAATAGCAGACGGGAGAGCCATGCTTAAAAAGGGCGAAAACACCCTGTCCGGTTCCCTTTACAAAGGATTGAATTGTAAACGGATAATTAAAAAAGCTGTGGGCTTGCAACAATTCTCGCGCTTCCGTTGGCGAGTAGGCAATCAACACCCGCGTAGACAGGACTGCGTCTCCAAGCAATACCTTTGATTTAAATGGCTTTAAGACTATCGGGTAGGTCTTAATGCCGGAGAGCGATGCTAAACCTTCATTGGCATTCTGGCAGAATACGGTTTCCGGAATTGGGACACGGTGCGCTGATGCGATTTCGAATAACCTGTTCTTGTTTGCAAGTTGCTCGATCGAGTCAATTGCGGGAAAGGGCAGGGTTACTTGGTCCGGAAGCTCGTTGCGATACTGGAGGATTATGTAGGTCGTGGTTTCAGTGATGGGCAACAGAAATGTAATGCCAAGATCTTGGATTACGTTCAGAATCGTTTCGAAAAACAGGCGCGGTGAGCTGCAAGGATCTGGATAAACCACAGACTCTTTGGCGAACCGGGATTGCCCAGCCAACGACGTGGTAGTGGTCTCTGCGGCAGTGACCCAAAGCCCTTTAGAGCCAAGAGACCGAACCGCTGCGAGAGAGGCTCTTTGATTGCCGTCAAGCACCAGAATTCTGGGTTCCATGGTTAGCAACGTCCTTTGTTCGTTCCGATGTCTGAAAGCAGGTCTATATTATTATGGTACATGCTGACATATACCATCTGGAAACCGAGCTTCAAATTTGGGCCAAGGGTCTCATAGTGGGAGTGAGGATCGATGGGGGCTAATGTAACGGCTTTCCGCTGTTTAAATTAGATGTGAGATGATATTGAAAGCCACTGAAACTTTGGCGCTACCGCACCAATAAAAGGAGCTTAACTGGTGAATGGGTTGGTTTACGAGCGTTTTGGGTCGAGATACGGGTTATTGCGCTTTATCGGATACTGGGTTCTGTCCCAGATTGGGGTCTATCGCCGTTTTCCTGCTTCCCGCCCCAAAAGCAATCAACGAGTGGTCTTTGTTTGTAGTGGAAATATTTGCCGGAGCCCTCTAGCCGAAGTATACGCTCAGAGCCTCGGTCGAGATGCTAGGTCGTGTGGCCTGGACTGCACCGATGGCCACCCAGCCGACCCCAGAGCACGAAAATTCGCCCGGAGTCATGGTTTGGACCTCGAAAACCACATGACGGTGAACGTCCGAAATTTCGAATTTCAGAATGACGACCTGATCGTTTTAATGGAGCCCTCCCATATAGCTGCTTTCGAGAATAAAATCGGCCGGGGATATCCATTGGCGTTGGCGGGTAGTTATTGTGAGCGCCCTGTTCCTTATATTCACGATCCGTTTAACTGTAACAGTAAGTTCTTCGCAAACTGTGAAAATAAGGTCATGGAAGCGGTTAGGAGAATATGTGATTAAGAAGCGCAGGGAAGTTGATATACAGAGTTTTTATCGACTTCATATAGGCGAAATGTGGCGTTACTTTAAAGCTGAAAGCCTGGCTTTTTGGGCTATCTGTGCTTATTTTTTTCTGGAGTACGTTCGGCCCCAGTCCATTTACCCAGTCCTCGACGTCCTTCCCTGGACACAACTAGCCGTACTCGGAGCGTTTTTCGGATGTTTTCTGGACAAAAGCGTTAAATGGGTACCTTCTTCACTTAATTTCTGGATGATATTGTTTTTTACCGCGCTTTTATTGTCCAGCGCATTTGCTTACTGGCCATCCTCTTCATTTGAAAGATTGGAAAACTTTTATACTTGGCTCATTATATATTTTCTTATAATAAATATTGTTAACACTGAAAAGCGTTTCTTTATTTTTCTATGCATATTTTTTCTTGCGACATTCAAGCTATCCTTGTCCTTGTCAATTACCTGGGCTAAACGAGGTTTTGCATTTACCGACTGGGGCTTAAGCGGTCCACCGGGTTTTTTTCAGAATTCGGGCGAGCTTGCAATTCAGATGCTGGTCTTTTGGCCATTGGCCTGGGCGTTTGCTCTTTATCTCAAGCCACATGTAACTCGGGTAAAATATTTTATTCTCTTGATGATGCCATTCACGGCGATGATGGTTGTTCTGGGAGCGAGCTCAAGGGGGGCGCAGTTGGCACTTTTGGTTCAACTGCTTGTCTTAAATGCTAGATCTATCTTTAAGCCAAGGGTGCTAATTTCGTGTGCGCTGGTTGTGGCAGCCTTGTGGATGATTTTGCCGCAAGAGCAGAAAGATCGGTTTCAAGTTGCCGGTGATGATAGAACTTCTATTCAGAGGCTTCTTTATTGGGAGCATGGGATAGACATGATGAATGAACACCCGGCTTTAGGCGTGGGCTATTTTAATTACATTCCGTACTACGAGAAGGTCTATCATCAGGATATGCTCTATGACTTCGCCGAACTACCCCATAATATTTTTATACAGGTTGGGGCTGATCTTGGGTACCCGGCCCTCTTCATGTATTTATTTATGATTATCTATGCCTTATCAAAAACCAGATCTATCCGAAATAGTTTAAATGAACAAGTAGGGCGAAGTTTTTTCACATTTATATTTTCTTACCTGAATTTATCATTAATTGGATTCGTGATGGCTGGCCAATTCGTATCGGTCGTTTATTATCCGTTTCTATGGATTCACTTCGCCCTGTTTGTTTGTTGTTACCACATAGTGTCGTCGCAGGTCTTACAAAAGTCACGAAGATTTAAACGGCCGCGCAGCGAGGGCAAAGGTTTGAAAGACAGGGAGCTGAGAAGGGTCTGAGTTCTTGTAGTGACTAAAGCTGCTGAATTTTTAATAGAATCGAAACCTTTGAATTTTTCTCTTGTTTAAGAATTTCATTTTTTAGCTGGGCGGCTTCCATTTTCATAGTGGCTAGATTATTCCTCATCACCTTAATAGCGTCAGCAATTTCCATTGATGAATTTTTGCTGAATACTGTACCCTTTGAAAAATAGCTTCGCTGCACGGGAGTATCGGAGAGAATGACGGGCTTTTCCGCCGAAATGCTTTCGTACGCCCCACAGACCATGCAGTCTGATCTTTTCGTCATGTCGATACAGAAGTCCGCCGAAAAGAGATGACGATGGAATTCCGCCTCGTCAACATAACCAAGTAGATTAACGTTGGCAGGCAGTTTATTCGGAATCAAATGAGGTGTTTTTCTAAAATTTCCGGAGAAATAGAAAACGATTTCATCCTCAAACTTTTTTGCTGCTTCTAGAATCTCTAAAAGGGGTTCATCGTCGCTCCAAGAGGTAATGCAGAGGGCTTTGAGGGTGCTTGTCCGGTCCTCAACCGCAGTTCCCTTATCTTCAGTGAAGAGGGGTAACGGGTCAGGCAAGACGATTGGGTTGCCGCCTAACGAACTGGCGTAACTGGCCAATTCAGCGTTGGTGACAATCACTGCATTGGCTTTCCGGATGATAAACCTATTCAGTTTACGCACTAGGGGGTTAGAGCGCTCCGGCCCATGTATACCGGCGTTGTGGGCGTCAATGATCACTTTGCAACGAAGCAACGGGCCTATGCTGACGGCTAACAGCGCAAGAACCACGGAGGGATTTTGGGCAAAAAAGTAGCGAGGTCGCTGCCTGTTAATTATCGCAACGGTTTTCGAGATGCTTTTCAGGTAACGGGCTATTCGATAAGAGCCATCATCAATTATCTCAAACAGTGGTACATCAAAATAGGAACTGGCAGAGCGGTTCCTGGTTTGCTTTTCCCAGGTTATCCAGACAGCATCATCCCTGATCTTGCCGGTCATAAAAGTCCCTTTACTTGGATACTATTCCACGTTTAGCTGAGGTGCCGCTGGACGACTGCTAGAGTCTGATTGGCCTCCGCTGGCTTCACCCCCAACCATGGGATTGCCGTTGGCATCCCGGTTTGAGGGAGTATCTGATGTTACTACGATGTCATCAACGTACATGTGCTGGGTTTTGGGAGCAGCGCCATTCCAATAGGTGAAAATGTGCGCTCTGTCGGATGTGTCAGAAGAACTATTGAGAGTTTTTGCACCGGTGATTTCCCTCAGCAAATTTCCGTTCTTCCAGACTCGGACTATGGCGGTGCCGCCCTGATCTACAGGGACATTGTCGAGTTTAATATACATCTCGTATGTTTCCCACTTACCTCTCTGGACCTCATCTGAGGGTGCACCGAACTCGAACCATTGCTGTTGCCCTTCATAGATAAACTTGTGAGGAACTGTCGATGCTTCTGGGTTCATGTACCAATCGTTGTAGCCTGAATTTCCCCCGCCACTGGTCTGGGCGTGAACCCTGAGAAATTTCAGGTGACCACCCCCTCCAGTTGAGTCGTAATTAAAACCCGATGGAAAGTAAGTGTTAACACTAAACCAGACTTCATCCCCTTTCCGGAGAAGTGAGGGGTAATTGATGATGCCGCCCCACTCACCAAAGGCCGTGGCCCCACCGGTAACGGTTAATTTGGCGGCTTTGCTTCCACTGAGTACCTGTTCGTTGGTGAAATAGGAGCCACCTGCGGCGTCATCGAAATCCTGGCCACTACCACTCTGAGCTTTGGATCCAATGGCTCCGTTTTCGAAAGTTAAAGCCCTTGTCCACGCGTACGTAGGCAGTGATAGAGCTACCAAAAGAGTTAAAGCAGTCGACCGAATCAAAATATTGGAGTGCTTCATGTGAACTCTCTCCATGTAAGCGGACTTAGAAGGGCGCGTCTGACACGGAGACAGAAACGCTTTCGAACAATGGCTAAATTATAGCCGATTGTGGTTTGGGCAGAGTAATAAATTTGATCGAATCCAAAACCAAATTTAATACTTTTCTAGTTTTTAATGATTGTTAAAGCGTCAGGCTGTAAGAGCTGAATAAGCACTAATTTTATATAACTAAATGAGTTTCGGCGTCCGGCTAAGGGGCAGACCTTATGAAATAATGTTTTTTACAGTGCCGTTTAATAACCAAAAAATTAACAGAATTTAAAGCGTAGTTGAGGGAAGGTGATCGGCGAATCTGGAAGACTGAGGCCTAATCAGATTCGCCAGGTCCAGGTAGAAGCCGGGGGTATCCTCTACCAGATTACGAGTGCCTCTTGAGCAACGCTAAAAAGTGACTTTTTGAGCCAGCAAGCTCCGGTTTCTCGAATAGCGACAGAATGACTAGAGCTGTGCATGGGATGACAATTAACAACTTGCTCGAGATTGTTGAGATCGATATCTCTTGGGAAATCAGAAAATTATCAAGAAGAGCTGCCAGGGAAAGGATAAGCGTGGCTACGATGAGTGGCTTCTGGTTGATCTTTAGAGGGTATAGTTTATTTGCTGAGTAAAGAGCATATGAATACTGAATGATTGAACCCGCAGCAAGCGCGATAGAGGCACCGACGAAGCCGTAGAAAGGAATTAGGGCAAGATAGAACATCGTAATCATGGTCGCGGCCACGATGTTGTTTTTTGTTAGCTCAAAGGTCCTGTTGCAGTACATGAAACTAAAGTTGTTAAAGATCGTCAGGCTTTGAAAAATTCCGGAGAGCACGAGAAAGGGGACTGCATCAACGGCGGGGTGAAATGGTGAAGCCGACATTAGCTGAATTATTGTGGTAGCGAAGGCATTGACCCAGATTCCGGAGATGAGTAGTAGTGCTGCAATCATCCGAAATGCCAACGAGTACGCTGGATAGGGGTTTTCGGTTTTTGCAATAGCGAATCGCTCTGTTTGCCAGTACTGCGAAAATGGACTCCATACGAGCACTCCAACGATCGCACCGAACTTGGCCGCCAACTCGAATAGCCCTACGTCATCCAATGAAGAGAAAATGCGGATAAAATACCGATTGGATGATCCAATATAGAGGCCTATCAAACCCGAAATCCATAAGGGCCAACTGAACTTAAGTATATTTATAGCAATATTTATATTTATCCTGAATCCGGTATTGTAAAAAGTATATGTTGTTAGAACTATTGATATTATTATAGATGATAAAAGGCTGCTTATGGCAAGTCCCATAAGCCCCCAGTCCAGAATGACAATGGTTATTATATTTAAGCTGAGCTGGAGGGTTAATTTTGCCATGCTGAAATTAAAGAATGTCCACGGTCTTTTTATTATTCTTATATAGGTTAGGCTGTATTGTTCTAATGCGTGAGTTAGTATTAAAAATGAAAATATTACTATATATATTTTGTATTTTTCGTCGCCGAAGACAATGCCTGATATGGGCGTGGCGAAGCTTGCCATCACAATGCATGCTATGCCACTGAAAAATGTTGTGACAAAGAAAGCGGTTGTGACAACAGAATTTTTTGTTTCTTTTTTATCTTCTCCGTGAAAAAATTTTGGTACAGCCTGAAACATATGGCCTCCCAAAATGATTTCGAAAAGACTGACAAGAAAAATCAGGAGACCAATGACGCCATAGTCTGCAGGGCTTAAATAGCTGGTGTAGATCGGCAGCATCAAGAAACCGACGAGTTGCCGTGAAATGTTCCCCGCTGCATAAATAGTTGAATGTTTGACCATTTGTTGCGTTTGGCTCAAAGCACGTACTCCGTTTCTCGCTCCAAGGCCCTGAAGACGTCTGTAATTCCTCTTGCTTGCGATGCCCTGGAGTAATGCTTAATGACTCGCGCGCGCGCCTTTTTCCCCATACTCATCAATGAATCGGGGTCATTCAGGAGATTAACTAGCTGGTGTGCTGCGGCGACGTGATCATTAATTTTGAACATTTTCCCGGTATCGCGAGATATGGCTTCATTGAGGCCGGGGAGGTCGGATACAAGAAGAGGAAGTTCGGTCGCGGCCATTTCAAGCGATGACATTGGGAAAGAGTCCCATTCCACAGATGCAATCATGCCAATTGAACAACTTTTTAAAAGAGCTGGAACGTCAGTGCGGTATCCTCCAAATGTAATATGATCGTTGACATTTGGGTCTTGAAGATAATTCGAGAAAAGCTCTTTTTCCCCTGGTCGATTACCAAGAATTAGGAACTGTACGTCTCGATAGTGAAGATCCTGAGTTAAGACTTTTGCCGCTTTCAATATAACGTGAACGCCTTTCCGTCGCTCCATATGCCCTGAAAACACCACAATTTTTCTTGTCCTCGGAATGCCAAAGCATTCGTGTGCGTAGAACTGGCAGGATTTGTCAGGGGAATATTTGTTTGTGTCTATGCCGGTTTTTACGATGGAGGTTTTTGAATGGGGAATGCCACGCCCCCTGACCGCTGTATCTCTCATACCGGCAGATTGAAAAATATAATGGTCAGGTCCGCTCCGCTTCGTTGATACCTCGAGTTTTTTCAATAAGAGTTTTAGCCCAGTGTTAATAGAGCTCATCGGCGCTCCCCAGTACGACACGAAGGTTTTGATGCCTCCCTGTCGGAGGGCCTGGTACATCGGTCGAGCTACAGGTTGGTCAAATCCAAGCAGTCTCTCGATGTTGTGATAGTTGATATAGCGCTCAATGGCTTGCAGTTGGTCGGTATCGGTCCATCGGGTGTCGAGATGGAGAATGTTTGTGAGTTCTTCAGGGAGAGACGGTGTCATACCTCTATCGAGGCTTGAGTAGGCGAAATGGATGTTCTTCATGTCACCCGAGAGATCCTTTGCCACCTCAAGAAAGGTATGCTCATGGCTTGATGCAGCGTAACCGGGGTTTGATTCACAGTGAAAAAGTACCAGTATCCCTTTCACGAGCCCCTTGCCTCCGTTGCATTACCTACTGATTTGGCGGGAGTGGCATTTGCAATGTCAGCCAACAACTCATAGGGCCGCTCGCTTACGCTCCTGTCCTCAAGCTGTATATTGCGTGCAGCTGCTTGAAACTCATCCGTTGCGTTGCAGGCTTCAGCAATAAGCCTCTCAAGATTGTTCTCCACTTCTTGAATGGATGTTACCCGTGGTTTCAGCCCCAGCGCTTCGAATGCACCTGTGAGCTTGGCTTGTGTATATTCATCAATGAAGATTCCCACTGCGGGGATGCCGATCGAGAGCGCAAAGATGAGTTGATGGTAGCGCATTGACACGACAAAACTGCTATCGGCGGTTAGCGCTTTAAGTTCGGAGGCACGCGGTATGGGATTAACCAGATGAAAGTCGTTGTCTGGCCAAAGATGTTCTATATTGCGAGCAAGTTTAATGTCACCCTCGGTTCCGTGAGGCGCATGGTGCGGAATGAATACGGTCTTGAGCTCCCGGGCACCAACCGCTTTTTGAATTGTCGAGGCGATCCGCAAAACGTCGGCATCGTCCATTCCTCCGAACTTTCGCATGGACACGCACGCAAAGGCGTCATTTTTTTCGCTTATTGATCGAGTATAACTACTATGTTTTTTCTCAAGAAAGCAGGCATCATCCAAGGCGAAGTGAACGGGGGCGTTGACTTGTGTATGTGAGAAATTGATGTCTCTCACACCTATCCATTTTGCTTTTGGGAGAACTTCGTCGACCCTTTGTCGATGCGATTGCTCGAATGGGCCAATTGTCTGGCTGACCAAAACAATATCTTTTCGGAAAAAGTTGGCGATCCTCAGAAGTCGAAGCCTGGACTCCAGGACACCAGGCCAGACACTCGTCATATTGCCCCCACCGCATACCAGGACCTTGTCGCACCGAATAACCTGGTAGATATTCGTAAAGATCGATTTGAAGTAGGATAAGGGCTTTGCCCAGAGCATTCTTCGGAATGTGTTATCAGTGAGATGGTAAAAAGGGAAGGTTCGGATATTATAGGTTTTAGGAATCTGAGCGGGATTTGCACAGCCCAGTATCAGATTTTCCCTGCCTACCAACTTGGCGAGGCGCTCGATGGCAACTTCTGCCATGGCTTCGTCGCCCACGTGATACTCCGGGCCAAGCCCAGTAATGTCCGACAGCATGAGTATTCTTGGCATTTTGCACACTCTCAATGTCATAAATCCGTTTATGACCCTGTCATTGATAAAGCCCTCGACAAGATCAGCATCGATATCCTGGAGAACCGTCTATTTCCGGAGATTTCGGGTATACAGCTCCTCGTATTTTTTGGTGTTGGCCTGCAGTCCGAAGGTTTTTTGAGCGTGGCATACGCCTCTTCTCGACTTCTCACTCTGCTCCGATTCGGCTCCCAGTGCCCTGGCTGTTATTTCTGCGTAGGCCTCAGGGGTTTGCTCAACCACCAGCCACCCACAATCACCGTTAGCCAGTACCTCCGGTATGCCCCCGACTCGATGGGCAATCACCGGAATTTCCATGGCCAGGGCTTCCAATAGGGTCATCGGTAAACCCTCGTGGTCTGAGGTCATCAATACCGCGTCCAGCTTGCTCAGTTCTTCATACGCCGGATTCACAAACCCCTTGAACTCTATGTCGTCAGCCAGTCCGAGAGACGAAGCCAACGCCCGCATTTGCAGTTCAAGTGGGCCAGAGCCGATAACCACGCCGGTGCACGGGAGCCCCTGTTGTTTGAGAATTGAGATGGTCCGAATGAACAGATCAATTCTTTTGACCGGAACCAATCTGCCGACGATGCCGATCCGGTAGGGTGCGCCCTTCGCAGCTGTGCTCCGGGGCCATTGCTGGCGAAGGCCCGCGACATCGATAAAATTGAAGATTTTTCGAACCTTGCCCGGAAACAATTTTTCAAGCCTCACCTCCAATTGGGACGACACTGCGACTACCGCCTGTTGACGAAATCGCCCCAATAATAAGTCTAGTAGGCGAACCAGCCATTTGTGAGGTGACTTGAAAGAGAATTCCGTTTCAGGGTTGCCGTGAACCGTGCGAACGGAACAGGGCACTCCCGCGAGATCTTTGGCTATGACGCCAAGAATATTCTCCTTGAAGCCGTGGGTGTGCAGAATTGAGGTGCCCTCGCGTCGGCAGTGAATGCGGACGATGTTCACCAAGGTTAGCGCTCCGTGCCTGGATTCTTCAGCTATCTCCACTGTCAGGCCCAAAGATTGTAACTTTTCGCTCAAAATGCCTTCGTTGAAAACTACCGCAGTGAGCCGTAAATCTTGAGTCGCGGACAGCGCTTTGAATAGATTGAATACTTGAACCTCTGCGCCAGCCCAAATATCTCCAGAAACAACATGTGTCACTACTGTCGGATTACTCAAAGGATTCCGCGGCCTATTGTGGCGAAGAGCTTGCGGGGCGAGCTGCTGTTGCCATCGTGTAAATTGAAGCGTCGGAGGTCAAAAGCATCTCGACTCTGTGGGTTCCATCCGATTTTCGTCGTACAGGCGGCCTGATAGTTCTCCTTCACCAGTTTTTGCCCGTCAGCTGTAATGTCGCCATTCGGATAACAGAAGATGGGTACAGCGCTGCGCCCGAGTCTTTTGAGGTCCTCCTGGCAACCGACTATTTCGTCACGAAGAGTTGGGGCGGAATCGATTCGGTTCAGCCGAAAATGGTTCTGTGTGTGGGCACCAAATCGAACCAGGTTGCTGGCGGCCATCTCACTGAGTTCGGTGCTGTTAAGGATAGGCCGAAACGATTCTTCGGGAGTCGCAGCAACCGCCGCCTTGGGGACACCGGCCAAATGGTCAAGGATGGTTTTATCGTCCAGCGCCTTTAGTCTGCTGATCACTTCATCTGCTTGTTCCAATGTGAGGGGCGAATCGGACGAGGATTCAGAGGGTAAGAAAGGACATAGCCACTGAAATTCGGGGCTGCTTTTGTCCAAAGCAGCAGAGGTAAGGAGCTTCAGAATCTGTTCCGGCCAAAACACCCGATGGGTATCGAGAAGCCCCGTGACCAGGAAGATCGTCGCGGGGGTAGCCTCTGAACTCAGGACTGGAAAGGCGTATCGGTAATTGTCCTGCCAGCCATCATCGAAGGTCAGGGCAAAGGATAATTTGGGCAGGTACTCATTCTTGACTCGCATTGATAGCCAGTCGTCAAGATGTACCGGGACAGCGCCAACCGATTGCATGAGCCGGATATGGCTGCGCAAGACTTCGGGCGAAGTAACCATACCCGGTTGTTCGACGTGTCGGTCGGAATGATGATCGGGAAGGATCCGGTGGTAGGTGAGAATAATTAACGTCGATTTCGACGTTAACCTCATCCTGATCCAGCCATAGACCGCCAGCGCCCCGAGGACGAAATACTTCAACCCAGATCGTAGGTGAGCCAAAGACTATGCCTCCTTGATAGCCGCCAGTGGTTTTGGCTTTATCGTCCCTGTATAGTCTGTAACCATGATTCTGCCATTCGGAGGCGGAATTGTCATTAATGCCGGTTCACAAGGATTGAGAACTATGTCGGTTTTTTTGTTCTGGTTGGCTGTTCTTGGCGTAGTGTTTAGCTACTTTCTTTACCCTCTCCTGTTGTTGCTCGTCCCCAAGCGAAAACGAAGCTTTGACATTGGTACCTTGGCGGAAGACGAACTACCGATCGTTTCCCTTATTGTTACGGCTCACAACGAAGAATCCCGAATTCGCGAAAAGTTAGAGAATTGTCTGGATCTCGACTATCCGAACCTCGAAGTGATTGTTGCATCCGACTGCTCTTCAGATGCTACAGACCAGATTGTTAGGGAATACCATAGAGACAACGTTGTTTTGGCCCGTGCAGAGGAACGAAAGGGAAAGGAATACGCTCAGCTCCAAGCCATAAAGAAATCGTCTGGTGCTATTCTGGTTTTTTCCGATGTCGCAACTTCTATACCGCATGATTCGCTCCGAAAACTGGTGCGGTATTTCACGGATCCAGGGGTGGGTGCCGTCTCCAGTGAAGATCGTTTTGTAAGCCGAGATGGACGCATCGTAGGCGAAGGAGCTTACGTCCGGTATGAGATGTGGCTGCGCAAGCTAGAATCTGAGCGCGGCGGAATCGTCGGCTTGAGTGGCTCGTTCTTCGCAGCAAGAAGAGAAGTTTGCGAAAAAAACTGGGATATATTCTCGCCCAGTGACTTTAATACAGCGCTTAACTGCGCAAACTCCAAACTGGTCGCCGTTACAGCCCATGATGTGCTCGGGTTTTATCAGGATGTGAGTGACCCTTCCAAGGAATACCAGCGCAAGATTCGGACTGTAATAAGGGGCCTCACAGCCCTAAGTCGGCATATGGAGGTCCTGAATCCAGCAAGGTTTGGTATGTTTTCCTTTCAGGTCTTTGGCCACAAGCTCATGCGTTGGGCGGTGCCCTGGTTTCAGTTGCTTTTGCTCGGGACCTCCCTTGCGCTAGCAGGAAAGGGGGGGATCTATTTGCTTGCGCTTGTGACCCAGATTCTTTTCTATGGTTTGGTTGTGCTGGGGCATTTCGTACCGGAGGTCAGACGTAAAGCTTGGTGCAAGATTCCTTATTTCTTTGTTCAAGTAAATGTTGCAATTGCTCATGCCACACTGTTCTTTGTTTCAGGTCGAAGGATGACAGTGTGGACGCCATCCGCCCGCTGACCGGCTTGGGGATCGGTGCATGTTTAGTAAGTTGAGACCTGTGGGTAGCAGAGTACCCACTCCGGAGTACTCATCGGGTCCGCTCCAGTTTCCATGGCAACGTTCCTACCATTCTGAGTTTACAGGATCGGGCACAGAAGCACTCTCGATGGCCATTGCAATAGCGATTGCCAAAAAAAACACCGCGAAGACTCCCGAGGTCATTCTTCCGGCATACGGTTGTCCGGATCTCGTTGCGGCTGTCTTGGCTCAAGAAGCCAAACCCGTTTTGGTCGACTTGGTTCCTGGTGCGCCTTTCATGGATTTGGAGCAGCTGAAAAAGGCAATTTCTTCGACAACCGTAGCCCTGGTAGGAGTCGGTCTACTAGGGATTCCTGAACGACTGGATCGCTTATCCCAGCTCTGCCAAGACAGTGGAGTCACCTTGATCGAGGATTCGGCTCAATGCTTTCCTCCAGCCAGTAACAGGCGGCAGTGGGCGGATCTGATTGTTCTTAGCTTTGGACGTGGCAAGCCAGTCAACCTGATGGGAGGCGGCGCATTGTTGGTCAGAAGAAACAATCTTGCTTTGGCTAAACAGATCCTTGAGCAGTTTCCTCTTCTGGAGATGAAGATTGGCCTCGGATGGAAGGTTAAGCGGATGGTGTTCAATTTATTCCTACGGCGGTTTCCCTACTTTTTGTTAGAGAAACTACCGGGGCTTGATATTGGCGAAACAAAGTTTAGGGCGCTTGAAGAAGCAAGGCGGGTGGCGTTGCCTGAGCAGTTGGTGTTTTCCGGAATCCATCAATTTCGGAAGCGCTTACCAATTCATCGGTCTTACTTAGCGCAACTGCAATTGCTGAAGCAAGCAGGTTGGGACTTTTTAGACGAAGAGACGCCGTCAAGCAATGCTCAAAGTGTACCGAGAAACCGGTTTGCAATCCTGGCTCCTAGCGCGCATAAGCGGGATCTTGCCGAGCGCGCACTGAACCGCGCCGGAATCGGTGCGAGTAGTTTTTATAGGTGTATCCTTCCGGAGATTGATGGAGTTCCCGAAATTACCGGAGCATCGAGCTATCCTAATGCCCGGAAATTCTCTGACAGGTTGCTCACGTTGCCGTGTCATGAAGACGTGACTGAAGCTGATATAGCACTTGCTGCCGAAGTGTTAATTCGATCAAGCCAGGATTGATTGCCGCCTGGCTTGATAGCATGTGCTTGCCCCAGTCGCTTCCGCTGGAACAGCCTATTGAACAACGCTGGTCTTAACCTCTGAATATTCTCCGGCTACGCCATCGCTATCAATGGCTCTTATTTTGAATTGCCATTCGCCCTCATCTAGATCTTTTACTACGTATCGGTTGGAACCATCATTCTCGATAATTTCGGTTTGCACCCCTGAGCCCTGCGCGTTCACCCTGATGGCATCGGCGACAACATACCCGTCGGCATCGTTGTCAATTCGGACAACCACTTGTGCGTCGCTGGTAGAGAAAGACCCTAGTTTTTGCCAGGTGCCGCCATTGCTGCGTTGATCTACAATCGCGGCATCAGTAGTTTGATTACCACTGGGATCGGTGTAGGTGTACTCGTAGGTTGCGTTGGAGGCGCGCAAGCCAGACGACACCCAGTGGCCAAAAAGCTCATAGGTGGTTCCAGGCGCCAGGTCAGTTACCTGCCAAGCCGCGGTGGTTTCACCTGATCCAGGATTCATAATGAAATAGTCGCTGCCGATAAACCCACCGTAACCGCTGGAGGATCGCCCGCCGCCAGACGTTACGAAAGCGTTTGATTCGTTGTCGATTACCCGTTCCTCGCCAACTGCTGCCACTTGGTAGGTGAGCTCGTATCGGGCAATGTCGCTTTGGCTCAAATCACTGCCATCAGTTCTCTGAGTGGGCGGATCCCAGGTTACCAATACAGATTGCGTATCTGGTGCGCTTGTATCGTCATTGGCTCTTGTGCCGGCGCTGAATTCTTCTAAATTAGTGTATCCATCGTTATCTGAATCACCTGAAGAGTCGTCAATGGTCGGATCTAAACCGTTAGAGACTTCATACCCATCATCAATGCCGTCACTATCACTGTCTGAACTTGTAGGGTCAGTTAGGGATAGGAATTCATCGGAATTGCTCAAGCCGTCACCATCCAGGTCCAGATCAGCGTCTGATGCTGAATCTGGATCAAGTCCGTAGGTCACTTCCCATTCATCGGGAATACCATCACCATCGGTATCATCCGTGTCCCCCGGATCTTCGCCGGCTGAAACTCCGACTTCTCTGAAAAGAATGGCGTCGGCAACAACATAGCCGTCGGCATCGTCACTGACAGTTACGCGTCCTGTGAGCGTTGACATGCGGTAGGTGCCAAGTTTGAACCATTCACCGCCATTTTCTCGCTGATCTATGACTACTGTGTCGGTAACGAGGTTGTTATTGCTATCCAGGTGATGAATAACGTACTTGACGTCAGAACCCCGTCTTGGCGTCGAGGACCATTTTGCGAAGATATCAAAGGAACGGATTATATTGAGGTTCCAAGTCGCAACATTTGACCCATCACCAGGGGGCAAAATTAGGTAATCCGTGCCTTCATAGCCCTCAATAGAGTTTGAAATCCGCCAGTCACCATCTTTGAAGAAGCCGATGTCTTCGCGATCTATGATGTGTTCCGATGGGTCTCCTGCCGCCGTCGGATCGAGATCATCCGGTAATTGAGGTGCTTGAATGGCACAACCGACGAACAGGGAACTCGATATAGACAGAAGTAATACTCTATTGTTCCTGACCATGGGGTCACCCTCAGGAAGCTGATTGGAAAACTCTAGGTAGCTCAATGAAGCATGGCACACGGAGGTAATAAATAAATATCGCTGATTAGTTTTTATACTTTTATAAACGATGTTTTGATAAGCAAATAGAATTTCCTCTGGTGTCAGAACCTAAAGCAGAGAAGGGGGTACGCCAATCATTGTCCTGACAGAAGAATAGTGTAGGGATCCTAGGTTCGATCCTGAGTGGGGCAAGACGGTTTCAGGCGATGTCGCATAGGAGCTTCCACACGATGATAGGTGAAGTGCGAGATTCCAATAACGATCACGATCAAAATGGACATGATCGCCAGTTGCTCGGGCAACTGAAAAGTCTCCGAAACTGTTGCTCCGGTGAAAAATGCTACGCAATCCCTCACAACATCCATCACCAGCCAGTGGATCAGGTAAATCGAGTAGGAAATTGTGCCGAGATAAGTTAGCGCCCGATGATTCAGGAAATGATTCTGGCGGTCTGAGAGATGAGCGGCGCATAGTACCAGCCAGGTGAAACCAACTACAGAGATTACCCCGGGTCCCGGGAGGGTTAGGAAGACGAGGTTTAAGATCAAAACTGGAGTTATCAGGTTAGCTGTGGTGATCTTTTGAAAAAGCCCTAACTGGTAGCACCGAAATGCCAGTAAGCCAAGGCAAGCTTCGCAGAAGCATCGAATGAGCATGGGCCACCCTGCATAGTGGAGACCGAGGTCACCAAAGTGCCATTCGATGGCCACGAGTGGTAGTAAAGCGAAGGCAGCGAGTGTCAGAGGTCTTGTGTGAGCAAAGGGAAGTAGCCACCTCATGGCAAAGGGGAGAGTGAAATAGATAATCCATTCTGCGCTGATAGACCAGGCTGGTTGGTTCCAGTATGCGGTCCAGTGAAGGGTTTGAAGCAACAGCAGGTTGGTAATTATGGTCTCGGAGCTTTCGTCGCCGGTAAAAGGAACTGCCAGGTTGCTCATTGACTCTAATTCCAGCTCTGCAAGAAGTAATTGAATTCCTTCGAACCCAACGAATAGCGTCAGCACAAAAAAATGCAAAGGGTAGATTCTGGCGAAACGTGTCTGCATGAACACCCGGTAATCACGTCTCGTGAAACCTGAGCTAAAAGTAGTCTGGTAGACGTAAGCTAGAACAAAACCGCTTAAAATGAAAAATAGATCCACCCAAAGGTAGGACTTATAAAAAAGTTTTGAAGGAACTAAGTATCCAATATCGGGCATCAGAACAAACATGAAGTGATGGCACATCACAAGAATCGCGGCTATGCCTCTCAGTGATGTAAGGGCTTGTAATACCGGAGTGGAGTTAGGGGACATGGTTGTGTCTCCTATTTGTCCGTGGCAGTGCCGCATTGGTTGATAATGCCGTTTGATAAACCCACGTGGCTATTTCCTGGGAAATGACTTCTCTATCAACAGGTTCGGAAAGTATATGGCTTGCTTGTGGCCGGTGGATGACGTGTAGATTGTTTCCAAAGGCAACTGAGTTGAAGCATTCCTGAAACTGCTTTCGGTATTTGTAGTGTTCATTGCCCAGGAACACATAGAGCATGTTTAATCGTCGGTCATTAAGCATCTGCAGGCCTTTAACCACCTCTTCTTTAGGCGGGTAATTCGCAAAATCGGGTACCTCAAAAAACTGATCATCGATTCCTGAAACTTCGGCGCCTTTCTTTACCTTACGCAATCCGAGTTTGCGTAGGAAAAAGCCACCCCATCGAGTAAGCGACAGCAAGCGTGGGGAATAATGCATCATCTGGCTTTTCCACGTGGTGTAACAATAGCCATCGAGCTGGACAGTACCAATTACTCGTCGATCGGCTAGCGCCGTACGGTATGCAGCGAATGCGCCGGAGCAAAGTCCATATAATATGAAGCGGTCGAACTGACGCCAGTTTTCCAGGTAATCCATCACTTCCTGGACTTCGTCGACTGCCGACTGGTTGGCTGTCAACGTTCCGCGACGGGCTTCGCTGTCGCCAATGCCCGAGAAATCGAATCGGAAGCTGGTCATACCTGCTCGTTCGGCGAGTGCGCGGGCCACAATCACGGACAGGCGGCAGGAACCAACCCTATGAATGACACCGGAGTTCAGAAGGATGACCGCAGTTTTGGAATCGGACATCTGATCGGAATTCGGTTCACATAGAACGCCGACCAGCGGTAACTGATCCCCAACTGTTACAACCCGTTCTCGCATGTTCGGCCCTTCTACAAATTAGGTGCTTGAGCGAAATAGCGTTCAATGGCGTCCACAACTGGTTTGGGCCAAAGAATGCCTCCAACGTGGTCTACGTAGTTCCAATCATGTGGAGCCGGCGCAAGCTCATAGTAGAAACCTGGAGAATCGGACAGGGAGGTGCGCAGATGCGCGAAGGTGTCAGATTCATGGGAAACGATCTGAGCGATAGGAACGGACTTAGTGGGGGCAATATCATCAAGACCCCAGCTAGAAATCGTTTCCTGGAACAGCGGTGGTAGACAAAAACCATTGAAATGTAGCGTTCCATCCGGAGTTTGCAGCCGTGACCGGCTACCTGAGGATTCGGCGCCAGTGATGACGGATCTGATGCCGTCGACGTAGCCGGCACCACTGATGATGGGGTCCCACATGACAAGTCGGGAAATTCGGTCATCTTTCTGGCTAGCTTTTGCCGCGAGAAGCGCACCCAGTCGTAGTCCGATTAGAGCGACTCTGGTCACCGCGGCCATATCCATTAGCTCCTGAATTGCGTGGCCGATGTCCTCAACCCAATGCTCGGCCGATACCCCGCTCAGGTCTCCAGCGGAGTCGCCGGTACCCCGATAGTCGAAGCGGAGTACGGGATACCCGAGTTTGGCGAGGTTGATAGCCAGTCGTCGAATAGATTTGTGCGCCCTCAGGTATTCTTGGCCAAATGGATTGCATAACAGAACTGCTTCATTGCGGTTGACTCCCTCTCTGGGGTGGAAAACCCCAAAGAGATAACTCTCGGATGGACCAAAGTAAAACGCTTCCAATATTGTCTCCCGACGGTACGACTACTCGGTTTTTCAGTTGGTTGGAAGGACCTGTCACGATGCTCCGAATAGTCGCCTGAGCATTGTGCGCCCTGATTTTCCTGTTTTTTTCGTTTGCTCTACTTGAATTCCTGAATCACCCGGAGCCTGCTTTTGATCTATGAGATTAGCCAGCTGTTCCAGAGTGTTCACCCACAGGTCCTGGGGCAATAGCCTGGCCCCGAAGACCTTTTCAATATCAACGATCACTTTCAATGCGAGAAGCGAATGGCCGCCCACATCGAGGAACTGGTCGGTCAGAGCGATCTCCTCACGCTTGAGCAACTCCTTCCAGATATTCATTAACCGAATCTCCGTTTCGTTGGGCGCGCGTGGTGATAGGCGACTTCTCGGTTGGCTGATGGACAGCTCCGCTAGCAGTTTCCGATTAACCTTGCCGGAGGGTAGTAATGGCAATCGCTCATGGGATGAAAACTGCTGGGGTAGCATGTAATCAGGCAAGAACCGTCTCAGGTGCTTACGAAGTTCACTACCAGTAGGAAGCTCCTCGGCATCGAAAGTAACGTGGGCGATTAGGCGCTGATCATCAGGGCCAAAACTTTGAACAACAACCGCAGCGTCCGTGACATACGGATGGCTGCGAAGATTGATCTCTATTTCTTCCAGCTCAATCCGATAGCCACGCACCTTGACCTGATTGTCCAGGCGGTCTCCAAATTCAATCTGGCCATCGAGCGTCCAACGAGCGAGGTCACCTGTGCGATAGAGTCGCTCGCCGTTGGAAAAGTGTACGAAGCGTTCGGCAGTCTGTTCTGGGTTCCTGCGATAGCCGTTCGCAAGCCCCATTCCGCCAATCCACAGCTCGCCGTAGACTCCGAGGGGTAGGGGGTTACCCTGGTCATCCAGTACGTGTAATTGTGTGTTGGCCAATGGCCTACCGATCAGAATGGCCGGCAAGTTTCCTTCTTTGCTCGGCATCACACGGTGGCAGCTGGTCCACACGGTGGCTTCGGTAGGGCCGTACATGTTCCATAATTCTACGCCAGCCTTGACCAGGCTATCGGCCAGATCTGGCGGTAATTTCTCTCCTCCAATTAAACCTTTAAGTGGTCTCGATATCTGGAGCCCGGAGTTCAACAATAAGCGCCAGGTTGCTGGCGTCGCCTGGAGCACGGTGATTTCCTGTTGCTCCAATAGGACGTTGAGTTGATGCGGATCGCTACCTTGGGTAGCCGAGGCGACGAAAACCGTTGCACCAGCGCTGAGCGGTAGGAACAGTTCCAGTAATGAAATATCGAACGCGAGCGTGGTAAGGGCTAGCAATCGATCCTGCTCATTGAGTCCGGGTTCTTCGGCAACCGCTGCCAGGAAGTTGTGCAGGGCGCCATGACTGATTTCAACACCTTTTGGAACCCCTGTGGAGCCGGAGGTGAAAATGATGTACGCCAGTTGTGCCGGGGTCAGGGACACGGGCACTGGATCTGCACTTTGGCTTGCTATGGCGTCTTCCTCTTGGTCGAGAAGAAGGGTTGAACCGTCATGAGCGTCTTGAGCCGCCTGATACTCCGAATACGTAACGAGAAAGTGGGCCTGCGCGACCTCGAGAATGGACTTAATCCGGTCCTGAGGGTAGACCGGGTCCAGGGGCACATAAGCGGCACCCAACTTCCAGAGAGCAATGACAGCGGCCGGTAGATCAACGTTTCGTGTGAGTAGAAGCGCGACAACGTCTCCGCTCTTGACGCCCTTTGAAGTGAAGAGCCTCGCCAATTGATTGGAACGCTGATCCAGTTGTGCGTAGCTGTAGCATCGGAACGAGTCTTGGCAGGCCGGTTTGTCGGGCTTGTTGGAAACGTGACAGAGAAAGTCAGTGAGGAAACCTTGGCCGAATGACCGGGCGGCATCAGTTCTGTTCCACTCTGCAATACGATCTCGTTCGGCCTTGCCTGCACTGATCAACTGATCAAGGTTGAGTTCCTCCTTTTGCTCAGTCAGCGCCAGAACACTTTCCTGAAAGCTTGCCACGAATCCTTCTACAGTTGAGCGTTTGAATAGTTGGATCGGGTATTCGAAACCAGCTTGCATGCCGCGGGCGTGTCGCTTGAACCAGACGTCCAGGTCTGTCTCGACTCCCACGCGATCCAGATTGATCTGGGAGCGCTCAATACCAGTCATCTGGTCCCTTCGATTGCGAACATCCTGGTAGTTGAACAGAGTCTGGGCAATGGGATTGCGGGACGGATCACGAGGCGGGTTGATGGTGCGCACGAGTAGATCGAAAGGTGCGTCCTGATGATCGATGGCGTTCAGAATAGTCTCTTTGACGTGCTGCACCAGATCGCCGAAATCTTGACGATTGGTGAGCCTGAACCTGCATACCAGCACATTGATCATTGGCCCCATTAGGTCACTGAGTTCGTCCTGGTTCCGAGCGTAAACCGGCACATTGATAATAAGGTCCGACTGACGACTGAAGCGGTGCAGCATTAATACATACAAGGCCAGCAAGACCATGAAAAAGGTGGTTTGATGCCGGATCGCCAGGGATTCCAGCGCGTCAATCGACGCCTCACCTATATCGAATTTGACCCCCTCCGAGCGATGGGGTTGAGTATGAGGTCGTTCGTAGTCGGCGGGCAGATTTAAAACTGGAAGTTCCCCTGACAGTTGCTTGCTCCAGTAGCGGAGGTGTTCGTTCATGGCGTCGCTCCGGAGCCAGTCCCTTTGCCAAACAGCAAAATCCCGGAATTGGACAGGTAAATTCGGCAAGGGATTTCCCAAGTCTTGAGAGTACGCGTTGTAGAGCGCGCACATTTCTTTCAGCAGCAAGTCGAATGACCATCCATCAAAGACCAGATGATGAATCATCAGGAAAAGGACATGTTCCTGATGCTCCACATTTATCAACCAGACTTTAAACAGTGAGCCCGATGCCACATCAAAACTTTTGGCCGCTTCGGCTCTGAGTGCAACTTCCAGAGAGTTTGAGTCTTCTGCTCCAAAGGCCGATGGTGGCACAGGTTTTAAATCGATTGATCTGGACTCATCAATGACAATCTCTACCTCTCCCTCGGGATTGGCGAAGTTGGCCCTTAGTATTTCATGACGCTGGAGGATGGTATTGAAGGCCCGCTCAAGAGCCGTCACGTTCAGGTCGCCCTGGAAGCGGAAAACAGCAGGCAGGTTGAACGCGTAGGAATCTGGGACGATCTTTTCGTATAGGTACCAGACTTGTTGCTGGGGAATGGCATAGACGTGTACGCCTTCGGCCCGCTTCTGAATGACCTGATTTTTTGAACCTTTCTGCCGTTCCTGGTCAATGAGTCGGGCCATGGATTGCACCGTGGGTGCCTCAAACAACTTGCCCAATCCAAGGGCGATGCCGTATCGGCTCTTAATCTGAGCAAGCATCTGTGTGCCTAATAGGGAATGGCCGCCCAGATCAAAGAAGTTTGCGTCAGCGCTCAGCCTTTCAGCTCCGAGCACTCTGCCCCATAACTCGGCAAGGTCAGTCTCTGTTCGAGTCTCAGGCGGTACATAGTCTGCCTTGGGCAAAAGCGTTAGGTCAGGGGCGGGCAAGGCCTTGCGGTCGACTTTCCCGCTGGATGTCAGTGGCAGAGCGGGTAGCTGGATAAAATGCTGGGGAAGCATGTAGTCAGGCAGGTGTTGGCTGATGTGGAGTTTAAGGTCTGACAGCCAATCGGCCAGTTCCGATTTCGCGACGACGTAGGCAACCAGGCGTTGGTCGTTTTTCCGATCCTCACGGGCAAGTACTGCGCACTGGGTAATGCCGGAATACCGCAGAATGACGGATTCAATCTCCCCGAGCTCAATGCGCAGCCCCCTGAGCTTGACCTGAAAGTCGTTACGGCCGATGTACTCCAACACTCCATCAGCCCGCATCTTGACTAGATCACCGGTCCTATAGGCCTTGGCTGGCTCTTTGGTGAACGGGTCGTCGATAAATCGTTCTGCCGTCAAGTCAGGGCGATTCAGGTACCCCCGGGCGACCTGGACACCTGCAATCAATAGTTCGCCGACAAGACCGGGTGCCAGTAGTTGCATCTGCTCGTTAACCACATATAGCCGGGTATTGGGAGGTGCTTTGCCCATGGGAACCGTGTGCTCGAACGTTTCCTTACCGCATTGCCACAGACTGGCATGAACGGCAGCTTCAGTCGGACCATACAGGTTCCAACATTCCGCATCTGGGAAGGCCTCGTGCAAGCGGGCTTCAAGCTCTGTACTGACGGCTTCGCCGGCCAATACCAGACGACGAATGCTCGGGCACTGAGCCTGTTGGCAGACCTCTATGAAGAGATATGCCAACGAAGGCACGAAATGGATATGAGATATCTGGTGCTGATTGATCAGACTGGCCAGGTATTCGGGGTCTTTGTGTCCTTCCGGTCTGGCGATGACTAGCCGGCTCCCGGTCATCAGCGGTAAAAACAGTTCGCAAAGGGATACATCGAAGGTATAGGGCGTTTTTAGCATAACGGCGTCCGCTTCGTTGAGCGGAAACGTCTCCTGCATCCACAACATGTGATTACAGATCGATTGATGCTCAAGCATGACGCCTTTCGGAGTTCCGGTAGAACCCGAGGTATAGATGACATACGCGAGCTGAGACGGATAGAAAGGTACCTCAGGTCGACCAGCGTCGAATTGGCTCAGGTCTATATCGGGGCCGTCTAGGGCTAGGGCTAGAACTGAATCAGGAACCCGACTTTTGAGTTTAACTTGTGTAAGAACAAACCGGGCGCTGACCTCTTCCAGAATAAATGCCAGTCGATCATGGGGGTGTCCGGGGTCAAGGGGAAGATAGGCGCCGCCGGCTTTAAGAATGCCGTTGATCGCCACGAGCATTTCGAACGATCGGTCCATGAGGATCGGAACGAGGGACTCTGCCTCGATGCCTTGGCCAATTAACCAATGGGCGAGTTGGTTGGCGCGCTCATCGAGCTCGCGAAAAGTCAGTTCTTGGCCTTCGAATACCAGAGCCGTGCGGTCGGGGAACTGATCCGCAGTTGCTTCGACAAGCCCATGTAAGGACGTATGCTGGAGATCATAGTGTCGAAGGGCTGACGTCCATTCATTGCGGTAGATTTCCTCATCTAGAGTTCGGAGTAGATTATGCTGTTTCAGTTCGGTTTCCGGCTGCGCCAGAACTCTCTGCATGAGTATCAACAGCTCCTCCATGCGTCTATCGATCGTATCTGTATTCCAGAGCTGGCGGTTGTGAGTGCACTCCATAACCGCAGACCTATTGGACAGGGTAATGTTGAGGTTGAGATCGAAATTCTCAAAGGCTCGCGGATTGGACGCAAACTCCGACCTAAGGCCGAAAAACTCGAAATCAGACTCGTTGGCCTGATCCACGTTAAAAATGACCGAGACTAAAGGCGGCTTGGAAGGATCACGTGCAATCCCCAGTGTCTTGAGGAGGGTCCCGTAGGTGAGATACTGATGCTCAAAAGCCTCCAGCATGTTTTCTTGGGTTTTCTGGAGCAACTTTTGGAAAGTGTCCTGTCCGGAAACCTGAATGTATAAGGGTATGATGTTGACGCAGTGTCCAACCAGGCTATGTTCTTCTTTTGCCATCTGTCCCGCGAACGGGATACCCAGGACAATCTCCTGGCACCCAGAAATACGGTGCAGATAGGCAACAAAGGTCGCGATAAGTGTGGTGGTGATCGTGCTGCTGTTTTTGGCAGCCAGTGCTTTAAGTCCTGCCAACAATTCCAGTGGCAACGGTTTATCCAGGCGGTAGGCCTCAAAGCTTCTGTTCAGCGGCCGGGGCCTGTCGAAAGGCAGGTCCAGCGCTGGCACTCCATTGGCAAAACGCTTGGACCAGTAGGCAATGCTCTGCTCCCGCAAAGAACGTGTTTCTTCACTCCGCTCCCAGTTTGCGTAAGCGCTGAATCGTGGAGCCGGTTCCAGTGAAGCATGTGAGGGCGGATCAAGTTTTTCCGAGTAAAGCGCTCCGAGTTCGCTGGCAAGGATGTACAGGGACCAGCCATCACAGATTGAATGGTGTAATGTCAGGAGTATTCGCGTGTCCGTTTCGGTGAGTGAAATGACATTCATACGTGCCAGAGGGCCATTGAGCAGGTCAAACGGATCTACGACGGCATCGCGTGCCAGCGCATCCAATTGCGCGCATTTGTCGGCCTCGCGCAATGACGAAAGATCATAGTGGAAGATGGGAGCCGGCCGGTCTCGATAGATCACCATTTCCTCCCCATCATCGCTGAAACAACCCCGCACAGCCTGATGGCGGAGCCAGAGTGACTTTAGCGCGTCGTCCAATGCACTCGAATTGACATGGCCCTGTAGGCGGATGAATACGGATTCGTTGAAGGAGGCGCTGGCACCGTCTCCGAATTGCGCCGCAAGCCAGACCTCGCGCTGGGACTCTGTTGTGGTGATGGTGCTTTCCAGATCGCCAAACTGGAAAGGATCGTGACGGTCAAGGTACTGCGTTACAGCGGTGTTCATAAGCGCTCAACCTGCCCATTTTTCATACTGGTTCTTGTCCTTTACGGAGGGAACGTACCAGGTCGCTTTGCCAGATTCGTCGCGCCCGAGTCGCGCGCCTTCCACCGGTGGCTTTTGAGCAGCGCCATTACCGTCGGGGAGAGCGGATGCTGGTGCTGGAAAAAACTCCAGCGCAATCATTTCATCCATTGCTTCTTTGAAGGCTTTGATGATGGCGTTTATATCTTCATCGCTGTGGGCGGTCGTAATAAACATCGGCCGGGCGTCCCAGGCGTGAATGCCTTTCTCACGAAGGATGACGTAGATGAGCTCTTCGAACGCGATATCCTGTGGAATCTTGACCTTGCACATGGAACCGCAGTTCTCAACTTTTAGGGGAGCGCCAACCAATTGCGCATGCTGATTAATTTCCGAAACCAAATGGTCGGCACGTTGGTTTAGATCCGACTGCAGGTTGGGCTCGTCCGCCATTCGCTGTAAGACGGCGACGGCAGCTGACAGAACCAGAGGGTGGCGAACAAAAGTTCCGGCGAAATAGGTGACGCCTACTTCAGGTGCCGAGTCATCACCAAATTGCCATTGGCCGCCGTCTAGAGCGTCCATGAATCGGGATTTACCGGATATCGCTCCAATAGGCAGTCCACCGCCTACTATCTTGCCGTACGTGCAGATGTCGGCATCAATACCGTAAAACCCTTGGGCGCCTCGTGGATGGATACGGAATCCGGTAATCACTTCATCAAAGATGAGTGCGATGTGCCGGTCTGTACAGAGGCCCCGGGCTTTCTGAAGAAAATCTCTCGGCTGAAGGTCAGGATGACGACTCTGCACGGGTTCGACGAGAATGGCTGCTATTTCGTCGGCGTGCTCGCTAATGTAGTCCAGCGATTCTTCGCTGCCATAATCAAGGACAATCATGTTTTCTACAGCCGCATCTGGTATTCCGGCGGCCGCAGGAACGGCATAGCCTTTGCTGCCCCTGGTTACGATCACATCGTCGTGAATGCCGTGGTAGTCGTTCTCAAAAATCACTACCTTTTCTTTGGCAGTGACAGTTCGGGCCAGTCGCATGGCACCCAGTACCGCTTCCGAACCGGTGTTGCAGAAGGCCACGCGCTCGTTGCCGGTTACCTGGCAAAAGAGACGCGACGCGTCGGCTACCAGTGGATGCTGTGGCCCGATCTCGTAGCCGGTGTCGAGTTGCCGACCGATAGCTTCTTTGATGAAGGCTGCCGAGTTACCGAAAAAGTTGCTGCCGAAGCCGCAGGTAATATCAATGAGGCGGCCGCCATCAATGTCCCAGAGATAAGGGCCTTCTGATCGTTCCACTACAATGGGATAGATGACGTCTTTGATGGTATTTCGAAAGCCTGAGACAACCCGTGGATCTGCCAACTGTTTGCGGTTGTCCTGGGCAAATTGTTTAGAGCCGGTAAACCGCCTGTTATAACGCGCGGCCAACGAATCGAAATTTTCGCGTTGGATTGCCGTCATGTCGTTGCTGCGCTTTACATTGATTCGAGTACCGGCTCCGAACGGTTTGATCGTAGTCGATTTTCGATCCGACCGCGCAGAGTTGCCGGAAACCTGCTCAAGTGGCCCTACCGGTGATGCTGCAGTTGCAGCTGGTTGACCGGACAATGAGGACAGGAGACTGAGCTGGCCCTGCAGGATCTGCATCTGTTGTTGCAACAGGGACTGGATGTCGCCCGGAGTTGCCCTTGGAAACGCCTGGTAAGAATTGGACTCAGATGACCGCGGAGGTAACTGACTGGTCAACTCGGAATTGGCCGGTTGCTGGCTGTTTGAGACAGGGGTAGCCGCTGGCACGGGACCGGAACCCTCAATGGAAATACCTTCTTTGATCAGATAGTCGGCCAAGGCGTTCAGGTTGCCGCAGTCATTCAGCAGTTGTCGGAAGGTAATATTTATCTTGAACTTTTTCTTCAATTTTAAAGTCGATTGCGTTAGTAGCAGGGAGTCCAGGCCTAGTTCGAAGAAAGTTGCGTTGCCGTCGGCTCTACTAAGATCGATGCCAGAAATATCGCCAAATAAAGTTCGCAGCTTTTCAATAATAGCGTCTTTCATACGTGGCCCAGTCAGATTCTGTTGAGTAGGTAGTATCGCAGCGTCGCTGCTAGCCGGTGGGTTAAGTACTGGTTGCGCTTCGGCCGCTTGGGTTGCGAATTCCGGATCGATGACATGAGTACGATGCTGGAAGGGGTATCCCGGCAATTTCGCCCGGAGTTCTGGAGAAGAGGTGCCGCAAGGCCAATCGACTGCGACTCCTGAGCACCAGGCTTTGCCCAAACCGTCGGCAAAAGACAGGACCTCTTTATTGAGGTCACCCGCATCCGCAGCGAGAGTAACCAGCGCCAGGTCAGATTTGTTACTAAGGTTCTGCAGGACCATGCCGCAAACCGTGCCTTGCGGACCGCACTCCATCAGCACCAGGTTCTTGAGCTCACCGAGAGTTTCGCATCCCTTTCTGAACTGAACGGGCTGGCGGATTTGGCTGGCCCAGTAGGTCAAGTCAGTGGCCTGCTCGGAGGTAATCCAGTCGCCCGTCACGCACGAAATGAAGGGAATTCGAGGCTCGCTCAGCGTCACCCCCGCGAGACACCTGAAAAAATGCTCACTGGCACCGTCCATGGAGGGTGAGTGAAAGGCGTGCGATGTATTTAAAGTCCGGTACTTGATCCCGTTTTGTTCCAGCGTTTCGCTAAACGCGTCAATGGCGCTGTTAGAGCCCGAGACCGTGCACGAATCCACCGTATTCTCGGCAGCAATCACCACATTGGTCGGCAATAGTGGAGCTAGCTGTTGAGCATCAGAACGGACGGCAAGCATTGCACCGGTAGGCTGTGCCTGCATGGCCTCTCCGCGTGCCATGACGACACGGATTGCAGTTTGCAGATCGAAAACGCCTGCGATTGTTGCCGCGATGAGCTCTCCGATGCTATGCCCAATGGCAACCTGCGGCTTGATGCCCAGCCGGGAGAGTTCGGATGCCAGTGAATAGCCGATACAAAACAGGCTGATTTGGGTTTTTTGAGTCTCTTTTAGCGGATCACCGGAGGTGAACACCAGTGAGGCGATATCGGTTGAATGCTGGTCTTTTAGGATTTCGGCACAGGCATCGAAAGCAACACGGAAGCCGGCTACTGAAGCGTATAGTGAACGTCCCATGCTTGCGACCTGACTTCCTTGTCCGGGGAAGGCAAGAGCGACGGTGGGATTCTTAAAAGCTGGATCCGCGTCCTCAGCGTCCTGAATCAGCGCAACTAGCTCATGAACTTTGATCTGCTGTGGGATGCTTAGACGGTAACTAAAAGGTCGACGGTGACGGATCAGCGCGGCGGCAAGTTCACTTCGCGCGACGTGTCCGCTGGTCTGATTCAACAGCGGTTGGTACCGGCTCAATAGATCGGACAGGGCATTGGCGGAATGGGCACTGAAGCACAACGGTACCCAATCAGGGGTGTTGCTTTGCTCAGAGGTGGCCCTTGAATCAACGCCCTTGAGCAACACATGGGCGTTGGTGCCACCAATGCCGAAAGAGCTCACGCCGGCAACTCGTTCTGCTTTCGGAGTATCCCAATCACTGATTGCTTGGGCAACAACAAAAGGCGATTGTTCCAGTTTAAGTTCCGCATTGGGCGTGTCGAAATTAATTGAGGGTGGAATTTGGCCACGATCAATAGACAGCACCGATTTGATCAAGCCCACCACGCCCGCAGCTGCGGTAAGATGACCAATGTTGCTTTTAACAGAGCCAAGACGACAGAACTGTTTGTCTGGCGTGTATTCGGCAAAAGCTTCATTCAATGCAGAGACCTCAATTGGGTCGCCTATAGGCGTAGCAGTACCATGGGCTTCTACATAGCCAATCCGTCGGACCTCAAGCTTTGCGTCACGGATAGCGGACAGAATGACTGACTTCTGACCCTGAACACTCGGTCCGGAGAAGCTACCTTTCTCGGCGCCATCGTTGTTTACCGCGATGCCTGCGATAGCCGCATAGATGCTGTCCCGGTCTCTCTGCGCCTCGTCTAGTCGCTTTAGCACTACAAGCCCGCCACCGTCACTAAATACCGTTCCAGAGCTGTTCTTGTCGAAGGGCCGGGTGTGGCCGTCCCGGGTATATATGCTTCCTTCCTGGTGAGTGTGAGGTTGTTGCTGCGGGAACGTGAGCGAGGCGCCCCCGGCAATTGCAATGTCACAGCGGCCGTTGCGAATGGCTTCAACGGCTTCGGCCACGGCTACCAATGACGTGGAGCATGCGGTGTGAATACTGAGAGCGGGCCCGACCAGATTTAGCTTGTGGGCCAGGCGCGTGGCCGCGTAGTCTTTCTCGTTTGCCACCATGGCTTGCAGGGCGCCGTAATCCTCGAGCTTATCCTGATTCTTGAGGACGTTGTTCAGGTAATAGGTATTGTTTCCGACCCCGCAAAAGACGCCTATCTTTCCGGCGAACTTCTCAGGGTCGTAGCCGGAGTTCTCCAGGGCGTGCCAGGCCAATTCCAGTAACAGGCGTTGCTGCGGATCGACGAATTCCGCTTCGATGGGACTCACCCCAAAAAAACGGTCATCAAACCCCAGCGGGTCATCGATTACGCCACGGGCGTTCACCGCGCCACTTTCTGGGTCTGTTGGTGTGAAGAAGGTGATGCTTTCCTGACCCTGGATGAGATTCTGCCAAAATTCCTCAAGTGAGTTGGCGCCCGGAACCCGAAGAGCCATTCCGATGATTGCTACGTCTCGAGCCGCGGTGTCATTCTTTTTATCCCCTTTGGCTGTTCGGTTGCTGGACACCTCAACCGGCACCGACTGTCGCTCAGTTGCGTACTTGAGGAACTGACCAAGCGTGCGGTACTGAAACAACGAGTACACGGGTATGGACAGCTTTTGATGTTCAAAAAAAGCGGCTGCAATACGATTCGCGTCCAACGAATCCATGCCTTTGTCCTGGAGGTTATCCTCCAATGAAAGATCGGGAAGGCGAAGCTCTGCCTTAATAATGGCAACAAGTTCTTCGGTTATACCGTTACGATCGGAGGGCTCTGCTGTAGGTTTTTGGATTTCCTCGATCATTGTTTTTCGATCGATTTTTCCAGACGGCGTTTTTTTTAGCTGATCCACCCAGTAGAAGCGACTGGGAACCATATATTCGGGGACAGAATTCAGTAAATGTTGCTTAAGGATGGTTGGGTCTTTGTCTGAGTGCGAGCTAGCGGTGATAAATGCGACCAATTTTTTCTGACCGTTCACTTCATGTACCGCTGCGGCCACTTCGCCAACGTATCCGGTGTCCAGTAGTCGGGCCTCGACCTCACTAAGTTCCACCCGATACCCATTGATCTTCACCTGGCTATCGATCCGTCCGTGGTAAAGAAGATCGCCATCCGCATTCCGGCTGACAAGATCTCCGGTCCGGTAAACTCGATGATCTGGCGCACTTGGCAAAGTGATGAAGCGGTCCAAGGTCTGGTCCGGGCTATTGATGTAGCCATGGGCCAGTACCGGGCCAGATATAAAAAGCTCTCCAACGTCGCCTTGGTCAACCGGCTCCAGGGAGTCGTTCAGTATCAGCAGTTCCGCCTGCTCAATAGCTTTACCAATTGGGGGAAGAGCAGGCCAGTTGTCTGCCGGCCAGCTAAGTTTGTATTCGCTGACAACATGGGTCTCACAGGGTCCATATTGATTGCTCAGTGTGGCCCTGTTCAATGCATTGAATGCGGTGCGTATTTCTCGGCTAACGACCAGTTGTTCTCCTGCAGTAACGACTTCCCGAAGCGAGGATGGGTAACACTTGAGACGATTGGCCCACATGATTAGCTGAAGAAGCGCAATGTACGGTAGGAAAATTCGCTCGACACCCTGTTCGTCGATGTATTCGAGCAGGCGCCTGAAATCCTGTTTAAGCTCGCTGTCGATCAGGTAAAGCGTACCGCCCTGGGTAAGGGTTGAGAAAATTTCCTGGAAGGAGACATCGAAGCTCAGAGCAGAGAACTGAAGGGTCTTGAATCGAGCGCTGGTTGTATAGTGCTGGTTCTGCCAGTAAATCAGATTGTCCAGAGTACCGTGATTCATCAGTACGCCTTTGGGTTGGCCTGTCGAACCTGAGGTGTAGATGACATAGGCATTGGTGTCCGGCGCAATCACAGCGTTCGTGGAGCAATTCGCGATGGTCTGTTCGAAATCAATGCCCCTCAGATCGAGATGCGCTCCAACCGGCGCTCTGTATTGATCATTATCTGTGATGGTGAGAGCGGCCTGGGCGTGGCTCACCATGTAGTCTAGGCGGTCCTTGGGGTAAAGCGGGTCTAAGGGTAGATAGGCACAGCCGTGTCGCAGTATTGCGATCATCGCGGTGATGGCCAGCTCACGACTCTGCGTATGAATTGCCACAGGGACGTCGCAATCTATGCCTAGTTCGGCGATTTTTGCCTGAATAACCAGAGCCCGCTGGCTGAGGCTGCCATAGGAAACAACGTTGGTTTCAGACCACAAGGCAGGACTGTCTTCACACGCCTGAACCGTGCGTTCGAAGTGGGCCAGGAAGCCAGGTACAACAGGGGTAGACTCTCTAGCATTCATATCTCTGCCTTCCTTAGATAGAGATCTACGAACACGGCTCGGCGCAAACCCTTGCCGAGGGTCAGTTGGTCAGCGGCAAGTACTCGCTGCCTCGTTGTTACATCATGTAAGCTAGCATAGCAAAGTACAGCGCGCTACACCCTTCAAAGGGTGGTTTTTTTGCCTTTCATGCGACATGGTTCAGGTTGAGTTCTTGAGGTGATTTTCTAAACTGTAAAGAATAAGTTGTACCGAAGCCTCAGCGTCCAATGCGTCGCGCTTGCAGCTTTCAGGACCATGGCATATCGTTAAATCGAACCTCGCTAACTATCGCTCAGAAGGGTTGGGCGTTTGGCGGGTCACGCTGATCGGTCGTAGTTCGTTGAAAAGGGAATTCATGATGAACTTGTTTGATCTGTCCGGGCCGGATGCCATTGAAATCGTTCCCTTTCCAACTGATCGGGATGGCTTGATTTCGTTTATTCAAAAGCGGCAACCAGTCCTTTTGAGTGGCGTGCATGACGCGCTACCTTTCATTCGAAGCTGGGACTATGAATTTTTTAGAAATTGCCTGAAATCGATCAGAATTCAGCGCAAATCAGAGGATGGTATCTACCATTATCTTGGCTTTGAGCGCATTTCAATGACCGATTTCGATCAGGTGATGGCAACCACACAAGACGGCTATGCCCTCGAACCATTGCGGGGGCAGGGCGTCTCCCAGGACTTGCCTCCAGAGCTATCAGTCTCCTTGCCCGCTTTTGTTCCCGAATCAGGGTTCCGGGTCTCTAATCTTTACATTGGTCCCGGCAAAAATAAGTCTCTACTGCACTACGATGAAACCCATAGCCTGTTGATGATGCTGGAAGGCAGAAAGCGCTTTATTCTGTTTTCACCGGACCAGAGTGAGTGCATGTACCCTTACAGCCCTTTCAGCCTTAAAGCCTTGCTCGAAAACAGGGTGGTAGATAGCAGAATCGATTGCCAGGATCCGGACCTGGTGAGCTTTCCCAAGCTGAACCAGGCAGCAGGATTGACCGGCTGGCTTGAGGAAGGGCAGGCGTTATTTATTCCAGCAGGCACTTGGCATTTCATTGAAGCCGAAGGCCGGAACGTTTCCGTTAATTACTTCTGGTTGCAGAACAGTCTTAAGGATTGGTTGAATCAACCTTTACTGGATTTCTGGATTAAACGCAGGGCGATTGATGTTCTTGATCAACTTCGCAAGGTGAAGCATAAACTCTCCGCGGCCTGAAAATTAGATGGGCTGTGTCGGAAGATTATCAGCAGGGCAAACAAACACTGTGGAATTATTCGTTGTTGCAAGCGGGGAGGAGTTTGATCGAATACAGTCACAATGGGACGCGCTTGTAAAAAAGTTAAACCCCGTGCCACTTCCGCTTACTCATAGTTGGCTTCGGTCATGGTGGGATGCCTTTTCAGGCGACATGATCATGGAGTTCAGGTGCCTATATAAGGACAAAGTGCTGGTTGGTGCCGCGCCTCTGGTTCGAATTCAGGAACGTTATAGAGGCATTCCGGTGACACTTCTCAAGTTGGCCGCAAATGGCCACAGTCCGTATTCATCGATCATTGTTGATTCGTCCCTAACAGCTGCAGAACGCGATGAGGCACTGTTGGCGTTGACTTCTGTCGGCGCAAAGGAAATCGGACTGTTTTTTAAGATCGGTCAAGAAAGTGACCTTGAGCGATTTCTTATGGATAGTTCGAAGTTAGGACATAAGAGAATAGGGGAAAAGCCGAGCATCAGAACACCTATCGTTAACATCGATCAGAGTTGGCAAGATTTCTATCGATCGCGGCCTCGAAGCTTGAGAAAGAATATAAACAATAAGCTCAATCGCTTGAAAAAAGTGGGCGACTTTTGCATTCAGCACGAGAACATCGTCAGTGTTGATCAGCCGATCCTTGATGAGCTTGTTGCGATTTCGGCGCAAAGTTGGAAGTCCGCGATCGGCAATGATCTCAAGTCAAACCAGAAGAGCCATCGTTTTCTCTTCAACTTGGTTAATGCTTTCGGTAAATCCGGTTCGCTGAGTGCCTGGATCGCAAGGTGTGACGGACAGCCAATAGCCTATGAGCTCCACTTGGTGCATGACGATGTTGTGTACCCTATACGGGCCGATTTCGATCAAGCATTCAAGGCCTTATCTCCTGGCTCGGTGCTAGAGTATTCAGCGCTCAGAAGCCTGTTCGAGGAGGGCGTCTACCGTCAATACTATACCTGTGCTGATGATTACTGGTACCTGACGAACTGGACCTCGAACTGTCGGAAATTCTGCTCCGTAGAGGTTTTTGGGGACAGCTTTAAATTACGGGCTTTGTATTGGCTCGAATACCGGCTTATTCCGTTAATTAAACGAGTGATTAAACCAGAAAAGAAAAAGCGTCATTCGGTTTAAATTAGTCATAGGGAGGTGAGCCCAGTGCGCGTACTGGTCGTCGTCAGTCCGGATAAGTCGGATGTGTTCTTTGCCAATCAATTGATGAAGTTTTTGAACGTGGTGGGTGTGGTGGTGGAAAACCAGACTCCTGAAAGAGACCGTTCGTCACTCATTAAAAAGGCCACCAAATACGCCTCCAGCCCACGAACCTTTATCCGCAGAAGTTTGGACGTATTGGACCGAACTTTCCTCGAACCGCGTCAGGCCTATAATCAGCCTGGGAATGCACTGGATTTCGGAGAAGAAGGAAGAAAGCTCATTGTTAGCGATGGCGTGGAGAGTTTGTACACTGAGGGAGTGAATGCTATCAACGCGTCGGAATACCGCGATTGGATGCACAATCTTAGGCCTGATGTTATTGCCGTGTGTGGCGCATCGATTATGAAAGCAGATCTGTTATCGATTCCAGCGTACGGTGTTGTCAACCTCCATGGAGGGCTCTCCCAGTTTTACCGTGGGCTTTTCACGACGGATTGGGCCATTCATAACAACGAGCCTGAGTGTGTGGGTGCGACTGTGCACTTTGTTTCCAGGGGAGTCGACGATGGTGATGTTGTCTACCAGGGCCGACCAACTAT
The DNA here is from genome assembly GCF_030297175.1 of Marinobacter sp. LA51. NCBI lineage: Bacteria > Pseudomonadati > Pseudomonadota > Gammaproteobacteria > Pseudomonadales > Marinobacteraceae > Marinobacter > Marinobacter apostichopi. The sequence goes on along the minus strand of NZ_AP028070.1, from coordinate 2,064,875 downwards.
TGTGGCTGACGATAATCCGAACAGCCTGTATGAGAAAGTGGTGAGGTTGGGCGTAGAAATGATGGTTCAGGCGGTATCCGATCTGGAGCAGCGCCGCTGCCACTCGGTCTCACTAACGACAAAGGGGCGACTTTACCTAAACGACAGCTTCACTACCCGGGTGAAACGTAATACCTGGCGCCGCATTCAGGCCGGTGTTCTCTCGGACTACCTAGCGAATAAATCAGAGAGAGATCAGCGAGTGGAAACGGCTCTAATTAATGATTTCTCAAAGGTAAGCAAGGTTCGGAAGGCGGCTACTGTTTCGACAAGCTAATCTACTTCACTATCTGATTCAGGAATCGAGCGAAGGCCTCACGCTGCTGTTCGCAACCGTAACTCGAACCGTCTCCGCACCGACCGGCCAGCGCCCAAAGCGCGCCCCGGTTGTCCCCTGTAATTTTCTTGAATGCGCCTGCAATCTTTGCCTCAATTCGTGACGGTGTTAGATGTCCTCCCACGTTGTACCAGTACCAAACAATGATGCGGGATTCGTCCTGTTGCATTTGAATCACGGCCTCTGCCACTTTCGTAGGTCGAATTGGGTGAGGGCCGGTAAATGACCGCTCGGTTGCGGAAACCAGCTGCCACTCCGATTCATCGAACAACCGGTTCTTGTAAAAGATTAGTTCCCTGTCCTGAGATTGATTCCTATATCCGGTGATCTGCAATTGAACCTGCTGCAGGTCATCCGACACGTAGACGCCGCTGAGCTCAACGTCAGGGTTGGTGAATTCGGGGGTCCAGAAGTTGGCGTGGCGAAGTGGTCCCCGCCACTCGGGCACATTGGTTATTAACTCGGGCTTCCAGGACTTGGCAATGTTTTCGGTTTTTGCGTGCAGCGCCAGAGGAACCAAAGCGGGCCAAATAATAAATACGGATGCAGCGACCGGCCAGACCAAGGATTTGACCCCCAACGGAAACCCAGAAGTCTGCTCCGGCTTGGGTGAAATGGTTTTCTCAGATCTGGGGAAAGTTTCGAATTTGGATGAAAAAACGAACAGTGGAACTAGGGTGAAAATAACAAAAACGACCCAGCCAAAGAGCTCGTGGTCTTTCACCAGGGATGTTTCCATGTTGGTGTAATGACCAGCAGCGATGATGCCAAAGACCCTTATCCAGTTAGCCAGCATCGACAGGAGTCCCGCAATAACGAACAACAGGACTTTGGAGCGCATGGAGCGGTAATAAAGCTGCCCGTAGAACGCTGAAAGGAACAAGGCCACCATGAGGTAGCGAACACCACTGCATCCGTCCTCGACCAGAAATGCGCCTACTTGCAGTACAATGAGAAATTCGTTGATCGTGGCTTCAATGTCGGCGAGCTGCAAAAACAGCGTGTTGAAGAATACGGTGATGTGCTGCAAAAGGGGGGAAAAGTCGTCCCAAATGGGTACTGCGAAAACCAGCAGCGAGATGGGCCCGGCAGCGGCCCTCAAAAACTCCCGTCCCCAGATAGACCAGCCCCACAGAAGTATCAGTACAGGCGTGAGCAACAGCCGGATTACCCGAATATCGGCGGCCTGAGCGAGAAGCAACGTGACACTTGCACCGGCAAGCAGGAATAACGCAAAGGGTGAGCCTGAGACGGTCAGTCTTTTCAGTACGTGCCGCCGTTCATAAAGCAGAAACAATACCCCGCCCAGAACCAGGTAGCCGTGGGTGTAGATAATCGATTCATACCAGAGTGCAAAGAAATCCTGCCACTCGGCCCACAGACCAAGCAGAAGAATTGGAACTAACAGCAACCATCGGAACTGGACTGAATAGCGGGAGAGGGCACTCATCGCTTATTAACCCTGATCACCAAACTTCTCCAGGATGCGCTGGGCGGCCGAGGTCATGCCGACAATGCGATAAGCCTCGGCCAAATGCCGGGCAATTTCCTCGGAGTCCGGCTGGAGTTCGTGGGCCTTCTCGAGCACAGGCACGCTTTCCCTGTGGTTGCCAGCCTTGAGCATGATCCATCCGTAGGTATCGGCAATGGCCGCGTTGTCGGGGCTAAGCTCATAGGCCCGCTCAGCTAATTTCACTGCCCTCTGATCGTCGTTCTTGTGGTAAAGCCAGGCCAGGTTGTTCAGAACAACCGTGTTATCGGGCATGGCAACAAGCAACGTTTCGTAATTGGCTTGAGCGCTTTGTTCCTGTCCAGTCGACTGCTGGAGCAAAGCCAGGTTCAGGCGAAGCTGGAGGTCGTCCGGCGTTGTATCGAGCTCTTGCTTCAAGAATGCAAGTGCCTCCTCAGCTTTTCCTGAGCGCTGCAAATTCCTGACATAGCCGGCAACGATCTCCGGGTTGGATTTCTTGGCCAGTGCCTCCTTATAACGCTGAGCGGCTTCCTCATAATCAGCTTCACGTTCGAGATATTCAGCCTCAAGGAGGTAGGGGTGCGCGGACAGAGGGTGCTGTTTTCGGGTGTTTTCGAGAAGTTTTTTGGCAGCCTCGATGTTGCCCCGATCGAAGGCCTGCCTGGCAGCCAGTAGGTTGATCCGTTCGTTGTCCGGAAACAGAACCTGTGCCCGCTCGAGCAATAAATCGGACTTCTCTGTTTCTCCGGATTGGCGCAGATTTGCAGCCGCATTGCCATAGATACCCGCCACCATTTCGGAGGACGGCGCCGGTGTAGCTTCATCGGAGCGTTCCAATAACGACGCGGTCAACTGATCGGCCTCTTCAGTGTTATTGCCGAGCAAGGCGATTTCCAAAAGAATCAGGCGTGGTCCTGTCGCGTCCGGATGGCTCTCCAAAACGGTCCTCATAAATTGCTCGGTTTCGTCACGCTCCTGTACGGTAAGCAGGCCCTGCAACGCCTGAGCGCTGTCTGGTGCCAGCCGAACCGCGGTCTGGAACTGAGTTTTTGCCTCGGCTCGGTCGTTTTTGACCAAGGCCAGCTGACCTAATGCTATGGATGGCTCAGCTGCTTTCGGGAATACCTGTTGCGCCTTGAGGAAATACTGCCGAGCCTGCTCCGATTCTCCGGCCTGAAGAGCGAGATTGCCCCGGGTAATCCGGGCCTGAATGCTGTTTTCATCATCCTTCATCCAGCTTTCCGAAGCTTGAATAGCCGATTTAATGTCTCCTGCTTGAACGTAAACTTGGATCAGTACCTGGCGGGCTTGATCAAGTTTGGGGGCATGCTGCCTGACTTGGGCTACCTGCGTGATTGCCCGTTGGTGCTCGTCGCGCTGGCTGAGGTAACCGGCGTAGCGCAGTCGCAGCTCATGGTTGTCGGGATTGATGCTGAGCGCCTTCTCCATCAGCGCTTCACCAGTTTCCAAATCACCATTTTCCAGTGCCGCGATGGCTACCAGGGTTAGGGTCTCAGGATCGGAGTCGCCATTTTCCAGTTCCGCCAGGGTTGATTGCGCGCCCTGCGGATTGCCCATCTGGAGCATGGTGGCAGCAAGCATTTTACTGGCAATCTCTGAGTCGCCTTTACTGGCAATGGGCTCGAGTAACTGATGCGCTTCCTCTGCTCGCCCCTGGCGAAAACGCACCAGGCCGAGCATCAGGGTGGTCTGCTCATGTCCTGGAGCCTGGGCCAGGATTTCTTTTAGGTAGCGCTCTGCCTTCACGAGGTCCTGACTTCGCAAGGCTTCTTCGGCGGCAATCAGGTTGCTACGAATTTTCCCGGGAGGCGACTTGGCAAGAATTTCCTCATAAACAAACGCTTCAGAAAACTTGCTTTGAGCTCGCAGGACACTTATTAAGGCAGAGATGGTGGTGTATTTCCGTGCGGTCATGACGTCGTACTGGCCAATGTCCTCCAAAGCCCGGATGTAGGCATCTTCAGCCTTTGCCCAGTCTTCTTCGAAGTGGGCGAGCTGTGCTTTCCACAGCCATAGTTCCGCGTTCTCGCGATCCAGTTCTTCAGCTTCAGCAACCCGCTGGCGCGCTGTGGTTTCGTCGCCTTGTGCAAGAGCGATCTTAGATAGGCCAATCAGCGCCTCGATTGAATCTGAGGCCATGGAGTTGGCCTGTACGAACGCTGCCTGAGCCAGTTCCGAGTTGCCGGCTGCCAAGTGAATCTGGCCGCGCAGCACAGTAGATTTTGCCTCAACCGCCGCCGAGGGCTCGGAAATTTCATTAAGTGCCGCCAGGGCCTCGTCATATTTGGCTTGCCTGAGCTTGGCTTGGGCAAGGATCAGATTTGCCCGGTTGGTGATCGTTGAGTTGTGCTCCTGGCCGGAGGCCGTCTCCATTAAGCGTTTGAGCTGACGCTCCGCATTAACTGCATCGCCCGCGGTGAGCAGGTTATCAATGATAAGAAAGTACGGCTCAATCTTGTGGGGTTGCAGCTCGATGGCACTTCGGGCTTCTTGGGAGCTGGCCTTGAGCTCACCCTGGCGTTGATAAAATCGGGATTGGTCCAGATGGCTCAGATATTGGATGTCCTCCTGGCTCATCTCTTTGTCTTCACTGCTACAACCGGCAACCGCCAGCACGACGATAATTGCAAGGAGGGAAGTGCGTACTGTTAGCGCTGATATCATGGCCCTGGTCCTTTTCGGGTCTTATTATAAACGTCCAGATGTTCAGGTTTTCGCCGGCTCTGCCGAGGTTTCGATCCGGTATTTGTCGGTCAGGTTGTACAGGGTGGGGCGCGTTACGCCGAGTAGGCGCGATGTCTGTGCAATATTGAAGTTGCAGGTACGCAGTGCCTGTACAATCGCCTGACGTTCCGCGTTTTCCCGCACCTGTCTTAAATTGAGCTGATGATCCCGGGCAGTATGTTCGGTGGGTAGTTCCAGATCTTCGGCGGTCACACGCTTGCCATCAGCCATAATGGTGGCCCGTTTAATCTTGTTGATCATCTCGCGAACGTTGCCAGGCCAGGCATAGCCGTTGATGGCATCTACGGCGTCTTCGGAGAAGCAAAGGCCGGGGCGCTCCATTTGCTTGCCGAGGCTTTTTAGCAATGACTGGGCAATCACGGCTGCATCTCCATCGCGATCACGAACGGCAGGCACTTCGAGAGTTATTTCGCTGATCCTGTAATACAGGTCCTCGCGGAAATCCCCGCTGTCGATCAGAGATTTTACGTCCCGGTGCGTGGCGCAAACCACCCGTACGTCTACTGGAATTGGTTGCACGGAGCCAACTCGATCCACCAGGCGCTCCTGGAGGAACCGTAGGAGCTTGGCCTGAAGAGCCATGGGCATGTCGCCGATTTCATCCAGAAAAAGGGTGCCACCGTTGGCGCTCTCGATTTTACCTTTCTTGGAGTGGGTGGCGCCCGTGAAGGAGCCTTTTTCAAACCCGAACAGTTCGCTTTCCAGCAGATTTTCGGGAATGGCGGCACAATTGATAGCAGCGAAAGGTTTTTGTCCACGCTGACTCAGGTCATGAATGGCGCGTGCCAGCAGTTCTTTGCCCGTTCCGGTCTCGCCGGTGATCAGCGTGGTGACGTCGGTGGGAGCGACTTTTTCAAGAGTGCGGCAAATGGCGAGCATTTGCGGGCTGGCGGCCACAATACCCTTAATGTTGGTGCCATTGCGATGGCTGGCCAAATCACGGTTTTCTCGTTCAAGTTCAGCCAGCCGGAACGCTCGGTGAACCACAAAGGTAAGAATGTCGGCATCCAGGGGCTTCTGGTAAAAATCGCAGGCGCCCATACCGATCGCTTTGACCGCGTTTTCTTTGTCCTCGCGACCGGTTACAACAATCACTTTGGTTCTTGGGGCTAAGCGAAGGATTTCCTCAAGCAGGCCGAAGCCTTCTGTGGCCCCGCCCGGATCCGGGGGTAGCCCAAGATCAAGGGTCACCACATCGGGCTCTGTGCGCCGAAGCGCCGCCAGAGCGGAATCCCGGTCAGATGCGACCGTGATATCAAGCTCCTCGTTGAAGCACCAGCGCATTTGGCTCTGCAGGCCCGGGTCATCCTCTACGATTAAGAGTCGTCTAGTCACGCCAGAAACAATTCCCTTGTCTATATACCTTGTATAGTTCTGGACACCTTGTTCCACTGGCATCCTTTGATTAATTCTTAACTGAACATTGGCGCTTTGCAATGCAAAGTCCAAATGTTAATGCGAAACGACTACTAATTGGCGTTTTGCCTCGGCTGTGCCGGAGCATTATCGATAAACTCTCGGGGCTCCGGAGCGGACATGGCAGGGACGTTCGCCAGTGGTATCCGAATCGAGAAGCAGGAACCGACGCCAGGCTCACTGGTTACGTCGATGTTGCCACCCACCCTCTGCACGTACTCCCGCGCCTGATAGGCCCCAATGCCCATTCCGGTCAGGCCCTTGGTACTCTCGAACGGTTTGAACAGCTGACAATTGATAAATTCCTCGGTCATTCCGCAGCCTGAGTCGTGAATGAATAACGCCACATTGCCCCGGGCGATCTTCAGAGACAGAGTGATTTCACCTTCCGCTGGCGTCGCGTCCTTGGCGTTTTGAATGAGATGGCCCAGGACACTGCGCAGCTGTTCCTCATCCGCCAGTACCAGGGCTTGAGGCGGGTTGCCTTCGAGGCGGGGGCTGGGGCGAGACTGGCTGTAGTGTTCAAGCAGACTCACAACCAGGCCGGTTAAATCCAGTAATTGCTGTTCACCGCTATCGTCGCTGGTAGGGCGGCGCATATGGTCAACCAGGTTCGACATTTTCCGGACCGCATGGTCTGTGGTGTCGATCATGTCGTCAATGAAGGCAGGGTTATGACGATGCTTGGGGGCATTTTTAACCAGAAGGGACAACTGAGAGATGACCGTTTTGAGGTCGTGAATCATAAAGGCCGAGGCCTTACTTACGGCTTCAAACTGCATGGCGCGCGATAGCCGATGCTGGGCATCCGCCTGGGCCAGAAGGTTGCAGGTCTGCCGGGCCACAACTTTCACCAGATCGAAGTTTTCCCAGTTGAGCTCTACCGGCGCGTAGGGCGCGCCCACCATCGCAATGCCGTAGAGCTCATTATCCAGATATAGCGGAATAACCAGCCAGGCATCCGGTATGTTGGCAATTGCCTCAGGAATTTCGAGTAGATCGTAGGCCACCGGGTCGGCGCGGTACTCCCGAAGGTTCACTATCCAGTCGCGATGATTGAACAGGCGAACCAGGTCCGAGTCTGATTCAATGTCCGTGTATTTCGCGATTGGCGTATTCAGCGACGCTTTCAAGGTAAAGCTGCCCCGATCGTCCTTGAGCCAGATTGCACCGGAGTTGCTCTCAACCAGGCCGGCCAGAATTCTCGTTACCCGTTCTGGCAGAGGCGGGTCATCGCTCAGATTGGCCAGTTCACGGGTCATTTTTAGCCATTCTTCGCGGTAATCATATTTGTAGTCGAAAAAGTTCTTGCTGATCCGCACCATCAATTTGGCCCGGATTCGGCGGGAGAGAACCAGGGTAGCTAGAAACACCAGTGAAATGGTGAAAAACAGAACCTGCAGCGCATCGCCCCAGTCGCCTCCGAGCACCCTGACATAGTAGCCACCTACCGCCAGGCACAGAAGGTAGCCGCCAGCGAACACCAGGGTGCCAGCGTGAAATACCGCGGACCGGGAAAGCTGAAAGTCGACCGGCTGTTTGCGGGTGTTTATGACGTTGATTGCAAACAGCGGAACCAGAAGGGCATTCACAAAGCCCCGGGCATTCCAGAACGAATCAGATACCTGGCCAAACAACAGGGCATCGGCGTACATGAAGAAGTCGAAAGCGAACAGGGTGGCAATGCTAATACACAGGTATTTCATGCTGGATCGGCCAAATCCCGGAGAGTTGCGCCAGATTTGCTCGACCAGTGACAGCCCGAGCAACGACAGGGCAATCTGTCCCAGCAGTCGGGTTTTGCCGCTCAGGATGGAGAGGCCAAACACGTACTCCAGCATCCCGAAGCCCACCAGAAGCACCAGCAGGACAACCGTTGAAACACCCAATATCTGTTTTAATTGCCCGGTAAGGCTACCTTGGCGAAACGAATTCCTGAGCATTGCGAACAGCAGCAGAATCCAGGCGCTGTACCTCAGGAGCTCTAGAAGATAACGGATAAAGAAGCTTGGGAAGCCCCAAAAGCTTTGTATGATCAGCGCCGAAGACCAGAGGGTGGTCACGATGGCAGCCAGGAACAGGGCGCGATCAATGTCTCGCCGGGTGTAACGCGTAACTACAAGCACCGCCAACAACCCGAAGGTCAGGGCGGCCGCCACGTGGCTGATAACACTGAAGTCGCTTAGCATCTCTCGCATCCTGCGTGAGTGTCGGCTGATCCCTGACGGTTGAACCTGCGCTACACCGGTTTTTTGTTATCCATGTAAAACCGGAAGATGTCTTTGAGCTGTCGCTTGGGATTAAAACCAAACTCACTTGCGAATGCTCTACCGTCGATAACTACAGGATACTTGAAAAATGCCATCAGGTACGACGGAAAACTTCTCAGTTTCAGTGTGCGTAGAATCATGGACGGAAGAATCGGTGGCACCGAAGGGATTGGCAGGCTTTTACAGTGACAAAGTTTCAGCGCGTGTTGATAGGCAACCCAGTCCTGAGGGGCGACATTGAAGACACCGCGTACCGGTTTTTTATAGGCCAGCACAATGGCGTCGGCCATGTCGTCGATATGGATGAACTGCATCATTGGCGAAAAGCCCGCCAAAACGGGTGCCCGTTCGCTTGCCAATAGTGTACTCATGGCATTTCTGACCCCGGGGCCTACGATATTGCAGGGCCTGAGAATGGAAATGTTCAGTTCCGGGTAGCGCCAGAGATAGATGTTCGCCAGGTTTTCCAGCTCAACCGAGTCGATCAGGTCGGAGCTGAGTCCGGCGCTCTTCAGTGGGGCTGACTCGTCGATCAGGGCGGGGTTGTACGCTACTGCGCCGTACACGTGATAGGTCGATAACACTACAACCCGCTTGATGCCGTATTTCAGGCTGAGATCAAGAAGCTTCTGGGTTCCCAGTACATTGGCGTTATAGCGGCGCATCCGGGTGAGCTGGCTCGACATGATCCGCCCGAGGTGGATGACACCGTCGAACTCGTAGCGTCGGAACAGGTCTTCGAAGACCCGCTTGTTGAAATCGATGCAGTAGCTGGGGATATCGTCACCCAGATAAACCTGTTCCCGGAAATCGACCGCCACCAGATCACAATGATCCCGCAGCTGAGTGATGACCTGTTGAGCCAAAGCACCGGCGGCACCGGTTACGAGAATATGGGGTCTGCGATGTTGGGTCATCAAAAAAGCCTTTTCCGTTCGCTCAATCCTTTGTCGATCAGCCGGCTGATCTCCGCCTTTACCTTTTCCACGCGCTCCGTTACCTGATCTTCGGGGATCTCAAGGTCATCAAAGTACATTGGGGCGCCAAAATTGAGGTGCACTTTAGCCGGCAGGACTACCGGCAAAGCCAGCGGTGCATAGGGAATCCCCAGAGTCTTGGCCAGCGGTTTGATGTTTGCGATCGCAGGAATGGTCTCCTCACAACCGACCACACCGACCGGAACAATCGGGGCATTGTATTTCATGGCCAGGTGCATGAAGCCACTGCCAAACCGCTTGAGTTCGTATCGGTCCCTGTAGAGCTTCCCGGAGCCGCGAATACCCTCCGGGAAGACGATCACGGCCTCGTCGTTGGCCAGCATCTTGGCGCAATTGACCGGGTCGCCCAAGACCGCGCCGACCTCGTTCAGCAGGTTTCCGAGCCAGGGCACGGTGGGGAAGAAGCGCTCGATCATGGCGCGGGGCATGCGCGGGGAGTTTTTTCGGGACGCCAGTGCGTAGCCAATCAGTATGCCGTCGATGGGAAGTTGGCCGCTGTGGTTCGCGATAATGAGTACAGGGCCCTTGGAGGGAATTTGCTCAACCCCATGGGCCTGAACCCGAAAGTATTTCTCGTAGATTTGCTTGGTCAATGCGAGGCCGTATTTTACCGCCTCGTTGTTATAGCCCCACGGGTCGTACCCAAGCGATCCAATGGGCTTGCGAATACGATTCACTTGTTGTTCAAGCTCTGCAGGCACCAGCTTGGACTTGATAAATGACGCCAGACTCATGCTGACTCCTGTTTGCTTGCGAATTAAATACTGGAATCAGGCGCGGCCGATCAGAACGCCCAGCGTATGGCTCTGGCCTTCATTAAGCACGCGGTAGTCGCCGCTTGCATTGGCAGTCTCGACGCACAGCATGTTTTTCCAGGCCTCGTCTGGAAAGTCGGAGAGTGTCGCTGCCTTGGCTGGGCCGGGGTTCCAGACCACCGTTGAATCGCTGCCCACCGCGGAGAGTTTGCGCTTGCCCGAGGGGGTCACAATGGTCATGGGCGCTCCGTTCTCATAAATCCGGTCGGTTTCGCCCTCGAAATAAACAGCGCCTTCCTGCCAGCAGTATTCCCAATCACGAAGCGTATCTATGTAATGACTATCGCCTAGCCCAAGCACCCGGCTGCGCCCGATATCAGGCGTTGGAAAATAGCTGTGCAGGGCCTGGCTAAAGGCCAGCGGGTGGCTGCTCATGTTGGTGGTGGTCAGTGCCACCTGGCATCCCCGGACAGAAAAGCTGAAGGTGATGAGAGCGAGAGCGTGGCCACTCCAGATGTCGTGGAAATCTTCATTGGCGTCGAGCGAGAGGCTGATCTCGACCTCGTGGGCGCTTTCTCGGACGTCTTCGAGCTTCCATAGCGAGGTGCGGGCGAAACCATGGGCCTTGTCCGTGTGAATGCGCTTCCGGACTTCCGGAGCATTTCTTGCCGGATCACCAAACCAGGGCCAGCACACTGGAACGCCGCCTCGAATGGCGCGGCCCGGTTCCATGCGGGCAGTATCGCTGCACCATAGCCAGTCAGGTTCGTCCTTAGGGGCGAAATGGGTCAGATGCGCGCCTTGTAGGAACACCGTGGCTCTAAAGAGCGGGTGATTTACGTCCAGCGCCTCCAGTTGTCCAATAGTGCGCCAGCGGGTGAAGGACCATTGGCCCGGAGAAAGAGAAAGTGGCGGTCGGTTACTGCTCTCAGACATGGCGTGTTTCAGAGACTCCTGAGTTAACGGTATTTGCCTATACAGAGAGTAAATTAAATCTCCCGCCCCGGCGAGAATTCCGCATAGAATATGGTCAAATGTTCAGGAAGCAGTTAATGGAACACTCGGTTGTTATTGCCCTTAAAGACCAACACTTTGAACCTGCCGGTTCCATTGTCGAGTCGGTTGCCAGCGGCGACGAGCTTGCCGGGCTGCCTCCTGGCAATGCCGATCCGGTATCCGGTGATTGGCTTGACGAGTTGGCCGACGGTTTAAGTGAGCACGGCTGGATGACGCTCGATGTTGCCAGTGCGCTCGGCCTCCCACTGTTGGCCAGCCTGGCCTCGGAAGTCTCATTGCTGGACAGATCCGACGCCATGAAGAAGGCAGGTATCGGCCGTGGCACCGATCTGACCCGGGATCGCTCTGTTCGCCGGGATCGGATTGCCTGGTTGCAGGGCATCACTGCGCCTCAAGCTGCCTTATTCGATTTCTTTGAGACCATTCGGGCCGGGCTCAATCAGCGCCTGTTCCTTGGACTGAAGCGCTTTGAAGCCCATTACGCCACTTATCAGGCGGGTGACTTTTACAAAAAGCACCTGGACAGCTTTCAGGGGCGAGCATCACGAGTTATCAGTCTGGTGTTGTACCTTAATGCAAGTTGGCGGCCAGAGGAGGGCGGTGAATTGCAGGTGTTCAACCGGGAAAACGATAACGAGGTCTGCGCGCAGGTTGTACCCGAAGCAGGTCGGATCGCCGTATTTCTGAGCGAAGAAATTCCCCACGAGGTATTGCCGGCACACCGCACCCGGCACAGTGTTGCCTGTTGGTTCCGACAGGATGAAGTTCCACTGCCACTGTAAGAATTAGGATTGTTCCCGGAGGAGCCTAATTGGCGTTGTAGTCGGCAAACCCATTTGCTACTATGCGCGCCGCTTTGAGGGAATTATCCCGAAGCGCCGTTATGGTGGCCCCATTGGTGCCTCCGCAACATGAAACCGTGAACCCGGTCAGGCCCGGAAGGGAGCAGCCGAAGCGGTGGAATTGTGTGCCGGAGTGTCGCTGGTGGGGTCACCCCCAGATTTCCCCCTTCCGTTCTATCCAAGCCCCAGTTTAGTCTTGTTCTCCCCACGCTGAATCGCGTTGTTGCGCCGTTTTCCGTGGTTGATCTGTGCTTCTTCTCAAGTTGGGTCCATGCTAAGGTTAAGCCCGTTTTTAACAGCAGTTGGCGGAACATGAGCTACCAGGTACTTGCCCGAAAATGGCGCCCACGCACCTTTGAAGACATGGTGGGCCAGGAACACGTGCTGCAGGCGTTAATCCATGCGCTGGAGAGCCAGCGTCTGCACCATGCCTATCTGTTCACCGGAACCCGTGGTGTCGGTAAAACCACCATCGGCCGGCTGTTGGCCCGGTGCCTGAATTGTGAAACTGGAATCACGCCCCGGCCCTGTGGTGAGTGTTCAAGCTGTACTGAGATTCAGGAAGGTCGATTCGTCGACCTGATCGAAATTGACGCCGCCTCCCGGACTGGCGTCGACGATATGCGTGAGCTGACCGACAACGTCCAGTACGCGCCCACTCGCGGCCGCTACAAGGTGTACCTCATTGACGAGGTTCACATGCTTACCAACCAGTCGTTCAACGCGTTCCTGAAAACGCTGGAAGAACCCCCCGAGCACGTCAAGTTCCTGCTGGCCACCACCGATCCGCAAAAACTGCCGGTAACGGTGTTATCGCGCTGCTTGCAGTTTAATCTCAAGCGAATGACCCCCGAACACATTGCCGGCCACCTGAAATACGTACTGGGCCAGGAACAGATTCCGTTCGAAGATCCTGCGCTGTGGCTGCTTGCGCGTGCGGCGGACGGCAGTATGCGCGATGCCCTTAGTCTTACCGATCAGGCAATTGCCTTTGGGAACCAGAAGCTTGCTGCCAGCGATGTCAGCAATATGCTGGGAACCATCGACCAGCGTGACATAGAGCGACTGGTCAGCGCCCTGGTTGAGCGGGATGGCCCGGGCCTGCTTTCAGAAATAAACCGAATTTCTGACTTCGCGCCGGACTACGGCAATATTCTCGCCGACCTCCTGTCACTGTTTCACCGGGTGACCATGGAGCAGGTAGTCCCGGGTAGCGCTGACAACGCACTGGGGGATGCCGCTGAGATTCAGGCCCTTGCCCGTCAGTTAAGCGCGGAGGACGCTCAGCTTTTCTATCAGGCTGCGTTGATGGGCCGAAAGGATCTGACGATTACACCGGACGCCAGAATGGGCTTTGAAATGACCTTGCTCAGAATGCTGGCGTTTCGTCCCGGTGCTGATCGTCGTGAACCGCCGGCACTCAGTTCGTCCACCCCGACCGGTTCCACGGAGCCTCACGACGAACCTGACCCTGCACGATCACCCAGTGCCGGAGCCGGGCACCAGGGCGCTGAGCAGAAGTCAGCACCTGACATCAGTGCTGCTGATCAAGCCGCTTCTGAGCCCGCTAACGAGCCGTTAGCTGCACCTGAGGCACCACCTCAGCCCGAAGCCTCTCAGCCCGAAGCCTCTCAGCCCGAACCCCCTCAGCCTGAACAGCCAGAAAGCCATCACCAAACTGCTGAGCCAGAACCGCAGTCAGAGACTGGCTCGGAGTACCTTGCTGAGACAGCGCCTGAACCTGAGTCGTCTGATGATGCCTGGTTGGCCAGCCTTGACGCTCAAGCGCCCGATGTGGACTCCGCTGATCAGGATCCTGGGTATGATCAACCCCTGACTACAAACTCGGAGGCAGTGTCGAAACCGGAGCAACATGCAGACCCGCTTGAAGAGCCTGTGGCGGAGTCTGTTGCACCAGGCCCAGAGCCTGTTCCGGGACCTGAACTTGGCACTGATGGTGAGTTTGTCTGGGAACGGGATTTTCGCTCGCTGGAAATAGTGGGTATGCCGGGGAATCTTGCCAGTCACGGGGCCTTGGCCTGGGACGGTGACACCGTGGTACTGACCATCGATGATGGCCATGCGCGTCTTCTGAACGCGCGACATGAAGAAAAAATTCTGGCTGGGTTGAGAAGTCGGTTTGGCGATGCCACTGAATTAAAGGTGGAGCCGGGCAATCCCGGACCTCATACGCCGGCCGCCTTCGAAGAGCGTCAGCGTAAGGCGCGCCAGCAAGCGGCTGAAGAGGCAATCCGCAAGGATCCGGCAGTGCAGTCCATCGTTGAACGATTTGAGGCGCGGGTAGTCGAAGACAGTATCCGGCCAATTGAGACAAGCAGGAGATAGCGACATGATGAACAATATGGGCGACATGATGAAAAAAGCCCAGAAGATGCAGGAAGATATGCAGAAGGCCCAGGAAGAAATCGCCAAAGCGGAAGTGACTGGCGAGTCTGGCGCTGGTCTCGTTAAAGTCACCATGAATGGTCGTCACGACGTTCGTCAGGTACAGATTGATCCTTCGCTGATGTCAGAAGAAAAAGAAATTCTGGAAGACCTGCTGGCTGCGGCCGTGAACGATGCAGTGCGCCGGATTGAAGCGAATCAGAAGGAAAAAATGTCCGGGATGATGTCGGGCATGGGCATGCCTCCGGGCTTCAAGATGCCGTTCTGAGATCGGATCAACCCCTGAACTGAATTTGAGGACGTTTCATGGCATTCAGCCCACTGGTTGACGAGCTGGTCGAATCGCTCCGGTGTTTGCCCGGTGTCGGTCAGAAAACCGCCCAGCGCATGGCATTCCACCTATTGGAGCGGGGACGCTCCGGTGGCAGCCGTCTATCCGATGCCCTGAGCAACGCCATGACCGGCGTCCGCCGATGCAACAGCTGCCAGAATTTTGCAGACACCGAAGTCTGCGGGATCTGCGACAACGGCGCCCGCCGCACCGGTACCCTGTGTGTCGTTGAAAGCCCTTCAGACCTGCTGGCCATCGAGCAGGCGGGCGACTACCGCGGTGGTTACTTCGTGCTCATGGGGCACCTGTCACCCATCGACGGCGTTGGCCCTGAAGAGATCGGTATTGAGCGCTTGCTGGAGCGGGTTAACCAGGAAGGGGTCACCGAACTTATCCTCGCGACCAACCCGACAGTGGAAGGTGAGGCAACAGCGCACTATATCGCCGATCGCCTGGATGGCCGCGATATCCTGATCACCCGTTTGGCCCACGGTATACCGGTGGGTGGCGAACTGGGTTATGTCGACGGTTTCACGCTGACTCACGCCTTCCGCGGTCGCAAGCCGCTCTCCGAATAAACCATCACCAGGTTACCTTATGACATCTGCAAGCCCGGCTGTTGAAGTCCCGCCAGCCCCTGACAGGATTAACTGGATCACTGAACCGTCGGCACTGGACGAATGGCTGGAGGGGGTCGGGGATAGCCTGCTGGTTCTGGATACGGAGTTCGAACGGGTAAATACTTTTTACCCGATACCTGGCCTGGTGCAGCTCGGTTACGATGACAACTTCTGTCTGGTGGACCCCGATGTGGCCGAAGCGTCGGAACGGTTTAAAGAGCTGCTGGCGGACCCGCAGACACCCAAGCTGCTGTACGCCATGAGTGAAGACCTTGAGCTTTTCAGGCACTGGCTGGGTATTTTGCCGAAGGGCGTTATCGATCTTCAGATTGGCGCAGCTCTGGCTGGCGCCGGCTTTTCCCTTGGCTATGCCCGGCTCGTGGAATCCCTGTTTGGCGAAACACTCGACAAGTCCGTGACGCGCTCCGACTGGCTGTCGCGGCCCCTCAGCGAGGCCCAACAGCGCTACGCCGTGGACGACATCCGCTTTCTCGAGCCTATGTACCAGTGGTTGCTTGCCGGGCTAGAGGAGAGGGGCTTGGTATTTGCCCTGAGTGAAGAATCCAGCCGGTTCGCCGATGAGCTTGCGACGCAGGACAATCCCGAGGATCACTACCTTAAGTTGCGGGGCGGCTGGGCCTTAAGCCCTCAGCAGCAAGGCGTTCTTCGCGAATTGGCCCAATGGCGCGAACAGGAATGCCAGCGTCAGGACCGGCCCCGGAATCGGGTCTTTGCCGATGCCCTGTTGATTGCGGTGGCAGAACAGATGCCCGAATCCCGCTCAGCGTTGTCGAACATTCAGGGTGTACCATCCGGGGCAGTTCGTCGTTATGGCGATATGTTGCTGCAGCTTGTTGAAGTGGGCCGTACTGCGGATAATTCCAACCTTGAGCGCATTGCACCGCCACTGACGAGAGACCAGCAAGCCTTCTTCAAGATATTAAAGCGTCAATTTAAAAGCGCGGCGGAAGCTGCTGATATTCCGATAGAAATTCTGGCGCCAAGAAAGCGCCTCGAGAAAGTTGTCCAGCAACGGAGTCTGGCCGGGCACGTCTTTTTTCAGGGATGGCGAGAACAGATCCTGGCACCGGTCCGGGCGGATATTGAGGAATTGCTGAGATCATGAAAGAAAGAGAATTTGTGTCTGTATTCCGCAGCAGCAAAAAACGGGATACCTATCTTTTCGTACGCCGCGGTATGGATTGGAATGAACTGCCGGAAAGTCTGAGAACGGTGTTCGGCCAACCGGTACACTCCATGGACCTGATTCTGACGCCGGATCGAAAGCTGGCTCGAACCACAGGTAAACAGGTACTTGCAGGTCTTGAAGAGAAAGACTTCTTCCTGCAGATGCCGGAAGAACAGGACGGTTACGTCGTGGATTTCAAGAAGAAGATAGAGCCGCGCGATTCATGATTGCGCAGATTCCCTTCTGGCAGCGAAAACGCCTTGATGAAATGACCCTGGCGGAATGGGAATCCCTGTGTGACGGTTGCGGTAAATGTTGCCTCAACAAACTCCAGGATGAGGACACTGACGAGGTCTACCACACCGACCTGGTGTGTCGTTACATGGATCAGCAGAGCTGTCGCTGCACAGTTTACTCCGAGCGCCTGAAAAAAGTGCCGGGCTGCACCGTACTGACATCGGACACCGTTAACGACTACCATTGGCTGCCGCAGACCTGCGCCTATCGCACCCTGGCTGAAGGCAGGCCGCTTGCCGATTGGCACCCATTGAGAAGCGGCGATCCAGAAACGGTGCATCGGGCCGGGGTCTCAATTCGTGACAAGGTGGTCTCGGAAGCCGAGGTGCCTGAAGATCAATGGGAAGAACACATCATTCATTGGATACTGTAATGATCGATACTGACGCACAAGTGGCCTACGGGATTTTCTGGTCAGCCTACGCAATTGCCTTCGTTGTGTTCTTTTACATGATGAAGCAGCTGTTCCGATACTTCCCCCTGTACGGCGTAAGAACTCTGTTATCCGCTGCCCTGGTGGCGTTACTGCTTACCCCGGTGGAGTCTCCAGAGCTTGCAGACTGGTGGATCCCGGCGTGGCTGTACGGCGGCTATGAATTGGTGCTTGGTGAAGCGGAGGCCGCTGGCCGGGCTCTGTTCAATCTCGGTATTGCCGGCCTGGTGATGCTACTGGTATGGATACTCGATCTCGTTCGCTACCGTCTGGTTCGACGCTAGCGGAGGGGCCAACAACAAAACGGACAATGCCTTGAGCGCGACTATGCCCAGATTTCACACGTTGATGTTCGTTATTGCCTTGGTACTGCAGACGGTGCTCCCGACTGTGGTGCAGGCTCAGCAAGCTCCGGAGTTGGTCCTTGCTGACAAATCCGATGTCCGGATCATCGTGGACATTTCCGGGTCAATGAAAAGTAATGACCCCGACAACTTGCGTCAGCCGGCGGTCAGGCTGCTGGCTGAGATGCTTCCGGCAGGTTCAATGGCCGGGCTCTGGACCTTCGGACAGTACGTCAACATGCTGGTGCCTCATCGTGAGGTGACCGACCAGTGGCGGGCTGTGGCCAGGGACAAGTCAGCCCAGATCAATTCGGTTGCCCTCAGAACAAACCTCGGCAAAGCCATCGAGGTGGCGGGCGACGGCTACTACACCGGCGGTGTTCTCGAAAACACCCACTTCATTTTGCTGACTGACGGCAAAGTCGATGTGTCGGACGATGCTGGCAAGAATCAGGAAGAAGAACGCCGGATTCTCGGGACTCTTGTTCCCGAGCTGGCCAAACAGGGCGCCACCTTCCACCCCATTGCGCTTTCCGCCGAAGCGGACGCCGAATTCCTGAGACAACTTGCGCTTCAATCCGGTGGCCGGTTTCAGGTTGCGGAGACCGCCGAGGCCCTTAGTCGGGCATTTCTGGAAGCATTGAATGCAGCAGTCCCGCAGGAACAGATTCCCATCGAAGGGGATGGCTTTACCGTTGATGAAGGCGTCTCCGAATTCACCGCACTGGTTTTCTGGGGCGAGCAGGAAACACGGGATACCCGGGAACTGACACTTGAGAAGCCTGATGGCAGCTCGGTGGCGCTCACGAGCCTCCCGGAAAACGTGCGTTGGAACCGGGAAGCAGGTTATGACCTGATGACCATCACCGAACCAGTGGCAGGCCGGTGGCGTATTGAAGGTGAATTGGGTGAGGGCAGTCGCGTGACAGTCGTCAGTGATCTGCGAATGGCAGTGAGCCCGGTACCGGCAAGGTTTTCCGAAGAAACGCCCATTGATCTGAATATCGCGTTCTATGAGGAAGGCGAGAAGATTACAGACCCGGATTTTTTGCAGGTTCTTGATATCAAGGTCAGTGTGATTTCCGAGGATGGCCGTAGTGGGACCAAGGACTTGTCGGCAGAACCCCCGGTAGATGGGATGTTCACTGACACCATCGGTCGGCTACCCGAGGATGGGGTTTACCAGATCGAGGTAGTTGCCGATGGGCAGACCTTCGGTCGCAAATTCAGCACAACCACCGTGTTCACGGCCGTCTCGCCGGTGCTGGACCAGCCGGCAGGTGAAGTGGAAGAGGCCGAAGTTGCGGTAACCGACGAAGCCGAAGCTGGGACTCAGCCGGAACCCATGCCCGAGGAGTCAACGCCCGAGCCGGATTCGGTGACAGTGCCCGCAAGCGTTAATGGCATCACCAGTCCGATTGACGTCAGTGAGGTTGAAACGCCAGAGATTGCAGAAGCTCCGGAGACGGAAGCCGAGCCGATAGAAACCGGGGACGCTGCCGACAACAATCAAAGCGCGTCACCGATGCCCCCCATGTGGGTGTTCGGCGCGGGCGCCGGCGGCATTGGCCTGATGGCCCTGGTCTGGCTGGCCTTGAGAAAGAAGCAGGCCAAAGCCTCCGAAGATACTGACTCTGCTGAGGCGAATGAATCTGTGCCAATGGAATCTGAAGAGCCCGAGGCGCCGGAAGAAGAACTGGAAGAGGAACCGGAAGCGGCCGTTGCCAGAGAGCTTGAAGACGAAGAGGCCTCTGATGACATTCCGGAGAAAACAGAAGAACTGGACACTGCGAACGATTCCGCTGCCCTGGAGACAGATGTCGATGAGGTGCCTGAAGAGGAAATTCCGATCGCAGAGAGTGTGGTACCGGAGGAAGTCGGCGGCGAAGAAGAAAGTGACGACCCGGTAGAAGCTCCTATCCTGCAGGATGCGGAAAGCGACGAGGAAGAATTCGGGCTGGATGATTTTGATCTGTCCGAATTCGATGATCTTCCAGGCCATAGTGATATTGATTCTGATCAATCGGATAACCAGCCAAAGCCTGACACCGATGATTCAGACCAGAAAAAGTAACCAACAGGAACCAACGCGATGAAGTTTACCGGTACCGACAAGTACGTAGCCACCGATGACCTGCAAATGGCCGTGAATGCGGCGATTTCGCTCCAGCGTCCGCTTCTGATCAAAGGCGAGCCCGGCACCGGCAAGACCTTGCTGGCGGAGGAAATGGCGGCCGCGCTCGGCAAGAAGCTGATTCCCTGGCACATCAAGTCGACCACCAAGGCCCAGCAGGGGCTTTATGAGTACGACGCCGTATCCCGCCTGCGCGATTCTCAGCTGGGTGACGAAAAGGTCAAGGACATCAGCAACTACATTGTCAAAGGCAAACTGTGGGAAGCGTTTGATGCCGATGAGCAGGTCGTGTTGTTAATTGATGAAATTGACAAGGCAGACATCGAGTTCCCGAACGACCTGCTGCTGGAACTGGATCGGATGGAGTTCTACGTCTACGAAACCCAGCAGTTCGTGAAGGCCAAGCAGCGCCCGATCGTTGTGATCACCAGCAACAACGAAAAGGAACTGCCCGATGCATTCCTGCGCCGGTGCTTCTTCCACTACATCAGCTTCCCGGATCACGAAACCATGCAGGACATCGTGGATGTTCACTTCCCCGGCTTGCAGCAGCAAATTGTCCGTGATGCCCTTGAAGTATTCTTCGACGTGCGCAAGGTTCCTGGGCTGAAGAAAAAGCCGTCGACATCGGAATTGATCGATTGGCTGAAACTGCTGATGGCGGACGAATTGTCTGCCAAAATGCTTCAAGAGAAAGACACGAGTTCCGCATTGCCGCCGTTGTACGGTGCTCTGGTCAAGAACGAGCAGGATGTTCACCTGCTGCAGAAGCTGGCCTTCATGGCCCGTCGTCGCAGCTGATACTCAGCAAGAGTCTCGTTTTATGTTGATTGATTTTTTTCTCGAAGTTCGGCGGGCAAAGGTGCCCGCCAGCCTGCGTGAGTTTCTGGACCTCCTGGAGGCGCTGCAGAATCGTCTGGCGTTTGCCGACATGGAGGAGTTCTATTACCTGGCACGCTTGTGTCTGGTAAAGGACGAGCGCCACTTCGACAAGTTTGACCGCGCGTTCAAGGCTTACTTTGAGGGTATCGAGAACCTTGAAGACCTCATGGAGATGCTGATTCCGGACGACTGGTTGCGTGCCGAATTCGAGAAGCATCTGTCCGAGGAAGACAAGGCGAAGATAGACTCTCTGGGGGGGCTTGAAGAGCTGATCGAGACCTTCAAGCAGCGCATGGAAGAGCAGAACGAACGCCATGCCGGTGGTAACAAGTGGATTGGAACCGGCGGAACCTCTCCGTTTGGTGCCGATGGTTACAACCCGGAAGGGTTCCGTATCGGTCAAAAAAACGGTCGCCACGGCAGTGCAGTCAAGGTGTGGGAAAAGCGCGCTTTCAAGGATCTTGATGACAGCATCACGCTGGGCATTCGCAACATCAAGGTAGCACTGCGTCGCCTGCGCAAGTTCGCTCGCCAAGGTGCTGCAGACCAGCTTGATATGGACGATACTATTCGTTCAACTGCCCGAAATGCAGGTTATCTTGACCTGAAGATGGTCCCGGAGCGGCACAATTCTGTGAAGGTCCTGATCTTCTTCGATGTGGGCGGCTCCATGGACCCGCACGTTCGGGTTTGCGAAGAGCTGTTCTCTGCGGCCCGGCTCGAGTTCAAGCACATGGAGTATTTCTACTTCCATAACTTCGTTTACGAGAGTGTCTGGACTAATAATATTCGGCGGATGAACGAGACGACGAGTACCTGGGATATCCT
This sequence comes from Marinobacter sp. LA51, assembly GCF_030297175.1. Taxonomy (NCBI): domain Bacteria; kingdom Pseudomonadati; phylum Pseudomonadota; class Gammaproteobacteria; order Pseudomonadales; family Marinobacteraceae; genus Marinobacter; species Marinobacter apostichopi. The sequence continues at coordinate 2,043,500 of NZ_AP028070.1, read as the reverse complement.
TCACAAGTATTCGCCGGACTACAAGGTGATCTTCGTCGGCGACGCAACCATGGCGCCCTATGAAATCTCCCATCCCGGTGGCTCAATAGAGCACTGGAATGAGGAGGCCGGCGCCACCTGGTTCCAGCGCATCTCGGAACATTTCCGCAAGGTAGTCTGGCTGAACCCGCTACCGGAAAGTTACTGGGGCAATGGCGGCTCTCTGGGCATGGCCAAGCAACTGGTGAATGATCACATGTATCCGCTCACTATTGATGGTCTTGAATCGGCCATGAAGCATCTGAGCAAGTAAAAAAAAGCCGATGCGGTTGAGAGCATCGGCAAAGCTCGGCATATCAAGCGGGGGTGCCCTGAAAGGCGTCCCCGCTTTTTTTCTATAGGCAAATAAAGGGCCACCAACAAAAAACTTCTATTAAACAGCCAGCTAACATGGCCAGCTGACTTACCTCCCTCTGGCGCCTCGATCGTCACTCCTATCCCTGTTAAAAATTCCGACACTGTAAGTTTCAATTTTGGACTTTTCCAATTGGTGATCTGCATACCGTTCTTGCGAGTTACCGAGTGTTACGCTTCCTGTCAGCTTGTAACAGGAAAAGACCCGTACCAGGACGGCAGGAGGCAAAACGGCATTATGTTCGGCACAAAATCTATAATTCCGGGCCGGATACACCCAACACTTGGGTTGCTTCTCGGTTTCTACTTTTCCCTTCCTTTACTGCCCTCGGCAGCGCTTGGGGCAGACATTGATCAGGCCATTGATGTGCTTAGGGCGCAGGTTTCTGAACATTCGGCCCGAGTTTTTGCTTTGGAACAACGGCTGCTACACCCGGCTGATAGTCGCCTGTCAGTTTTTCTGACGCTGGTCAGTCCGGATGCCCTGGGGCTTGATTCGGTTGAGCTGTTCGTCAATGACAAACCGGTGGTGTCTTACTTGTACTCCGAGCGAGAGCAGGAGGCTCTGGAGGAAGGCGGTGTTCAGCAGTTGTTTATTGGCAATCTGCCCAACGGTAGCCATTCGCTGAAGGCGGTAGTCACGGCTCGATCGGGCAATGATCGTTTTGTGCGCCGGGAATCGAGCTACCGTTTTAAAAAGCGTCCGGGAAGTTTGCGGCTTCAGATGACTCTGGACGCCAAGGGGCCCGAATTCGAGCCTCGTGTGTCGTTTCGTGAGTGGAAGTAGGCAGCCATGATGTTCCGAGTGTTGGCATCCCTGCGGTTAACTTTCTGCGTGTTAGTGCTTTGTGCGGGCAGGTCTTTTGCCGCGTCAGCTACTAGCCAGACACCGAATGAGCTGAAAGCTGGCTTGACTCGCTTTGCCTTGGCAACCGGTGAGCTTACGCCTGTGGTAACGCTCTCTAAGCAGATGAGCGGGGAATCAGCAGAGTTTCTCCGAGCGCAGGTGTTTATGGCTACGGGAAGAACCGCCGAGGGTCTGGATGCGCTGAGGAATGTGGCTGAAAGCCATCACCACCGCGCTGACGCCGCACTGTTGCTGGGTCGTTATCAGCTTGCTCAAGGCGCTACTCCGGAAGCAAGGCAATGGTTTGAGCATGCAATTCGAGTTGGCTTCGGAGAAACGCGGCAGGAGGCTGGCTACCGGCTGGCCCAGCTGGAGCTGAATTCAGGCAACGCCGAGAGGGCCGGGCAGGTATTGGCAAAGATGGAATCAGGTTTTTGGGCCGCCAACGGTTATTTGAACCTGTCCAGCGAATACGTACGCTCGGATCTTAATCCCACCCGCGCGTTAGTTGCCCTCCGCGTCGCCATGGCGATGGCAGAGAATGATTCGGATACTGATCGCAGAGATCATCTGGTGAATAGGCTTCGGGTTCGGGCCGGCTATCTGGCCTTGCAAAATGACGACCCCGACAAAGCAATCGGATTTCTGGAGAAAGTGTCCCTAGAGTCCGACAACACCCCCCAGGCACTGTACCTGCACGGGCTGGCGCTTGCTGAAAAAGGCAACCATCGCGCCTCCATGCAAAGCTGGCATCGGGCCAAAAAATTTCCGCTGGCGTTTTCCGGCGTGGCGGACGCGTGGATTGCCATGGGTCGCGGATTCGATCTGTCCGGCTACTTGGGCCAGGCGGGAGAGGCCTATCTTGCGGCCAATGCCGCCTTTGAAAGCGAACGCGTCACCCTGCGCAAGCTGGCTACCGGAATACGCGAGCAGGGCGCGTACAAGTCCTTGGTCGAAGATGCACGGGCATCCGATCTCGAGTGGTTCCTGGCAGACAGCCGCACGCTGACACAGCCAAGAATGGCTTATTTACTGGATTTTTTGGCCCAGCCAGAGGCCCAGAGGGCCGTGCGCCGAGTGGCCGCGGTGAGGGAGTTGGGCCAGGGGCTGGCGCAGCAGCAAAGGGATCTCGACATATTTGCCCAGTCATTGGCCGATCAGTTGGTATTGCTTGATGGCCAGGATGATGGCGAGGCTACTGAGCATCGCGAGCGCCAAATGACACTGGCTCGGTGGCTGGCGGAGCTGACCGCGGAGCCGCTGAATACTGCACAGGCGGAGGTCCTTCGCAGTGTCTCGGAAACCCTCTCAGCCTCCACCGACAGCCTGCAGAAACTTAAGCGCCGAGTTAGCGCTCGGCCGTCCACAATTCGAAAACAGCTCGATCAAACCCGGACACTGAGCAACCAGACTGAGCGGCTGTCAGCTCAGACTCTATCCCTGGCGCAGCGGGCTGAGAAACACCTGGATCAATTGGCGCTGGATTACGTCAGTGAACAGGACAATGAAATGGCTAATGCTATCGACAAAACCGCGCAACAGATCGCCCATCTATACGAATACCTTGCGCTGGAAAACCTTGCGGAGGCGGCACAGTGAGAGGGTTCGTTTGCGCGCTGGTGTCTTCATTTCTGATGCCGTTATCGGCGGCGGCCCAGGAATCGTTCAGGGTCGAGCTCGGTCGCGACGGCGAGACCATTGCCGATATGCGGCCGGTGTACCTCAAATTCGAATCCAGGCCGATGGCGGCCATTTCCCCGGCTGAAGTCGCCCGCCGGTATCAGCAATTGTTCCAGTCGTCCGATGAACCAGCGGTGCGGATTGACGCGCTCAACCGCCTAACCAATATTCGTGATCGCTCTGGTCAAGACCTGGGTTTTTCACCCGAAGAAGAAGAGCGTGTCTATGGAGAAGTGCTCAGCAGTTACGAAGCCATACTGGGGCAGGGTTCATTCGGAGGTCGACTCGACGAACTGTTGTACCAGATGGCCAAGGCTTATGCTCTCACTGGGCAGTCGGAACAGTCTATAGATCGGCTAAAACAACTGGTAGGCCTTTATCCCCAGTCCCCACTCGTGCAGGAGGCGCGCTTCAGGATAGCGGAATCCGACTTTTCGGCGGGTCGGTTTGCCGAAGCAGAGTCCGGCTATCGGGCCTTGATAAACACCGAAGACGCCAGTGCTCTCCGTACAAAAGCTCAATACATGCTGGGATGGAGTCAGTTTAAACAGGGCCCGTCTGCCTGGGAGCGCGCAGGCCTTACTTTTCTGTCCGTGTTGGACGAGTTTCTTCCGGACACTCAAAGCCTTCAGAATCCACAGACCTCAGCGGTCGACGCCATTGATGACACATTCCGGGCCCTGGCTCTGATGGCTGCACGGAAAGAGGGGCCGGATACGTTGGCTGCCTGGCTTGAAGTCGACGCACCGCGACACTGGGCGTATCTGTTATTCGACCGTCTTGCCGATTTCCATGCGGTTCAAGGTGATTACGAGGCAAGCGTTGCCACCAACCAGTGGTTTGTCCGTTTTCACCCGAACCACCCCAAGAACCCTGCGTTCATGGCCCAGGTTGCCGCTGTGTGGGAACGGGCCGACAAACATGACCAAGTCCGTGCCGCCAAGGCAGATTATATTGCGATGTATGCTGCCCCATCGAGTTACCAGGCATTGTCTGAGCAGGACCAGGCGCGATGGCAGTTGTACAGTCGGACGCTCGCCGATTTCCACTACAACCAAGGAACCCTGGCGTTCGCCAAAAACGATAAGATTCGCGGTCACGGCGCGTTCTCCGCAGCAGCTACCTACTATGAATCCCTGGCATCACGCACTGCGTCTGCAGGTCAGATACTTCGCCTTGCCGGCGACGCGCGGTTGCAGGCGGGTGAATATCTCGGGGCGCTGTCGGACTACCAGGGAGCGGCTTATCAGACTGACGATTACCCGGAGGCGGCGGATTCTGGCTGGGCAGCCCTGGTCCTGCTGCGCGATGGTCTTGAGGGCAACCGTCGAACCGCCGAGTTCCGGCCTGAACTGGCAACGATTTCTGCCGAGTCCGATCGATTTGAACAGAGCTTTCCTGACGATTCTCGCCTTCCCGGACTTGCTGCGGATCTGGCTTCCCGGTGGTTGGCATCAGGCAATCCGGAACCGGCACTGACCTATGCAGGCCGGACTGTCACCAACGCCAACGCCTCTGCTGAGGAACGCTATGCTGCCTGGTTGGTGATTGCCAAGGTTCGCCAGAGCCAAAGCGAGTATGCCTTAGCCGAACGGGCCTGGAAGCAGGTATTGCAGGAAATGCCGGATCCTAATAAGAACAATTCGGAGTCGAATGCAAAACAACAGCTGGCACTGGCCATTTACCGCCAGGGTGAAGCGGCCAATGCGCGGGGTGACCTAACCAGTGCGGTCGAGCATTTTACCCGGATAGAAGCCGTTCTGCCGGGATCGGAAATTGCTGTCAAAGGGCGCTTCGATGCCGCCAACTCGTTGCTGAAAGCTGGCCAGTGGGCGCCGGCCATCGAACAACTCCGCCTTTTCCGCACCAGATTTTCTGACCATGAACTGACGGCCGGAATCAGCGACAAACTGGTCCATGCTTACGTGGCCTCGGATCAGCCTCTATTGGCCGCCAATGAGTTGCTCGGCGCCGCGTCGACCGCGGCCGAGCACTGGCCTTTGCAGTTAAAAGCCGCCGAGCTTTTTCACGTAGCCGGAGATCAGGCTAACCGAGACCGGCTCTACTTGTCCTACCTGAAGACCAATCCGAGCGCTGAAGACGCCGGACAACACCTGCAACTACAAACCATGCGACATCGGTTAATCAAGTCTGGTGAGCGGGCCGGAAATCTTCGGTCGACTATGGTGGCAAGTGAATTGGCCAGTCCGTGGCACTCTGAAGAGTCCCTTGCCTGGTCAGCCCGGGCTGCCTTGGTGCTCGGTGCCAGGGATGCCGCGATTTTCACCTCAATTCCCCTGAGCCAGCCACTGGCGGACTCGCTGGATAAAAAACAGCGCGCCCTTGAGAGTGCCCGAACGCGATTTCTTGAGGCTGAGCAGCTGGGAGGGGAGACCGTGCGTTCGGAGACGCTGTTCCGTCGTGCCGAACTTTACCGGGTTTTGGCTGAGGATCTGATGACGTCTTCGGTTCCTGCGGACCTGAATGGACTCGAGGCCATGCAGTATCAGATGTTGCTGGAGGAAGAGGCGTTTCCCTTTGAGGAAAAGGCGATTGCCATTCACTCCGATAATCATCGCCGAGTGACAGACCACGGTTACGATGCCTGGATTGGCAAGAGCCTGGGCGTTCTGGCTCAACTCAACCCTGGGCGTTATAGCCGTTCGGTACGGTGGATGACGTGGAAAGATCAACATGCATCTACTGGAGGGCCTGGATGATGGGTAGCCGAAGTGACATTTGCGCTCTGTTGTTTGGTGTGTGCCTGGCCATGGTAGCGGGTTGCTCTGGCCCCGTGGTAAAGCCGCAGGCCCAAGTCGATCCAGCACTCGCCGCGACCCTGGCAGAGCAGGGCAGGCAAGCGTTGGAGCAGGGCCATGCGGGGGCAGCCAAAAGAGCCTGGCGGCAGGCAGTGGAGTTAAATCCCGCAGATCCTGTGGTGGTAAACAATTTGGCGTTGCTGTTGGTCGAGGATCGCAGCTTCGTGGAAGCCACGTCACTGCTGGAGCGTGGGCTGGAGCATTCACCCAGGGTAGCGGAGCTTCATTACAACCTGGCGGTGATTGCCGAGCTGTATCTCCTCGATCTTCAGAAAGCACTGGTGCATTACCAGCGTTATCGAGAGCTTTCTGAAGCTGAGGATCAGGCAGTGGCCGGCTGGATCGCGGACCTCGAACGGAGGTTGGACTGAATGATTGAAATCGGCGGTTGGACAGCAACGGTTAGGCGCCTGGTATGTAGCCTGGTTGCGGTCTTTTTCGGCCTTACTGCTCAAGCTTCATTGGCCTCGGCACCAGGCCAGAGTAACGAAGTGCAGGGCATAAGCCTAAACGTGGAGGGGCTGTCGGCTAGCATGGGAGAGGACAATCCGCGCGTGCTCTATATTCTGCCCTGGCAGGCGCCCACCTTGCCGCGCCGACCACGGGAAAAACTACAGGATCAGTTTCCGGCGCTGACGCAACCTGTGGATCCGGTCATTTTTGAGGGTCATCGACTATTCCGCGAAACCCTCAATCCATCGCTTCTGAGCCCCAACGAGGGCTCGGTAATAACAACACAGTAACCAAGCAGTAAATACGGAGAGCAGACTCATGCTGGACACGATGGTTCGATTTTTTCAGGAAGGTGGGCCGTTTATGTACCCCATCGCGGTGGTGCTCGCCATTGGGCTTGCTATTACCCTCGAGCGCTTTTTTTACCTTGCCTCGGTTCGCCGCAGAAACCGGGTGGCCTTCGAGCGGGGGATTTTACCGCTGCTGCAGAAGCGTGATTACCAGCGTGCGATGAAGGCCGCCAGTAACTCCGACAGCGCGATTGCCTCCATCATGGGTGCAGGCATTGCGCGTCTACTGAATCATAGCCGGCGCGAGGATATCGAATACGCGATGGAAGAAGGGCTGATGGAGGTATTGCCTCGCCTGGAAAAGCGGACCCAATACCTGGCCACCCTTGCGAACATCGCAACCTTGCTGGGTCTGCTGGGCACGATTATTGGCCTGATTGCTGCGTTTACCGCGGTAGCCGCTGCCGACCCTTCGCAGAAGGCAAGCCTGTTGTCAGAGAGTATTTCAATCGCGATGAACACCACGGCATTTGGCCTTATGTCCGCCATTCCACTGCTGATGTTTCATGCGCTGTTGCAAACCCGGACCAACGAGATTGTCGACAGCTTCGAAATGGCAGGCGTCAAATTGTTGAACATCATCTCGGATCAACGCAGCCAAGCCGCCCCGGCTTAATTCAGGAATGGTTCTGACATGTCCATCAACTCATGAGTAAGTGTGTATGAGACGCCGACATCGAAAAATGGCTGCTTCACCGGACCTGGACATCACGCCGTTCATGAATCTGATGATTGTGCTGGTCCCGGTTTTGCTGCTGGGCATGGTGTTCAGCCAGGTGCGCATGATTGAGCTTAATTTTCCCGGGCAAGACACTGCGGGTTCAGCGGAGCTTAAGGAACTCAGGCTGGTGGTAACGTTGATTCCGGCTGGCCTCGAAATTGCGGACAGTGAGCGCGGCGTCATCGTGGCATTGCCAGCGAACAAGAATGAGCAGGATTTTGACGGCCTGAGGCAGGTATTAAAGGAAATAAAACGCCGTGCTCCTGACAAGACCGACGTCATTCTGGAAGTGGGACCGGATATCGATTACCAGACACTGGTGCACGCCATGGATACGGTGCGTTCGTACCCGGCCGTTGTTGCCGCGAGTGTGGTTGAAGGCGAGCTCTTCCCCGATGTTGCGTTGATGGATGCGCCGGCAGATCGACAGCTCTCGGATGCCAGCGGTGTCGCGGCGAGGGAGGACGTATGAAATCGTCACGCAGAGCTGGAAGGATTCGACGTCATCATGGTCGAGTGCAGCGGGCAGGCGGGCTCAATCTGGTTTCTCTGATGGACATTTTTACCATCCTTGTCTTCTTTCTGATGGTGAATTCGTCCGACGTCAAAGTGATGCAGAGCACGGCCGATGTAGCATTGCCCCAATCCACGGCAGAGCACGAGGCAGATGACTCCCTGGTCGTTCAGGTGGCCAGCGGAGTGATCCTGGTCCAGGGCCGGGAGGTTGCCCGGCTGGATGGGATCGAAGTGAGCGACTCTCACATCGCCGGGTTGGCCGACGAGCTTGCGTACCGTCGTCAGCGGCTATCTGCCGTCCCTGAAATGGGCTTCGAGGTGACCATCATGGTAGGGCGGGATACCAACTACCGGCTGTTGCGTAAGATCATGCAAACCTGTGTTGACCAGCAATTCCGGCAGGTCCGCCTGGCCGTTGAGGCGGAGGTGCGCAATGGCTGACCCTCGTCATTGGAGCGCAACCAGTGGGGAGCTGCCCTGGAGTTCCACTGCCAGAGAAGATCGCCAGTTTGCTATTGTAGCCGCTCTGGTCGCCGTTATTTTCCTTCCTGTTGCACTCTGGATTCCATCCCTTCACGTTCCCGAGATTGAACGTTCCGAGGCTGAACAGGTTCCACCACAATTGGCTCGTTTGGTAGAACGGCCCAAACCGATAGTGGCTCCCGAACCCAAACCGCCGGAGCCAGAACCAGTCACTAAAGAAGAGCCGGTGCCTGAAACCCAGCCAAAACCCAATGTTGCTAAGCCTGCGCCTGAACTGGCGCCTAAACCTGAACCAGTCGCTGTCAAGCGCCAGACTGCGGAGCAGGCACGGGAAAAGGCTTCCCGTTCCGGGTTGCTTGCCATGAAGGACCGGCTCGCCTCGTTAAGGGCGCCAGCAGCAAGTGAGCCTGAAGGGCTTCGAGCAAACACCAGTGCTGAAATGGCAGCGCAGAGCGTCACCCCCCCATCGGAAGTTTTGCAGGGTAGTGGTGGCGTGACGGATTCCGCGACACCTCAGGCTAAGGTTGCGGTGCAGGGGCACCGGGTGAAGGAGGTTAAAAATGTGGCCAAGGGGGTATCCAAGGTGGCCAAGGGCGAGGCCAGGCAAGAATCGTCGGTGGGTGAGCGGGCCATGAGCAACATCCGCAAAGTCTTTGATGCCCAGAAAACCGCACTTTATTCCCTGTATCGCCGGGAGCTGAGGCAGGACCCGACGCTCGAGGGCAAACTCCTGTTAGAGCTGATCATCGAACCCGATGGCTCAGTATCGGCCTGTCAGGTCGTGAGCTCGGAATTGGGTAACCCGCCGTTGGAGCAGCGTATCGCCATGAGAGTGCGGCTGTTCAACTTTGGCGCAGATGATGTGGAAACCAGAAAAGTCCGGTTTCCCATTGATTTCCTTCCGGGGTAGGTGGCCAACTAGCTCTCAATGGTGATTTTGGGGAGGCGGGGTTTGTTCAAAGACACCTTTTCTGTGGGGGCAATCACCCTGGCCTCACCAGTGACCACCCGCTGGTTGTTCTGGTTGCGTACGTCGCACTTGAAGACGACGCGGTTTTGGGCCTCTTTGCGCAGCACGCTGAGCGTGACGGTGAGAGTGTCATCCAATTTAACCGGGCGTTTGAACGACAGGCTCTGTTCCAAATAGACGGTGCCCGGGCCTGGCATAACGGTAGCCAGCGCAGCAGAAATCAGTGATCCACTCCACATTCCGTGCGCGACGCGTTCCTTGAACATGGATTCGGCGGCATATTCGGAATCAAGGTGGACCGGATTCAAATCTCCGGTTACCGCCGCAAACAACACCAACTCGTCCTCCGAAAGGGTTCTTACATAGGTGGCGCTGTCGCCTTCGTTTAGCTCGTTGTAGGTGATATTTTCCAGGGTATCCAGAATATCGCTCATCGTGTGCTCCGGACGAATTCGATTTGAGTACAAGTGTTTAGGCTCGCTCCCTGAAAACTACCTCATCGTTCACAAAACTGCTATTCTCTCCCCACTTTTTTGACTCTGATACTTTTGTAGGGTTGATTTTGATCAGCGCTGCACTAGTGGATCATTACAATCAAAAATGCCAAACAGGAGATGGTGATGGATTTCGAGCAGTTCTATCAGGATAAATACCCTGCCGGCGTACCTCGTGAGGTCGACCTGAACAAGTACAGCAGCATGGTTGAAGTATTTGACCAGTCTGTTAAGAAATACGCGGACCGTCCTGCCTTTAGTGCTGTTGGCGCAACTCTCACCTACCGTGATCTGGACACACAGAGCCGCAACTTTGCGGCGTGGCTGCAGAATAAGACGGACCTGAAACCAGGCGATCGTATTGCCGTCCAGATGCCGAACGTTAGTCAATATCCTGTTGTGGTATTCGGTGCCATGCGCGCCGGCTTGATCGTGGTGAACACCAATCCTCTGTACACCACCCGCGAAATGGAGCACCAGTTCAACGATTCGGGTGCCAAGGCCTTGGTCGTATTGGCCAACATGGCTGAGAACGCAGAGAAAGTCCTGCCGCATACCGGCATTGAGCACGTGATTGTGACTGAGATTGCGGACATGCATTCGCCGATCAAGCGAACGCTGCTGAACGCCGTGATCAAGCACGTGAAGAAGATGGTGCCTCCTTTCAGTATCCCCGGCGCCCATAAATTGCCGGCGGTCCTGAGCGCTGGCGCACGTGAGAAATATACGCCGGTTGAGTGCAAGAAAGACGATATCGCTGTGCTGCAGTACACCGGTGGCACCACGGGGGTGGCCAAAGGGGCAATGCTGACCCACGGCAACCTGGTGGCAAACCTGCTGCAAACCCGCCCAATGATGGGCGATATTGTCGTCGAAGGTCAGGAAGTGGTAATAGCGCCTCTGCCGCTGTATCACATCTATTCCTTCACTTTGAACTGCGGCATCATGCTGGAAGCCGGTGCGCACAACGTTCTGATCCCGAACCCGCGTGACATTCCAGGCTTTGTTAAGGAACTCAAGAACCACAAGTTCTCCGCTTTCCTTGGTCTGAACACTTTGTTCGTGGCTCTGTGCAACAACGAAGAGTTCCGGAACCTGGACTTCAGCAGCCTCAAGCTGACATCGTCCGGTGGCATGGCCCTGACCAGCGATACCGCAAAGATGTGGGAGAAGGTTACCGGTTGCGAAATTTCCGAAGGCTACGGTATGACCGAAACCTCACCGGTGGTAACTTTCAATCCCCACGTTGCCATCCAGTTGGGCACCATTGGCCTGCCGATTCCCTCTACCCAAATCAAGACCATTGATGATGACGGCAACGAAACGCCGGTCGGCGAGCCGGGCGAACTTTGCGTTAAGGGGCCGCAGGTAATGCGTGGCTACTGGCAGCGCCCGGAAGATACCCAGAAGTCGTTCACCGAAGACGGGTTCCTGAAAACTGGCGACGTTGCACTGGTCCAGGAGGACGGTTACATCCGTATCGTTGACCGCAAGAAGGACATGATCATCGTGTCTGGCTTCAACGTGTTCCCGAATGAAATAGAAGACGTGGTAAGCAGCCATCCGAAAGTGGTTGAGTGCGCCGCGGTTGGCATCCCTGACCCGAAGAGCGGTGAGGCGGTGAAGGTATACCTGGTAGCAACGGCCGAAGGTGTCAGCGCTAATGAGCTGAAGGAATTCTGTCGCGAGCGTCTGACGGCGTACAAAGTGCCCAAGCACTTTGAGTTCCGCGAGGAATTGCCCAAGACCAACGTCGGCAAGATCCTCCGTCGCGAATTGCGAGACGAAGCCAACGCCAGTTAACTGGCCAGGGCACTGCCGGTCTGCGGCCCCGTTCATCGGGGCCGGTGTGAATACAAACCCCGCTTCGGCGGGGTTTTCCATTTTTAAGCGTATGGCTTTCCCGATAGACTGTCGCCAAGCCAGTAACCGATACCGATTGAGAACGACTCCCTATTGCGATGACAAACACCACCACTGATCGAACCAGCGCCGTCAATCCGCCGCCTGATGGCAAGGCGGCCGTGAAAGCCATGATGAGCCAGCTGGAGATCTGCAATCAGCAGGAAGCCGCCCGGATCCTGAAGGCCGTGGCCCGAACCAAGGGGGACCCGGGCCAGAAGGATCTTGAGAAAATGGCACGGTGGCTGGAGCGGGGCCTCGAAAAAGTTCAGCAGCGTCAGGCGTTGCACAGAACGGCCGGTTTTCCGGAAGGCCTGCCGGTGTCGGAGCGCGTAGATGACATCCAGCAGGCCATCGAGAACAATCAGGTGGTGATTATCGCCGGTGAAACCGGCTCCGGTAAGACCACCCAGATCCCGAAAATCTGCATGAACTCCGGCCGGGGTATTCGGGGTGTCATTGGTCATACCCAACCCCGGAGGATCGCCGCTCGCAGTGTTGCCGCCAGAATTTCCGATGAGCTTGGCGAACAGACTGGTCAGCAAATTGGTTATCAGGTTCGATTCACCGACACCACCTCAGAGCAGTCCCGGGTCAAGGTAATGACTGATGGCATACTGCTGGCGGAAATTCAGCATGATCGTTTCCTCGACCGGTACGACACGCTGATCATCGACGAGGCGCACGAGCGCAGCCTCAACATCGACTTCATACTGGGTTACCTGCGCCAACTTCTGCCCAAACGCCCCGACCTGAAAGTAATCATTACCTCGGCGACCATCGAAGTTGACCGATTCAGTGAATTCTTTAACCAGGCACCGGTTATTGAAGTCAGCGGCCGGACTTTTCCGGTGGATGTTCGCTACCGGCCACTGACTGGGGACGAGGACGATCGCGATCAGGGCTGGACCGATGGTGTGATTTCCGCCCTCGATGAAATTGAGCAGCACGAACGCTCCGAGAAACAACCGCCCGGGGATGTCTTGGTGTTCCTGCCGGGTGAGCGGGAAATTCGGAATCTCAGTAAGGTGCTTCGTCACGTAGACCTGAAACACACGGAAATCCTGCCGCTGTACTCGCGCCTGAGCAATCAGGAACAGAATCGGGTGTTCCAGTCACACCGGGGCCGCCGAATTGTGCTGTCCACTAACGTGGCAGAAACCTCACTGACGGTGCCGGGAATCCGCTACGTGATCGACACCGGTGTTGCGAGGATCAGTCGCTATAGCGTGCGCTCCAAGATCCAGCGTCTGCCCATCGAGCCCATCTCCCAGGCCAGTGCGAACCAGAGGGCAGGGCGATGCGGGCGGGTTGCGCCGGGCATCTGTTTCCGGCTGTATGATGAAACTGACTTTATCAATCGCCCGGAATACACCGACCCGGAAATCCTGCGCACCAACCTGGCCTCGGTTATTCTGCAGATGGCGACCTCTGGTCTGGGTGAGATCCGAAACTTTCCGTTCCTTGAAGCGCCGGATCGCCGTCAGGTCAACGATGGCTACAAGCTGCTCGAAGAGCTGAGCGCGGTTGACGACAAGCGTCGGGTCACTAAACTTGGCCGTACCATGTCCCGGCTGCCACTGGATCCACGGCTGGCCCGGATGCTGGTCACCGCGGCCGACAAGGGCAGTCTGGCCGAAACCCTGATCATCATCGCCGGGCTGAGTGTGCAGGATCCTCGCGAGCGGCCCCAGGAAAAACAGCAGGCCGCGGACCAGGCGCACGCGGCCTTTAACGACAAAGAATCGGATTTTGTTACCCTTCTGAACATCTGGAACTTCTACGAGGAGCAACGCCAGGAGCTGTCCCAGAACCAGATGAAGAAGGTCTGTCAGAAGAGTTTCCTGAGCTGGATGCGCATGCGCGAATGGCGTGACATTCATCGTCAGCTTACCCTGATTTGTCGTGAGCAAAAACTGTCGTCGAATAAAGATGCCGCCAGTTACGAGGCGCTGCACCAGGCCATCCTGGCGGGTCTGCTTGGGCAGGTCGCCGTGAAGGTTGAAAAGAAGGAATACCTGGCAACGCGCAACCGGAAAGTGTTGATTTTCCCAGGCTCCAAGGTGTCCAAAACCGGCCCGAAGTGGATCGTTGCAACCGAAATCGTGGAGACCAGTCGGGTATTTGCGCGCATGGTCGCGGCCATTCAGCCCGAGTGGATCGAGCCTCTAGCCGGGCATGTGGTCAAGCACAACTATTTCGAGCCGCACTGGGAGCAGAAAAGGGCCCAGGTGATGGGCTACGAGAAGGTGACCCTCTACGGCCTGGACGTAGTACCCAAGCGACGGATTGCCTACAGCAAGGTTGATCCTGCGGAGTGCCGGAATCTTTTTATCCGCCGCGCTCTGGTGGAAGGGGATTATCGCTCGAAGGCGCCATTTATTGCCCGCAATCGGGCTATGCTCGACACCGTTGAAAATCTTGAAAAGAAAACCCGGCGCCGCGACCTCCTGGTGGATGATGAGGCGTTGGTGGCCTTTTACGATGAGCGCCTTCCGGCGGATATTGTCAGCGGTCGGCACTTCGAGACCTGGTGGAAAAGCCTGTCTGGCGAAGAGCTCAAGCACCTTGAGCTGACGGAAGAGGACATTCTGCAACGCCCGGTAGACGCTCAGGCGGGAGAGCTGTACCCCGATTACCTGGAGTGGGAAGGTGTTCGCTATCCGCTGAGCTACGAGTTTGAACCCACCAGCGAGCGAGACGGGGTGACTCTGCAAGTACCTCTCATGGCGCTGAAACAGATTCCCTCCCGCCGACTCGAATGGCTGGTGCCTGGTTTGCTGCGAGAAAAATGTGTCGCGCTGGTGAAGGGGTTGCCGAAGTCCCTGCGGCGTAATTTTGTGCCGGTTCCGGATTTTGTCGATGCAGCGCTGGCAAATATGCAGCCTTCGAATGAACCTCTTGCCCTGCAATTGGCCGAACAACTGAGGCGCATGACCGGGGTGCGGATTGAGCCAGAGGCTTGGCCGGAGTACGAATTGCCCCGGCATTTGCGCATGAACCTACGGGTCATGGGGGATGGTGGCAAGGTCATGGCTGAGGGACGTGAGACCTTCCAACTGCAGGACCAGCTGGAGGGAAAGGCAGAGGAGGCGCTGGCCTCAGCCACCAGTGAATCAAAAACTGCTGAGCCCACGGCTGAGCACGCCGATTGGCAGTTTGGCACCTTGCCGGAACAGGTGCAGACCGAAAAGGGCGGCATGCAGGTAACGGTTTATCCCGCGCTGGAAGACCAGGGGAAATCGGTCCGTCAGATTCGCTGCCTCGATCGATTGACCGCAGAAGACACCACCCGTAAGGCCGTGGCCCGTCTGATTCTGAATCGGTTCGGCAAGACCCTGGATGATCTGGAGCGTAAGCTGCCGAAATTCAAACAGTCTGCGCTCATGTTTGCCCCGATTGGTCGCGCCAGCGTACTGCTCGATGATCTGTTACTCGCCACGGCAATGCAGCATTTTCTCGCCGACGGCGTACCAAGGACAGCCGAGGCGTTTGACGCCCTGTTTGATCGTCACCGAGGTGATTTTATCCCGGCGCTCGAAGAGGCGGATCAGCGGTTATATCAGGCGATGACGGGCTATCAGAAAGTGGCGAAGCGACTGAAGGGCAAGATCAGCCTGGCCCTGGCCTCAAGCATGGCCGATCTCAAGTTTCAGCTGGCGAACCTGATATATCCCGGGTTCCTGGTGGCGACACCGCCGGAGTGGCTCGCGGAATTTGGCCGTTACTTCGAAGCAGCGCTGGTTCGGCTGGAAAAGATGCCCCGGGAAATGGGACGGGAACGGGAATTCCTGCACACCATAGAGCCCCTCTGGTCCCGCTACGCCAGCAAGCGGGACGAACTGCTTCGCCAGGGCGTTCGGGATCCGGAGCTGATAGTCTATCGCTGGATGCTGGAGGAATTTCGGGTGTCCTTTTTTGCACAACAACTGGGCACGGCGATGACGGTTTCCGTCAAACGATTGGAAAGGCAGTGGGCGCAGACCCGCATTTAAGGCAATTCTCCGAGCGCCCCTGTCCGGTGCGTACGGTACCTTTTGCTGACGGGCAAACGTCGGAGACTGTGTTAGTATTTCCGGCAGCATATCAGACAAGTCTTCAGTTTTAATAACCAAGACGTGGGGTTAGCGTGATTAAAGCCGTCATTAGCGGAACCGGTCTCTATACACCACCGGCGACCATAGACAATGACGAACTGGTTGAAGCTTTCAACCAGTTCGTTGAGATTTTCAATTCAGAGCATGCCGATGCCATCGCCAGCGGTGACGTTACTGCCCTGCAGCCGTCCTCTTCGGCCTTCATTGAGAAGGCGTCCGGCATCAAACGTCGGCACGTGATCAACAAAGATGGAATCCTTGATCCGCATCGGATGACGCCGTTCATTCCCGACCGCAGCAACGACGAATATTCGGTGCAGTGCGAAATGGCGCTTTCCGCTTGTAAAGAAGCCCTGGAGCAAGCTGGCAAAACTGCCGCTGACGTGGATGCAGTGATCGTTGCCTGCTCCAACCTGCAGCGGGCCTATCCGGCGGTTTCCATTGAGGTGCAGCAGGCGCTCGGCGTTAACGGTTTTGCCTATGATATGAACGTGGCCTGCAGTTCCGCGACGTTTGGTCTCCAGGCGGCGGTCAACTCGGTTGAGAACGGTGCTGCCCGCTCAGTTCTGGTCGTCAGCCCTGAGATCTGTTCTGGTCATCTCAATTTCCGTGATCGCGACAGCCACTTCATTTTTGGTGACGCGTGCACAGCCATCCTGGTTGAGCGGGAAGAGGACACCAGCGCGGGCCAGGGATTCGAGATCCTCGATACCCGTCTGAAAACCCAGTTTTCGAACAATATCCGCAACAACTTCGGCTTCCTGAACCGTGCCGATGAATCGGGCGTTGGCAAGCCCGACAAGCTGTTCATCCAGCAGGGCCGGAAAGTGTTCAAGGAAGTTTCCCCGCTGGTGGCTGAGACCATTCAAAATCAGCTTCAGGACCTGGCGCTGGCGCCGGATGGCCTGCGTCGCATGTGGCTGCACCAGGCCAACCTGAACATGAACCAGCTAATTGCCCGAAAGGTGCTGGGTCGCGACGCCTCCGAGGATGAAGCGCCGGTTATTCTGGACGAGTACGCCAATACCAGCTCGGCTGGATCGATCATTGCGTTTCACAAGCACAAGGCTGACCTGGAGTCCGGAGACATCGGGGTGATCTGCTCCTTTGGTGCCGGCTACTCAATCGGCAGCGTAGTGGTACGCCGCCGATAAGCTCTCGTTATTCGGTTGCCAGTGCTCGAAGGGTATCTGGCAGCCGGGTCGAGGTCCGCGTCTTGCGGTCGAACCAGACAACCTTGGCGTATCCCTCCGCGTAAACATCGCCTGTTTCGGCATCGGTTAGCACATGGTAAGTATCAAGGCTGGTATTTCCTGCCTTGTCTGCGTATGTTTCGACCACGACGGTCGCTGGGTGATTCAGCTCCTTCAGAAATGTCGCGCTGGTCTTTATAATGACCGGACCGGTTGGTTCCTCCGGACCACCGAGATCCAGGGAGCTAAGCCACACGATACGGGCTTCTTCGAAAAAGCGGAAATAAACCGTATTGTTAGCGTGGCCAAACGCATCCATATCGCCCCAGCGGAGCGGCACGGGTAGTGTGGCAACGTGATTTCCCGGTACAGACATAAGAGTTCCTCCGAAACAACGAGCAGAATAAAAGTAATAAATAAAAGCGTCGGTATTTTTGACGGATCGAAACGACTTTCACAACCCCTTTTACAAGCCAAGAGCACACAATGAGACAACTTTTTTTTCGGCGCTGGTATGTTTTTCTGCTCTCGACGGCGCTTTTGGTAGGGCTGCCAGTTGGCCAGGCGTCGGCCCAGGCTATGCAGGAGCCGGCACCGGAAGGGGCGGCTGAGGTCCGGGCTTCAGATCCCTATGAGGGCTGGAACCGCAAGGTGTTCCGGTTCAACGAGACCCTTGATCGGTGGGTTTTAAAGCCGGTCGCGCAAACCTATCGCACGGTAACGCCCAATATCATCGACCGTGGCATCACCAACTTCTTCAATAACCTCCAGGAAATTCGCAACCTCGCCAACAGTCTGTTGCAGCTCAAGGGCGAATCGGCCGTAGTGGCTGCCGGTCGATTTACCTACAACACGGTGTTTGGACTGGCTGGCTTTTTCGACGTTGCCACGGCTTTTGAGCTCCCCGAGCGCCCTGAAGACTTTGGCCAAACCCTCGGCTACTGGGGCGCCGGTTCAGGACCCTACCTGATGTTGCCGTTGCTGGGGCCTTCGAGCCCGCGCCATTTCGGTGGTATGGTGACGGACATCGTTGTGTTGCCATCAGCGTGGGACGCGGTCGAGAGTCCGACCGATCTGTATGCCAGGGGTGTTCAGATTGTCGACAAGCGGGCCGATTTAATCCCGGCCGAGAGTTTCATTTCGGGTGACACTTACATCTTTGTCCGAAATGCATTTCTCCAGCGCCGTGAGTACCTGATCAAGGATGGTGAAATGGTGGAAGATCCCTTTTCCAGCGGCAACGATGAGGATTTGATGCTCGAAGATTTCTGACCCTGTACGTTTCGCTCAATAACAGGAGGTTTCCCAGTGATCAGGGATCCAAGAATAAAAAAGTTCCGAAAAATGCTTGCCGAGGCACCTAATTACGAAGTTTGGAAGGCGGCGGCTCTGGAACTCGATTTTCTTGAGGGCAGCGCCGAGTGGAAAGAAGACTTTGCCTCCGATCTCTACCACTACGAACTGATTTACGACCGCCTGAGTAACCTGAAACAGTACCGCCAGCAAAACGATTTTGAGCGTCTGAAGCGGGCACTCCGCGAAGGCTTGCATCATGATCTTGGCAATATGGGTAATCCGGCCCTGTACACTCACTCGCGGGTCGGCACCAAACACCTGGTTGAGGAGTACATCACCCAGGTCTGTGAGTCGCTGGATTACCTGTGTGACCATCCGGTGCCAGGTTTCCCCATTTCGGAAAAGCTGCAGTTCTTTCGCGACACCCTGACCAGTTACGGCCGTCCCTCGCTCCTGCTCAGCGGCGGCGCGACACTAGGCATGTTCCATTTTGGTGTGATCAAGGCGTTGTGGGAGAAGGGGCTTTTACCTCAGGTCATAGCCGGCTCCAGTATCGGCGCTATTATTGCGGGCATTCTGGGTGTCCATACCGATGCCGAGATCCCGGAAATGCTGGTGCCGGAGAATCACAACCTGAAGGCCTGGAAGTGGCGCGGGTTGCTCAGTGCCGTGCGCGGCGACGGCCTGATGGACCAGGACCAGCTTAAGTCCTGTGTGCGCGCCAATATCGGCGAGTACACCTTTGAAGAGGCGTATCTGCGCACAGGACGCTCCATCAACGTGAGTGTCTCGCCAATCCAGGCGCACCAGAAAGCCCGATTGCTGTGTGGCTATACCTCGCCTTACCTGATGGTATGGAGTGCTGTCCTCGCCAGCGCCGCGGTGCCCGGTATATTCCCCCCGGTCACGCTGATGAAGAAAGACATTCACGGTAATGCGCTGCCGTACATGCCAAGACTGAAGTTTGTGGATGGATCGGTGGTGAGTGATCTGCCTATCGAACGCCTGATGCATCTTTACGATGTAAACTTCACCATAGTCAGCCAGACCAATCCGCACGTTGTGCCGTTTCTCAACGACCGTGGAATGGATGAAAAACTCTCGATTCCGAGCCTGCCGATGCATCTGCTGAAATCGGAGGTTCAGTTCCACGGTCAGGGCATTTTTGATTATTTGCGCAAGCGGCTTAAACCGGAATTGCTGAGGCAGGTGTCTGGTCAACTTCACACCATTATGGCGCAACGTTATTCCGGCGACGTGACCATTGCGCCATCGTACTCGTTTAAAGACTATCGTCGGATGCTCGCCAATCCTGAACCCGCCTACGTCAGAGAAATGATCCTGGCCGGCGAGCGCGCCACCTGGCCGAAAATCTCGATGATCCGATCCCACGCCCGCATATCCAAGACCCTCGAGCGCTGTGTTCGTCGCCTGAAGCAGCAAAATCGTCGAACCACCGACCTGCGCCTGGTCAGCAATTCGGATTCCAGCGAATCGTGAGATGACAGGCCTGCGAAGCCAGCGGTATGATACCGCGATAGAGAGCCGGGGCTTGTGTAACACCGCCAGGCCCGGCACCTGAGCACCAGACTGGATACTCATGTATTACGACTTTTTCGGCTTTCGGGAACCGCCGTTTTCCATTGCGCCCGATCCCCGCTACCTGTACCTCAGTGAACGCCACAAGGAAGCCCTGGCGCACCTGATGTACGGCGTTCAGGGGCAGGGCGGCTTTATTGTGATCACGGGAGAGGTGGGAACAGGAAAAACCACGGTGTCCCGGTGTTTCATAGAAAACACTCCGGAAAATGTCGACATTGCGCTTATTCTCAATCCACGACTTTCCGCTCGTGAATTGCTTTCATCCGTTTGCGATGAAATGGGCGTGTCGCATCCCGCCAACGCAACCATTAAAGAGTTGGTTGATCTGATTAACCAGGATCTGCTCAGTGCTCATGCTGCCGGGCGACATAAGGTCCTGATGATTGACGAGGCCCAGAATCTTTCCGCGGATGTGCTTGAGCAGCTGCGCCTTTTGACCAATCTGGAGACCGCCGAGAAAAAGCTGTTGCAGATCGTGCTGCTGGGTCAGCCTGAATTGCAGCAGATATTGGCAATGCCAGAGTTGCGACAGCTGAATCAGCGGGTAACCGCACGCTATCACCTGGATGCTATCGGTCGCCCGGAGTTACCGAACTATTTAAGCTACCGCCTGAGTGTTGCCGGTATGCGCGGAGATATTTTCAATTCCGGCGCAGTTTCCCGGCTGTACAAGGAAAGCCAGGGCATTCCCCGGTTGATCAACCTGATCAGTGATCGCGCTCTGCTGGGTGCTTACGCTGAAGGCGAGCATGAAATCACCACAGCACACATTCGCCAAGCGGCCCGGGAAGTCAGGGGCGATACCTCCAACATGCAGGCCAGGCAGCCCGCCGGGGTCAGCAAATCATCCCATTACCTGCTGCTCACAGCTTCGCTCCTGGTGGCGGTAGTGGGAACGGTTTGGCTAGCAGATCGTTGGCCGGTGACCGTGACTGACATCCAGGCAGGATTTTCGTCCACATCCGTGCAAGCTGGCATAGTGGAGCGAGGGGACTCAGAGAACGCCGACCAATCCGGCGGCTTGGCGTCAGCTTCGAGTTCGGCACAGCAGGATCAGCAAGGGCCGTCGAACGCTGTCCCGGTGGTCGAGACTTTTGAGTTTTCGTCGGACTCCATTGAACTGGTGGACGCATTCCGTTCTTTGTTCAAGCTCTGGCAGCATGATTACCGGCCAGAAGACTTCCCAACCGCTTGTCAGTATGCCCGTGCCGAGGGCATGGCCTGCCTCGAGCGGCAAGGCGCCCGTCGCAGCCTCGAGTTCCTGAACAGGCCCGCTATCCTCGAGCTTCGGGATCAATCCGGCAAACGCGGCTATGCCGTGATGAAAAGCTTGGACGGAGGCACGGCGACAATCATTTCCCCTGAGGGCTCTCGGGAGGTTACTTTTACCAGTATCGAGCGGTATTGGTTTGGTGATTTTCGCATCCTCTGGCGGCGCCCGGACTTTCTGGATGTGCCGGCGGACAGCGGCAGCCGCGAAGAGCAGCTGTGGATTGGCGCCCGCATGATGGAGCTTGCCGACAGGCACAGCGAGGCGAGTGTTGAGGCGGGTCGAATCAACCGGATGCCGACGGAAAAGCAAATCCGCTGGTACCAGGATCTGAAGGGACTGACGGTTGATGGCATCGCAGGCGCCATGACCATAATCCAGATCAACAACGATCTGGGTGGGCCATTCCCCCGGTTGACGCCACCAGCCCCGTCGGAAGGTCAATAAACATGTCGTACATACTGGACGCACTCAGGAAATCTGAGACAGAACGTCGGCAGGGCAAGATTCCTGATCTGGGGCATCAGGTTCAACTGATCCATCGTCCGAAGAAAAGAAAGGCATCGCCTGTTGTCTGGCTTGCACTTGCACTGGTTGTAAATGCCGGGGTTCTGGGCGTTCTGTTCTTGCCGCAGGGGTCCCCCGTGGGCGCAGTGCCGGCCTCCGAGCAGCCGGCGAATGTCGTCAGCGAGATGGCATCGACGACGGATGTTGAGAAGAAATCAGTTCAGGTCGAGGTTTCCGAATCTGTGCCCGAAGCTGCCCCCAGTCCCGTCAAGGCACAAGCGGATGAACCGCTCGCGGAAAGTGGCAGTGTCGCGTCGAACTCCAGCCCAAGAGAGCGACCGACGATCATTGTTCCTGCTGCGGAAGGAGCCCGCGACAATTCGGTATTGCGAGCACCGGCGCCGGCTGGCAGGGTACCGCACCTGGTTGAACTCCCCCTTTCTTTCCAAAAGAGCGTTCCTGACTTGACCTTCAATAGCCACATCTACGCCTCCGATCCTTTCGCCAGCCGCGTCATGATCAACAGCAATTACCTGCGCCGGGGCGATAGCTTCTCGGGGCTACGTGTGGAAAGTATCACCCAGGATGGCGTGGTACTCAGCAAGCAGGGTCAGCGCTTCCGGGTCGGGATCGTCCGCGACTGGGTGAGCCCGCGCTGATGGCTTTAACTGACGAGATCAAACAGCAGATTCAGCAGGGTTATCGGGACGTTCTTGCGGGCAAGGACGTGCGGGCGCGCTATGGTCAGCGGCTCATGATCGCCGAGATTGCCCGGTACATGGGTGATATCACCGAGAATGATGGCCAGAGGACATCGCCAGCCTCGGCTTGTGTGGTCGAGGCCGGCACCGGTACCGGTAAAACCTTGGCCTACCTGATTGCCGCAATACCCGTGGCTAAGGCCTTGGGCAAGACGTTGGTGATTTCCACTGCCACTGTAGCCTTGCAGGATCAGATTGTTCTCAAAGATCTCCCGGACCTGCGAAAGCACAGCAACATGGATTTCAGCTGGACCCTGGCCAAGGGCCGGGGGCGCTACCTGTGTATGTCGAGACTGGAGGCACGGCTTCACGACGAGGGCAATGGCGATAGCGATACCATGCCGCTGTTCCTGCTCGACGGCCCCAAAGGCGAGGAGCCGGGCACCCGTGCCTTTTTTGAAGAAATGCTGGCGAGCTACGGATCCCGTAAATGGGACGGCGATAGGGACCATTGGCCCGAACAAATCCCGGACGATGTCTGGCGGCAGGTCACCACCGATCACCGCCAGTGTACCAACCGCCATTGCAGCTATTTCGACAGCTGTGCCTTTTTCGACGCCCGTAAGGACCTCGATGACGCCGATATAGTCGTGGCCAATCACGACTTGGTACTGGCTGATCTGGCCCTGGGTGGCGGAGCTATCCTGCCTGAACCAGAAAACGCCCTGTTCATTTTCGATGAGGCCCACCATCTGCCGGACAAGGCGCTGAATCACTTTGCCGCGTCGGTTCCGTTGAACTCCACGCGCCAGTGGCTGAAACAGTTGTCTCAGGCCCTGACCAAAATGCAGCCGTTTCTGGCGCCAGGAACACAAGGCACCAAGACCCTGGATCGGATCAGCGGTGCCTCCCGCGAAGTCGATCAGGTGTTGACCCGGGTATACGACGAGGCGGAACAGAACACCGGTTGGGAATTCAACGAAGAACGCCGCACCGCCCAATGGCGTTATCCGGAAGGCGCATTGCCCGAGGCATTGGCTGATCTTTCCGCCGAAGCACGCATTGCCACGGCCAATCTGGTGCGTCACTTGGGGGCATTGGCCGATGAGCTCCAGGGCGCGTTCGATGAACGCAAAGACCATGAGATTGACCGGGATACCGCAGAGGCCTGGTATCCGGTGATCGGGTCATTCCACAGTCGGGCGGAGGACCAGCTCCGGCTTTGGGTTGCCTGGTGCGAGCAGGGCGAGGCCAAGCCGACTGGGAACGAAACGGAATCGGATGAAGCCGATGGTGCTGCCAAAAAGCGCACCGGCTACAAGAGTCCGGCCCCGGCTCGCTGGGCGGTCAGACAGCGCTGGGACCACGCCGAGGACATTACCCTCTACAGTTCGCCAGTGCTAGCGGACAGTCTGTTGTACTCCAGGCTTTGGTCCAGAGCTTACGGTTCAGTTCTGACCAGTGCCACGCTGACCGCGCTGGGACGCTTTGATCGTCTACGGGCCCGTGCCGGACTGCCCGAATCCAGCCGCTATCTGGTGGTGCCCAGTTCATTCCGCTATGGAGAAATGGCCACGGTGGAAGTTCCCGCCATGTCCACCATGCCAACCGATGATACCTTCACCGATGCCCTGGTGGAGCGTTTGCCCGATCTGTGGGCGGGCGAGAAGGCAACGCTGGTGCTGTTTACCTCACGTCGGCAGATGCAGCAGGTGCGCGATGCACTGGCGCCCGAGTATCCGGACCTGATCATCACCCAGGACGACATGGCCAAGGGCGAGGTTCTGCGGCAGCACTGCAGCCGGGTAGATGAGGGACGCCCGAGTGTCCTCTTCGGTGTGGCCAGTTTTGCCGAGGGCATTGACCTGCCGGGCAAGTACCTGCATCACGTGGTTATTACCCGGCTGCCATTCTCGGTGCCAGACGATCCGATTGAAGCGAGCCTGGCCGAGTGGGTGACCCAGCGAGGCGGAAACCCGTTCATGGAAATTACCGTTCCCGATGCGTCGATCAAACTCGTTCAGGCGGTCGGCCGACTGTTGAGAACAGAGCAGGACACTGGCCGTGTCACCATCCTTGACCGCCGCATCATTGCCCGGCGCTATGGCCAGTTGTTGCTGGACGCGCTGCCGCCGTTTCGCCGTGTGATCGAATACTGACCATAAAAAAAGAGCCAGCCCGTAGGGGTGGCTCTTATTAAAAGGGTTCTCTCGAACCCAGGGCGTCGAAACAACGCGGAGCAAGAAATCTGAAGGCCTGAAGTTTCAGAATTCAAGGAGAGGTTTCCCTCACCGTTGAAACCATAATAGGGGCTTAGGGGGCGTAAACGGATCGTCCAAAGGGCGTAGTCCGGGTTGTTTGTGGCGAGCAAACGCGACGTGCGTCACAAAATGAACTCTGTCACTCAGCCCGAGAGCAAGCCGAGATCCCGTGCTTTTGCCAGCGCCTCGGTGCGTCTGCCCACGCCGAGCTTACCGTAAAGATTGCGGATATGGGCTTTCACGGTGGCGGGTGCGACGTCCATACGAGCGGCAATCTGCTTGTTGGCGTGCCCCTCGTGAATCAGAGCCAGAACTTCCATTTCCCGTTGGCTAAGCGGTTCCTGCAAAACAGTGGCTGCGCTTCCGGCTGATGCGGCTACTGGTTGGGCTTCTGGCGCCTCTACACCGTCAGTCAGTTTGTCGAGGACTTGGGTGAGTTCCCGGAACCAGCTGCCGGGTGTCTTTAGTAGGGAAAGCTGCCTAAGCATGGAACGCAGGTGCGGGCTCTCCTCAATAAACAGGCCCATGAATCCTGCCTCTGACGCCTTTCGTACAGCCCGATTCAGCATTTCACACGCCTCTTGTGCCCGGTCCTGAAGGTCCAGTGCTTCACCATAAACGAGCAGAATCTCAACAAGGTGACGATTGTGGGCATTGCGCTCGGCTGCGGGTAACAGAGCACTGAGAATTTCCTGGGCCCGTTCTGGCTGATTCTGGGCGACTCTCAGGCGAGCAAGGCTGATCAGGTTCTGTTCGCGGTTCAACGGGTTGGACGTAGGCTCTGTCTCCGTCGCGATCAGGCAGGCCTCGGCTTTTTCGAGGTCGCCAAGGGCGAGGTGGCATCTGGCTAGCAGGGCCGAACTCGCGGGTGGCTCAAAGACGATGTGCTCCCTGCGCTTGCGTCCCACCTGGGCCGCATCCTCCAGCGCTTCGATGGCATCGGTAAATCGACCTTCACTGAATGCGAGGTGCCCACGCACGTACTGGATGATGACGTGTTGCCCCGGCTCGGTGCCGCGATGTACATGCTCCAGAAGTGGCGCAAGATGGGTGGCCGCCAGTGAGTGCTGATTGCGTTCCCGGTAGATCTCGGCCAAGGCGCTATTTTGCCAACACGAGATCAGCCGGGGCTGGCTTGGATCAGAGTAATGTTTGTCCACCCATCTGCGGATGTCGGTGCAGCTGCCCAGGGCCAGCTCAATGTCGCCGCGGTTGTACTGAATCCACGCCAACAAGCCGCCACTGGACAGTACCGTGCTGGGCTTGCGCTCGATCTGACCATAACGGACGGCCGATTGCAGGGCATCTTCGGCGTCCATCAACAGCCCTTTCCCGAAGTAGTCCAGCCCGACGCCATAATAAGTGACAGACTTCAGGGGAATGCGTGTGTGGTCGATGTCCTCAAGTACCTGCCGGGTCAGATCGCTGGCGCTCTTATCATCACTGCGAGTGCGCGCAAGGTACGAGCGCACCAGGGAAATTTCGCTCTGCAATCCGAGGGCACCTTCGGCGTCCGGATGAGAGTCGGCAACTCGTCGGTCAAGCAAGTCCTCAAGGCTGCCAAGAAGCGGGTCCAGGGTATCAAGCCGGTTGGCAAAGAAACGGCCCCAGATTCGGAGCATCTGCAGTTGGGGGCTCTCTTCAATCAGTGATTCTGGCAGAAACTCAAGCCAATCGAGTACCGGCAGGTGATAGCCGCTATGGATGAGGTTGTTGCCATGCTCGGCTAATACAGCCGCAAGCCATTGCCGGTCATCCTGATGCACGATCTGGCTGATGCCGTCCTGGACGTGGCCATGATCAAGGAGCCACTCGACGGTGCTGCGCCACAGCGCCTCTGATCGCTTCGGATCCGTTTGCTTTAGACGTTGGAGCAGCGCGTCCCTGAACAGGTCGTGATAGCGGAACCATTGGTTGTCGGTGTCCAGGGGGATCAGGAATAGATTCTGGCTGAGCAATCTCTCCAGCAGTTTCTGGCTGTCTGTGGTTGCCCGAATAGCATCGCACAAGGACGCACTCAGGCGAGGACAACAGGCGGTATCCAGAAGGAACTGAGTCAGTTCTTCGGGCTGCTGTTCCAATACCTCGGTTAGAACGTAATCGCTGATCTGTCGCTCGTCGACATCCAGTTGTGGCTCCGGTATCCCCGAACCTGTTCCTGCTGATAGGTCAGCGCTCTTGGCACTGTTGCCAGACAGGGCTGTGAGTTGCATAGCCGCAACCCAGCCCTCGGTTCTTCGACAAATGGACCGGACATCGGCTTCTGATAGGCTCAGCCCCATGGTGTCCTGAAAGAAACGACGACACTCATCCTCTGAGAACGCCAGCAAACCGGGATGAACGTCTTGCACCCAGCGCCGAACCCGCCAGCGCGACAGTGGCAGTGCGGGTTCTGTTCGGGATGCCAGGGTGACCGTAATTTCGGGCGGCAGGTAGTCGATAAAGTAGGCGAAATCCCGAAGAATCTGGGGATGCCGGATGAAGTGGAAGTCATCCAGTACCAGCAGCCAGGGACTGGCATCCGCCGACAGTAGATTCAGTAAACCGGTTATTGCACCAGTTGCGGTATCACCGTCGACTTGGCTGAGTTGTTTTCGGCAGTCTGCTAACCCAGCCAGCCCTGCGTATTCGAAAGCTCCTATTACATACTGCCAAAACCGTCGGGGTTCGTCGTCGTGTTCGTCCAGCGACAACCACGCTGTGGGGGAGGGTGTTTCGGCGCACCACTGGCTTGCCAGGGTAGTCTTCCCGAAACCGGCAGGGGCGATCACCAGATTCAGCCTCTTGGGGCTCGCAGGCTTCAGCAATGAACTCAACCGATCGCGATGGACCGCGCGCCGGTCCGTCGTTGGCCGAAGGAATTTGGTGGTCAACAGCATGGGGGTCCCGGTTACAACAAGTGTCGATAACGGATTGTGTGCTTTGTCACAGCCAAGTCAAGCGCCAAAATCACAGAAAGCCCTGTCTGGAGCAGTGGTAATGCATTTTTGGTCTAAACTAAAAGACAAGGACCGCCTATTCTAAAAAAGAATGAAAAATACCTTTTTTATGCGTACGCTTGGGCAAAGCGGATTGAGTCCGCAGCCAGCCGAATACCGGGAATCCAGGAGCAACAGGTTCAATGAAATTACAACAGTTGCGATATATCTGGGAGGTTGCTCACCACGACCTGAATGTGTCCGCAACCGCTCAAAGTCTTTTTACTTCTCAGCCGGGCATTTCCAAGCAAATACGTTTGCTTGAGGATGAGCTTGGCCTGGAAGTGTTTGCCCGCAGCGGCAAGCACCTGACCCGAATAACACCGGGCGGCGAGATAATCATCCGGGAGGCCGGTGAAATTCTCCGTCGGGTCGAGGGCATCAAGAAAATTGCCCAGGAATTCAGTAACCAGCGCCAGGGTGACCTGAGCATCGCCACCACCCATACCCAGGCACGCTATGCGCTTCCGCCGATCATAAGCGGTTTTATTGAATCCTACCCGGACGTGTCACTGCACATGCATCAGGGCACCCCGATGCAAATCTCCGAAATGGCCGCCAATGGCGCAGTGGACTTTGCCATTGCAACCGAGGCCATGGAGCTGTTCAACGATCTGATCATGATGCCCTGCTATCGCTGGAACCGCAGCGTCATCGTGCCGAAGGATCATCCGCTGGCGAAAATGGATGAACTCACGCTCGAGGAGTTGGCTGAATACCCATTGGTCACATACGTTTTTGGTTTTACCGGACGTTCCAAGCTCGACGAGGCGTTCCAATCCCAGGGGCTGACACCCAAGGTGGTGTTTACCGCCGCCGATGCAGACGTCATCAAGACCTACGTTCGTTTGGGGCTGGGAGTAGGCATCATTGCCAGTATGGCGTTCGATCCGAAGGCCGATCCGGACCTGGTCGCTCTGGATGCCCGAAAGTTGTTCCGCCTGAGTGTAACTCGCATTGGCTTCCGGAAAGGCACTTTCCTCCGGGGCTATATGTACGACTTTATCGAGAGGTTTGCGCCGCACCTGACCCGGGAGCGGGTCGATGAGGCCGTTGCCCATCAGGGCAGCCGGTCAGAAATCGAAGAGTTGTTCAGGGATATCGAGCTGCCCACCTATTAATCAGGTGGGCGCTTTTAATAGGCGGGGAAAGTTGCCTTAGCAGGTTTCCAAGGCAACTTACTCTTTGGCGATCACGTTACCGGCGTGCAGCCCGCATTCCTTCTTGGTCGCTTCTTCCCACCACCAACGTCCTTCGCGTTCATGCTGGCCCGGCAGGACAGGGCGCGTGCAGGGCTGGCAGCCAATACTGACAAATCCTTTCTCATGCAGCTCGTTGTAGGGCGCTTCCGACATCCGGATGTAGTCCCACACTTCTTTTGATGTCCAGTTTGCCAGCGGGTTGAACTTGATCAGGGTTTTGGATTCTGTCGAGAAGGCGGTGTCTTCCTGAATCACAGGCACGTCGTTGCGGGTGCCCGGGCTCTGGTCCTTGCGTTGACCGGTGATCCATGCATCCACGGTGGCCAGCTTGCGCCTCAGTGGATTGACCTTTCGAATACCGCAGCACTCAGAGTGGCCGTCTTCGAAGAAGCTGAAAAGCCCCTTCCGGTTCACCAGATCCTGTACTTCGGCCGAATCGGGGAACAGGACTTCGATGTTAATGCCGTAATGTTTACGCACACGCTCAATGAATTCGTAGGTTTCCGGATGTAGGCGACCGGTATCCAGTGTGAATACCTGCAAGTTGTCGGTTAAACGATGCGCCATTTCAATCAGCACGACGTCTTCGGCGCCGCTGAACGAGATGGCGATGTTGTCGTATTTGTTCAGTGCGGCCTTGAGAATGGCGCGTGGGCTCTGGCCTTCAAGGTCGTCCCGGAGCTGCTGAATGTCAGTCATTGCTTTTCAGTACCTGATCTAAATGAGTGAAAAGGCTACCATTAAATGCCTCATAGCTTGAAGGAATGAGGATCTATATGGATATGCCCGATGCATTCCCCGGCGGTTTTTTTTATCATACGGCGCTAACCAAGCCAGAGCACCCGCTCTTGCGCACTCAACTGTTTATCAGGAGACCACTGTGGAACTCGCATGCCTTGACCTTGAAGGAGTACTGATTCCGGAAATCTGGATCGCATTCGCCGAAAAAACTGGCATCGAAGAGCTCAAGGCGACCACACGGGATATTCCTGATTACGACGTGCTGATGACCCAGCGTCTGAAGATCCTGGATCAGCATGGCTATGGCCTTCCGCAGATTCAGGAAGTAATAGGTGAGCTGGACCCGCTGCCCGGTGCACGTGAATTCCTCGATTGGCTGCGCCAGCGCTTCCAGGTGGTGATTCTCTCCGACACCTTCTATGAGTTCGCCATGCCGTTGATGGCCAAACTCGGCTTCCCCGCGCTGTTGTGCCACAAGCTGGAAGTAGCCGAAAACGGCCAGATCACCGATTACCTGCTGCGTCAGCGCGATCCCAAGCGCCAGTCAGTGCGGGCTTTCCAGTTGCTGAACTACCGGGTAATCGCAGCCGGTGATTCCTACAACGACACGACCATGCTGGGCCAGGCCGAAGCGGGGATTCTGTTTCATGCCCCCAAGAACGTGATCGAAGAGTTTCCGCAGTATCCTGCGGTGCATAACTTTGATGATCTGCGGCAGGAGTTTTTGAAGGCGAGTGCGGTGCACGACGCGTAGTCGAGCATTGGTAAAGGTTAGGGGGCTGCTATCGGCCCCCTAGAGATTCTCCAGGAAATCCATCAGCGGCTTAACTTTCGTCAGGGTTTCCTGGTACTCGCTTTCAGGGGTGGAATCGGCAACGATCCCGCCGCCGCCCCAGCAGCGAATGGTGCCCTCGCCATCGCACAGCATGGTTCTGATCGCGATGTTGCTGTCCAGTGAGCCGTCCAGCCCCCAGTAGAATACCGAACCGCAGTAAGGGCCCCGCCAATGGGGTTCAAGTTCGTCGATGATTTCCATTGCCCGTATCTTTGGCGCCCCCGTAATCGACCCTCCGGGGAAGGCATCCATCAGCGCTTTAATTGGTGAGACATTGTCCGCCAGATCGGCCCGAATGTGGCTGACCAGGTGATGGACGTTGCGGTAGGACTCGAGAGCGAAGAGTTTCTCCACCTGCACGCTGCCCACCTTGGCGTTTACGCTTAAGTCATTTCTCAGCAGATCGACAATCATCAGATTTTCGGCACGATCTTTTTCTGAGGCCTGTAATTCCTCGGCGTACGCGTTGTCTTGCTCCTCGCTTTCTCCTCTGGGGCGGGTACCTTTGATCGGACTGGTTGAAATGGTGCTGCCCTGGATCTCAAAAAAACGCTCTGGAGACAAGGAGAGTACAGAGAAACGTCCAACTCTGATGAATGCGCTGTAGGGCGTAGCGTAGGCTTCGGCTAGAGACTGAAATGCCGCCCAGGGCTCTCCGGTGTACTGCGCGGTGAATTCCTGAGACAGATTGGCCTGATAGCAGTCTCCGGCGTGAATGTACCGACGAACCCTGCTGACATTTTCAATGAAGCTGGCCTTGGTCTGGCTGGGCGTGAACCGATTAACAATATGCCATGGGCGATCTTTTCCGCAGTCGTCTTTGGACATCCAGTCGGTAAGCGTGTCGCGGGTATGCTGCGGGCAGTCCGGATGAATCCAGAGGTAGCGGGTGTCTGATTCGGCATCGTAGCTTGCGGCCCACAGGTAGAAGCCGGCGAAGAGTACCGGAAACGCCATGTCCTTACCCAGCCCGCTGAGTTTTGATTCCCGTTGTAAACCGAATTCATAGGCCAGCACTCCGTACCAGCCTCCCAGCAAGTACTTGCCGCTCCTGGTCCCTGCAATGGCGTGCTTGTCCATTGGCTCCGTCATCTCAGAAGCGATTGAGTCCACGGGTGCTTGCGCAAGATCATGTAGCCGAAGATGTTGCTGCGCCAGAGCAGTGAACCCTCTCATCTTGCCCCGCGCGTTTCCTGCGCCTTCGCTACCGATGTAAGCAAAGTCCTCCGCGCGGGAGGCATGCCTCAATAGGCGCTCATAGGCTTCTCGGGACAGGGTCGCTAACGATGGCGAGGTCAAAATGAATTCCTTAAATAATCTCTGAAGTGATAAGCCGTGCACAGTTAGCACGTTGTTTCCGGGTAAGTCACGCTGATCTAATAGTGCTCATTCCCTGAGCTCTGAAGCGCATTTTACTTCACTGAGCAGGGTTCAGGCATTTATTACGCTCAGCAAAAGGAATAAGAACTATGATGCTCGGCTTCCAGCCCTCCCTTTTATCCCTCCTGCATTCATCGACTCAGGTTTGGTTGACGCCTTGGACAAATTTTCGGCGCGCCTTCGGTTTGTGCCTGTCAGCCATCGTGATTGGGTTCAGTCAACCGGTGCTAAGCGCTGAAGAGGTTAAACAACCTAGCCCTGAGCAGATTGCGACAGAAATCCGCGCGAATACTCAGTATCTGTTGCAGCATGTCACCAACAAAACCAAAAACATCATCGAAAACCATGACGATTTCGCACCATTCGGGGCGGCACTGATGCCAGATGGCAGCGTTCGTTACGTTTGGGCCGTCCCTCCGGGAGAACCGCTGATCGGGGTCAATGGCCAACTGGTACTGAACTCCGTTCGAAAGGCGCTATCTATGCAAGCCCAGCAAGGGCGAATCCTGGGCTCGGCCGTGGTTTACGACTACAAACCGAGCCCGGATTCAGAGATCGACCAGGTCAATATCGAGCTGGAGTATTTAGGTGGCCACGCCGAAGTGGTGGCAACGGAATATACGCTGTCGTCCAGCGGCGTGACTTTCCATGAGGGTGCAGCCAAGAAGTATTCGCCTATGGTCTTTGCCGGAAACGGAACCGGTTCACCCCAGTAAGCGGAGTTCGTCACAAAAATTATCGGATCGTAAGTTTGTGTGACAATCCGTTACCGAAATGTGCTTTACCTCGCAGTTTGGGGTGTCACGGTCTGACAGACTGATCTCGCAGCCAGAGGAAATGGCTGTTGAAGAAAAAAATAAAATTCTAGGAGATCTAGTATGAAAGGCCTGAAAAAAATCGCTTTGGTAGCCGCCGTAGCCGCAGCTCCTTTTGCCGCTAACGCGGAAATGCAAGCTCTGAACGATGCCACCATGGGCACCGTGACTGGTCAGAATGGTATCACCATTGACCTGTCCGCCAACGTGACCATCGGCGAGATTGCTTACCAGGACCAGGGTTTCCTGGCTTTCTCTGGCGTAAGCCTCTCTGGTCAGGCTGGTACTGACCTTGACGATATCCGTCTGACCATCGACGTTGCTGGCGACGGTACCGACCTGGGCGTTCCTGCACTGGGCGCAACTTACCTGGCGGGCGCTGGTTTTGACGTAAGTGGTGCTAATGAAACCCCTCAGGCCGTTACCGACGGTGACCTGGTTATCGCGCTGCGCTCGCAGAGCGGTACGCCAGTTGATTTTAACCTGAGCATTGGTGAGATCGCCCTGGGTAAATCTACCGGCACAGTTGGCAACCTCAACTCCGCTGGCGATGCGGGTACCGTTCTGGTTTCCAACCTGAGCATTGACGGTCTGTTGGGTCCGATCGACGTTCTGATCAATGAAGAAAGCAACAGCCTGAACATCAACGCTTACTTCAACGCCAACGGTAACCTGACCATGCCGTTTATTGGCACTAGCCTGGACTTCGAGCTGCACAACCGTCGCGGTGCGACCGTGTCTGCAGGTCCAATCAGTTTCGCTCACGCCCAGGTGGACGTAAGCGTAGCCGAGGGCTACAACACTGGCACTACTACCATTGACGCCCTGCGTGTAAACGTTCAGGACTTCTCTGGTGACCTCGACCTGTTGAACATCAACACTGGTGGTGCCGAAAACATCGGTAACGTATACATGACCGACCTGGCTGTTCGTGCCGACATGGTCATCTACGGTCACTAAGCTTTGCCTTCGTGACAAGAAGACCGGCGACGCCCTCGGTGAGGGCGTCGTTTTAGCTTTCCTGTTTTCATTCTGAAATTGCGTTTCTATCGACCCTGCTTACAGTCTGTCCGGAGGTGATATGGTTTCACTGCTGAGGTTTGGCGTTCTGGCCGCTGTGGTTTCGGGTTCAGTTGGGGCATTTGCAGACCTGAAACCGGTTGCGGACGATGAGTTGTCGGGTGTTGTGGCTCAGGCGGGCCTTACCGTCGAGTACTCCGGTCAAACCACCCTTGGCCAATACCGATTCGAAAATGCAGGCGCCTATCAGGTAGATGGCATCACCATGGGCGGTGCAGGTATTACTCAGGCAGGGTTGAGTGAAGGTTATGGCGTAAATTTCGATGACGCCAGAATGACCTTGGACATCGATTCCGATGGCGTATTGGGTGTGGCCTGGCAGCCTGGAATCTCTGACAAAATCGACTGGGGTTTCCGCGCCGATGACGTCACCCTGGAGAGTGCCGGTGCCAGACAAACCGCCCTCTTTACCAATTTCGAGGCTTGGGGGTTGCTGAAAGAAATTCGCCGTCGAGTTAATCCGCCTGCCGCTGACGGTTCATCACAAGGTGTCAGTACCTACTCAGAATTCACCATCGAGAATCTGACAGCGGATGCCAGCGCTAATACCGTGGGGATTGAGGGTGGATACGTTAAGGGAATGGAGCCGGCGGGATTTGCAGTGCTGGATTCCACCTTCCGACCTCTCTCGGCTGCACAGTCAGGCATCGGCAGGGACACTGTGACCGTAGAAGTGCATAACTTCGCAGCCGACATTGGAATGAGCAATCTGTCGATAGGCGGCGTGGGTCTTGGTGGAGTCACATTGGACAATGTGCGGGTGACCGATACGGCCATTACGCTAAACCACTAACTCCCCGCACCATTAACACCGCACACTTAGATTTCTTCAGTCTTAAATCTTAATCCCTTTCAGCATCTTAAACTCTACCTGCAGACTAGCTCTTTTTAGCCTGAGTATTTAGGGTCAGCAGTCGCGATGCCAATTATTGATCCGGTACTGCAATTGAAAGATCAAATCCGCCACCTGGTCTCGGGGTCAGGCTGATTGGCCCCTCGTTTATGGCCTGTGGAATCTGGACCCGATCGATACCCGGTGGGTTGCCAATTGAGAAGTTCAGGTTCTGTCCGTCGAAGCCGATACCCAGTTGATCGTTCAGGAAAGTCTGGGTGAAGGGCTCATCGGGAATCTCCGCCCGTTGCCCGAAAATAATAGGCGGGATGGTAGGTGTGAACTCGGCTGGCGGTTGGGCTCGGGCTAGCTCATCCTGAGGGAGGAGTAGTGCGCGTCTAAGGAATTCCTCCTCGGCACTTGCCAGCGCGTCCTTTCTGCCTTCTTCCACATATCGCTGCAGGGCTTCCCGGTACGACTCTTCTTCGGCCTCGGTTAAAACTGGTTCGCCCGGAGAAATGGTCAGTGCGCGGATTATGCGCTGGCGGTTTGCTTCCGATTTCTGCTGTTTCTTTGGCACGATGATAACGGCAGAGTCCTTGACGTATGTCTCTACCATTTCATCTGAGGTGAGAGCCTGGACACCCGCCAAGGCGGGCAGGGAAGCTGTGATTCCGGCAACTGCGGCGGCAAGCAGGTTCAAGCGTTTCATAGTCAGGTCCTTTTTAGGCTTGCAGGCTTGCAGAATTGAAGGCTGCGAAAGCAGGCTTCTGACATCACAACAGAAACCGTCCGCTCCATAGTCAGTATTCGGTTTGTCCGACAGGTTTTCAAGTTGGTTTTTGTTGCTTTGTGATCAGATTCGACTCAAATCGGGTATTGTTAGGGAGGAGCGGCAATCCAGAGGATGTTGTCGGAACTTTTTATGCATTTTGTCGCCTCAAGGGCACCATGAAAAACCAAGTATCAAAGCGCTGGCAACGTTGGGTGAATCGGAGGCTTCCCCGTTCCGACGTCCAGATATTCAGTCAGAAGAACATTTTCATTTTGCCGACCGGGGCTGGAGTGGTGTTCGGCATTCTGCTGTTGATCATGCTCATCACCGGCATCAATTATCAGAACAGCCTGATCTACCTGGTAACGTTCTTGCTCGGAGCGGTTTTTGTCGGTGCCATGCATCAGACCCATCGTAATCTGTCAGGGCTGCAGTTGGCATTAGTTCGGCCAGGAGAGGGAGTGGCCGGTGACGAGGTGCCGTTCCGGTTTCGTGCAACGGCAGGGCGCGATGATGCTGTTGCCATCTTGTTGTCGTGCGAAGAGTTCAGTCTGGGTGCCACGCATATCAAGGCAGGCCAGTCGAAGGACATGACCTTACCTGTACCTTCTGTATTTCGGGGTTACCTCCGGCCCGACAGAATCCGTGTCGAAACTCGTTTTCCGTTTGGTCTTCTCAAGGCCTGGTCCTGGATCAGGCCGGTATCACCCGGCATTGTTTCGCCCAGACCACTGGCGGCACCAGAGGTGACCAGTACCATCGAAGCCGGGGACGAAACCGAGCAGGCCAGCCCGGCCATGGGTAATGATCATGCGGACCTGAGGCCTTGGCGTGAGGGCGACCCGAGCCAGCGCGTTATGTGGAAACGGTTCGCCAGGAACGGTCAGATGGTCGTTGCCGATTGGGAAGGCGAACGGGGCAGCCCTCATTGGCTGGACTTTAATGCCTTTCCCGGCGCTGATTACGAAATGCGGCTTAGCTATCTGGCGTGGCTTGTCAACGAGCGCGAACGAACCGGTGCCCGTTTTGGCTTGAGTCTGCCTGGTCAGGTCATCGAACCGGACTCTGGTTCCACCCATGTAAACCGTTGTCTCCGTGCGTTGGCGGTATGGGGCGAGGAGCGCCCGCGGGACGCGATGACGGAAAGACACGGTAGCAGGCAACCGAAGTCCGATGGGTCTGGTGAATCACCGAGGAGGCGCGCATGAGTGTCTCTGGCAAAAGCTCTGTGTTGGTGGCCGCAGAGGGTGCTGAAACAGGATTGCCGTCTCGGGCCTTGTTGTGGCTGTTCGGCAGTTTTGCAATTTTGCTCACGCCGCAACTGGATCGCCTGCCCATATGGCTGCTGGCGGCCTGCCTGGTGCTGGCCGGATGGCGCGGGGCGGCGCAGTTCGGCCATGTTCGTCTGCCAGGACGGTGGCTGCGAACCGGCATTATGTTGGTATTGGTTGCGGTCTATATCGCCACCGTTCAGGGGCGTTTTACCGTGGATACGGCGGCATCGTTTTTCGTGCTGGCGGTGGGGCTGAAGTGGCTTGAAACCCGAACTGTGCGTGATTTCTACGTGCTGTTTTTCATCCTTGCCTATCTGGGCACCGTGAACTTCCTGTTTCACCAGGAAATTCATTGGAGCCTTGTCAATATCCTCGCGGTCGCCTTGCTATTGGTTGGTTTGCAGATCATCAACGCGCCGGATCTTCCCGGCAGCGTGAAGGCAGGCTGGAAAAGGCTGGGTATGATGTTGCTGAAAACCCTGCCCATTGTCGTTCTGCTGTTTGTGTTTTTCCCGCGAATGGAGCCGCTCTGGAGCGTGCCCCTGGTGTCCGGCCAGGCCAGGACCGGCATTAGTGACACCATGCGGCCTGGCGATATCTCCAATCTGGCTCAGAGCAGTGAGCGCGCCTTCCGAGCCACCTTTGGCGGATCGATGCCGGCTTACAGGGATCGGTATTGGCGTGGGTTGATCCTTGACTATTTAGACGGCGAAACCTGGAGACAGAGTGAGCGCGATCCTTTTCAGCGTCCGGGGCGCGTCGCTCTGGATGGCGGTGTCGGTGAACTGGAGACCGGTGAGTACGACGTGCTTCTCGAGCCCACGGACCAGCGTTGGGCCTTCGCGTTGGAAGAGTCGCGGGCCGTCTCGAGCAATGTTATTGAGGAGGCGGAGGATCTGTTCCGGTTTAAGAGGCCGGCAGATACCTCTGTACGGTATCGCCTGGCTCGCGAAGACGTTGGTAATCAGGGTCGCGAATTCTTGACGTATGAGCAGCGGCGGCGATACCTCCAGCTGCCAGCGACGGGAAACCCCCGTGCCCGCCAGTTCGCTCGTCAGCTGCGCAGCCAATATGGTGACATCGAGCTGGTTCAGGCGCTGTTAACCCGATTCCGGGAGCAACCTTATTTTTACACGCTCAGGCCGCCCACCATGGGTGATAACGGCATCGATAACCTCTTGTTCGATTCTAGGCGCGGTTTCTGTGCCCACTACGCTGGCGCCACTACGTTCTTGCTTCGTTCCGCCGGCATTCCCGCGAGGGTTGTGGTCGGTTATCAGGGCGGGGCACCTGGCGCCGGTGGGGATTACCTGATCGTCCGCCAGTACGATGCCCATGCCTGGGTTGAGGCATGGATTGATACCAGAGGCTGGGTCCGGATTGATCCGACCGCTGCCATAGCCCCTAGCCGAATTGAGTCGGGGTTGCGTGATGCGGTTGCGGACGAAGGCTCGTTCCTTGAAAACAATTGGGCATCGCCCCAGCGATATGCTGACATCGCTGTGATTCAATGGGCCAGCCTTCAGCTGGATCGGATCAATTATCAGTGGCAGCGCTGGGTTGTGGGGTATCAGGGGCAAACCCAGATGAATCTGATGTCCCGTCTTCCCGGTGGCATTGGCATGCGGGAGCTCGGCTATCTGACCGCCGGTATTGTCGGTGCGGGCTTGCTGATAGCCGGACTGTTTTCCGCCTGGCAGATGCGTCGCGGCGGATCCCGCGATGCCTTTCTACGCATCATTGGCGGATGGCACCACTTGAGCGCCAGGGCGGGGGTGCCGGTGCGAGTGGGCGAAACACCATCAACCTTGGCTGCCAGGTTGGCAACGGCTGAACCTGCCATTGCCGAATCCGCCAGGCTTTTTGCCCACAGCATTAACAGCCATTACTATAGCGATGGCTCGTCTGTGGGGCGCGATCGCGAGCTCAAACGCCTGCGGCGCCTGTTGCAGACCATGAAAAAACAGCTTCGGCGTCGACATTCAACCATGGGAACACGTTCTTGACCGATAACGCACGCAATATGCCCTGGCACTCAAGGGCCTGGGCCACGGTTCGAAGCCAGTGGTCTGACGGCCGGTTGCCCCATGCCCTGATCATTACGGGTGAACGTGGTGTGGGTAAACGTGCCTGGGCCCAGGCAGTGGCGGAATTGCTGCTGTGTGATACCCCGGCTAACGATAAGGCGGGTGAGCCTGCGGCTTGCGGACGCTGTAAACAGTGTGAGCTTTTCGCGGCCAGCACCCACCCGGATCTTCGTGCATACGCACCGGAGAAGTCCCGGATGGTAAAGGTTGATCAGGTGAGAGCGTTGTCGACCTTTGCAGTGGCGTCGCCCCAGGTGGCCCAGCGAAAAGTCGCGATTATTGATCGTGCTGACCAGCTCAACATCAACGCGGCCAATGCGTTGCTAAAAACCCTGGAAGAGCCGCAGCCGGATGTCACTCTTTTGCTCCTGCAGGAGAGCGGGCGGCCACTTTTGCCGACGATTCGTTCCCGGTGCCAGACCGTTACCATACCTACGCCGGACATGGAGTCAGCCAACAACTGGCTGGTGAATGAGGTTCAGACCATGGACGAGACGGCCCGGCCCTCCGCTCAGGTACTGGCAAAAGCGTTAATGCTCTCCGGCAATGCGCCGAGGCTGGCACTGGAATATGCCACGGGTGAGTTTATCGGATTGCGTGATAAGGCGTTTGAGCAGTTCAAGCAGTTCATGAAGGGGCGGGTGCCGGTAGCGGAAGCGGCCAAGGCGTTCAAGGCGTTGGGACTGGAAGACAGCCTCTGGTTGTTCGAAGGCTGGGCAGCTGACCTGGCAAGGCTCAGCCTTGGCGGCTCAGCGATCGATACAGAGGCTGAGGAAATGCTTGGCTTCCTTGCCCGGTCAAATCCCGCGTGGCGCGCTCATGCGCTGTTGGATATGGTCAAGGAGGCTCGGGAGGCTGGAGTCTACAATGCCAACCCCGAACTGGAAGCGAGCCGATTATTGATTGCCTGGCAGAAGTTGATGCCGGTAAAACGTCGGGCGGGTTGATGATCCCTGATAGCGCCTTCCTGACAAACAACTGCTATGATTGCGAAAAGACAGGGATTTTTGTCCCTGCAACAACCTATTGAGATCACAAAGGAAAGGTGTCAGTTATGGGGCCCGGATTTGGTGCACGCAGTGGCAT
This sequence comes from Marinobacter sp. LA51, assembly GCF_030297175.1. Lineage (NCBI taxonomy): Bacteria > Pseudomonadati > Pseudomonadota > Gammaproteobacteria > Pseudomonadales > Marinobacteraceae > Marinobacter > Marinobacter apostichopi. The sequence continues at coordinate 2,003,860 of NZ_AP028070.1, read as the reverse complement.
TCTCACCCTGACCATTAAAGACAAGGCGGTTCTTTATGCCGCCTATATGCCGTACATCCGCCAGGGCGGATTGTTCATCCCAACCCAGAAGCAGTATCAGCTGGGCGACGAGGTTTTCCTGCTATTGAACCTCATGGATGAACCCGAAAAGATTCCGGTGGCGGGCAAAGTGATCTGGATTACCCCGAAAGGTGCCCAAGGCAATCGGGCCGCCGGCATCGGCGTCCAGTTCAATGGCGACGACGAGACCGCCCGCACCAAAATTGAATCTTATCTGGCGGGGTCGCTGAGTTCTGATCGTCCCACGCACACGATGTAAGGCGACCCAAGCATGAACGATACCGCCTTGCCTCCTAAGGTCTTTCAGAGTTTGACCGATTTCCGGGAGGTGGATTGGCAACTCAGGAACATTCGCCTGTCAGGCCTGCACTGGCATTCCGAACGCAAAGTCACGGGCGACGTGCCAGTGCTTATGCTGCATGGTTGGCTGGACAATAGCCTGACGTTTATTAAGCTGGCCCCTGAATTGGCTGCTCTGACCGAGGTGTATGCTGTCGATATGGCCGGTCACGGCAAATCCGGACATCGCCCGGTTGGTCAGAGCTATCTATTGATGGATTACGTCGCAGACGTGGCCGAGCTGGTAGAAAATCACCTGCTCACCAACGAGAAAGGTCAGGTCGATCTGGTGGGGCATTCCCTCGGTGGTATTGCCTGTGCGCTTTATGCAGCGGCATTCCCGGAGCGGGTCCGGAAACTGATTATGATCGACAGTCTTGGCGCCATGAGTCGCCCGGTTGATCAGACGATTCCGCAGCTTCGGCGAGCCATTCACAAGCGGCTGGCAGGTTCGGGTCGACCAACTGTTTACCCGGATATCGAAACCGCTGCGAAAGCCAGGGAAGGGGGGCTGAGCCCGTTGAGTCCGGAGGCCGCGCTGACCTTGATCCCACGCAACATGAGGCAGGAGCAGGGCGGTTATGTCTGGCGGACCGATTCGCGTCTGCGCCATCCAACGCCTTTGATGATGAGTGAGGATCAGGTTATGGCCTCGCTGCGGGCAATTACTACGCCGACCCTATTCGTGCGCGCTGAATCTGGCCTGCTGGCCAATCATAGTGGGTTGGATGAGCGGGGCCAAGCCATAGAAAACCTGAAGGTTGCCCATGTCCCGGGCGGACACCATTGCCACCTGGATGGTGATACTTGCCCGGTTTCCGAGGCCATCAAACACTTTCTGAGCGATGAATAATATCTTTCCTAAAAAACTGTTCTCTGTTTGCTTGCTACTGTCAGCATTCGGCCTTTCGCCTATGGCGACGGCTGCTACTCCAGAGGTAGTGCCTGACCCTTTTCCCCAGTCTTCGCTTGAGACCACAACGACCATCCGGTCACCCGGACATCTAGTGCTTTTTAGCCCGGTTCGGGAAGTGAATGATGAAATACGCTCCGAGACCCTGGCCCGGCTTCCGGTCCAGGGGGAGGGTCGGCTGTACGAAATTGCCCGCGATTCCAGTCGGGCCAAGGCCCGGGATCATTACCGGCGCTTGCTGCAGGCTCGCGGTGCCCAGGTGCTGTTCGAATGTTCAGGGGTTGCCTGCGGGCGCAGTAACGTCTGGGCCAATCAGATCTTTGATCAGCGCGTTCTCTATGGCCGGGATGCTACTCAGGATTACCTGGTTGCAGGAACCATCGAAAATGATGGCAGCCGGTGGTTAACCTTGGTCTACACGGTAACCCGGGGCAACCTCAGGGAATACGTGTGGATTGAACACCTCGCTGTGGACCCGGGGGCAATGGTTCCGGGCTTGGGCAGTGTGAATAACAGGATTCGTGGGCCGGTTGTCGTACCCTGGAAAGGCGGGGTCACCTATCGTTTCGACTGGTCTGCCACAGAGCGTCGCCAGATTTCAGAGTGGGCCAGTGACGATGCGGCTACCGTTATTCTCACGGGTTTCGCCGCTCTTGGTGCCGATGAAACGTTAGAAGATGCGATGTCCCGGGCTGCCGAGGCAATGGAGTCGTTGTCGGAGGTCCTGTCCAAGACCGGGGTGCCGGCGTCGCGCCAGAAACTTATCATTGTTGGTCCGGGCGTTCCCATCGCCGACCCCAATCGCCAGGGCGATCGGGTGGAAGTGACGGTTATCACGAGGTAGGTAAATGGGTGATTCCACGAGTAAGCCGGGGTCAGACCCTGAACAGAGCGTGACGTCTGGCACTGAAGACGGTGCCTCGGCGGTTGTAAAAAGCTCTGATGTCTCCGCGGCCGCATCGGAGACATCATCAAGTCAGCCAAAGCCAGCTGCCAAACGGCAAACGGTGGCGCTGACGCTGGGCAGTGGTGGCGCCCGAGGCTATGCCCATATCGGGGCGATTGAAGTCCTGGTCGAACGCGGCTACGAGATCATTGCAGTGTCTGGTTGCTCCATGGGCGCGCTTGTCGGCGGAATGTATGCGGCAGGCAAAATGCAGGCTTACAAGGACTGGGTAACCGGTTTGGGCCAGTTTGATGTCCTGAAGCTGCTGGATGTCACGTTCAACTCGGTCGGTGCAATACGCGGTGAGAAAATTTTCTCGGTTGTCCGGGAGATGCTGGGCGATACCAGAATCGAGAACCTGCCCATTGCTTTTACCGCGGTGGCCACCGATTTGCTCGCTCACAAAGAGATCTGGTTCCAGGAAGGCCCGCTCGACCAGGCCATACGGGCCTCCGTGGCAATTCCCAGTGTTGTTACCCCGTTGGTGCTGAATGGCCGGGTTCTGGTGGATGGCGCGCTACTGAATCCGCTACCGATCATCCCCACCATCTCCTCCCACGCTGATCTGATTGTCGCGGTGAATCTCAGCGGCGAAGACGAACGGCGTCGCCGAATCCCGGACGCGGCGTTCAGCCCGGATGACGAAGGTGCGGACGTGGATGAATGGATGGACACGATTCGGGAAAAGGCGTCCCGCTGGTTTGATTGGGATACTCTCAAATCCCTGACGGCGCGAAAGGGCGATGGTGATGAAACCCCGGAGGATAAGATTTCCCGGGAGATGCGGAAGAAAGGCGCGTTAAAGCAAGAAGAAAAAAACGGCCCTGAGAAAAGGGCTCAGGAAGATCACGAAACCATTGATTGGGACAAGCTGGGGATTGGCAAGTTCGATGTTATGAACCTGACCGTGGAAACCATGCAGAGCGCTCTAGTACAGTACAAACTTGCCGGCTATCCGCCGGATCTGTTGGTCAACATTCCAAAGAACGCCAGCAGAAGCTACGACTACCACAAGGCGCCGGAGTTGATTCAGCTTGGCCGAGAGCGCATGTCGGCAGCACTGGACAGATTTGAGGAGAACCGCAACAGCTCGGGCCCACTCGCTATTTGACCGGCGTCTGCAACGACCGGACGCCGCAGAGGCTGCAGGGTGGGCACGAAAGGGCGTATAATGCCGCGCTGTTAATTTTGCCTTGCAGGACCGTGCCCGTGACCAGCCCTATTGATGACCTACACACCGTTCGCGACTATCTGCGATACGCGTCAACGCAATTTGCGGCTTCCGAGCTGTATTTTGGTCATGGCACCGATAATGTCTGGGACGAGGCGGTGCAATTGGTGATGCGATCCCTGAACCTTCCGCTGGAAAACAACACCCTTTTTCTCGATGCACGCTTGGTCCGTGAAGAGCGACAGCTGATTCACGAGCGTATCGAGCGCCGGATTACTGAGCGGGTGCCGCTCGCGTACTTGCTGGGTGAGGCTTGGTTCATGGGGATGCCGTTCCACGTCGATGAGCGTGTGTTGGTGCCGCGCTCACCCCTCGGGGAATTGCTTGAAAACGGGCTTCAGCCCTGGTTGGGCGACAAGTCAGTGAACCGTGTGCTGGATCTTTGCACCGGCAGTGGCTGCATTGGCATTGGCGCGGCCAGCGTATTTGAAGACGCTCTGGTTGATCTGGCCGACATCTCGGTAGATGCGCTGGAGGTGGCTGAATCGAACATTGACCTGCACGAGCTTGGTGATCGGGTCCAATGCATCCAGTCAGACGTATTCAGCAACGTAATCGGCCAGTACGATGTCATTCTGAGCAATCCGCCCTATGTCGATGCGGAAGATCTTGCTGACATGCCGAATGAATACCATCACGAACCTGAGTTGGGATTGGCGGCTGGGTCTGATGGGTTGGATATTGCGCATCGGATACTCGAAAAGGCGGCCGAACACCTGACGCAGGATGGACTCCTCATTGTGGAAGTTGGCAACAGCTGGGGCGCGATGGATGACGCCTATCCGGATCTTCAGCTGACCTGGCTGGAGTTTGAGAACGGTGGTGATGGGGTGTTCCTGATTACTGCGGAAGCCCTTCGCGAATGGCAGAAAAAGGCTTAAACCCTTTTCTTATATAAACTGAATAAAGTGCTGAATCATGTCGGGAAATACCTTCGGAAAGTTGTTCACGGTCACCTCTTTTGGTGAAAGCCACGGCGCTGCACTGGGCTGCATTATTGATGGTTGCCCTCCAGGTCTGGAGCTAACAGAAGCGGACATGCAGCGGGATCTGGATCTTCGCAAACCCGGCACCTCCCGACACACCACTCAGCGTCGGGAGGCGGATGAAGTGCGGATTCTGTCGGGCGTGTTTGAAGGCAAGACTACTGGCACGCCGATCGGCCTTTTGATCGAGAACACCGATCAGCGCTCCAAGGATTACTCCAAGATCGCCGAGCAGTTCCGGCCCGCGCACGCTGATTACACCTACATGCACAAATACGGTGTGCGTGACTACCGTGGTGGCGGACGTTCTTCTGCCCGGGAGACTGCCATGCGGGTTGCCGCGGGTGCGGTCGCCCGGAAGTACCTGGAGCAACGCCTGGGTATTACCATTCGCGGTTATCTGTCTCAGTTGGGCCCGATCAAGATCGAAAAGATCGATTGGGACCAGGTGCACCAGAATCCATTCTTCTGCCCGGATGCCGATAAGGTGCCAGAAATGGAGGCCTACATGGACGCACTCCGAAAGGAGGGTGATTCCATCGGTGCTCGTATCAACGTGGTAGCTGAGGGTGTCCCGCCGGGATTGGGCGAGCCTATATTCGATCGTCTCGACGCCGATCTTGCCCATGCGCTTATGAGCATCAATGCGGTCAAGGCGGTGGAGATTGGGGCCGGCTTTGACAGTGTTGAACAGAAGGGCACTGAGCACCGGGATGAAATGACGCCGGAAGGCTTTTTGTCGAACAACGCCGGTGGCGTGCTGGGTGGTATTTCCTCTGGCCAGCCGATCACGGCGAGTATCGCTTTAAAGCCGACCTCCAGCCTCCGCCTGCCCGGACGCGGCATCGATGTTCACGGCAACCCGGCCGAGATCATCACCACCGGACGTCACGATCCGTGCGTTGGTATTCGCGCCACGCCGATTGCCGAGGCGATGATGGCCATCGTGTTGATGGATCATTACCTGCGTCACCGGGGACAAAACTGTGATGTGTCGGTAGACACGCCGGTGCTGGGCCAGTTGTAAGCCTCGGCTGGCTTGGGAGCGCAGGCTATCTACTGGCGACTGTCAAATCTGTACTTCTGGTTCTTTGCCCTCCTGGGAGGGCTTTTGCCGTATTGGTCCCTTTACCTGGAGGGGCAGGGATTCACCTATCTCCAGATCGCCACGTTGATGGCGACGATCCAGCTGACCAAGATTGTTGCCCCCAGTGTCTGGGGCTGGCTGGGTGACCGAACCGGGCAGCGAGTACGTCTGGTTCGTTTCGGAGCTATCACCGGCTCGCTGTTTTTTGCGGGCGTGTTTCTGGAGCCCGGCTTTTACGGATTGCTGTTGGTCATGCTGGCGTTCACCTTCTTCTGGAATGCCATTCTCCCGCTTTACGAAGTCATCACGCTCCGCACACTCGGCAAACGCAAAGATAAGTACGGCAAGGTCCGGCTCTGGGGCTCGGTAGGATTCATTGTCGCCGTCGGGCTTGTTGGTGCCATTCTTGAATATGTGCCCATACAGAGTCTTCCCTGGCTGCTGCTGCCCGTGTTCGCAGGTATCGCGGTCTCTGCGTTCCTGTTGCCCGCAGAACAAGGCGAGCGTAAACCCTCTGCGCCTAAGGGCAGTTTGAAAGCGATTGTGACGCACCCTGCAGTGATTGCGTTCTTCCTGATGAACTTCTTGCTGCAGGTGTCGCACGGGGCCTATTACACGTTTTTCAGCATCCATCTGGATCAGCACGGGTATGGCAAGCTCTCCATTGGTTTGCTGTGGTCGTTGGGGGTGATTGCCGAAATAGGCCTTTTCCTGGTCATGCACCGGCTGTCCCATCGGTTCAGTTTCCGACAGATTGCGATCGGTGCGCTCACGCTGACCATGATTCGCTGGGTACTAATTGCAGAGGTGACCGATGTGTTGGCAGTGCTGATCTTCGCGCAGTGTCTGCATGCGGCTTCCTATGGCGCGTTGCATGCGCTCTCGGTTCAGTACATTCAGGGTTTCTTTGGTAAGCATCATCACGGTCAGGGCCAAGCGCTCTACAGCGGTCTGACCTTTGGCGCAGGCGGTGCGTTGGGGGCCTGGATGTCCGGGTTTCTTGTTGATGGTTTCAGCACCTCGGCTGCGTTCTGGGGCGGTGCCGTTGCCATGCTGGTTGCCATCGTCATTACCTGGCGGGGGTTGAGGCCGCCTCCAGCACCTGCTGTGCAAACGGAAGGCTAATCCGGTGTCTGGCCTGTGTTCAGTTCTTCTTCCCGCACGATTGCCAACAAGGCCTGGGCCGCAAGGCTAAGCCGACGGCCTGAAAGCCCAATTGCACCCAGTACCCGCGAAACCGAGAAGCCGAGATCCAGCCTGTGAACAGAGTTGTCCAGCATGCGGATGGGTAGAACGCTCCAGCCCAGTCCGACACTGGTCATCATCTTTATGGTTTCCAGGTAGTTGGTCGGAATCTGTTGCTGTAAGGGCAGGTTTGCCTCAAGGAACAGGCGGCTGACGGTTCGGTAGGTGGCGGTTGTGGTGTCCGGCAGGAGTGCCGGGTAGCGAGCCAGATCACCGAGGGCTACTGGATTTTGGCTGGTGAGTTCGTGGTCCGGTCCAGTGGCAAAGGCCATCGGGTCTGCCCATTGCTCGTACACCATGAAATGGCTCTCCATGCTGTCACTGAGTGTGACAAACGCCAGTTCCGCCTTTCGTTTGCGCATCTGTGCGTAGGCCGCATCCGATTCCATAAACTGCAGGTTCAGCTTCACGTCGGGGTAATCTGCGGAAAAGCGTCGCAGCCAGTTGGGCAGATGGTGCAAGCCAATGTGGTGGCTGGCTATGATCTGCAGCTCACCGGCAAGGGCTTCATTATCTGGGGATAGCGACACCCGAGCGTTGTGGATTTCGTCCAGAATCAGGCGTGCGTGAGGGAGCAGGCGAGTACCGGCTTCTGTCAGCCGGATTTGCCGATGACTGCGGTCAATCAAGGTGGTGCCCAGTTGGTGCTCCAGTGTCGCCAGCCGTTTACTGATGGCCGGCTGGGTGAGGTGCAGAACCTCGGCGGCTTCTGAGAAAGAGCCCTGATCAACAATGGTCAGAAAGGCGCGAAGGGAATTGGAGTCCATGGGCTTCACCGGGGTAGTGGTTGTAATAAGTGCGCATGCAGTGAGCGCTACAGGCTCAAAAATAAGTTATGCCAATTTGGAATGCAAAGAATAAAAAACATGAATTGAGGTTATCGGGCGCGGGGGAGTAAGATAGCCCCATTCATTGAACAAACAAGAACCCCCTACGAGCGAGAGAGTAATCATGGCGGGCAAGACCTTATACGACAAACTGTGGGACGACCACCTGGTCAAGCAACGGGACGACGGCTCTGCGTTGATCTATATCGACCGTCAACTGCTGCACGAAGTCACTTCGCCGCAGGCGTTTGAGGGCTTGCGTTTGGCTGGGCGTAAGCCCTGGCGGATCGATGCCAACATCGCCACGCCTGATCACAACGTTCCGACCACGGATCGAGACAAGGGCATCGACGGCATTGTTGATCCGGTCTCCCGCACCCAGGTGGAAACCCTCGACAAGAATTGCGACGAGTTCGGCATCCTCGAATTCAAGATCAAGGACCAACGCCAGGGCATCGTCCACGTTATCGGGCCTGAGCAGGGTGCAACGCTGCCCGGTATGAGCATCGTTTGTGGCGATTCCCATACCTCCACCCACGGCGCCTTCGGGTGTCTGGCGCATGGCATTGGCACCTCAGAGGTTGAGCACGTACTGGCGACCCAGTGCCTGGTGCAGCAGAAAATGAAGAACATGCTGGTAAAGGTGAACGGCAAGCTCGGGCCAGGAGTGACGGGTAAAGACGTTGTGCTGGCCATCATCGGCAAGATCGGTACCGCCGGCGGTACCGGCCATGCCATCGAATTTGGCGGTGAAGCCATTCGTGGTTTGAGCATGGAAGCCCGAATGACCATCTGCAATATGTCGATTGAGGCAGGTGCCCGGGTGGGCATGGTCGCCGTGGATGACACCACCATTGACTACGTGCGTGGCCGTCCGTTTGCACCGACCGGTGAAACGTGGGATGCAGCGGTAGACCACTGGCGCACCCTGCACAGCGACGACGATGCTGCCTTCGATAAAGTCGTTGAGCTCGAGGGCTCTGAGATCAAACCGCAGGTCAGCTGGGGTACGTCACCGGAAATGGTCGCCGGCGTCGACGGCTTCGTGCCGGATCCGGCCAAAGAGCAGGATCCCATCAAGCGTGAAGGCATTGTTCGGGCTCTGAAGTACATGGGGCTTGAGCCCAACACGCCGATCACGGGCATTGTCCTGGACCGGGTGTTTATCGGTTCCTGCACCAACAGCCGTATTGAGGATCTGCGCGAAGCCGCGGCAGTGGTCAAGGGGCGCAAGGTTGCTGCTGGTTTGAAGCAGGCCATGGTGGTCCCGGGCTCTGGCCTGGTGAAAGCTCAAGCTGAGCAAGAGGGGCTCGACAAGATCTTCATTGAAGCTGGATTGGAGTGGCGTGACCCGGGTTGTTCCATGTGCCTGGCCATGAATGCCGACAAATTGGGGCAGGGTGAGCATTGCGCGTCCACGTCCAACCGGAACTTCGAAGGACGTCAGGGCTTTGGTGGTCGTACCCACCTGGTCAGCCCAGCCATGGCCGCCGCTGCAGCGGTTACCGGCCATTTCGTTGATGTCCGTGAATTGATGAACTGAGCCACAGGAGAGAGACCATGCGCGCATTAAAGCAACACCAGGGCCTGGTGGCCCCCATGGACCGTTCCAATGTGGATACGGACATGATCATTCCCAAGCAGTTTCTGAAATCCATCAAGCGGACCGGGTTTGGGCCGAACCTGTTTGATGAACTGCGCTATCTGGATGAAGGAAAGCCGGACCAGGATTGCTCCGAGCGGCCGATCAATCCGGATTTCGTGCTTAACCAGAATCGGTATAAAAACGCCAGTGTGCTGCTTGCCCGCACTAACTTTGGTTGTGGCTCGAGCCGTGAGCACGCCCCTTGGGCGCTGGAAGACTATGGTTTTCGAGTGATCATTGCTCCCAGCTTTGCCGATATTTTTTATAACAACTGCTTTAAGAATGGGTTGTTACCAATTGTTTTGGAAGAAAAACTTGTTGATCAGCTTTTCATTGAGGCTGAAGCTCAAGAGGGCTATCAACTGGCGGTTGATCTCGAGGCAAAGACGGTCACCACGCCTGCCGGTGAGGCCTTCAATTTTGAGGTTGATGACTTCCGTCGCCACTGCCTCCTGAATGGCCTCGATGATATCGGCGTCACTCTCGAGCAAGCCGATGTGATCAAGTCCTACGAAGAGCAGCGTCGACAGACCGCGCCCTGGTTGTTTGGCGCCGGAAACTGATTCTTATTGACTGAAGTAGATCTGACACAGGAAAGGATTATGTCCAGAACCGTATTAATGCTGCCGGGCGACGGTATCGGTCCCGAAATCGTTGCCGAAGCGGAACAGGTACTGAAAAAAGTAAACGAAAAATTTGGGTTGGGGCTCAGCTTTGAATCGGGTCTGGTCGGTGGTGCTGCCATCGATGCGACCGATTCGCCGCTGCCCACGGAAACACTGGAGAGTGCCAGAAAAGCCGATGCCATCCTGTTGGGTGCAGTTGGCGGCCCGAAGTGGGACAGCCTCCCGATGGCAAAGCGACCGGAAAAGGGCTTGCTGGGCCTGCGCTCGAATCTGGAGCTGTTTGCGAATCTGCGGCCGGCCATCCTGTATCCCCAGCTGGCCTCGGCGTCGTCACTGAAGCCCGAGGTGGTGTCTGGTCTGGATATCATGATCGTGCGAGAGCTGACCGGCGGCATCTATTTTGGTCAGCCGCGAGGCGTTCGTGAACTTGAGAGCGGTGAGCGCCAGGGCTATAACACTTACGCTTATACCGAATCCGAGATTCGCCGAATCGGTCGTGTGGCCTTTGAGGCGGCTCAGCAGCGGGGCAAGAAACTGTGCTCCGTGGACAAGGCCAACGTCCTGGAAGTGACCGTGCTGTGGCGCGAAATCATGAACGATCTGTGTCGGGAGTACCCGGATGTCGAGCTGTCTCATATGTATGTGGACAACGCCGCCATGCAGCTGGTTCGCGCACCCAAGCAATTCGACGTGATTGTGACTGGCAACATGTTTGGTGATATTCTTTCTGACGAAGCAGCTATGCTGACCGGGTCTATTGGCATGTTGCCATCGGCGTCGCTGAACTCAGACAAGCAGGGTATGTATGAACCCTGCCACGGTTCAGCCCCGGATATTGCCGGGCAAGGCATTGCCAATCCGCTGGCGACCATCCTGAGTGCCGCAATGATGTTGCGTTACAGCTTGGGTGAGGACGCAGCCGCGGAGGCTATTGAGGCAGCGGTCAGCAAGGTGTTGGATCAGGGCTTGCGTACAGCTGACATCATGTCCGATGACGGCAAACGGGTCTCGACCCGTGAAATGGGTGAAGCCGTACTGGCTGCCCTGTAAGCAGGCGCCTGTCCCGATTATTTGAGACCCGACGGCACCACGATGCGGCTGCCGCGGGATCACCCATCCTGTCCCAGCCAGCGAAAAGGGCTGAGGGCGGGCATAAAAGAGGTTCAAAGGTCGCACATGAAGCGAGTTGGACTTGTAGGTTGGCGTGGCATGGTGGGCTCGGTCCTCATGCAGCGCATGCGTGACGAAAACGATTTCGCCGATATCGATCCGGTATTTTTCTCAACGTCGCAGACCGGTAAACCGGCGCCGGACGTTGGCAAGGACGGGGTGCCTCCACTCCAGGACGCGTTCGATATCGATACCTTAAAAACGCTCGATGTTATCGTTACCTGCCAGGGTGGGGATTACACCTCGGCGGTCTACCAGAAGCTGCGCGATGCCGGTTGGCAGGGCTACTGGATCGATGCCGCATCGACCCTGCGCATGGTCGACCATTCAGTGATTGTGCTGGATCCGGTTAACCGCAATGTGATCGATTCGGCCCTGGATAAGGGTGTTAAGGATTACGTTGGTGGTAATTGCACCGTCAGTCTGATGATGCTGGCTCTCGGTGGTCTGCTTGAACAGGATCTGATCGAGTGGGTTTCTCCCATGACCTATCAGGCCGCTTCCGGTTCCGGTGCCCAGAACATGCGGGAACTGCTTAACCAGATGGGTGATTTGCATGGCAGCGTGAAATCCGAGCTGGCCGATCCGTCGTCCGCCATTCTGGAAATTGATCGCAAGGTTACCGAAACCATGCGTTCCGGTGAGTTCCCGACTGAGCACTTCGATGTGCCGCTTGCCGGCAGTCTGATTCCGTTCATCGACAAGCAGCTCGACAACGGAATGAGCAAGGAAGAGTGGAAGGCCGGTGTTGAGACCAACAAGATTCTGGGTCGCAGCGACAACCCGATCCCGATCGACGGTATCTGTGTCCGTATCGGTGCGATGCGCTCCCACAGTCAGGCCTTGACTATCAAGCTCAAGAAGGACGTGCCGGTCGAGGAAATTGAGTCGATTCTGGCGAAGGCGAACGATTGGGTTAAAGTGATTCCCAATGATCGCGATGCCACTATGGAAGAGCTCACGCCTGCCAAGGTCACGGGAACCCTCAGCGTTCCGATCGGTCGGATCAGGAAGCTAGCCATGGGGCCGGAGTATATCTCTGCCTTTACGGTGGGTGACCAGTTGCTGTGGGGCGCTGCTGAGCCGCTGAGGCGCATGCTGCGAATCCTGCAGGAACGTTAAGAAATGTTACGGGTTGGCGATTAATGCCAACTGTGTCCGGTTTCTGAGAACCGGAAGAGGGGCGAAGGCTGATTTCAGTCTTCGCCCCTGTTATTTTCAAGGGCGCTAGGGAGTTCCGCGCGGTTGATACAAAATGGTACAAGGAATGCGGCTGATTGATTGATTAAAGGGACATTATCAACAATACTTGCCGGATCGAACGTTAATAACACGACATAATAACTAGAACTATCCAGACGGAAGTCATCCAACCTCGTCCGATTCTGTTTTATTAAAGCAGTAACGAATAACGGAGACTGGAAAGGAAAAAGCATGAAGGTACGCAAGCTTGCGGTTGCCCTGGCTCTGGCGGGAGGGCTTGGCTCCAGCGTCGCACAAGCCCTGGGGCTGGGAGAAATTGAACTTCAGTCTTACCTGAACGAGCCTTTGGATGCAGAGATAGTTCTGCCCCAAAGTCGAGGAGTAGATCCCGGGGACGTGTTCGTGAACGTCGCCCCCGAATCTGCCTATGAAAGGGTTGGACTCAGCCGCAACCAGTTTCTGAGTAAACTCAGGTTCCAGGTTGTTACACAAAACGATGGGTCGCTGGCGGTCAATGTGTCGTCCAGGGAGCCCTTGCGTGAACCATATTTGAACTTTCTGCTTGAGATGACTTGGCCAAGCGGAAGGTTGATGAGGGAATACGCCGTACTGGTGGATCCTCCCGTATACGCTGAAGATTCCGGTGTTCAGGAGCAGGTCAGTGCGCCAGCGGTTACTTCAGTCCAGCCGCAGCCCACCTCTACGCGAAGCAACGAATCTGTTCGTCGCCAGACTCAGGCTCAGCAATCCCTGAGCCGTGGCTACCAGGGTACTACCCTGGGCCCAACCCAGTCCTCCGATACCCTCTGGACCATCGCCTCGCGAGTTAGGCCTAACGACTCGGTGTCGATGCAGCAGGTGATGCTTGCCCTTCAGGATCTGAATCCCGATGCCTTTATTGGCGGAAACATAAATCGCCTGAAGCGGGGAGAGGTTCTGCGGGTGCCGACACTGGATCAGATCCAGTCACGCACGCGAGCCCAGGCGACCCGTGCGGTCAGCCAGCAGAACACTGAATTCCAGACGCCAAAGCGCACCGTTGACGCCACGGCCCCAAGCCAGCCTCAGGCGGCACCGGAATCGGCAGTAGCAGCTGGCGGTGATGAGCTCAAGCTTCTTGTCTCGGATGAAGAGAGTCGCGAAGCAACTGAAGGCGGCTCTGCGGGTGGCGATGGTCAGCTTGCCGGCGGTGCCGACGCCGGTAGTGCGGTTGCGATGGAGCAGCTTGAAAGTGCCCGCCGTGAAAATGAAGAGCTGAACACCCGCGTTGATGATCTGCAAGAGCAGGTTGAGACTTTGCAGCGATTGCTCGAGCTGAAGAATAGTCAGCTGGCAGAAATGCAGGAGATGGCTGGAGAGTCTGGTGAAACCGCAGCAGCCGATGCGCCGGAAGGTGTTGTCGAGGGTGCCGCTGGCACAGAAGGCACTCCTGAGGCAGATGAAGCCGAAGCCACTGGGCAGGATCAGGTGGTTGCCGATGCAAGTGGAGCGGAGCCGGTAGGTGATGCCGCGGACGGCGAATCTGCTGCGGCCACTGAGGAATCAGTTACGGCGCCAGCAGGCGAAACCGCTGAAGCCGAAGCTGCAGATGAAGGTTCCAAGGTTGACGTTGAGCCTGAGCAGGCAGAGGGTGCAGAGGCACAGCCTGTCGCTCCGGAAGCTGCATCCGAAGAAGCGGCGCCGGAGCCGCAGCCGGCCAATCAGCAACCAGCTGCCGACAAAGGCTTATTGGGTAACATCTTCGACTCCATTACTAACAACGCCATTTATCAGATCGCAGTTGGTGGTGGCCTGATCGTTCTGTTGCTGCTGTTGCTGCTCTTGGCTCGAAGGAACGCCAATCGTGAAAAGGCGTTTTACGAGCAGCTGAATGGTGAGCCCGAGGATGACAGCGACTCCTTCCAACTGAGCCTGGATGACGAGGAGCCGGAGCAGGCCGACGACCCGCTGGCCGAGGCCGAAACCTACATTGCCTATGGCCGGCACGATCAGGCCGCTCAGACTCTCGAGACTGCGATTTCCCGAGAGCCAAGCCGCACCGATCTGCGCCTGAAGTTGCTGGGAGTCTATGCCGACAGTCAGGATCGCGCTTCTTTTGAAAAGCAGTTTGGTGAGATCGCTGCGCTGGATGACGATCAGGCAATGGCTTCTGCAACAGCGCTGAGAGCTCAACTGGACGAAGCGGAAGCAATGCCGAGCATTGACGATCTCGAGTCACAACTCAGATCCGATTCATTTGGCAGCGCGGAGTCGCTGGAGACTGAAACGGCAGCATCTGATGACAACGAGATGCAACTGTCGGATGAGCTACTGGCTGACCAGTACGATTCAGAGCAGGAAGAGCAGATTGAGAACGAATTTGGTGAACTGGATACAGACTTCGCTGATTTCGATCTCAATGAAGTAGAGTCTGCTGAAAAGTCGGCCGATGCCGGAGTCATGGGGTCAGACGAGTCTGCTGAAGACCTTTCTGAAGGGGCAGCTGAAGAGACTGCTGAAGAGAAGAACGACGATGGCATGATCGAATACGATCTGTCGGGAATTTCTCTGGATTCGGAAGAAAAGGTCGATGCAGACCAGGAGTCTTCGCTCGAAACCTCTCTAGAGAGTGACCTAGAGAGTGACCTAGAGAGCGACGACGAATACTCGGCGCTGGAAATCGATCTCGAAGATGAGAGCTCGTTGGAATTGAGCGAGAGCGATGAAGCTGACGATCTTGAGCTGGAACTCGATAGCGCTCTTGATGAAAAGCCTGAGACAGATGCTCTTGAGGTTGGTGCAAGCGAAGAAGTGTCCAGCACTGAGTCGGAGTCCGGCGAGTCGGATGTTGACTCCCTCGACGAGTCTTTCCTCGACGAACTAGATGCCGAGCTAGACAAGGTGGCGGGCGAAGACGACGAGCTTGGAGGCGAAGAAATGGAAGAGTCTTCCCTCGACGATCTTGAACTGGACGTTTCGGATGAGGATCTGGCACTTATGGAAGAGTTCTCTGATTCCGCAGACTCGGCCAATCCTCAGGAAGGTGAGACGCCTGCGCTGGATGATGAGCTGAACCTTGAGGATACGCTTGCCGAAGGTGATGTTCTTGGGGAGACCGAAGCGGATAGCCCGGAGGACGAAATTGCAGGCACCGAGGAGCTGGAAGAATTGAGTGCCTTGGATGACCTGGGTGAGCCTGAGTCACTGGCGAGTGACGACGACAACATCGAACTGCCGGTGGCTTCAGAAACCGTGGGCGAAGATACGTCTAAATCCGCTGCAATCGATATTGATGAGAGTGAGCTGGGAGACGAAGATGACTTCGATTTCCTGGCTGGGACCGATGAAGCGGCGACCAAGCTGGATCTGGCCCGCGCTTACATTGAGATGGGCGACAGTGATGGTGCCCGCGACATCCTTGAGGAAGTTGCGCTGGAAGGAGATGACGAGCAGAAAGGTGAAGCACAGGATCTCCTTAAAAATCTGTCCTGATTCGTTATAATCGAGTCATTCAGGTAAAAGCGCCGGCCGTCGGGTACTTGACCGACACAAGCCGGCGCTTTGTTTTTTTCAGTATGACTTTTTTCGGATAGGCGCTTGTTCTTCGAACCTCAACAACTCACCACGGATATTGAAATTGGTAACGGCCGGGTCGCCATTGCATTTGAATATGATGGACGCGATTTTCACGGCTGGCAGCAGCAGAAATCCGGAGTACGCTCGGTGGAGGCGAACCTGGCGGCTGCGGTTGCCAAAGTTGCGAATCATCCCGTGGATCTGGTTTGTGCCGGGCGAACCGATGCCGGTGTGCATGCCAGCTACCAGATTGCCCACTTTGAAACCCCGTCGATCAGGAGTCTTCGCTCCTGGGTGATGGGCATCAACACCGCCTTGCCCAGTGACATTGCTGTCCATTGGGCCGGTAATGGCACTGAAGATTTTCACGCCCGCTTTTCTGCCGTTTATCGGCGATATCGATACGTTATCTATAATCATCCGGTTCGACCCGGCATCCAACGAGGTCAGGTCAGCTGGACCTTCCGTCCCCTCGATGCTGACCGAATGCATGAAGCCGCACAGGCTTTGTTGGGCGAGCATGATTTTTCGTCGTTCCAGGCGGCGGGGTGCCAGTCCCGCACACCAATCCGGTATATGGAGCGGATCGCGGTAACCCGTAAAGGCAACTTTGTCGTAATAGACGTTCAGGCAAACGCGTTTCTGCACCATATGGTACGGAACATAGCGGGCGCTTTGATGGCGGTTGGTGCAGGGCAGAAGCCGACTCAATGGATTCATGACATACTAGGGGCAAGAGACAGAACTGTGGCGGGGGTCACGGCGCCGCCGCATGGCCTGTACCTTGTCGACGTTGGTTACCCCGGTCATTTTGGTATCCCTCAGGCTGAGTGCGGGCCAGGATTTTTACGACCCTGGTTTGATCGATCAGAGAACCGACCAATACCGCCAACCCACATTCACCCGAAGCAACCGGTACAACAGGCATGAGTACGCGAATCAAGATTTGTGGCCTGACGCGCACCGAGGACGTGGAATCAGCGGTAGCCTCCGGGGCTGATGCGCTGGGCTTTGTCTTTTACGAGTCGAGCCCACGTGCGGTCAGCATCGCGGATGCCCAGAGGTTGATTCGATCGGTTCCGGCCTTCGTTTCTATTGTCGGCCTGTTCGTAAATCCGACGGAGCAGGAGGTGAGAGAGGCGCTTTCTCATCTGCCTCTGGATTTGCTCCAGTTTCACGGGGATGAAAGCCCCGAGTTTTGCAGCCAATTTCAGCGTCGCTGGATCAAGGCCATACGGGTTCAGAATCGCGAACAAGTGATTCAGGCCTTTGCCCGGTACCACGAGGCCGCAGGCCTGCTTGTGGATGCCTGGGACCCCGATCACTACGGAGGAACGGGGAAGTCATTCAACTGGGATCTGATCCCGTCAGAAAGGCCGCTTCCGCTTATATTGGCCGGTGGTTTGTCTTCTGATAACGTGTTCCGCGCTGTCGAGCAGGTGCAACCCTGGGCCGTTGATGTCAGTGGTGGTGTGGAGCGCAGTAAAGGTATCAAGGATTTCCAAAAAATTTCCGACTTTATCAAAGAGGTTCACCGTGTCTGAGAAATTGACTGAAGAAATGCTGAGCGCGCTGCCGGATGCACGGGGTCACTTTGGGGCCTTTGGCGGACGGTTTGTATCCGAGACGTTGATGGATTCCCTGATGACGCTCGAGAAAGAATACAAGATGCTGAAGAACGACCCCGAGTTCCAGGCCCGCTTTGACAAAGAGCTGGCGGATTATGTCGGTCGGCCCACGCCACTGTATTTCGCAGAACGACTGACCCGGGAAACCGGTGGTGCGCAGATCTGGTTGAAGCGTGAAGATCTTTGCCACACAGGCGCCCACAAGGTGAACAACACCATCGGCCAGGCGTTGCTGGCAAGCTTTCTCGGTAAAAAGCGGATCATCGCCGAAACCGGCGCCGGCCAGCACGGCGTTGCGACCGCAACCGTGTGTGCCCGTCTTGGCCTGGAGTGTCACGTTTTCATGGGGGCCGAGGATGTGCAGCGCCAGTCGCTGAACGTGTTCCGCATGAAGCTGCTGGGCGCCGAAGTGCACGCGGTTGAAAGTGGCACTCGCACGTTGAAAGATGCGATGAACGAGGCCATGCGCGACTGGGTATCCTACGTAGACGAAACCTTCTACATCATTGGCACGGTCGCCGGTCCGCACCCGTATCCGATGCTGGTTCGTGATTTCCAGTCGGTCATTGGCCGTGAAACTCGCCGCCAGGCGCTGGAGAAAACCGGTAAACTTCCGGACGCCCTGGTGGCGTGTGTAGGTGGTGGTTCGAACGCTATCGGTATGTTCTACCCATTCCTGTCTGACGAATCTGTTCAGTTGTACGGTGTTGAGGCCGGTGGTCTGGGCATTGAAACCGGCAAGCACGCTGCTCCCCTGTGCGCGGGCCGCCCCGGTGTCCTTCATGGCAACCGCACTTACTTGATGGAAGATGAGAATGGCCAGATCGCTGGCACCCATTCCGTTAGTGCCGGTCTTGACTACCCGGGTGTGGGACCTGAGCACAGCTGGTTGAAAGACATCGGTCGTGCCAATTATGTGTCCGTCACCGACGATGAGGCTATGGAAGGGTTCCGTAAACTGACCCGTGTAGAAGGGATCATGCCGGCACTGGAAACAGCCCATGCGGTGGCCTATGCCATCAAACTTGCGGCTACTATGGACAAAGATCAAACCGTCGTGATCAACGTGTCCGGTCGGGGCGATAAAGACATCAACACGGTTGCCAAGCTTGAAGGCATCGAGATCTGAAGAAGTTACAGGAGCAGGCATGAGCCGAATTGAAAGGACCCTCGAGGCCCTGAAAGGACAAGGTCGCAAGGCACTTATTCCCTACATCACCGCCGGTGACCCGCATCCCGATGCAACGGTAGGGCTGATGCACACCCTGGTGGCTGCAGGTGCCGACATCATCGAGTTGGGCGTGCCGTTTTCCGATCCCATGGCCGACGGTCCGGTTATCCAGCTGGCCTGTGAGCGTGCCCTGAAACATGGGACGTCGCTGCGCCAGGTCATTGCCATGGTCAAGGAATTCCGTACCAGAGACAGCGAAACGCCGATCGTTCTGATGGGCTATCTCAACCCGATGGAAGCGATGGGTTATGAAGCCTTTGCCGACGCTGCGGTTGATGCTGGTGTCGACGGAGTCCTGACGGTGGATCTACCGCCCGAGGAAGCGGACGACGTGGCACCGCTGTTTACTGAGCGCAACCTGGATGCCATTTTCCTGCTGTCGCCAACCACCACCGACGACCGTATTCGTGCGATCAGCGAGCACTCATCCGGCTATGTGTACTATGTTTCATTCAATGGTGTAACTGGGGCCGCGAAAATCAACGTCGACGAAGTCGCTAGTCGCGTGGATCATATCCATAAACTTACGGCGCTTCCGGTAGCGGTAGGTTTTGGTATTCGGGATGCTCACACAGCTGCTGCGGTGGGGCGGGTATCCGATGGTGTAATTGTTGGTAGCGTCCTGGTAGATACAATAGCTAGAAACCAGGCAGATACCGACCAGCTTAAGCGAGCGCTGACGGATCTGCTCCACCCGATGCGTGAGGCTTTGGATGGCCTGAGCTCCTGAGTGACAGGGACAGGCCAACTGGCATCAAAGGACAGGATGAAATCATGAGTAACTGGCTGGACAAGATTATGCCGAGCAAGATTCGCTCGGAATCCAAGCAACGAACCGGTGTGCCGGAAGGCCTATGGAAGAAGTGCCCCAAGTGCGGTGCATTTTTGTACAAGCCAGAGCTTGAGAAGAATCTCGACGTCTGCCCCAAGTGTAATCATCATCTTCGGGTCCACGCCCGCCGTCGACTTGATGTTTTCCTGGATCCTGAAGATCGGCATGAAATTGCAGCCGATCTGGAGCCATGGGATCGCCTGAAGTTCAAAGACAGCAAACGCTACAAAGACCGGCTGTCACACGCCCAGAAAACAACTGGCGAGAAGGATGCCCTGGTCGCCATGAAGGGCACCACGCTCGGGGTCCCCTTGGTAGCCTGCGCTTTCGAGTTCAACTTCCTGGGTGGCTCAATGGGGCAGGTTGTGGGCGAGAAATTCGTTCAGGCTGCCAATGTCGCACTGGCCGAACGGATTCCTTTGGTCTGCTTCTCCGCCAGTGGCGGCGCCCGGATGCAGGAAGCGATACTGTCTTTAATGCAGATGTCCAAAACGGCCGCGGTGCTTGAGCGCATGAAGCAGGAGGGCATTCCTTACATCTCTGTGATGACTGACCCTGTTTTTGGCGGCGTTTCCGCGAGTTTGGCGATGCTGGGGGATCTCAATATTGCAGAGCCGAATGCCCTGATTGGTTTCGCGGGTCCGCGAGTGATTGAGCAGACCGTGCGTGAGAAATTGCCGGAAGGCTTCCAACGCAGCGAGTTCCTGCTTGAGCACGGTGCCATCGACATGATCTTGCACCGCCATCAAATGCGCGAACGCATTGCCCATGTGCTGGCCAAGTTCACCGGTCATGAGCGCCCTGGAACTGAGGCGCCCATCGAGTTCGAAGTAACGGAAAAACCGGAAGCTGATGCCCCCGCCGAGCAATAATAACGTCCAGTCCCCGGTTGCTCCGGGGGCTGGCGCCACTGTCGATCAGTGGCTGTCCTATCTCGAAGCACTCCATCCCACCGAAATTGATCTTGGCCTGGATCGAGTGCTTGTCGTTTTGCGACGACTGTTTCCCCGTAAACCCTCTGGCCGAATCATTACCGTCGCCGGTACCAATGGCAAAGGCAGCGCAGTCGCCTCTCTGGAGGCGTTGCTGCAGGCCGCGGGCCGAACGACCGGGGCCTATACTTCGCCACACCTTGAAGTCTACAACGAGCGAATTCGCCTGAACGGTCGAAATATCGACGATGCTTCGCTGGTCTCCGTCTTTGAGCGTGTGGAAGCGGCCCGCCGGGGCGTCTCCCTGACTTACTTTGAGTTTGGAACCCTGGCGGCTTTTGTGGCGCTCGCGGAGGCGGGGGTAGACGACTGGCTACTCGAGGTAGGCTTAGGCGGTCGATTGGATGCCGTCAATGTCATGGATCCGGACCTGGCCATTATTACCTCCGTGGACATTGACCATGTGGCGTTTCTCGGTGACAACCGCGAAGTCATCGGGTTTGAAAAGGCTGGCGTTCTGCGCCCCCGGATACCCGCCGTATGCGCCGACGATGAGCCGCCACGCTCGGTGCTTCAACAGGCGGCCGCGCAGAAGGTGGATCTGGCGCTTGCAGGGCGGGACTATCAGGTGCAACCGGTAGAGTCCGATCAGGATGACAGGCCAGCTCGACTGGTGCTGACTCATCGGGGACGGGACGTTACGCTGCCTTCCGGGCCTTTACCGGTCTCCAGCGTTGCCGCGGCGGTTGTAGCGATGCACACCCTTGAGCCCGGTCTGGATACCGTTCTCATGGAACGTGCGCTCCAGCAACTCCGGGTGCCGGGTCGTTTTGAGCGGATGTCAGTGCAGCCCGATGTCTTTGTTGATGTTGGGCACAATCCCCATGCTGCCCGCTGGTTGGCGGGTCGCGTGGGAGCTGAGAAGAGTCCCGGCCGCCGCGTTTTTGCGGTCTACGCGGCTCTCGGCGACAAAGACGTTAATGGTGTGCTGGAAGCCATGAAGCCCATCGTGGATCATTGGTGGCTGGCTGGACTCTCCGTGCCCCGAGGATTGTCGGCCCAGGTTCTTAGCGAGAGGGCTCAGAGCGCGGCGCTTACTCATTGTGAGTGTTCTGAAACCGTCTCGCAGGCGATTTCAGCGGCCCGGGCCATTGCACGCCCACAGGACCTGATCATCGTGTTCGGGTCCTTTTTTACGGTGGCGGAGGCCCGTCGGCGGCTGGCAAGGATTAGCGCGCGAGAACGGCTGGATTCCTTTCTTGATAAGGAGGGACGTGAGGAGCTTTCGCCCGCTCTGGTGTCGACCGATCGGCTGAACTTCGAGAGTGCCGCCCGATACCAGGATGAGCTCGATGCGGCGCACCAGACGTCCGGGGAATACGATGCCTTATTGGTAATGACGGGAACCACATTGGGCGTGCCCCTTGTTGCCTGCGCGTTCGAGGCCAGTTTCCTGTCTGGCACTATGGGTGAGGTGGTTGGCGACAAATTCGTACAAGCGGCAACCGCAGCCATCGAGCGGAGAATCCCCCTGGTCTGTTTTTCTTCCAGTGGTGGCGCCCGGATTCAGGAGGGGCTTAGCGCGTTATTGCAAATGGCGAAAGCGGCGGCGGTTCTTGAGCGGATGAGGCAAGAAGGTCTTCCGTACATCTCGGTAATGACCGAGCAGGTTTCAGGCGAAGTATCGGCCAGTCTGGCGATGCTGGGTGACCTGAATATTGCCGAGCCAGATGCTCGGGCTGGCTACGCCCGGTCCGAACTAATTGAACAGGTTGAGTTGGAGACATTGCCGGAAGGATTTCAGGGCAGTCAGTTCCTGCTCGAGAAAGGTGCGGTGGATATGGTTCTTGATCGGCACCAAATGCGCGAGCGTATCGCCCATATTCTGGCCAAATTCGCAGGGCAGGGTGTGCCGGATGCGTCTTAAACTTTCTCCATGGCCGGCGCTGCTGCTTTGAGTTCTGTCAGGATGGCGGTTAGTATCTGCTGCTATCGCCAATGTGGTACGTCGCTAACCAACGGGAGCCTGGAATCGTGGATGGACTGAAACAAAGGATAATCGGGGCGCTGGTACTTGTATCCCTGGCGGTTATCTTTGTTCCGATGCTGTTTGATGAGCCGCATTCCGAGCGAACTTCGACAACCATTAAGATTCCGGAGGAGCCTCCGTTTCCTGAAGTGACGGCTCCTGAATCTGACCGCGAAGAGCCACCGGCGTATTCTGAGCCCCGTCCTGACAACGCCGAACAGCCATCGGTGGTATCGGATGACTCAGGAGAGGCACCAGACTACCGACTGGTGGAAGAGGAGGCTGAACCTTTCTCAGGCGCGCCGGAGTCAGAAGTTGCTCAGGAATCCGAGGCTGCGATGAGTAATGCCCCGGCCCCGCGCGATGAACCCGCAGAGCAGGTCGCTACCGAGCCCGAACCCGCGGCGGAGCACAGCACTGGCAGCCAAAGCAAAGAATCAGAGTCCGCGGAATTTACCCGGTCACTGGACGGTGCTTATGTGGTGCAGTTAGGTAGTTTTGGCAATGCCGATAATGCTCGCCGCTTGCGGGACCAGGTGCGTGACAAAGGCTATGGTTCTCATCTTCAGAAAGTTGAGCGGGGCGACACTACGCTGACCCGTGTGTTCAGCGGTCCGTTTAGCAGTAAATCCGATGCCGAAGCTGCAAAGCGCGACCTGGACGAATCCTTCAGTCTCAACAGCCTGGTGACCACCGGAGATAAATGAGCCTCTTTTCTTGAGTTTCCAAGGCTCAGGCAGTTTGGTGGCGGGCCGATTCCTGATAGAATTTGCGCTTCCTTTTTTCCACCGGGTTTTACATGGAAGCGCTGATCTGGATTGACTGGGTCATCATTGCCCTGATTACAGTGTCTACGCTCATCAGTCTGAAGCGGGGTTTCGTGAGAGAGGCCTTGTCTCTGGTGACGTGGGTAGGCGCGTTTATACTCGCCAGAACCTTCCACCCGCAAATGCAAACCCTTCTGGAGAGCACGGTTGAAACGCCGTTGGTGCGCTTGATTGCCGCCTTTGCGATTCTCTTTTTCGGCACGCTCATTGTGGGCGCCATCATCAATAACATGATTGGCCATCTTGTTCGGGCTACCGGACTGTCCCCGACGGATCGCGTCCTGGGAATGGGTTTCGGACTCTTGCGCGGGCTCGTGGTTGTCATCGTCGCCATTGCCTTTACCCGCTACACACCGCTGGCACAGGATACCTGGTGGCGTGAGTCGATCATGATCAACAAGCTTGCGGTGGTCGAGGACTGGTCACGGCGCACACTGGGCGATGAATTCGCCCGTTTCCTCGGGCCGGCTTCGGACAGCTACCGGGAATCAGACAGCAGTCAACTTCAGCAAGGCGTGGCACCTGCATCCACCTCTAGCTAACATTCAGTTTTAACACTCGGAGAACACCTTATCCATGTGTGGCATTGTCGGCATCGTCAGCACTTCCAACGTCAATCAGTCGCTCTATGATGCACTGACTGTACTTCAGCACCGGGGCCAGGACGCAGCGGGCATTGTTACCTTTCAGGATGAGCGCTTTTACCTCCGCAAGGACAACGGATTGGTTCGGGATGTCTTCCATACCCGCCACATGCGTCGTCTGGTCGGCAATGTCGGCATCGGCCACGTTCGCTACCCCACGGCCGGCAGTTCCAGTTCAGCCGAGGCGCAGCCGTTTTATGTCAACAGCCCTTACGGCATCACGCTGGCCCACAACGGCAACCTCACCAACGCCGACGATCTGAGCGAGGATTTGTTTCGGACCGATCTTCGGCACATCAATACCAATTCTGATTCCGAAGTTCTGCTGAACGTTTTTGCTCATGAGTTGCAGAAGCTAGGCAAGCTGAATCCGACCAAAGACGACATCTTTGCCGCTGTGCGAGCCGTGCATAAAAGATGTCGTGGTGCCTATGGCGTCATTGCGATGATCACCGGCTATGGCATTGTCGGTTTCCGGGACCCGAATGGAATTCGCCCGGCCTGCTACGGCGTTCGCGAGGACGACAACGGGAACAAGGAATACATGATCGCATCGGAAAGCGTGGCCATGAATGCAGCGGGCTTTACCCTGGTAAGGGATATCGCACCGGGTGAAGCCGTGTATATTGAAACTGATGGCACCCTTTACACCCAGCAGTGTGCAGAGGACCCGCATCTGTTCCCGTGCATCTTTGAACACGTGTATTTCGCTCGACCGGACTCCATTATCGATAAGGTATCGGTTTACAAGGCGCGTCTTCGAATGGGCGAAACCCTTGCAGACAAAGTGCTGCGTGAGCGGCCCGATCACGATATTGACGTGGTGATGCCTATACCCGATACCAGCCGTACCTCTGCGATGCAGTTGGCGCACCGGTTGGGAGTGAAGTTCCGAGAAGGCTTTATCAAGAACCGCTACATTGGCCGTACCTTTATCATGCCCGGTCAGAAGATGCGGAAAAAATCGGTACGCCAGAAGCTGAACCCGATTGATCTTGAGTTCCGGGGCAAGAACGTCATGCTGGTTGACGACTCCATTGTTCGCGGCACAACCTGCAAGGAAATTGTTCAGATGGCCCGGGATGCTGGCGCGCGCAACGTGTATTTTGCCTCGGCCGCGCCCCCTGTGCGTTACCCAAATGTCTACGGGATTGACATGCCGTCGGCCAGCGAGCTGATCGCCCATGACCGCACAGTTGAAGAGATTCGGGACCTGATTGGCGCAGACTGGCTGCTATACCAGGATCTGGACGACCTCATCACCTGCGTCAATGACGTCAACGAGGACATTGAGGGCTGGGAGTGTTCTGTCTTCACTGGGCAGTACGTGACCGGCGATGTCGACAAAGCCTACCTGGACCGCCTGGAAGATGCGCGCAACGATGACAGCCGCTCCAAGCAACAGGGCGGAGATTCTGGTGATAATGGCATCATCGACCTGCACAATGACGAAGATTAACCACGCGGTGCGTGCAATCAGGAGTAGCTCATGACGTTACGTCGTGAAGAGAATGTCTGGATTCCGGAATCGGATCTTGAAGGTATGTCCGTGGACACCCTGGCGGTGAGGGCAGGGCAGATTCGTACCGGTGAGCTGGAGCACAGTGATCCGATTTTCCCGACTTCGAGTTTTGTTTATGGCAGTGCCGCCCAGGCCGCTGCCCGCTTTGGTGGCGAAGAGCCCGGTAATATCTATTCCCGTTTTACTAACCCGACAGTCCAGGCTTTCGAAGGCCGGATTGCCGCGATGGAAGGCGGTGAACGTGCGGTAGCGACGGCGTCCGGTATGGCCGCTATTCTGAGCACCTGCATGGCATTGTTGAAGGCTGGCGATCATGTCGTCTGCTCCCGAGGCGTATTCGGCACTACTAACGTGTTGTTCCAGAAATACATGGCAAAGTTTGGCGTCGAGACGTCGTTCGTCAGCCTCACCAACATGGATGAATGGACACAGGCGGTGCGGCCCGAGACTCGGATGCTGTTCATCGAGACACCGTCTAATCCGCTGTGTGAAGTAGCGGATATGAAAGCACTGGCGACTCTGGCTCACGACAATGATGCCCTGTTCGTGGTCGACAATTGCTTCTGTACGCCTGTCCTGCAGCGACCACTGGAGCATGGTGCCGATATCATCATTCACTCGGCGACCAAGTACCTGGACGGCCAAGGCCGCTGTGTTGGTGGCGTTGTGGTCGGGCCAAACGCCTTGATGGACGAAGTGTACGGCTTCCTCCGTTCCGCAGGGCCAACCATGAGCCCCTTTAACGCCTGGGTGTTCCTGAAAGGCCTGGAAACCTTACCAATTCGTATGCGTGCTCACTGCGACAATGCGCTACAGTTGGCGCTGTGGCTGGAAGAACAGCCTTCCGTGGAGGAAGTGTTTTATGCGGGTCTTGAGAGTCACCCGCAACACGAGTTGGCGAAACAGCAGCAATCCGGGTTCGGGGGTGTTCTCTCGTTCCGGCTGAAGGGCGATCGGACAGAAGCCTGGCAGTTTATCGATGCCACGCGCATGATTTCGATCACTGCCAACCTGGGTGACGTCAAATCCACGATCACTCATCCGGCCACCACAACTCACGGTCGCCTGTCGCCTGAAGACAAGCATGCCGCGGGGATCACCGAGAATCTGGTAAGGATCTCCGTAGGGATAGAAGCAGTCGAAGACCTGAAAACCGATCTTGCTCGCGGCTTTCAGGCACTTCAGAACCCAAGCAATGGAAACGTTTGAGTATTCATGGCCGAATCCGCTAAAGCGAAGAAAGCACCGCAGGAGCTGACCGAAAAACAGCAACGCTTCCGCCATTTGGCGGCACAGGGCGCCCGTGAGGGTGCAGTGATTGCGTTGATTGCCCTGTGCATCTACTTCGCGATGGCACTGGTGACGTTCAGCCCCTCAGATCCCGGCTGGGCCAGTATTGGTCACGACACCAGCGTACAGAACTATGCCGGGCGCACCGGTGCCTGGCTGGCCAGTCTGTTCATGGACTTCTTCGGGCAGGTAGCCTATCTGTTCCCGGTGATGATCGCGGGCTACGCGATCATGCTGATCCGGCGCCGCAACGATTCCATGGATCTGCACTGGCCGCTGTTTATGATGCGGTTTGGCGGTTTCCTGTTGATTCTGCTTTCTGCCACCAGCCTGCTGTCGCTTTACTCGGTGTTTGGCCTCGGTGTGTCCTCCGGTGGCGTCATGGGCACTGCCGTATCTGAGGCGATGGTGCGCTTCTTCAATTTGCCTGCCACCACACTTCTGTTGATTGCCATTTTCCTGTTCGCCCTTACGGTTACCACCGGGCTTTCCTGGTTCTGGCTGATGGATCAGATCGGTGGGCTGACGCTCAGGTTCGGCCTTGCCCTGAAAGACATGTTTAGCCCGGATCCTGATAAAAAGAAGGCCAAGCCAGAGCCCACCAAGGCGCCGGAAAAATCGGCAGAGCCACCCGTTGTTAAAGACCGGGTTCCAGCTCCCAAGGCTGAGAAAAAGGACAAGCAGGGGCCGAGATGGTGGCATCGCATTCCCGGTTTCGGTCCGGGCAAAGCGAAAGCAAAACCCACAGGCGAGGCTCTGAAAGAACGCAAGGAACCGGGTCTTGAGGGCTTGTCGGCCGATATCGATTCCGAGCCGGCCAGGCTTGAGAGCTTCAGTTCACGTGATGACAGTGCGTCGGCGGCGGAGCCTCAGCCATCGCCCAAGGCTAAGTCCGCAGAGCAGGCGCAGCAGCCCGCTGGGCGATCACTGAAGATTTCCCCGTTCAAGAAGAACGAACAGCCACCGGCACAGGGGAAGACAAACGACAAACAGGCGTCTCTATTGGAAGACGTCGAGAGCCCGATACCACCGCTGAGCTTGCTCGATCCTCCGGAGGAGCACAAAGAGAGAGGCTACTCCGAAGAGTCCCTGGAACACATGTCCCGGATGCTTGAGGAGAAGCTGGCCGACTTCGGCGTTTCCGTGGAAGTGGTCGAGGTCAATCCGGGGCCGGTTATCACCCGCTTCGAAATCAAGCCGGCGGCCGGGGTCAAGGTCAGCAAGATCTCTAACCTCGCCAAGGATTTGGCTCGTTCGCTGGCCGTTCTAAGCGTTCGTGTCGTTGAGGTCATTCCCGGTAAGTCTGTTGTGGGTATCGAAATCCCCAACGAGGAACGGGAAATCGTTCGCCTGAGCGAAGTACTTGGCGCGCGGGTTTTCGCAGAGTCCGCATCGCCCATCACCATGGCATTGGGTAATGACATCGGCGGCAACCCCATGGTCGCTAACCTGGCCAAGATGCCACATTTGCTGGTGGCGGGTACCACGGGTTCCGGTAAGTCCGTTGGCGTAAACGCCATGCTGTTGAGCATGTTGCTCAAGGCGACACCGGATGAGGTTCGCTTCATCATGGTTGACCCCAAGATGCTGGAACTGAGCATCTACGACGGTATCCCGCATCTGCTGGCGCCTGTGGTCACCGACATGAAAGAGGCCGCCAACGCATTGCGCTGGTGTGTGGCCGAGATGGAGCGCCGCTACAGGCTGATGGCCAATCTGGGTGTCCGGAACATCGCCGGTTACAACCGGAAGGTGAAAGACGCCAGGGATGCCGGTGAGCCATTGCTCGACCCGCTCTGGAAGCCGGATGAATATCTGGCGAACGACGAGCAGGAGCGACCGGAGCTGGAGACCCTGCCGTTCATTGTGGTGGTCATCGACGAATTCGCCGACATGATGATGATCGTTGGCAAGAAAGTGGAAGAGTTGATCGCCCGGATTGCCCAGAAAGCCCGTGCCGCTGGTATTCACTTGGTTCTCGCTACGCAGCGGCCTTCGGTGGACGTGATCACTGGCCTGATCAAGGCCAACATTCCGACCCGGATGTCGTTCCAGGTGTCGTCCAAGATCGACTCACGTACCGTGCTCGACCAGGGCGGTGCGGAGCAGTTGCTCGGTCACGGTGACATGCTGTACCTGCCGCCGGGCTCCGGCTTGCCGGTGCGGGTCCATGGCGCCTTTGTGGACGACGATGAAGTCCATCGCGTGGTCAGCGCCTGGAAGGCCCGTGGTGAGCCTGTCTATGTCGACGATGTCCTCAACGGCGCGGAAGGTGAAAACCTGCCCGGCGTTCCGACTCTGACAGAGGGTGGCGGAGACAGCGAGGGCGATGCCCTGTTCGATGAGGCGGTCGCCTTTGTTACCGAGGGCCGGCGGGTGTCCATTTCGTCGGTCCAGCGCAAATTCAAGATAGGGTATAACCGGGCGGCAAACCTGGTTGATGCCATGGAAGCATCTGGCGTGGTCAGCTCAGCCGGGCACAATGGCGCCCGGGAAGTGCTGGCACCACCACCCCCAAGAGATTAGGAGCGGTTCGCTATGCAACAGCACCCATTTTTTAAACTTATTGCCCTGGCGTTGGTCGCTCTCTTTGCGCTGTCAGCAAACGCCGCTGATGATTCGGCCAATTCTCGCGATGCTGCCGGAAAACTGGCCTCGGCGCTCAAGAGTTACGAGTCGTACCAGGCGAGCTTTATTCAGATCGTGGTCAATGAGAACGGCAATCGGGTACAGGAAACCCGCGGTGCCCTGAAGGCAAAACGCCCCGGATTGTTTTACTGGGAGACCAGTGCGCCCCTGTCTCAGTTCATTGTCAGCAATGGTGAGACCGTTGAAGTCTATGACCCGGACCTTGAACAGGTAACTGTCCACAAGCTGGATGAACGGGTGCAAACCACTCCAGCACTGCTGCTCAGTGGTGAGGTCGGCAATCTGGATGAGACTTACAGGGTGTCCCTGAAGGCGATTGGCGACAACACTCGGGAATATACATTAGAGCCCCGGAACCCGGATTCCCTGTTTGTGTCCCTTCGCCTGACCTTCTTCAAGGGCGAACTGCAGGAAATGCGCATGCAGGATTCCCTGGCCCAGCTCAGCATCCTGAGCTTCGACGACATTCGACTGAACCAGAGCGTGGACGATAGCGCCTTTTCCCTGGACTACCCGGAAGGCGTGGACATCATCCGGGAAGGGGCCTGATGCAGGACAGCCTGTTCGAAGAACAGACCGGATTCCGACCGCTCGCGGCGCGCATGCGCCCAGCCTCACTGGATGAATACGTCGGCCAGTTGCATCTGGTTGGCCCTGGCAAGCCGTTACGCCGGGCGGTAGAGCAGGGCCAGCTGCACTCCATGATTCTCTGGGGGCCGCCGGGGGTCGGTAAAACCACCTTCGCCCAGCTGCTCGCAAACCTCAGTGACCTCAGTTTTGAAACCATTTCGGCGGTGCTCAGCGGGGTCAAAGAGATCCGCGCAGTTGTCGACCGCGCCCGTCACCGTAAGAGCTCGGAAGGCCGGGATACTCTGCTGTTCGTGGACGAAGTCCATCGTTTTAACAAGAGCCAGCAGGATGCTTTTCTGCCGCATATCGAAGATGGCACTTTCATCTTTGTTGGCGCCACCACCGAGAATCCGTCGTTTGAGCTGAACAGCGCGCTGTTATCCCGAACCCGAGTCTACGTGCTCAAGAATCTTGAGGACGACGAGATCCTTCGATTGCTCCAACGCGCCCTGGAGTCAGACACCGGCTTTGCCGGGCGCCTGACGGTGCCTCAAGAAGTGTTGGAGATGATGGCTACGGCTGCCGGCGGCGATGCCCGTCGGGCGCTGAATATCCTTGAGGTGGCCGCAGACCTGGCGGAACCGGATGAGCAGGGCCGCGACACCGTCTCGGAGGCCCAGCTCGAGCAGGTCATGCAAACCAGCCTGCGTCGTTTCGATAAGGGTGGGGATGTCTTTTACGATCAGATCTCTGCGCTGCACAAATCGGTGCGCGGCTCGGACCCGGACGGAGCACTGTACTGGCTGTGCCGGATGCTTGATGGGGGCTGCGACCCGTTATACGCAGCAAGACGGCTGGTACGGATTGCCAGTGAGGACATCGGAAACGCCGATCCGAGGGCTCTCCAGCTAAGTATGGATGCCTGGGACGCCCAGGAGCGTCTGGGGTCGCCTGAAGGCGAGTTGGCCCTTGCCCAGGCGGTTACCTATCTGGCCATGTGTCCCAAGAGCAACGCCGTGTACAGCGCCTTTAACCGCTGTATGGCGGACATTCGGCAGGACCCGGATTACGAAGTGCCTGTGCACCTTCGTAACGCACCCACCAAACTTCTCAAGTCCATGGGGCACGGCGAATCCTATCGCTACGCCCACGACGAGCCGGAGGCCTTTGCTGCCGGCGAATCCTATCTGCCCGAAGCGATTCATCAGCGTCGGTACTACCAGCCGGTAAATCGCGGGCTCGAAATCAAACTGGCGGAAAAGCGCGAGCGCCTGAACCAGCGCAATGCCGAAAGCACCCGAAAGCGCTACTCCTGAGCCTGGCGGCGAGGTAGCCACGAGCCTCAGTGCAGGTATAATGTCCCGTCATTTCTCACACATCGCAAACCGGAATAGTCAGGATAACCATGCTCGATCCAAAACGTGTCCGTACTCAGACTGACGAGATCGCCCGTCGGTTGGCCATCAAGAATTTCACCTTTGATACCGCCACCTTCGAGCAGCTTGAGGAACGCCGTCGCGCACTCCAGGTGCGTACCGAGACACTTCAGGGCGAGCAGAACAAACAGTCGAAGTCGATTGGCAAGGCCAAGGCCGCTGGTGAGGATATCCAGCCGCTGCTGGACAAGGTTGAGAGCCTGAAAAAGCAGAAGTCCGAAGCAGAAGACGAGCTGCGGTTGCTGCAGGAAGAGCTGACCGCGTTTTTGGCTGGCATTCCCAATCTTCCGGACGAAGGCGTTCCTGCCGGGGACAGCGAAGACGACAATGTTGAACTTCGCAGCTGGGGCACGCCTGCAGTGTTGGATTTTGAACCCAAAGACCACGTGGCGCTCGGTGAGGGGCTTAAGGGTCTGGATTTTGAGACCGCCAGCCGGCTTGCCCATTCCCGTTTTGCGGTCATGCGTGGCCCTGTGGCTCGGCTGCACCGAGCGCTTGCGCAGTTCATGCTCAACCTGCACACCGGCGAGCATGGCTACACCGAGACCTACGTGCCGTACCTGGTCAATGCCGAAACGCTTTATGGCACCGGACAGCTGCCCAAGTTCGAGGACGACCTCTTCAAGATGGAAGGGGATAATCCGCTGTACCTGATCCCGACTGCAGAGGTGCCTGCCACCAACCTGGTTGCCGACAGCATTCTCGATGCCAAAGAGTTGCCGTTGCAGATGGTTTGTCATACCCCGTGTTTCCGCAGCGAAGCTGGTTCCTACGGCCGCGACACCCGGGGTATGATCCGGCAGCACCAGTTCGATAAAGTGGAATTGGTGCATGTGGTGCGCCCGGAAGATTCCGACCAGGCGCTGGACGCCCTGACTGGACACGCAGAGAAAGTACTGCAGCTGCTTGAGTTGCCGTACCGGGTAATGACTCTGTGTGGCGGCGATATGGGCTTCTCCGCGGCGAAAACGTTTGATCTGGAAGTCTGGTTGCCGGGGCAGCAAAAGTACCGCGAAATCTCATCCTGCTCCAACACCCGTGATTTTCAGGCACGGCGCATGCATGCAAGATGGCGTAACCCGGAAACCGGAAAGCCTGAGCCAGTGCATACCCTGAACGGTTCTGGCCTGGCGGTGGGCCGTGCCCTGATCGCCGTGATGGAGAACTACCAGCAGGCCGACGGCAGCATCCTGATTCCGGACGTACTCAAGCCGTACATGGGAGGTCTAGACCGAATCCAATGAGTGATCAGCCAGAAAATGCACCAGGGAAGGGCATTGGTGCAACGCCCGCACCAATTCGGTACCGGGTAAACCCGGTAACCGACAATCCCAACAGCTCTGCCGGTGAAGTCGCCCTCGTGGGTGCCGGCCCCGGGGATCCGGAGTTGTTGACGCTGAAAGCCTGGCGTTTGATTTCTGCAGCCGAAGTGGTGCTTTACGACCGACTGGTATCGCCGGAGATTCTGGCGCTCATACCTGAAACCGCTGAACGGATTCATGTTGGCAAACAGCGGTCAAATCACACCTTGCCTCAGAATCAGATCAATCAGCGCCTGGTGGATCTGGCACGAGCGGGCCACAAAGTGGTGCGGCTTAAAGGTGGTGATCCGTTTATCTTCGGCCGTGGGGGCGAGGAAATTGAGACCCTGGCGGCTGCGGGCGTGCGTTTTCAGGTGGTTCCCGGCATTACCGCCGCATCGGGATGCGCGGCTTACGCTGGTATCCCGCTGACCCATCGGGATCATGCCCAGTCTGTGCGGTTTGTAACCGGGCATCTGAAGGACGACAGCTGCAATCTGCCCTGGGAGGATTTTGTGCAGAACAACCAGACCCTGGTGTTCTACATGGGGTTGGTTGGCCTCCCGATTATATGCCGGCAGCTGATCGGTCACGGCATGTCTCCGGATATGCCGGTGGCGCTGGTATCCAAGGGCACTACGCCAGACCAGAAAGTCATCTCAGGCACTCTGGAAACCATTGTTGCCCGGGTTGGCTCGGATGATGTTCAGCCGCCCACGTTGGTCATCATCGGCCATGTTGTTGCGCTGCGCGATCGGCTGGATTGGGTCGGCGGCTTGCCAGAGCGCAAGTGAATCGCGGGTTGGGGGTAGGGTTGGATCAGTATCGGCAGCCATAAACAAAAAAGGGGAGCCCCGATTGGCTCCCCTTTTTTATGTTTCGAATGTCCGGTTAGCCGATCTTGCGGCCAGGCAGGACATCTTTCAGCTTGTCCCGCATTTCCCGGATGGCCTTCTCGGTGGTCGGCCAGTCGATGCAGGCGTCGGTTACTGATACGCCGTATTTCAGGTCGTCCAGATTGTCAGGAATGGACTGGCTGCCCCAGTTAATGTTGCTTTCAATCATCAGGCTCTGGATGGAGCTGTTGCCTTCCAGAATCTGGTGGGTAACGTCCTGCATCACCAACGGTTGCAGGCCAGGATCCTTATTGGAGTTGGCGTGGCTGCAGTCCACCATGATCGATTTACGCAGCTTCGCTTTTTCCAGAGCCTGTTCGCACAGCGCGACGCTGACAGAATCGTAGTTGGGCTTACCACCACCGCCACGCAGAACCGCATGACCAAAGTTGTTGCCCTTGGTGCGGATAATGGCAGCCTTGCCCTGCTGGTCAATGCCAAGGAAGTTGTGCGGGTGCGATACCGATTTCATGGCGTTTACAACGACATCCAGGCTGCCGTCGGTGCCGTTTTTGAAACCGATAGCCATAGAAAGCCCACTACTCATTTCCCGGTGCGTCTGGGATTCAGTGGTCCGGGCGCCAATGGCTGACCAGGCAATGGTGTCCTGGAGATACTGGGGCGAAATCGGATCCAGCGCTTCAGTCGCGGCCGGCAGACCTAGCTCGTTGATGTCCAGCAACAGGCGGCGGCCAATGTGGAGCCCCTGTTCAATGTCGAAGGTGTCGTTCAGGTGCGGGTCGTTGATCAGACCCTTCCAGCCGACGGTTGTCCGAGGTTTTTCAAAATAGACGCGCATCACGATCAGAAGGGTGTCACTGACTTCGTCCGCCAGTTTTTTCAGGCGCTGGGCGTAATCACGCGCGGCTTCCACATCGTGGATGGAGCAGGGGCCAATGACGACGAACAGACGATGGTCTTTGCCATCCATGATGTCGTAGATGGCTTGGCGGCCCTTGGCCACGGTTTCGGCTGCGGCGTCGGAGAGTGGCATCTCCTGCTTGAGTGCTTCAGGAGTGATAAGTGGTTCCTGGCTGGCCACGTTCAGGTTCTCTAGTTTATTGCCCGACATGTTGTTCTTTATCCCCGATTCTGATCGTTGCATCTCCATTGGACGAACAAATGCCAACGAAGTTGCAGATTGGTGCCAAAGCCCCGGGAATCCGGTGTGAATAACCCCAGGGAGGTGGTTATACTGCGTTATTTGGTAGGCCTTTTCAACGCTTCTTACGAATGGGGAACGGATGTCACAGAACCGGCAAAAACCGCAGGGTAGTGCGAGTCGCAAGGCGGTTTCCGGACAAATTGGAGACGTGCTTTCCGGCATTCGTGTCCCGGATCTGCCATACCCGGTCGGCAAGGTCGCACCGGAATCCGTTAGCGATTGGCGCCCACTGTTGTCATCATGCTGGGTTGAGCAGCGCGATGAGCGCGTTACTCATGTCATCCGCTCCGTTCATCTCGACTGGTCGTCCATGCAGA
This sequence comes from Marinobacter sp. LA51, assembly GCF_030297175.1. Lineage (NCBI taxonomy): Bacteria > Pseudomonadati > Pseudomonadota > Gammaproteobacteria > Pseudomonadales > Marinobacteraceae > Marinobacter > Marinobacter apostichopi. The sequence continues at coordinate 1,968,758 of NZ_AP028070.1, read as the reverse complement.
TCAACGCCGCCTATGTTGCTGATCGCATCATGGACGTGTTCCTGAAAACCAGTGGACTGCATCCTGAACTTGCCCGTCGCGTTGCCCGATTGCGTTTCTATTTGGCCTGGAGGATGAATCTTGAAGGGGCGGATGCCTTTAGTGACACGCTCACCGACTGGCTCGACAGCCTGCAAGAGTGGCGGGGTTGGAGTGATTCCGGCGGGCGCTCGAGTCGCGTGCTGCTTGATCAGCTGGATGCCCTGGTCATCGCCGTTTCCAGCAGTTTCGAGTCGGGCGAGGCTGCGCCTGTCGAGGAGTTCTGCCGACAGTGGCAGCAGGATGCCGAAAAGCGGAATGCCCAAACCGGAAAATTGAGGCGGCGGTTGCTGGAGACCGAACAGGGGGCCGCCCGTCAGCGCCGTGCTGATCAGACTGCCCGGGCCTTGATCGGGCGAGCTCTGCAGGGCCGTATGCTGCCACCGGCAATTACAGCGTTTATCCTGGATTACTGGTATCGGCTTCTGAAACAGGCGATCTGGGCATCGGGAGTCGAAGGTGAGGGCTGTCGCCATGGCTCGAAGCTACTTGAGTGGCTGGTCTGGGTCGGCGATCCGTCGCTGTCTGATAAGGACCGCAATCGGCTCTACACCGTTGGTGAGCAGATTGGCGATCGACTGATGGATGTCTGGAGCCGAACCTTCGGTCAGGCCCTTGAAGCAAAAGCGTTGGCAGGCATCGAGAACGTCATGGTTTCCAGGCTTCGGGGAGAAACACCGGAGCTGGCAGAGGCGCTGCCCAAGCCACAGGCTTTTCCCTGGGACAGTAGTTGGCTGGGATTTTCCGGGGTTCAGCCCGGCAGTGCCGGGGGCCTTGAAGGAGGCTGGTTTGTTGAAGGCGAAGGTCGCCGGGAGCAGCGACGGTTCTTCTTTGCGTTGCTGGAAGATACCGCTGAAATCCTCTGGACCAATGGCGCCGGGGTAAAACTTGGCCTGCAACCCTGGGCAGAATTTGAATCCGCTCGAACTCAAAGCGACCTTCGACCGCTACCGACGTTGACTCCCTTTGGTCAGGTATTGACCGATACTGTGACCGTGCTGGCGACCGTATGCGCGAAACAGCGAGAGCAACGTGAGCAAGCGGCCCAAGACGCAAGGGAGCGTGCCGAAGCTTTCAAGCGCGAGCGGGAAGCCGCCGAGCAGGCGCGGATGGTCGAAGAGGCGGCCAGAGAGGCAGAGTTGCGTCGCCAGCGTGAGTTGGCGGAGCAGCAGCGGCTCGAGGACGAACGTGCCGAGCAGGAGCGTCTGAAGCGCGAGCAGACACTCTTGGCTCAGGCTCAGGTGGACGGGATTAAGTTGGGTGGTTGGATCGTCGTCACTCCGGACCAGGCCGACGAGGACCCGATTCGGCTGAAACTTGCGGTGCGGATCAATGCCTCTCGAAAACTCGTTTTCGTCGATAGGCTTGGTCTTAATCGCCGGGAGTACATCGAGAATCAACTGGTGGAAGGTATCGTATCTGGCAAAATCCGGGTATTAGGTAGTGCGGCAGAATTTGATGACACACTGAGTCGCGTCGTGGGTCGAATCCGGGTCGGCCGAAACTAATAGGAAGGTATAACAATAATGACCGATGCAGACTACGAATTTGGCAATCCTGGGCAGGGCACACAGGTGCCCGACAATCGTGCGGACTACCGCCTCACCGCAACCGCCCATGCTACTCTGGAGCTTGAGTCTGCTCTGCCCGGTTCGGCCGAAGGGGAGGGTTCCGGTGGGCGACAGTTGGCGTGTCGAATCCGCGATATATCGGCCCGGGGAATGTCGTTGTTCTCAAAGGAGCCGGTGTCCCTGGGTGCGCTGTTACCTGCTTGGGTTGGCTTGGGTGAAACAGATCAGGAGTTCTCGTTGATGCTGGAAGTGGTTTGGTGCCGCCCCTATGAGTCTGAGTTCCTGGTTGGCGCCCAGATCCTGCAGTCGGACGAAACCGCCTACGTGGAGTGGGTCGAGGCGGTGGCGATTGCGATGGCGGCCGACTAGCACCAACAAAAAAGCCGGCAAGGAGCCGGCTTTTTCGTGAGCGTCGATCTGATCTGACGTCAGTCTTCCATTTCTGCCATTCCGGTAATATTGAAGCCGGCATCCACGTACATGATCTCACCGGTGATACCGCTGGACATATCCGAGCCCAGGAAGGCCGCAGAATTACCCACCTCATCGATGGTAACGTTGCGGCGCAATGGCGCCCGCTTGGCGTTCTCGGCCAGCATCTTGCGGAAGCTCTTGATGCCGGATGCTGCCAGCGTCTTGATCGGGCCAGCGGAAATGCCGTTCACCCGGATGCCGTCGCGGCCAAGGCTGGCGGCCATGTAGCGCACGTTAGCCTCGAGAGAGGCTTTGGCCAGTCCCATCACGTTGTAGTTCTGCAGTACCCGCTCGGCACCCAGGTAGCTCAGGGTAATTAGTGAGCTGCCTTCGTGCATCATGCCGCGCGCGCCTTTTGCCAGGGCGACAAAGCTGTAGGAGCTGATGTCGTGGGCAATACGGAAGCCCTCACGGGTAGTTACATCAACGTAGTTGCCGTCCAGTTCGTGCCCCGGCGCGAAGCCAACGGCGTGAACGATGATGTCGATGTGGTCCCAATGCTTGTTGAGCTCGGTAAAGACCTGCTCGATTTCCTCGTCACTGGCGACATCACAGGGGAAAGTCAGCTTGCTGCCCCATTGCTCGGCGAACTTCTCCACCCGAGGTTGCAGCTTTTCGTTCTGGTAGGTGAATGCCAGCTCGGCACCTTCCCGGGCAAACGCTTCGGCAATGCCGTAGGCAATCGACAGCTTACTGGCAACGCCAACGATCAGTGCTTTCTTGCCACTGAGTATTCCCATGGGTAAATCTCCCTGTATTCCTGATTTCGAGGCATTATCCCTGAACACAATGGCTCCGGGTAACACTCAATTGGTCGTAGAAGTTTGCTGGTAAAAGAAGGCAGCACTCAGAAGTTCCTGAGTATAGGGCTGGGTCGGCGACCGGAATATGTCCTCAGCGCTGCCATACTCTACGATCTCACCATGATGCAGTACCAACAGTTTGTGACTGAGTGCCCGAACCACGGCCAGATCGTGACTGATAAAGATATAGCTTAGACCATAGCGGCTCTGAAGATCCCGCAGCAACTCAATAACCTGCTTCTGGACAGTGCGGTCGAGCGCCGAAGTAGGCTCGTCCAGAATGATCAGGTCTGGTTGCAAAACCAGGGCCCGGGCTATGGCAATTCGCTGGCGCTGACCACCCGAAAACTCATGAGGGTAGCGATGACGGGCATTGGGATCCAGGCCAACGTCCTGGAGTGCGCGGATCACCCGTTGCTCGTGGGCCTCGGTGGTATCTGGATCGTGGATTTCCAGGCCTTCCCGAACAATCTCGGCAATCGACATGCGTGGGCTCAGGCTGCCGAAAGGATCCTGAAAAACGATCTGAATGCGCTTACGCCAGGGCCGGAATTGTTTCTGGGTCAACGAGCCCAGCTCTTCGCCAGCTAGTTGTATGCCGCCAGAACTGGAGGTCAGCTTTAGCAGGGCATGGCCGATGGTGGTTTTGCCACTGCCGCTTTCACCCACGATCCCGAGGGTCTCACCTCGATCCAGGCTGAAGTTGGTGGATTTGACCGCGTGAAAAGAATCTTTCACTTTGCCAAACAGGGATTTTTGGGTGGTGAAGCGAACATCCAGATCCGACACCTTCAGCAAGGGCTCGGAGGTCCCCGAGATTGCCAGGGGCGCGTCGGGTGGCTCGGCATCCAGGAGTTTGCAGGTGTATGGATGCTGGGGGTTGGCAAACAGCGTTTCGGTGTCGGCATGCTCCACCAGCTTGCCCTGTTCCATCACCGCCACTTCGTCCGCGTAGCGACGGACAATGGTGAGATCGTGGGTGATCATCAGGATCGCCATGCCGAGCTTGGCCTGCAGGTCCCGGAGTAATTCCAGGACCTGCTTCTGGACCGTCACGTCGAGGGCCGTGGTGGGCTCATCGGCAATCAGCAGGTCCGGCTCGTTGGCGAGGGCCATCGCAATCATCACCCGCTGTTTTTGGCCACCGGACAACTGATGGGGATAGCTCGAAAGCCGGCTTTCGGGATCCCGGATTCCAACCAGTTCCAGAAGTTCGATGCAGCGCTTCCTGGCCGCTGAGTTGCGCAGGCCCTTGTGCAGCGCCAGGGTTTCTCCAATCTGCTTTTCCACCGTGTGCAGAGGGTTCAGGGACGTCATCGGCTCCTGAAAAATCATGCTTATCTTCCGACCGCGGATCTGGCGCAGGCGTTTTTCGCTGACCTTCAGGATGTCTTCGCCCTGAAAGTGAATCTCGCCCGTGGGGTACCGGACGTGGCGCTCATCCAGAAGGCGCAGCACTGACAGGGCAGAGATGGACTTACCTGAGCCGCTTTCGCCCACCAGGGCTAATGTCTGGCCCGCGCGAATGGCCAGTGACAGGGAATCGACCACCGGTGGCCCCTGGTCAAAGCAGATAGACAGATTAGAGATACGCAGCAGGTCCTTCATATCAGCTCTTTCTCGGATCAAAAGCATCGCGCACGGCTTCACCGACGAACACTAATAAGGTCAGCATGACGGAAAGCGAAACAAACGCAGACATGCCCAGCCAGGGTGCATGCAAGTTGGCCTTGCCCTGAGCGATGAGTTCACCCAGGGAGGGTGAGCCTGATGGCAGGCCAAATCCCAGGAAATCCAGGGAGGTCAGTCCGGTTATCGCGCCAGTAAGGATGAACGGCAGGAAGGTCAGGGTGGCGACCATGGCGTTGGGCAAGATGTGCCGAAACATGATCTTGCGGTTGTCCAAGCCCAACGCCCGGGCTGCTTTCACGTACTCAAAGTTCCGCGCTCGCAGGAATTCCGCGCGCACCACGTCGACCAGCCCCATCCAACTGAACAGCAGCATGATGCCCAGCAGCCACCAGAAGTTCGGCTGCACGATACTCGACAGGATGATCAGCAGGTACAGGACCGGTAATCCGGACCAGACCTCAATAAAGCGTTGGCCGAGCAGATCGGTTTTGCCCCCGTAATAACCCTGAATTGCACCGATCGCTACGCCGACGATACAGCTGGCTATGGTCAGGGTGAGACCGAATAGCACTGAGATGCGAAAGCCGTAGATCACCCGGGCAGCCACATCGCGGCCCTGGTCGTCGGTTCCCAACCAGTTCTCCAGGCTGGGTGGCGCCGGAGAGGGCACCTCCAGATCGTAATTGATGGTGTCGTAACTGAACCGGATGGGTGGCCACACAATCCAGCCATCCGCTTCGATCGAGTCGGCAATGAAAGGATCGCGGTAATCGGCTTCAGTGGGTAGAAAGCCACCAAAGGTTTCTTCGGGAACCGACTCCACCACCGGAAAATAGAGCGTGTCCTGATAGGAGACTACCAGTGGCGCGTCATTGGCAATTAGCTCCGCCGCCAGTGACAGGCTAAACAGCGCCAGAAACACCCACAGTGACCAGAACCCACGCCGATTGGCCTGGAAGTTACGTAGCCGGCGCTGTTGGATGGGAGTTAGAGAGAGCTTGCTCATGCTCCCTCCCGGCTTTCAAAGTCGATACGAGGGTCAACCAGCACATAGGTGATGTCGCTGATCAGCTTCAGGATGAGTCCCATGAGAGTGAAGATGTACAGCGTGCCGAATATCACCGGGTAATCCCGGTTCAGGGCCGCCTCGAAGCCGAGCAGGCCAAGCCCGTCCAATGAGAAGATCACCTCAATGAGCAGGGACCCGGTGAAGAACAGGGACACCAGCACGCCCGGCAGGCTCGCAATCACGATCAGCATGGCATTGCGGAACACATGGCCGTACAGCACCTGTTTGTTGTCCAGGCCTTTCGCACGGGCCGTCACCACGTACTGTTTGCTGATTTCGTCCAGAAACGAGTTCTTGGTAAGCAGAGTGAGGGTCGCGAAACCACCAATGACATTGGCCGTTACTGGCAGGGCCAGGTGCCAGAAGTAGTCCCCGATCTTCTGCAGCAAAGTGAGTTCGTCGAAGTTGGACGAGGTCAGCCCGCGTAACGGGAAGAAGTCGAAGTAGCTGCCACCGGCAAACAGGACAATCAGCAGGATCGCGAATAGGAAGCCGGGAATGGCATAGCCAATGACGATGGCGGAGCTGCTCCAGACATCGAATCGCGATCCATCCGTGACGGCCTTGCGGATGCCCAGGGGAATGGAAATGATGTAGATGATCAGTGTCGACCAGAGCCCCAGGGAGATAGACACCGGCATCTTGTCGAGGATCAGCTCTGTGACGCTCTTCTCCCGGAAAAAGGAGTCACCGAAATTGAAGGTGGCGTAGTCGCCCAGCATTTTCAGGAAGCGTTCATGGGCGGGCTTGTCGAAGCCGTACATGACTTCGATCTCTTTTAGCAGTTCCTCGGGAATGCCACGAGAGCCGCGACTGTCACCCGAGGCGCTGGACACCTCAGCACCGGAATCGCCGCCGGATGCCCTGGCCAGTGCGCTTCCGCCGTGGCCTTCCATTTCGGCGATCAGCTGTTCAACCGGGCCTCCGGGGGCAGCCTGAACAATCACGAAGTTCAACAGCATTATCCCGATCAGCGTCGGGATAATCAGCGCCAGCCTTCGAAGTATGTATATGCCCATTTAGTGCAGAATTCCTTAGCAGAGAGTCCCTTGGAAGAGAATTCCTTTGAAGAGAGTTCCTTCCATTACAGCGAGGGTTAGAATTCCATGCTCAGGGCTTCACCCACCAGTTATCCAGATCAACCCCGTTCTTGGGTGTTTCTGCCGGGCGTTGCAGATGGCTCCAGTAGGCGACCCGATCCTTGGCCAGGTGCCAATGCGGAATCACATAGTGACCGTGCAGGAGCACTCGATCCAGGGCCCGGGTCCGATGCACCAGCTCGTTTCGGTCTGGCGCCTGAATGACCTGGCTGACCAGTTGATCGATCACCGGATGGCCCACCCCCATGTAGTTGCGGGAGCCGATGGCTTCAACGTTGTCAGAGTGCCAGTACTCCCGCTGCTCATTGCCAGGCGAATCCGACTGTGGCAGCACTTGGGTGATCATGTCGAAGTCGAATTCGCGGACTCGCTGAACATACTGGTTGCTGTCGACCAGCCTCACAGTCACTTCAATGCCGAGTTTCGCGAGGTTGTTCTTGAAGGGCAGAACCACCCGCTCGAAGCTCTTCTGGAATAGCAGGATTTCGAACGCCAGGGGTTCGCCAGTCTCCTGATGCACCAGGGTGCCATCCTCAATGTCGTAGCCTGCATCACGTAGCAGCTCCAGAGCCGCACGCAGGTTGGCTCTTACCCCTTTCTGACCGTTGGTTGCAGGCGGCTGGTACACTTCGGAAAAGACGTCCGTGGGCAGCTCATCACGAAACAGTTCCAGGAGCTCCAGCTCCCGGCCTTGGGGCAGGCCCGAAGAGGCCAGCTCACTGTTCTCGAAATAACTGTCGGTTCGGGTGTACTGGCCATAGAACAGGTTCTTGTTGGCCCATTCAAAATCGAACCCGTAGGCGAGGGCTTCCCGGACCCGCGGATCGCTGAACACCTCACGGCGGGTATTGAAGACAAATCCCTGCATCCCGGTCGGACGCTGATGATCCACTGCTTCGGCAATGATCTTGCCATTCTCAAATTTATCGCCGGAGTAGGCTGTGGCCCAGTTCTTGGCCGAGGTCTCAACCCGAAAATCGAAGCTGCCAGCCTTGAACGCTTCGAGTGCCACGGTATCGTCGGTGTAGTAGTCGTAGCGGATGCGGTCGAAATTGAACCGACCCCGGCGTACGGGCAGATCTTCGGCCCAGTAGTCTTTTACGCGTTCGTAGGCGATCGAACGACCAGCCTCAAATTTGCCGACCCGGTAGGGGCCGCTACCTAGTGGCGGTGTCAGGCCATTGTCACCAAACTCGTGCTCCGCCCAGTAGTGGGCCGGCAGGATCGGCATCTGCCCCAGAATCAGCGGTAATTCGCGATTAGTGGTTGCTTTAAAGTCAAAGCGTATACGTTTCGGATTTTCCACCGTTATCTTGGCCACATCGGCGTAGTAATTGCGGAAAAAAGGATGGCCTTCCGTGGTTAGGATCTGGAAGGAAAACTTCACGTCTTCGGCAGTAATTGGCTCACCGTCGTGGAAGCGAGCCTGCTCCCGGAGGTTGAATACAACGTAGCTGCGGTCTTCCGGTGTCTCAATTGACTTGGCAATCAGGCCATAGGCAGAGAAGGGCTCATCGTCTGATGACACCATCAGGGTGTCGTACAGATAGGTGCTGATCCCGGCCGCCGCAACACCCCGGATATCAAACGGGTTGAAGGAATCGAAACCGTTGGCCACCACCGCCATTTTCAGTGTGCCGCCTTTCGGTGCTTCCGGATTCACGTAATCGAAGTGGGCAAACCCCTGCGGGTACTTGGGCGTGCCGTGCATGGCAATGCCATGACGGGCTTCGACTGAGCCGGTGTTGTCAGCAGCGGCAAGTGCCGGGGCGGTGAATGCCATGAATGCGAAAGAGGAGAGGAGCGACGTAAGGTATGAGGCTGTCCGTTTGCTGGTCATAGGTCTCGCACGTTCCGGAGGGTTAGGCGGGTGCACCGTCTGCCAGGTCGGCGCACCCATGGCTCCTGATCGAACCGTTATGATTCTTGTAGTTAGGGAAAGTTCCTGAACCTGCGATCAAGCTGATCAGGGACTGTTCCGAATATCGACGTAGAGTACCAGACTTTGTCCCGGTTGCAGATAACGTGACGTGTTCAGATCATTCCAGCTTGCGATGTCCCGCACATTCACCGAGAAACGGTTGGCGATGGTGGACAGCGAATCGCCCTTGCGCACCCGATAGCCGACTTTACGAACCATGGCTTTGCCGCGGGCATTGTTGGTGGCAACTACAGTGGGCTGAGAGGTCTTGGACCAGATCACCAGTTCTTTGCCGGGAATCAGCGGATCACCGGGCGCCATGCCGTTCCAGGCAGCCACCTGGCGTACCGATACCCGGTGCTCCCGGGCAATATCCCAGAAAGTGTCACCACGGCGAACGGTGTAGCGGACCTTGTTGCCGTCGCGTTTGCGATCCTGTTTCCGTTCCAGGCGCTGGGAAGCGCTGAGCGCATAAGTGTCTGAACCCTTGCTGGCGGACGGTATCATCAACCGCTGTCCGACCCGGATGAGATCGGAATTGAGCTTGTTCACCTGTTGGATAACGGCTGGAGTCGTCGAGAACTTTCGGGCAATGGTGTTCAGGCTGTCACCAGATTCTACCTTGTAATTCCGCCAGGACACCCGTTCACTGCGCGGAATCTCTGACAGGGCGGCCCGGAACGTATCGGCGTTTTCAGTCGGTACCAGCAGCCGATGGGGGCCATCCGGATTGGTGGCCCAGCGGTTGTATGTGGGGTTGAGCAGGTAAATCTCATCTACGTCAACCTTGGCCAGCTCAGCGGCCTGGGCCAGATCCATCTGCGAGCCGGTATCGACAATTTCGAAGTAGGGCTTGTCTTCCAGGGCCGGAAGCTCAATGCCGTAGTCTTCAGGCTTGTCGAAAATTTTGGCCAGTGCGATCAGCTTGGGCACGTAATGCCGGGTTTCCCGGGGCAGATCCAGGGACCAGAAATCCTGGGGCTCGTTTTTCTTCCGGTTTTTTCGCATCGCGCTGGAAACCGTGCCACCGCCACTGTTGTAAGCGGCCAGGGCCAGGGTGTAATCGCCATCAAAGCGGTTGGCGAGCTTATCCAGGTAAGTCAGGGCCGCGCCCGTTGCTTCCACCACATCACGACGGTCATCGTGCCACCAGCTCTGGGTCAGGCCGAAGTATTTGCCGGTCGATGGGATAAACTGCCACAGACCGGCTGCTCGTCCGTGGGAATAGGCAAAGGGATCGAAGGCGCTTTCCACTACCGGCAGCAGGGCAAATTCTGCTGGCAGCCCGCGTTTCTCGGTTTCATTGATGATGTAATGCAGATAGCGGCTTCCGCGTTCTACTACCCGGTCGATGTAGCCTGGGTGGCTGGCATACCAGTTCAGCTGGTCCTGGACGCGCTTGTTATCGACATCGTGATTCAGGGCGAAGCCAGCTCTAAGGCGGTTCCACAGGTCGCTGGGTTGTGGTGCTTCCTTAACAATCTTCTGCTCGGGGTCGTCCAGTTTCTCGCGGGCTTCGCGGGCTGTAGGTCTGAGCTCGGGCGCGATGGCGTCGTCGAGCGCAGCGTCCGCTGTAGCGTTTTCACCATTTCCGGATTCGACCGACTGTTTCAGGTCTTCGTCGCCGGTGGCCACGGTTACCTGTTCGGTTTCAAGGGGATTGGTTTCGCTGTCGCTGAACCAGGCAGTGGGGCTGGCCCAGCTATTATCCGGCGTGTCAGACAGGCTGCAGCCAGAGGCCAGAGCACCGGTGAAAAAGAGCAAAGACAATCGTTTGACCGACATAGAATACTTCCGGCTCACGGTTTGAACCGGATTACCCATTTGGAAAATCCGGTAGGTTTAAAGAGTTACAGGCGCAAAGTTGGGACGATTCTATGGGAGCCCATTTCACGTGGTCAAGAACACCCTCGTTACGTCTGTGAGAGGATTTGTTAACCGATCAAAAGTTGTCTTTGCCGTGGCGAATGGCGGCAAAGATGGCGTTGTCCGAATCTGCCGGTAAACCGTTCTGGGCGCAGTAGTTACGGGCTGCATCTACCACCATCGGATCATCCCAACGCAGGAAAGGGTTCAGCTGTCTTTCTTCGGCCAGCACTGAGGGCACCGTGGGTTTTCCTTGATCACGGCGCTGAATGCAGCGTTCCTCGAAGGCTTGCAGGCCCTCATCCTGGGGCAGCCAGCTGCGGGCGAACTTGAGGTTTGCCAGGGTGTACTCGTGGGCACAATAGACCGCAGTCCGGTCAGGCAGTGCCCGCAACGTCTGCAGGGAGTGGCGCATCTGTTCTGGCTTGCCTTCGAACAGACGACCGCAGCCGCACACGAACAGGGTGTCGCCGCAAAACAGAACAGGGCGGCCATCTACCTCGGAATCTGAGAAGTAAGCGATGTGGTCAAGGGTATGACCAGGAACGCCCAGCACCTGAAAAGTCATGCTTTCCCACTGCACCTCATCGGCCGGCTGAACCTTGCTGGTACAACCTTTAAAAGGCGACTCGGCTGGACCGATTACCTCGCAGTCCGGGAAGGCCTTCATCAATTCGCTGACACCACCTACGTGATCGGGGTGCTGATGGGTGATCAGTATGGTGTCGAGAACCAGATCCTGGTGGGCCAGGTGTTGCAGAACCGGCTCTGCCTGGCCTGGATCTACAATCAGGGCCTTGCGGTTATCGGAGTTCGACAGACACCAGATATAGTTGTCGCTGAAGGCCGGGATGGCAGAGATGGTCAACATAAAGCCCCACATGTGCAAAACGAGTGTGACTGATATGATAGAGCAATACAGCAACGGCCCCAACAGCGGGTTCTGTTTTCGGGAGTAACACAGCGTGAATGAGTCGGGGGCGATTAATTTTCCTGCACGTCACGAGAGTTTCGAGCGCTGGTTCGGGACACCGCTCGGTCGGGCTCTGTTGGCGGACCAGCGAGAGATGCTGGACCGGGAACTCAGTCGTTTTACTGGCGCACGACAACTGCAGGTAGGCGTGAGTCATCGACTGCCGCTCGCCACCGGTACAGACTTTGTTCAGCGCATCATGACCACGCCGCGTTGGTATCCTGAAATACCCGATCAGGTTGCGGTTTGCGATGCCCATGAGCTGCCCTTCAGCGCCGATTCCATGGATCTGGTTATTCTCCACCACAGTGCTGATTTCAGTCGCTATCCACACGAAGTGATTCGGGAAGCGGCCAGAGTGTTGCGGGGTGAAGGCTCCCTGGCCTTGATCGGATTTAACCCATTGAGTCTTTGGGGTATTCGCCGCCTGATTTCCCGGCATAGCGATGGACCCTGGGGTGGCCGCTTCCTGATGCGGGGACGAATGGAAGACTGGTTGCATCTGCTGGGCTTTAATGTCGAGGCGTCGATGACACGCTTCCTGCGTTTGCCGCTGCAACGCAGTGGTCGCAATGCGAGGAGCCGGATCGATGAGCGGCTCGGTGGCAACAGAATCCTGCCGGTGGGTGCGTATTACTGTATCCTTGCCAAAAAACGCGTTTATGCCCAGATTCCCCGAAGACCAGCCTGGCGCCAGGCCAAGGTTATATCTCTGTCTGGAACCAGAACAGTCGGTGCGTCCAGAGGCTGTTCCCGGGGGCAATGCGTACCCGAGAAAAGTGTTTAATTAATGGGAGAAAAGATGTCAGGCAAGGTGATTCTGTATACCGACGGGGCCTGCAAGGGAAATCCCGGGCCTGGAGGCTGGGGCGTTGTCCTGCGTTATGGTGAAACCTGCAAAACGATGAATGGCGGCGAAGCCAACACCACTAATAACCGGATGGAGTTAATGGCTGCGATTCGTGGGTTGGCTGCGCTAAAGCGGTCTTGCGCGGTGGAGCTCTATACCGATTCCCAGTACGTGCGCAAGGGCATTACCGAGTGGATGGCCGGCTGGAAACGCAATGGCTGGAAAACCGCTGCCAAGAAACCGGTCAAGAACGAGGACCTCTGGCGTGAGCTGGATACCGAGGTGGCCCGGCACGAAGTTAACTGGCATTGGGTCAAAGGCCACGCCGGTATCCCCGATAACGAACTGGCCGACGAACTGGCCAATCGAGGCGTAGCAGAATTGGCTCGCGCCTGAGCACGACCTATTGAATTGAGTAAATCATGAGACAGATTGTACTGGATACAGAAACTACGGGTATTGATCCAAACGATGGCCATCGGATCATCGAAATTGGTTGCGTGGAACTCGTCGAGCGCCAACTGACGGGGCGGAATTACCACGTCTATATCAATCCAGAGCGTGAGGTAGAAGCCGAGGCTATTACTGTCCACGGCATCACCAATGAATTCCTGGAAGACAAGCCCAAGTTCGCCGAGGTTGCCAACGACTTCTTTGAGTTCATTAAGGGAGCCGAACTGGTCATTCACAACGCGGCGTTTGACGTTGGCTTCATGGATGCTGAATTTGCCCGGATGAAGCCGGTCCGGAAAACCGCGGACCACTGCGGGATTGTGGATACCCTGGCGATTGCCCGTAAGAAACATCCTGGCCAGAAGAACAACCTCGATGCGCTTTGTAAGCGCTACGGTGTGGACAACAGCAACCGGGATCTCCACGGCGCCTTGCTCGACGCCGAGATCCTGGCCGACGTTTACCTGCTGCTGACCGGTGGCCAGACCGCGTTGTCGTTGGATGCCGGCGCGGAAGAAGGAGGCTCCGGCACCGGTATTCGGCGGTTGCCGGCCGAGCGTCCGGCGCTGAAGGTTGTTCGGGCTTCTGATGATGAGAGCGGCGCCCACGAAGAGTTCATGGCGATGCTGGAGAAGAAGGCCGGTGAAACGGTGTGGGGCAAGCTCCAACCAAGTGAGTGAAGTCGCTCTCTTTTGTACCAAATGTTACATTCTGCCTTTCTTGAGGTACTTGAGTTTTGTGTTATAAGTAATGGTTAGTTCGCCAGTTTTCGCGAACAATTGGTTACTTTTTGCGTGTGCAGGCCAGCGAGGGTTGAGCTGGCTTCTAACAATAACACCGGTCGTTCCACCTGACGGGCGCAGTCGTATCAGGGAGCGGTAGTCTCCGCAAATTAACAGGAAGCGTTTATGGTTCAATCGTCTCTGGCGACGAAATCGCAGTCGTTTGATCTGGTTAAGAGTGAAATCGAACAAACCATCAAACAGGCAGAATCCAGCCTTGAACGCTTTCAGGAAAACCGTGAAAGTGGTGAAGATCTTCAGAACTGTGTCGACTTCATCAATCAGCTTCGCGGTATCTTCATTCTTGTCGAGCTTCGTGGTGGCACCTTGCTATGTCAGGAAGCGGTCAGCATGGCCAACGATGTTCCTGTTGGTGCCAACGACGATAAAAACATCCTGCTCACCACCCTGAACAGTGCGCTGTTCATCCTCCGCCGATACGTTGAGTACTATCACCAGCAGCGTGAAGACCATCCGGAGCTGTTACTCCCGGTCATCAACGATCTGCGTGAGGCCCGCCGGGAAAAGCCTTACCCGGAATCCTGTTTCTTTGATGTCGATGTGAAAGAGCGGCCGGATTTCTGTGCCAGCCTTCAGGTCCAGATATTTGAAGGTGATAACGCGGAGTTTGAAGTAATGGCGCGACGGATGCGCCTGACTTTCCAGGTGGCACTCCTCAGCATCCTCCGTGATCGCAACGACGTGGTTAGCAAAAAACTTGTTGCCCGGTCTTCCCGTGGTTTGGCTCGGCTTTGCCAGGGCGCGCCGATGGGGCAGTTGTGGTGTTTGGTCTCGATTGTGGCTGACACCATGCTTGACCGTGTAATGCCCTTTACCAAGGCCCGCAAGCGAATGTTCATGCGTATTGAAAAGTACGCCCGTGAAGTCGTGTACATCGGCAAGGTCGCTACCGCTAAAGATGCGCCTGATTCCCTGGTGCGTGATTTGGTTTACCTGCTATATCGCAGTGGTTCCGCCAATCCCGAAGTAACCCAGGTGCTGTCGGCTTATCAGCTCACTCCCGCTGACTACCCCGATGCCATGCTCGAAGCCCATGCCCGTCGACTGTACGGTCCCGGCAGCGATGTGCTCCGATCTCTGGCAGAAGCTCTTCAGGACGAACTGAACCAGCTTAAGGACAAGCTCGATATCATTGAGCGCGGTATTGAGCCGGACCTGGCGGAGCTGTCGTCTATTTCTGGTGCTCTTGAGCGTCTTGCCAACACTCTGATCATGCTGGATCTGAACAAGCTGGCAACCGTAGCCCAGGAAGAAGCCTCGCGGTTGCGTGGCTGGGAAGCTGAATCACGGCTGCCTGATGATGACGAGCTGTACGGTCTGGCTGACTCGGTATTGAGTATTGAAGATGCCGTGATGCAAATCGTCACCCGTGGAATTACCTCGGAAACCGATGCCCTGGCCCGGGGTCATCGCGGTCGGGATGAGTCGGTGTACCTGAGTGAGGC
The DNA here is from genome assembly GCF_030297175.1 of Marinobacter sp. LA51. Classification (NCBI taxonomy): domain Bacteria; kingdom Pseudomonadati; phylum Pseudomonadota; class Gammaproteobacteria; order Pseudomonadales; family Marinobacteraceae; genus Marinobacter; species Marinobacter apostichopi. The sequence goes on along the minus strand of NZ_AP028070.1, from coordinate 1,953,720 downwards.
GCTGTTTGTGGTAGCCGACGAAGCGCGGGGCGCACTGACGCTGGCGAAGCGGGCTATCACGGCGTTCATGGAGTCCGACTACGACAAGCTGCACCTGGCCAATCTCCCCGCTACACTGCACAGCATCTGGGGAGGACTGCACATGGTCAATGATCCTGCGGCGGCATCCGTGCTGGAGAGGGTAGCTGCATCCATTCAGGAGCGACTCTTGGATGCGCGAGAGGCACCGCCTATGCAGGTGCTGGAAGCACTGGCAGACGCCTTGACGTCGCTTGAGTATTACATTGAAAGTATCGGCCGGCGCGAAGAGCGTAATCCCGATCTCCTCAAGCTGGCTCAAACGTCTCTGGACGATGTAGGTCTTTAAGCCGTGTCTCATGAACTAGCAACCGCAGTGCTGACCGTATTTGGCGCGCTTCTGGTCATTGCAGGTCTGCTGTTCTTCCTGCGACCGAGATGGTTGTTGGCATGGCTAAAAGGTATGGCGGTGTTCGGTTTGATACTGGTAGGTGTCTACACCCTTGCCATTGCCATCAACGTTGCCGGCTACCAATCGCTTGAAGGCATGCAGACCGTTGCAACTGTATCCACCCAGCGTCAGGCTGAGCAGCGTTGGTACGTGAGACTGCAGGCGCCGGGAAAAAACACCGTAGCTGAGACGTTGACCGGTGATCAATGGCAGGTGGACGCTCGTATTATTCGGTTCTCCGGGCCGCTGCGGTGGCTTGGAGTCGCTCCGGGGTACCGGCTTGAACGACTGAGCGGGCGCTATACGTCGCTTGAGCAGGAGCGCTCTGGACCTCGGTCGGTGATAGGTTTGGGCGAGGCATCCTGGCCGGACCTGTGGGAGTTGGACCAAACCTTCAACATGCCGTTCGTGGAAGGTGTTTATGGCAACGCCACCTTCATGCCGATGCGTGATGGCGCGATGTTTGATATTCGCTTGTCGGCCTCGGGTTTAGTGGCGGTTCCGGTGAATGAGCAGGCCAGGGAAGCGATCCAGCTGTGGGATGAATAGCGTTTTGTTCGCCCAATAAAAAACCTGCGCGTAGCGCAGGTTTTTTTTCACCGTTCGCGAGGGCTATCAGCCCATCTTGAACAGCTCGCCGAGCTTGGTGGCAAGCATCATGTCGCCTTCAGCGCGCAGCTGGCCGGCCATGAAGGCCTGCATGCCGTCTGTTTCGCCGGAAACGATGCCGTGCAGGGTTTCAGAGCTCATAATCAGGGTAACGGAAGGATCGTCGTGTTCGCCTTCGTGCGCCTGGCAGGTGCCATCGTTGATGACCAGGTGATAGTTCTTGTCGTCCTCGATGTTGAACTGGAATACCAGGTCCAGGCCTTGCGCTGCGTCTGCGTTGAAGTTCTGTTCGAGTTGTTCAAATACCTGAGCTACCGACATTTTTATACCCTTAATGGTGGTTGTCTTGTCATGGTGACGGCGTCGATGTCCCGTGCTGTTTGAGCCTGAGCGGGAATCCGTCTGGAGCCGACCTCGCTATGCGACTTTATGGTGAGTGTCAGGTTGTGTCAAGCTCGATCGAACGCTTGTTTTAATTATTTTACTCTGCTTATTACCACAAATTCGGTAAGTTACACATTCACGTTTTAATCACACGGAGAAGCACTTTGGAGTTCCTGACTGAGTATGGTTTATTCCTGGCGAAGGTCGTCACCTTTGCCGTGGCCGCGATCGTTGTGGTCGCAGTGATCATTGCGTCGGCACAAAAAGAGCGGGAAGACCATGGCGGCGACGGCGAGTTGAAGATTCGCAAGCTCAATGAAAAGTACGACAAACTCCGGGAATCCATCCAGGCCCGGCTGATGTCCGATGCTGAGCGCAAGGCATTCGAGAAGCGTCAGAAAAAAGAGCAAAAGGCTAAGAAAAAGGCCGAAAAGGCCAAGCACAAAGAGGTGACCACGGAACCGGAGCGCCAACCGCGCGTGTTCGTGCTCGATTTCGACGGCGACATCAAGGCCAGTGATACAGATCCACTGCGCAGATCCATCACCGCTGTCCTCAGCGTGGCTGATCCGGAGCGGGATGAGGTCGTGGTTCGGCTGGAAAGCGGCGGGGGACTGGTGCATTCCTATGGCCTGGCAGCGGCGCAACTTGACCGTATTCGCAGCAAGGGTGTGCCGTTGACCGCCTGTGTCGACAAGGTCGCAGCAAGTGGTGGCTATATGATGGCCTGCGTGGCGGATCGCATCATTGCTTCGCCTTTTGCCATTCTCGGGTCAATCGGTGTGGTCGCCCAGCTTCCGAATTTCCATCGTTTCCTGAAGAAAAATGACGTGGACTTTGAGGTGCTGACCGCGGGGGAGCACAAGCGCACCATGACGGTCTTTGGCGAAAATACCGATAAGGGCCGGCAGAAGTTTCTGGAAGACCTGGAAGACACCCATGTTCTATTCAAGGAATACGTGGGTGAGCGACGTCCGGCCGTTGATATCAGTGCGGTTGCCAATGGTGACATCTGGTTTGGCAAGCGGGCTCTGGACGTTCAGCTGATCGATGAGATCAAGACCTCCGACGAATATCTTATTGAGGCCTGTGATCGGGCAGACGTAGTCTCGGTAGCGTACCAGCGAAAACGCACGCTTCCGGAAAAGCTTGGTCTGGCGACCAGTGCAGCGCTGGAACACACAGTCTGGCGGGTTTTGAGTGCCTTCCGGAACCAGAAAATTCAATAGTTCATGAAGGGTGGGATACAACGATGACAACGAACACCGATTTCAAGGCTTGGCGCGTCGAAGAACAAGACGGCAGCTACGTAGGCAGCGAACAGACCTTGAACACCGCCGACCTCCCGGAAGGTGAGGTTTTGATCCGGGTTTCCCATTCGTCCCTGAACTATAAAGATGCCTTGTCCGCATCCGGCAACAAGGGTGTAACCCGCGATTTCCCGCACACACCGGGCATTGATGCCGCTGGTGAAGTGGTTGAAGACGCCTCTGGCAAGCTTGCGGCGGGCACCGCCGTGCTCGTCACCGGCTTTGATCTGGGTATGAATACCGATGGTGGCTTTGGCGAATACATTCGCGTCCCGGCAGGGTGGTGCGTGCCCATGCCGTCCGGATGGGATGCTCGTACCGCCATGATCTACGGTACCGCCGGCCTGACTGCCGGTTTGTGTGTCCAGAAGCTCCTGACTATGGGTGCCGAACCTGCCCAGGGCCCGGTGGCCGTATCCGGCGCCAGTGGTGCAGTCGGCAGTGTTGCGGTGGAATTGCTTGCGAAACTGGGCTTTGAGGTTGTCGCGATCAGCGGCAAGGCAGACCACGCGGCCGACCTTAAAGCACTGGGAGCAAGCGAGGTGGTTGGTCGCGATGCGCTGACCGAAGAGAAGAAGCCGATGCTGAAGCCAGTCTTCGGTAATGCTATCGACACCGTCGGTGGTACGCCTCTGGCGGAGTTGCTGAAGCAGATCAAGCCGGGCGGCTCTGTGTCCTGCTGTGGCCTGGTAGCGGGCCCGCAGCTGCAGACTACTGTGCTTCCATTCATTCTTCGCGGTGTGAACCTGCTTGGGGTGGATTCGGTGGAAATTCCGCTGGCGGACAAGCAGGCAGTCTGGGGCAAGTTCTCCGGTGATTGGGCCTGCCCGAAAACTGAGCAGTCGGCTCGGGATATCGGTCGGTCCGAACTCGATGCGGCGCTCAAGGCATTTCTGGGCGGCGCTTCGGTTGGCAAGACAGTGCTTCATCACAGCCGCTAAATCCAGCGGCATAAAAAAAGCCTGCCGAGTGGCAGGCTTTTTTGTTTGTGCTGGGCGTTCTCAGGAAGCCCGGCGACGGAACAGGGGCAGGTCGGTATCGGTTGCCGCTTGATAGCCCTGGCTGAAGAAGTTCAGGCAGCGGGCGGCCTTGTTGATGTCCTTGTCCGCGCGCAGCACGTAGGCGTCAAAGCCGCAGCGCTTCATGAACTGGAGCTGATCCAGCAGCACATCGCCGATCGCGCGCAGCTCGTTTGCATAGCCGAAACGCTCACGCAGCAGACGAGCAATGCTGTAGCCGCGGCCGTCGCTGAACTTCGGGAAGTTCACCGCGATGACAGGCAGCTCCTGGAATTTTCCGGCGAGCATTTCCGGTTCATCGTGGCTATCAAACCACACGCCGATGTCGTCACGACCGGTAAAGTGCTCATACCCGGCCAGCCACAGGTCAGCGGGAATCAGAGCCTTGCTCTGCTCGGGAATGTCGAGAGATTCGCCCTCGGCCGGGCGGGGCACAACGATCCAGTCATCCTGTCGGATGCTGCCGTCCTGGGAAATTACATCAGGCATAAACCCGCTCCTTGAAGGGATCAATTCCAACGCGGCGATAGGTGTCCAGGAAGGTTTCTTCCTCGGTACGCTTGTCGACGTAAACATCAATGATCTTGGCGACGACATCTGGCATGTCTTCACGGGCAAAGGAGGGCCCGAGAATCTTACCAATGGTCGCGTCGTGGTGAGAGGAGCCGCCCAGACTGATCTGGTAGAACTCTTGACCTTTCTTGTCGACACCCAGAACACCGATGTTGCCAACGTGGTGATGACCACAGGCGTTCATGCAACCGGAGATGTTCAGGTCGATGTTGCCCAGGTCATACAGAAAGTCCAGATCATCGAACCGGCGCTGAATGGCTTCTGCCACCGGAATAGACTTGGCGTTGGCCAGGGCACAGAAATCGCCGCCGGGGCAGCAGATAACGTCGGTCAGGGTGTTCAGGTTGGCGGTGCCGAAGCCCATGGGCACAACGGCCTGCCACAGCTCCAGTAGGCGATCCTGACGGACGTCGGCCAGAACTACGTTCTGTTGATGAGTAACCCGGACTTCTCCGAAGCTGAACTCATCGGCGAGGTCGGCAATCTGTTCCAGCTGCCGGTCGGTGACGTCGCCCGGCGGGGTGCCGGTTTCTTTCATGGTCAAGGTCACGATCGCGTGGCCGGGCTTCTTGTGAGTATCGACGTTGTGGCTCAACCACTGATCGAATCCACGATGCTCGAAGCGCTGCTCGGCCAACAGCTCGGTGGCATTGTCGACGCTCTGGTAATCCGGCTCGGTAAAGTACGCCTGAATGCGATCGATGGCGTCGCGGGTCAAGCGGCTTGGCGAGTCCTTGATGTGCGACCACTCGGCCTCAACTTTTTCGGCAAAGGCTTCAGGGGTTAGCGCCTTCACAAGAATCTTGATGCGTGCCTTGAACTTGTTGTCCCGGCGACCATAGCGGTTATATACCCGCAGTACGGCTTCGAGGTAGGTCAGCAGGTCCGCTTCCGGCAGGAAATCACGGATAACCGGGCCAACCATCGGCGTACGTCCCAGACCGCCACCAACGTGCACACGGAAACCCAGGTCGCCGGCGTCGTTACGTACCATTTGCAGTCCGATGTCGTGCACCTGGATGGCTGCGCGGTCGGTCTTCTCTGACGCGTTCACGGCCACCTTGAATTTCCGCGGTAGAAAAGCGAATTCAGGATGGAAGGTGGACCACTGACGAATGATTTCACAGTACGGGCGCGGGTCCGCGATTTCATCGGACTGAACGCCGGAGAACTGATCGGTGGTGGTGTTACGAATGCAGTTACCACTGGTCTGGTTAGCGTGCATTTCTACCTCTGCCAGTTCGGCAAGAATATCGGGCACGTCTTCGAGCGCCGGCCAGTTCAGCTGCACATTCTGACGAGTGGTGAAGTGGGCGTAGCCCTTGTCGTAATCGCGAGTGATGCGAGCCAGTCGACGCAGCTGGTCTGCACGCAGCATGCCGTAAGGCACGGCAATGCGAAGCATGGGCGCCAGACGCTGCACATACAGGCCGTTTTGAAGGCGTAAGGGAAGAAACTCTTCCTCGGCCAGTTCTCCAGCCAGGGCGCGCTCGGTCTGGTCCCGGAATTGCGCAACCCGTTCGGCTGCGATTTGCCGATCGTGTTCATCGTATACGTACATAAGGAAGGTCCTGCCTGAAAACGTTGTTGCGGCTAGCCCCACGAGCCGGAGTCACAGGGGGTATGCCTTATATCTGCCCGCGAGGATAGCACCGTGTTTTTATTCTTAAAATGATTATTTCAAAATATGTTTATCGATTCAGGCGATAAGCAGACGCTGCGCCCAGACTGGACGATTGGCAGTTTGAGGGCTTTAATTAAAGAGGATCGGAGTAGAACCGCGGTCCCTTGTGAACAATAAAAAACATTCTGAGTAGCGAATCCAAGAGAGGTACACCCGATGAAGAAGTCCGCACGTTCAGACAGTCAGGTAGATGCAGTCGCTTCCGTTCTGCTGGTGATGCTGGTGGTTGCGTTTGCGGTGGTCTGGGTATCAGGGCAATAGGTTATTGGCCCGAGAGGACGACCTGAACGATCAGGATAAGCCCTACAACAAAGCTCACGGTGAATAACACTCCGGCAATGATGTAGGGCCACGGACTGTGACTGGCGAAATCTTCTTGCCGACGTTTGTCCGACTGGACACCAAATGCGCCGGCAAGGATGCTTTGCATTATTTTAAGCACCCCCGGGCGACTCGGACGGCCTGAGCCGTTCGAATAGACGTCTTTGGTGTCATTCCTGTCGGACGTTTTGTCTGTCATAACTGGACTCCCTTATTGCAACGCTCACCGCATGGATTTTGTGTCGGCGGCACTCCAGTTTGCCAGGTGTCAGTTACCTGTCATTCCGCTGGGTCGTAGGCGAGGCTTGGTGCCAGCCAGCGCTCGGCTTCCGCCTTGGAGATACCTTTGCGTTCAGCATAGTCTTCAACCTGATCGGCGCCAATTTTCCCAACGGCAAAGTACTTCGATTCCGGGTGGGCAAAATACCAGCCAGAGACGGCGGCGCTCGGGTACATGGCGAAGTGTTCGGTCAGCTCGATACCGGCTGTTGATGTGGCTTCCAGCAAGCTGAACAGCGTGGCCTTCTCGGTATGCTCAGGGCAGGCCGGGTAGCCAGGGGCAGGGCGAATGCCCCGGTAACGCTCTTTAATCAGATCTTCGTTGCTGAGCGTCTCATCTCCGGCATAGCCCCAGAATTCCTGACGAACCCGCTTGTGCATGCATTCGGCAAAGGCTTCCGCCAAACGGTCGGCAAGGGCTTTCACCATGATGGCGTTGTAATCGTCGTTGTTGTCCTTGAACTCAACGGAAAACTCTTCTGCGCCAATGCCGGTGGTAACGGCAAAGCCACCCACGTAATCACAGGTCTCTGAACCTTCGGGCGAAATGTAATCTGACAGCGCCATCATCGGCTTGCCCGGTGCTTTTTCATCCTGCTGGCGAAGATGGTGCAGCACGGTCAATTCCTCGGAACGTTCTTCGTCCTTGTACACCACGATGTCGTCGCCGCGACGATTGGCTGGCCAGAATCCGATAACGCCACGGGCTTGCACCCGCTTTTCATCAATCATCTGGCGCAGGATCTTCTGGGCGTCATCGAACAGGGTTCGGGCTGCCTCCCCGCGTTTCGGATCGTCGAAAATACCGGGATATTTTCCGGCCATGTCCCAGGAAATGAAGAACGGTGTCCAATCGATGTAGTTCACCAGTTCGTTCAGATCATAATCCTCGAACACCTTGATGCCGGTGAAGGCTGGTTTCGGCGGGATATAATCGTTGAAGGTAATCTCCGGTGCTCGATTACGCGCTTCCTTAAGCGACACCAGCTTGGTCCGGTCGCCACGGTTCTTTCTGCGCTCGCGGATCTCGTCATACTCCACGCGGGCCGCTTCGACGAGGCCTTCTTTGGCGGATTTGCTGAGTAGCTGGGAGGCCACGTTCACGCAGCGGGAGGCGTCGGATACGTAGAGCGCAATATCGTTCTTGTACTGGGGTTCAATCTTAACCGCAGTGTGGGCCTTGGAAGTGGTTGCGCCTCCGATCATCAGCGGGATGTTGAAATCCAGGCGCTGCATTTCCCGGGCGACGTGAACCATTTCATCCAGCGACGGTGTGATCAGACCACTCAGGCCAATGATGTCGACGTTTTCCTTTCTTGCGGTCTCAAGGATCTTGTCGCAGGGCACCATAACGCCCATATCAATGACTTCGTAGTTATTGCACTGCAGCACCACCCCGACGATGTTCTTGCCGATGTCGTGGACATCGCCTTTGACCGTGGCCATGAGGATCTTGCCCTTGGCCTTCTGATCTTCGGTCTTTTCCGCTTCAATGTAGGGGATCAGGTGCGCGACCGCCTGCTTCATGACGCGGGCGCTTTTCACCACCTGTGGCAGGAACATCTTGCCGTCGCCGAACAGGTCCCCGACCACATTCATGCCGTCCATCAGGGGGCCTTCGATGACTTCAATTGGATGAGTGGAATCCAGCCGGCATTCCTCGGTGTCATCAATGATGTAGTTGGTGATGCCTTTCACCAAAGCATGCTCAAGCCGTTTTCTTACCGGCCATTCGCGCCAGGCCAGGTCTTCTTCCTGGGTCTTTCCGCCTTTGCCTTTGAAGCGCTCAGCAATTTCGAGCAGCCGGTCGGTGGAATCCTCGCGGCGGTTAAGTACCACGTCCTCAACCCGCTCCTTGAGGTCGGGTTCGATCTCATCGTAAATCACCAGCTGGCCAGGGTTCACGATACCCATGTTCATACCGGCCTTGATGGCGTGGTACAGGAACACGGAGTGAATTGCCTCACGAACCACATCGTTACCACGGAACGAGAACGACACGTTGCTGACGCCGCCGGAGATAGACGCGTGCGGCAGGTTCTCGCGAATCCAGCGCGTGGCATTGATGAAATCAACCGCGTAGTTGTTGTGCTCTTCAATGCCGGTGGCGATGGCGAAAATGTTGGGGTCAAAGATGATGTCCCCGGGATTAAAGCCAATCCCGGTCAGGACGTCATAAGAGCGCTTGCAGATTTCGGTCTTGCGCTCGTAGGTATCCGCCTGGCCCTGTTCATCAAAGGCCATAACGACCACGGCGGCACCATAGCGCATGCAGTCTCTGGCGCGCTTGACGAACTCTTCTTCGCCTTCTTTCAGGCTGATGGAATTCACCACCGCCTTGCCCTGGATGCAGCGCAGACCGGCTTCGATAACTTCCCACTTGGAGGAGTCGATCATGATGGGCACCCGGGAAATGTCGGGCTCGGAGGCCACCAGATTCAGGAAGGTGACCATGACCTCCTTTGACTCCAGCATGCCTTCGTCCATGTTGATATCGATGATCTGGGCGCCGTTTTCAACCTGGTCGCGAGCAACGCTCAGGGCTTCCTCGTACTGCTCCTCTTTGATCAGGCGCAGAAAACGTTTGGAGCCGGTAACGTTGGTGCGCTCGCCGACGTTGATGAACAAGGTGTTTTCATCACCGGTGAACGGTTCCAATCCAGACAGGCGTAAGGCTTTCTTGCGCTCCGGGATTTTCCGGGGCGGATACTTGGCTACCGTGTTGGCGATGGCCTCAATGTGCTCAGGGCGGGAGCCGCAGCAACCCCCGATGATGTTCAGGAAGCCATCGCGGGCAAAGCCTTCAATGATTTCCGCCATTTCTTCCGGAGTCTGGTCGTATTCGCCAAATTCGTTGGGCAGGCCGGCATTGGGGTGGGCGCTGACGTAGGTTTCGGCCTTGGCCGAAAGTTCTTCCACATATGGCCGGAGCGCATCCGCGCCAAGTGCGCAGTTCAGGCCTACGGAGATCGGCTGGGTGTGGGCGACAGAGTTCCAGAAAGCTTCTGTGGTCTGGCCAGACAGCGTACGGCCCGAGGCATCGGTGATGGTGCCGGAAATCATGATCGGCAGGGCAATGCCGCTGTCTTCAAAATATTGCTGAGTGGCGTAAATGGCCGCCTTGGCGTTCAGGGTGTCGAAGATCGTTTCGATCAGGATGAGATCGCTGCCGCCTTCGACCAGGCCCTCGACCGCCTCATAGTAGTTGTCGACCAAGGTCTGGAAATCAACATTACGGTAGCCGGGGTTGTTCACATCCGGCGAAATAGACGCTGTTCGCGATGTTGGGCCCACGGCTCCGGCCACAAAACGCGGCTTTTTCGGGTTGCGGGCAGTGAATTCATCAGCGACATCACGGGCCAGCTTTGCGGCGGCTACGTTCAATTCCTTGGCAATGCTCTCCAGGCCATAGTCCGCCTGCGAGAGCTGGGTGGAATTGAAGGTGTTGGTCTCAATAATGTCCGCACCGGCATCCAGGTAGTCCGCATGGATGGTGCGAAGCAGGGCAGGTTGGGTCAGGTTCAGCAGATCGTTATTGCCCTGGACCTCTCGGTCGTAGTCTGCAAATCGATCGCCACGAAACGCCTGTTCGTCCAGCTTCAGGTTCTGGATCATGGTGCCCATGCCGCCATCAAGCACTACGATGCGTTCCTTCAGGGCGGTATGGAGCTGTTCCAGGCGGGTGTTGCGATCGGTCATATCAATACTTCCGGAAGTCGTTTGTTTCGTAGTATTTGTGTCAATGGCGCGGGATCATAGCAAAAATGCGCAAGTCCGTCTTAGTACGAATGGCGATTATCAAGTGCCTATTTTTAGGGCGCGGCCGGGGCCTCGTGTAAGTAGAAGTCATTAGCCTCATAAAGACCTAGTGTTTTACTTGGTCTTTCATGTTCCGACGAAGTCCCTTAAAATAAATTCAAACTTTCAAACGGGTTTACAACATGGCATTGGTTACTGTGACAGATCCCGCACGGGATTATCTTGCACAACTCATCGAAAAGCAGGACGTTGAAGGCATGGGCGTGCGTATCTTCGTGACCCAGCCTGGCACCAAGAATGCCGAGACCTGCCTGGCCTATTGCCCGCCCAACGAGGTTGTTCCGACCGACGAACAGGTCGATCTCGAAAAGTTCACCCTGTACCTTGATCACAACTCGGTTCCTTTCCTGGAAGAAGCGTTTGTGGACTACTCCAAGGATCAGATGGGCGGACAGCTCACGATCAAGGCTCCGAACGCCAAGGTGCCGAACGTTTCCGATGACGCTCCGCTGCCAGATCGCGTCAATTATGTCCTGGCATCCGAGATCAACCCGAACCTGGCCGCCCACGGTGGTGATGTCTCCCTGGTGGAAATCGTTGATGAATCAGTAGCGGTGCTGCGCTTTGGTGGCGGTTGCCAGGGTTGCTCAGCGGTCAGCCTGACCCTGAAGCAGGGTGTTGAAACCACGCTGAAAGAGCGGGTTCCGGAAATCACCGCTGTGCGCGATGTGACCGACCACACCAACACCGAAAACGCTTACTACCAGTAGAAGTCCTGCCCGCACCCGCTAGCCTTCGATGGGCGGCGGGTCAGCGCCCGATCAGGGGTGCTGCCGAATAACCGGGTTTTTTCTGGCTCCTCGGCCAATGTCTCCCGGTTTCAAGCGCTGCAATATCAACCACCTATACTGACGTCACAGAGATGTACAGACAGGGGTGGTATATTGTAGGGCTATGGCTGTCGTTACATGGCTATAGCGCTACCTTCGCTGTCATCATCCTCAGTATCGGCTGCAACATCCGGAATCGGGGTTTCATTTGTTCGATATTACGCTGCTTTCCCTGCCCCTAATGGCTGCCCTCGTAGGTTGGTTTACCAATTGGCTGGCCATCCAGATGTCTTTCTATCCCGTTGAGTTCATCGGTGTTGGCTCTTTCGGCTGGCAGGGCGTGATTCCCCGCAAGGCGGAGAAAATGGCGCACATCTGCATTGATCGCACGCTTCAGCAGTTTGGCGATCTGCAATCGGTGTATCAGCAACTGGAGCCCGAGCGGATTGTTGAGCAGGTCATTTCGCAAGTGACGCCGCGACTCGATGAGTACATTGACGAGGTGATGTACGAGATCCAGCCGGTGCTTTGGGACAATCTGCCGCTATTTTTAAAAAGACGTATCTATCAATGGGCAAGGGAACAGTTGCCGTCGCGGATAGAAGAGCTGGTCGAGGATTTCGGTGACGATCTGGACGATCTCGTTGATCTGAAGGCCTTGCTGAGCCGGGAGCTTCGCCAGCACCCGGACCTTATGAATCGCATCTTTCAGCGGGCGGGAGCCGTTGAATTGCGATCGGTGATCAACCGCGGCGCGATTATAGGCGGTATCCTGGGTGCAGCACTGATCCCCTTGTGGACCCGTTATCCCGAGCCCTGGTTGCTGCCAGTCGGCGGCTTTGCCGTTGGCTTTATCACCAACTGGCTGGCCATCAACCTGATTTTTGCACCACTTCAGTCTCGGCGAATCCTGTTCTGGAAAATTCAGGGCCTGTTTTTGCGTCGGCAGCCGGAAATCAGCGATGTCTGGGCCAAGCTGGTGGCAGAAGAGCTGATTACCGTGGAGAAGGTCGCCGATGCCATGCTGAACGGGGCTCGTGGCGATCGCACCCGCGCTATTATCCAAAAGCATCTGAGACCCTTGCTTGATAACTCGGCAGTCATGAAACTGACTGCCCAGGTGACGGTGGGGATGACCGGCTACACCGAATTGAAAAAAGTGATGAACCAGAAGGCCGTACTCGCAACCCGGGACGTTTTCGGTGATCCGGCCTTTAACCGAGAGCGGGCGCCGATTGTAGCCGGCGTGCTTGCAGAGCAGATGCGGGCGCTTGGGCCACGAGAGTTTCAGGATATTCTTCGCCCGGCCTTTCGTGAGGAAGAGTTCCGGCTGATGTTGGTCGGCGGTGCCTTTGGCGCGCTGGCGGGACTGGTCCAGTTTGTGTCCTTGATGTCGCTGAATATCCGATTACCCCTATAGGGTCTTAGAGCGGGAGAAACGTTATGCCAGCTTGGGCAGACATAGCACTACAGGTACTCGTTATAGCAGTGACCGTGACCCTGGTTTTGGCGGGATTCTGGCGCTTCGTGGCCCGCCCGCACCTCGACCGGAAAGTCGCCGAGTTGATCGAGGCGACTCAGGGCATCGAGCCAAAGGTGACTCGCGGCGTTAAAATGGGCGTTTCCGAGGCCGTCAGAGATCTGCCCGAGAGTGCGCTGGATGGCACGGTCCGGGAGTCGACTCGCCAGTTCCTGAAGTTTGGTTCGGGGCTGTTTGAGAATGGCCTGAGCAGCTTCCTCGGAACAGCCTCGGATCTGCAGCGCGAGTCCGCGCAAGATCGCGAAAAACCGAAACCTGACGCGCCCTCTAAGCGCTGAGTATCAAAGGCAGTTGGTCGGCCTTGGCAGGCCGGCAATCCGGCAAGCCGTTTTTGCAGGGGTGCCGGGGAACAGCTGCATCAGATAGATGCTGTTGCCTTTCTCTTCGCCCATGGCGTCTTTTACGGCCTTAACGAACAGTCTGTTCGAGGGCGGTGAAATTTCATGTTCTTTGTAAAAATCTCTCAGAAAGTTGATGATTTCCCAGTGATTTTCATCTAGTTCCAGCCCATCCTCAGCGGCAATTTCAATTGCCACGTCCGGGTCCCAGGCCCAGGCGTCTTCCAGAAAGCCTTCGTTGTTTCTCTCGGGAGTGGTTCTAGTCATGATTCACCAACTGATGACACGTTCTGCTTGCAGGGTCAGGTTGACCAGTTCGGAGTAGTCAATAGGTGCGGCGGCGCCTAGGTTGTCATCGGACAAGCCGCGCGCATTCAGGTCGCCTTCAAGCGCGTAGGTCTGTACGGAGCTGAATGCCTTGGATGCGACCAGCCCGAGTACGCCGTTCTCCGTCAATGCCACCGCATCGTCCGGGCCCAGGGTGCCCAGGCACTCGCTAAATCGCGGGTGGTCCGGGGTTTTGTTGAGTATGTGCAGGGTATGCAATCGGTTCATCGTTGACTGTCCGAGAAGTTGTTCATCAAGCAAGTTATCCCGCGAATGCGGTTTGGGAGTATTGGGCCAGCAAGTCCGCGTTGGCATTGGTCAGCTGCACTCCGTCGATCATGGCCTCGCTGTCGAGGTTGTAGCGCTGGCAGGCAGTTCGATCGGCCAGAATGGCTTCAATACCAAAAATAGGGGCGGCGGCCAGGTTTTTTTCCAGGGACTTCTGTTCAATATCAGCAGTGTTCTGCGCTTTGCGTAGCCAGTTCACGCCAGCGCCCGAGAACAGCAGGCTGACCGGTTGATCGAAGGCGGCCAGGGCAAACGCCATATCCAGCGCCTCACGGCCCGCCCAGGTACCGTAGGGCGACTGGTCGATGATGATGAGCATGCCCATAGTCAGGCTCCCGCGTGGAAGTAGATGGTCCTGGTCGATTTGATGCTGCCTTCAACCCATTCCCCCAGACCCGCTATGGCGAAAGGTGTCAGCAGGTTGTTGGCATTGAGTTGATAGCGTTTTTGCTCATCGCTGTCCACGAGCCCCCGGCGCAATGCCGATGCAATGCAGGCAACTCCAGGAACCTCATGCTCCTCAAGGAACGCCGCCCACTGTTTTGGCCAGTGGGTCTCGTCTGACGGGGCTGTTACCAGTGCTGAGGCTAGGTGTACGCCATCGCCATAGAGAAAGATCCGGTCAATGGTGTGGCCTGCCGCTACGGTGGCCCTAGCGAAGCCGAGCGCCGTTTGTGGCGCCTGGGAAGAATAGGGCGCTCCGGTGATAACCAGGGTAAACGACGGATTTTCGGTATCGGGCGTGGAGTGGGTCATGGTGATGAGTCTGGCCAGAAAGTTTTCAGTTTACAGAAAGCAAAAACCCCGGCAAAGGCCGGGGTTCGCTTGGCGATGGACTTAGCCTAAGCTCAGTCGTCGCCGCTGAATGCAGACAGCAGGTGCAGCAGGCTGACAAACAGGTTGTAGATCGACACGTACAGGCCAACCGTCGCGATGATGTAGTTGCGCTCACCGCCTTTGATGATCTGGCTGGTCTCAAACAGGATCATGATCGAGGCAAAGATGGTGAAGCCGGCCGATACTGCCAGCTGCAGCACGGAGCTTTCCATAAAGAAGGCCAGGAGCATGGCACCAATCAAGACGAACGCGCCGGCTGTCAGGAAGCTGGACAGGAAGCTGAAGTCCTTCTTGGTGATGATCGCCGTCGCGGACAGACCCACGAAAGCGACAGCTGTCAGGGCCAGTGCCTGGGCAACGATCTGGGATGCGCCAGCGGCCACGAATGCGCCGATGATCGGACCCAGGGTATAACCCATGAAGCCGGTCAGTGCGAAGGTGGTCACGATGCCCCACGGGCTGTTCTTCAGCTTATAGGTGGCGAACAGCAGGCCGATGTAACCCACGATGGTGATGAGAAAACCAGGATGGGTGCCGTTCATGTTCAGGAATGCGGTCAGTGCCGAGAACGCCAGAGTCATGCCCAGGAGCATGTAGGTGTTCCGCAACACATTCATGGCCTCTGCGCTGATACCGGTCGTCGCGCGCTCGGTCTGGGGTGCTGAATAAGCTCCCTGATTGTTCTGAGCGCCGAATCGTCTGTCTTCCATTGTCTTCTCCGTTGATAACGTCTGGATACTGTGTTCCATCATAGTGTCAGAATCGCAACTTTCAATCGTTTACGACAGGAAACTGCTCCGTGGATTTCATTAAATGCCGGTAATGTTGGAAATTTAAGCCGGATTCAGGTGAGGCGTTGACAGCGCAGGCAATTCCGGTATCATGCTCCCCGCTGTCGCAAGGCAGTAATGGAAAAAACGGTGGGCTGGCAGAGTGGCTGAATGCAGCGGTCTTGAAAACCGCCGAAGGTTAGTAGCCTTCCCGGGGTTCGAATCCCTGGCCCACCGCCATTTTTCCTCTCCCTTCGAATACCTCAAGCTCTTCTTTCCCTATTTAAAAAAGTTCAGTCGAAGCACGGGCTGCATCGCTGCGCATGCTGAGCACGAACGTTGCCGCACGTCGCTGGCAATTGTGCCTCGGTACGGCTGACGTTCTCCCCTGTGATTACAAGTCTCGGCCGGGGAATGTAGCTTCTTTGCGCTCGTCCGCCAATCTCTGACGTTCTAGCAGTTCGTCAGCATCATTCTTTGGCACTTGCCAGCCTTGCAGATTTTCCTCAATTAGCTGAACCAGCGCCCCGATGTGACCTGGCGTGGCATTCAGTGCAGGAATATAGCTGAAGGCTTTGCCGCCGCTCTCCATGAAGTACTCACGGTTTTCTTCATCAATTTCTTCCACGGTTTCCAGGCAATCAGATGAGAAGCCCGGGCAGAACACGTCGATTGAGTGCACGCCTTTACCCGGAAGCGATTTCAGGGTCTCATCGGTATAGGGCTTTAGCCACTCCTCCCGACCAAATCGCGACTGGAAAGTGGTGAGGTAATCTTCACTGCTCAAGCCGAGACGCTCCGCGAGAAGGCGTGAGGTCTTATGGCACTCGCAATGGTAGGGGTCGCCCTTCAACAGGTATTTCAGGGGCACACCATGATAGGACAGGACCAGCTTGTCGTTTCGACCGTGGTTGGCCCAGTGCGTCTCAATGTGTCGCGCCATGGCTTCGATGTAGGGCGGATAATCCGGGTAGTGCGAGACAAACCGGAAATCCGGCAGCCATCGGCGCTTGCCGAAATCCTTGGCAACAGCATCAAAAGTTGAAGCTGAGGTTGACGCCGAATACTGGGGGTATAGCGGTAGCACCAATAGCTTGCGCACACCCTGTTGCTGCATTTCATCCAGAACCTTGGAGATTGCCGGGTTGCCGTAGCGCATGGCAAACCCCACCACTACATTAGGGCCATACTTCTGCCTCAGTGCTTCCCGAATACCTTCCGCCTGCTTTGCTGTATGAGTCAGCAGCGGTGAGCCTTCTGGCTGCCATACGCCGGCGTAGGCCTTTGCACTGCGCTTTGGCCGAATCCTCAGAATGACACCGTGCAGAATTAGCCACCACAACGGGCGGGGCAATTCAACAACGCGCGGATCTGAGAGGAATTCAGCCAGATACCGCCTCAGTGCGGACGGAGTCGGTGCGTCTGGGGTGCCCAGATTAGTAATAAGCACGCCAAGCCGCTCCTGCTGACTGTGGCTGAAGCTCTCAGAACCTTTGAACTGCATAGGTAATTCCTGGTTGGTCGTGTGGCTGGGGCAGATCCGACTATTTCAGGCCGGCTTGCTGGGCCATACGGGGTGCCAGTCCACTGATGTCGTAGCCAGCATTGCGGGCTTTGGAGACAATCTCCTGGGCTGACGAATCGCGCACGGCGCTAAGTGCCCAAAGCACGGTGCACCGGGTTCCCGATCGGCAAAAGGCCAATACGGGCTTGTCCGCCTCGCGGATCATCGGCGCGAACTGGTCGATGTCATCATCGGTAATGTGTCCGGATTCCACCGGCATAAAAACCCAGTTGAGCCCATGCTCCTGTGCGGCTGCTTCAATGTCGGCCATGGCCGGCTGGCCAAATTCTTCCTGATCTGGGCGATTGGCTACCAGTGTTTTGTAACCGAGCCTGGCGATCTCGGCGACGTCATTCGCAGTGATTTGCGGTGCCACTGAGATGGTGTCATCGATCTTTCTGATATCCATAGATTGCTGCCTCCGAAAACGCTGTTGGATCTAACTCTATGATCGCACAGACCACTGTGGGTGTCAGAACGGTCGGGTATCAAGTTAGCAGAATTGATCAGGTTTTTACCCGCTGTCGTTCGATCAGTTCAAACACCGCCATGCCTGCCACCATGGATACGACAAAAACCGCGGCTTTGATCTCACCGGCGCCCAAAGCAACCAGTCCCGGTCCAGGGCAGAAGCCGGCTATTCCCCAACCAATACCAAAGCTGAGACCGCCGATAATCAGACGCTTGTCGATGTGGGTGCTGGTCGGGATTTTCATCGAAAAGCCGAGAAAAGACAGCGTCCGTCGGCGCGCAACAGCGAACGCGAAAACTCCGACGATAATTGCGCCGGCCATAACCAGGGCCAGAGATGGATCCCAAAGCCCGGCGATGTCCAGGAATCCGAGTACTTTTTCCGGGTTGGCCATGCCAGAAATAATCAGCCCTAAACCGAAGATCAGCCCGGCGAACAACGAGGCGAGGTTGTATTTCATGGTGTCAGGCTCCGAGTAGATGGCGAATGATGTAAACGGTGATAAAACCGGCCGCCATAAAGCTCAGCGTTGCCGCCAGGGATCGAAGAGATAGGCGCGAAAGCCCACACACGCCGTGACCGCTTGTGCAGCCCGAGCCGTAACGGGTGCCCAAGCCGACCAACAGGCCAGCAATGATAAGGCTGGGGTAACCCGCATTGATCTCAATGGGCGGTAGGTCGGCCACCATGAGCCAGGCTATCGGAGCACCAATCAGTCCGGCCATGAAGGCAAACCGCCAGACAATGTCGCCTCTAGAAGGTGAGAGAAGTCCGCCCACAATGCCGCTAATACCAGCAATTCGGCCATTCAGCAGTAGGAACAGGGCAGCAGCGAGGCCAATCAGCAGGCCGCCCGCCAGAGCCGTCCAGGGCGTAAAATCGCTCCAGGCAACCTCGATCATTGGGAGTCTCCAGGGAGTAAGAAATAACTTTCGAAAATCAGGTGTGAAGGCGGGAGATATTAGCAAAAAAAAGCCCGGCGTGTGGGCCGGGCAGAGGCGTGCGAGTAGTATCCATGAAAGACTTCCAGACAAACCGGCGTCAGCAGGGACGTCGGTATAGGGAAGTATTGTCTATATTTTAAACACTTCAAGCCGCAGCCTGTTTCATTTGAAAACATTTTGTCATATGGAATGTCTGTTTATACTGCGGCCTGTTCCGGCGCGGCTTCCAGGCGCACTGAAATTGGGTTCGGGGTGTAATATACTGGGCGTCCATCGTAATTTTTTATCCCCTGAGGTTTAAGCATGTCTGACGAGAACGACAAAAAGCCGGAGAACGATCCGCAACTGGCCGCAAAGATCAAAGATTCTGCGCGCCAGATCTGGCTGGCCGGCCTCGGGGCTTACACCAAAGCCGAAGAAGACACCGGTAAATTCTTTGAGCGCCTGGTTCAAGAGGGCGAGCAGCTCGAGAACAAAACCCGCGGTGTCGTAGAAAAGCAGATCAAGACGGTGGAAGACCGGGTGGGCGGAGTGCGCGAACGCGCTACAGGAACCTGGGATAAACTGGAGACCCTGTTCGACGAGCGGGTGTCTGGTGCTTTGCGTCGCTTGGGTATTCACCGTCGTGAAGAAATTGAGGCGCTGGAACACCGCATTACCGCACTCGAGGCGGAATTGAAGCGCCTGCGTGGCGACCGCAACGAGGAAGAGTGATTTAGTGGGCTTAGGGTTGGGCTATAGCTATAGCTAAAGCTATAGATAGTCGCGACTGGCCAGGCGGGCATGGGCCTGCTCGTCTGGGGCCAGGTACGGAATGATCAAATGCATCATTTGGTATACGCCCCGGCCTGGATCCACCTTATCCCTGTTGTCCAGGTGGGACAGGGTGTCGAAACTTCCCCAGTAACAAGCGGTTAGGGTCAGCTGCTCACATAGTGAGTCAAGTTGCTCAGCCTCAATGCCCATCTTCTCCTGACGCCGAAAGCTTTCACAGATCACCCGGAACGCAGTGGTTTTCTTTTTCAGAAGTCGTTTAAAGCGCACCTGCAACTGATCATAGCGGGACAGGATATTGACCAGATCCTGATAGATGAAACGATACCGAGCAACAGCTTCGAACAGCAGGTGCAGGAAAAAGCTCTGCTGGTCCAGGCTGATATCAACGTCCTCTGGTACTGCCAGCAGGTCCAGCATTTCCTCCTCGAAATGACCAAACAACTCCTCGACGATGTCCCCCTTACTCTTGAAGTGGTAGTAAAGGTTGCCCGGACTGATGTCCATCTCGTCGGAGATCAGCAGGGTCGTCACGTTGGGCTCCCCGACACTGTTGAACAGTGCCAGGCTAGTGGTGAGGATGCGATCGCGGGTTTTTATTTTGGCCATATCGCGGACAATCCGGTCCTAGAGTTCGATGCTTGCCCATATGGGGCAGTGATCCGAGGGGCGTTCCATTCCTCGGATGTCATAGGATACGCCAGCCTTTGTTGCCTTGGGCAACAAGCTATCGCTGGCCATAATCAGGTCGATGCGGAGCCCCCGTCGAGGTTCACGCTCAAAGCCTTTGCTGCGGTAATCAAACCAGCTAAAGGTGTCAGCCTCATCCGGATGCAGGTGCCTGAACACATCTGTATAGCCACGAGCCTCAACCTGACCCAGCCACTCCCGTTCTTCAGGCAGAAAGCTGCACTTGCCAGTTCTAAGCCAGCGCTTGGCGTTGTCAGCGCCGATTCCAATGTCCTTGTCGGTTGGCGAGATGTTCATGTCACCCATCAACACTACGTGGCCATCTTGCTGTTTTAGCTCGTCCAGAAAAGCCATCAGGTCGGCGTAGAACTTCTCTTTCGACGGGAACTTGACCGGGTGGTCCCGGCTTTCGCCCTGGGGGAAGTAGCCGTTTATAACGGTGAGGCGCTCACCATTCACGGTGAAGCGTCCAGTGATCAGGCGCCGTTGGGAGTCTTCACCGTCTGAGGAATAGCCTTTGATGACCTCGTCAGGCTCCATCCGGGACAGTAGGGCCACGCCATAATGGGTTTTCTGGCCATGGAAATGCACGTGGTAGCCCAGCTCGCGGATGGCCTCCACGGGAAACTCCTCGTCCCGAACCTTGGTCTCTTGAAGGCCGATAAAATCGGGGTTCAGGCTCGCGATCACCGCTTCAAGCTGGTGCAGGCGAGTGCGGATACTGTTGACGTTAAACGACACGAACATCATGGGCACTGGGTCTCCGGCGTTGGTTCCGTCCGGAGTTTAACACACTGAATGCCGGGGTATTCCTTGGCTCAGGCGACAGTTTAGGGAGTGAGTGCGCAATCCGGGTATTTTGCGACCGCATAACGGATGTGGGCGGTGTGGTTGGTGTCGAGGTTTTTTCGAATGTTGGTGAGACCGTAATAGTCCGTCAGGGCGCCGCCGCTGTTGTATCCCAGGATAATCGGCTCCACCAGGAAACGCAGCACCATGCCGGTGGGACGGATTTGCAGTACGTGATCAGACACTACCCTGGTGCTCTCCGCCGGTTCAAGAATGAACGCGTAGTGTTCACCTCGTGTCGGCGCCAAAAAACGAAACTCCACCGATTCGCCATTGGTTAGTGCTCCCCAATGCTGCCGCACAAGTGTGTCGAAACCGCCGTCTACCACAACGTCCTGATTGTAGCCAACATCATAGCTCTTAAGCTCTCCGTCTGGATCTTGCCACTCAATGGTCAAGGTGTCGGGTGAGGGGTACTGAATCGATAGCGATTCGCTAAAATCAGGTTGGAGAAACTCGACGGTTGGGCGGATGACCGAATCCGGGTAGGTCAGGCTTTTTGAGGCGAAAGTTTCCGCCGCTTCCGGTCGGTGGTACCCAATCTTATGGCCCTGGGGCCGGAACACCCCCTCCTGGCAAGAGCCAGACACCCTGTGCTTCTCCTGATAGAGAATGTCCCCGTTTTCGGTTTTTGCCGTGCCGATGAACTCCATGTCGGCCGCCTGCACAGGCAGGGCGGCCAGGGTGATGATCATCGAACAGATCAGCGCCTTGATTGGGAGGGTGTTCATGGCTGGAGCTCCGGGTACAGGGAGTTTCTCAAGAATAGCAGCAGTGGAAACACGACTAGCCAGCCCACCGCCAGAGCAACCAGCGATGGAATCAGCGCGGGTAAGGTGACCGCACCGAGCTGGGCCGCGGACCAGTAGGCAAACGGCCCTGCCATGGGTGCCAACACGAAGGGCAGCCAGGCTTTCCGGCCGATCCAGCTCAGGGAATGGTTCAGGGTGGTCATAAAAATAGCCCAAATCGCCACCAGCCACGGTGGTGTCAAAAACACTTCACCGTCCACGCTCGCCAGAATGCCGGTACGGAACCACAGCAAGTCCAACGCGGCCCCAAGGACCGTACCCAGGCCAATGAACTGAAGCTCGCTCATGCGTTTTTGGCTGACCAGTACAAAGTGCAGCACCAGAAATGCCAGCACCAGCCCGGCCGCTGCCAGGCCCGGATACAGGACACAGATCAGCCAGCCGGTTTGGAAGATGACAAAATTCAGGACATTGCGGGCGGTCTCGGAGCGGATCATAGGCTAAGAATGTTCGCTCGTTTGTTGCCAGGCTTTGCCAGCAGGATTTGGGACACACCGATGGCGCGTTCGCTGAAGCCGGCCTCGCAGTAGGCAAAGTAGAAATGCCACAGGCGCCGGAATGCCAGATCGTAACCGGCGCTGTCCAGCTCATTGGATTGGGCCATGAACCGTACACACCAGTCGTTCAGGGTGCGCGCGTAATGGAAACCAATGTCTTCGGCGTGGGTCAGTACCAGGTTGCTCTGGTTGCGCACGGACTCAAAAATCGCGCCGAATGAGGGTATAAAGCTGCCCGGGAAAATAAAACGCTGGATAAAATCGACGTTGGACAGCGCCCGCGCGTAGCGCTGTTCCGGCATGTTGATGGCCTGAATCAGTGCCAGTCCGTCCGGCTTCAATAAGCTACTGACCTGGGCAATGTAGCTATCCAGGAACTGGGGGCCAACGGCTTCGATCATTTCAATCGAGACCAGTTTGTCAAATTGGCCTTCCAGATCCCGGTAATCGTCAAACAGCAGGGTAATCTGCTCCTGCAGGCCTTCTTCCACAACCCGGGCCTTTGCCAAGTCCAACTGCTCTTGGGAAATGGTGGTGGTGGTCACCTGACAGCCGAAGTACTTGGCGGCATGAATCGCGAACCCGCCCCAGCCCGTGCCGATTTCGATGACCCGGTCACCGGGCTGCAAATCCAGCTTACGGCAAATGGTGTCCAGCTTATGAACCGCCGCCTCGCCCAGGGTGGCTTCCGGGGAGGGGTAAATTGCCGATGAGTACATCATGGTGGGGTCGAGGAACCGTTCGAACAGGTCGTTGCCCAGATCGTAGTGGGCGCTGATGTTCTTCCTGGAGCCTTCCCGAGTATTCCGGTTGAGCCAGTGCAGGCCCTTAAGGGTAGGCTTGGTGATCCAGCTGTACCGGTCTTCGAATTCGTTCATGCGATCGACATTGCGGGTGAAGAAGCGCAGGAGGGCAACCAGATCTGGCGTCGACCAGTCGCCGCTCACATAGGACTCGGCCGCGCCAATGCTGCCGCCGGTCAGAAGATCCCGCCAGGTGCTGTGATCATGAATGATCAGTTCTGCGGGTTGGTGGCGGGTATCGCCATCTCCGAACACGAGATCCTCATAGCCGGATTCCCGAACAGTCAGCAGGCCATCTTCAAGCCGATTGAGCTGTTGTACGACCAGGTTTCTGGCGATTCGGCTAACCAATGGCTTAGTGGTTTTCCGCTCTTCGGTGGCCTGTACTGAAGTATTCAGGTTCTCCATGAACTTACCCTTCCAGATTTATTGTTACTGCGCTCGGCACTGGTCACGTCCAGGCCGGCATCGCTGTTGCCCTGTTTGTGGCTGGGATTGTCTGCGGGGAGTTTGTCCGGGTGAGTGTAAAAGGGCGCGCCTTTCACTTTCAGCTTCAGGGCGTGCCAGTAAATCCCGGCTGTCACCTTGATCGCTTCCATCGGAAACTTTCGCAAACTTCTATGTACTTCCTTACGGGTCAGGGGGGTGCGATGGACTACCAAGGTGGCATCAAAATGTTTTTTTTCGGCTTCCAGAACATTCATGTGAATGCGCAGGTCGGGACCTCTGAAGCTGAATGTCCACTGGTAGTGCTGCTCCATGCCGTTGAACGGCGATACATGAAAACGCTTGCTGAACTCAAACCGTTCACTGTGCCAGCCCTGGGCATTGGCGCCTTCGTGCAGTGTTTCCATGCAATACACATGGCATTCGTGCCAGGGCGTGTTGGAGATCTGGGCCATGATGACTTTCGGCACCGGGCCATCCAGTGGGTTATCGCCGGGGCGGTAACAGAAGTAGAAACTGACCGGATTGAACACGTATCCAAAGTATCGAGGGTGGGTCACCAGCTCGACGGCTCCGTCGGGACGCCAGCCGGTGGCGGTTTCAACCTGATCTCGGACCGCATCAGAGAGTGAGCCAGCCTCCGGTTGAAAATAATCGCTGCGACGCAGTGACAACCAGTTGAAGCGTTCCAGTGAAAACAGAGGGCTGGTCTGCGTAACCTGGTCCCATTCGTCCAGATCAAGCGCGAGCATGCCCGTACTGTACTGAAACTCGTGGCTGACCGGAAATTTCCGACGGTGGCGAACTGTACCCTCAAGCCATTGGCTGTTCATTGCTACAACTCCAGCCCGAACGCCTTGGTCACACGCAGAGCGCTGCGTACCCCGTCCTCATGAAATCCGTTGAACCAGTAGGCGCCACAGAAATGGGTGCGGTTCTGGTTGCCAATTTCGTCGTAACGGGATTGAGCTGCCACGGCACCCATGGTGAAAACCGGGTGAGCATAGCTGAACTGTTTGATGATCTTTTCCGGCGCAATGTCGTGACTGCGGTTCAGGGTCACGCAGAAGGTCTCCGGAGCCTCATCAAAGTTCTGCAGTATGTTCATGTTGTAAGTCACAGAGACCGGCTCGGTACTGTGGGTTGGCATGTAGTAATTCCAGGCGGCCCAAGCGCGCCGGGTATCGGGCAGAACGCTGCTGTCAGTGTGCAGCACCACGTCGTTCTGCTGGAAACCGATGGCGCCCAGGATTTCATTTTCCTTTTCGGTGGCATCGTCCAGCATGGCCAGGGCCTGATCGCTGTGACACGCCAGTACCACCTGGTCGAACCGATGCACTTCGCCGCCCACGGTCACGTCGACACCGTGGTCGTCTCGCTGAATGCGTTCAACGGGGCTGTTCAGGTGTGTGCGATCGCCCAGGCGCTCCATCATCTTGGCAACGTACTGGGCCGAGCCTCCTGAAATGACTCGCCATGTGGGCCGGTCATCCACGGACAGCATACCGTGGTTGTTGAAAAACTGCAGGAAGAAGCGAATGGGGAACTGCTCGAGCACGATCTCCGGTGCGGACCAGATGGCCGCCCCCATGGGTACGATATAGAAACGACGGAAGTAACGGGAATAGCCATTACGGTTCAGATACTCGCCCAGGCTTTCGTCATCGTTGATGGCACCCGAATCCAGATCTTCCTTGGTTTCCTTGTTGAACCGCAGGATTTCCCGGATCATCTTCAGGAACGGCAGATTCAGCAGGTTCTTTCGCTGAGCAAACAGGGTATTAAGGCTGGTGCCGTTGTATTGCAGGCCCGAGGCGTTGCAATCGACGCTGAAGCTCATGTCGCTCTTTTCAGACGCCACGCCCAAGCGGTCCATCAGCTTGATGAAGTTAGGGTAGGTCCAGTCGTTAAACACGATGAAACCGGTATTGACCGGCCAGGTGCGGCCGCCTGCTTCCACCTGCTCGGTGTTGGTATGGCCGCCGGCGTAATCGCCAGCCTCAAAAAGCTGAACATCGTGCTTTTCGGCCAGTTGCCAGGCTGCGGTAAGGCCGGAAACGCCGGCACCAATGACAGCAATACGCTGACGTTCGTTAGTCATTCAAAGGATTCCTAGTTATTTGTTCGTGCTCTTCCGTGCCATGCTCGCCGCCATGCGATCAATCGCCTTCTGCGGCAATGCTCCAAGGGTTCGAAGCATCCACGTAAAGCGCTTGGGAAAGGCGATTTCATTCTTGCCCTTGGCCAGGCCGGCCACGATCCGTTCGGCAGCATCGTCTGCAGTCACGAGAAAGGGCATTGGGAAGTCGTTACGGTCGGTCAGGGGCGTTTTTACGAAGCCCGGCGATACCACGACCACGTCGATACCTTCTTTAGCCAGGTCTGCTCTCAAGGCCTGGGCAAAATAGGTCAATGCCGCTTTCGAGGCGCCATAGCCTTCGGCTCGTCCGAACGGAAACCACCAGGCGGAGGAGCTGACAATCACCAGTGTTGCCGGCAAGCCCTTGGCGCGGGTGCGGCGCAGAGCGGGCAGGGCAATGTCCACACAGCGCGCGGTGCCAATCACATTGGTGTGAATGTTCTTTTCGATCACATCACTGTCGTAGTGGGTGATGTCCAGGTACTCGCAGGTACCCGCGTTCAGAATCGCCATGTGCAGATCGCCCTGATCCTCGAGCACGTTGGCAATCGATTTCAGGTCTTCTTTGCTGGTGGTGTCACCTGCGGCCGCGATGATCCTCTCCGGTGCCGCGGCCCTGAGATCTTCCAGAGGTTGCTGGCGACGTCCGGTTATGACCAGATTGTGACCACCACGGGTGAGCGCCTGGGTTACGGCCTCGCCAATGCCAGAGCTCGCTCCGGTAATCCAGATGTTGGATTTGCTTTGCAGACGTTCACTCATCCGGCGTATCCCTTTATGAAACGGATAATGCGGCCAACGAGGGGGAGATTCTCATACAGCAACTGACCGGCGTCGAAATAATCCCGGTGGAAGCAGACCTTGCCATCCCGTACCCGTAGGTGGCTGATGCCATCCACCATGATTTCACGGCCCCTTTTAATGCGTTTGTGGCGCAGGTGCATAACCCAGGGAATGGCTATGGTGGCCCCCTGCGTTACTGGTTCGGAGAAATCGAAACGGCAGCTGATGACGTTGGAATACGCCCCGGCGAAATAGTGGGTAAGCTGATCCAGACCGTGAACAGCGCCCAGAGGATCCTGGAACTGCACATCTTCACTGTAGACTTCCGACAGCTTGTTCAGGTTTCCCTTGTCCAATTCGTTGAACAACTGCGTGAACTGAGCCAGAGTGGCTGGCACCGCGGAATCCTGCGATCCGACTTCTATGGCTGAGGCGGTTTTCATGCTCGTGTCCTCCTCGCTTTGTCCAGTTGACGGGTTTCTTCCTGAATGTGTTTGGGAATTGGCTTTAGCTCCCAGATTATGCCGAGGCGGGACAGCAGCCACAGGCCATACCAGGTCACATCGATTTCGTACCAACGAAAGCCCTGGCGTACAGTCTGTGGCCAGCGATGATGGTTGTTATGCCAACCTTCGCCCAGCGTTAGCAGTGCCAGCCAGAAGTTGTTGCGGCTGCCATCAGACGTCTCGAAACGGCGCTTGCCCCAGACATGGGAAAGCGAATTGATCGAGACGGTCGCATGGAACAAAGCCACGGTTGAGATGAAGAAACCCCAGACCAGAAGCTGAAGCCCGTCAGTGCCCAAGCCCGGCGCCCAATGCGCCAAGGCTTCACCGAGCCCGAAGATGCTTACCGCAGCCACGGCCGGAACGACCGCGTCGAACCGGTTAATGAATCGAAGCTCCGGGAACTTCATCCAGTCCTTTACCCGGCGCTCATCCATAGCGAAGCCTGCATCGCAAGTGAACCAGCCCACGTGAGACCACCAGAACCCGCCTTGATGTGGGGAGTGCAGGTCCTGCTCTTGGTCGGAGTGCTGGTGGTGATGCCGGTGGTGAGCGGCCCACCACAATGGCCCGCGTTGAGCCGCACTGGCGCCGAGCAGGGCAAAGATAAACTGGGCTGGTCGACTGGTTTTAAAGGTTTTGTGAGCGAAATACCGGTGATAGAAGCCGGTGATGGCAAACATCCGTACCAGGAAAAACACGAACGCGAACGTGGCCGCGAAAGGGCTGACTCCGGTATACAACGCTAAAAAGCACGCCACATGCAGCGCCAGGAACGGAATTACACGGATAAAGTTGAAGGCGCGGGAGCTGGTATTAATGTGATCCGAACCTGCAGAGGCGTCGAACCACCTCAGAATGTTTGTAAGCCAGTTTTGCACTCGGGTCATACCCTGTTTGCCTTTGTTTCCTAGAATGAATCTCGAAAGCGTGATCATTCAATAGGGCTGAACGAAACGCTTGCAGGGTTGTACGTTCTAACTTGTTACTTTGGATGCACAATAGATCATGAATAATCAGTCAGCTCAGATGCCTGTTATACGCCGGGTAGCCATCGTTGGTTCAGGTCTGTCCGGTTTGACGGCCGGAATTCGGCTGCAACAACAAGGACATGACGTAAAGGTGTTCGAGAAAAGCCGGGGTCCCGGTGGCAGGCTTGCCGCCAAGCGGGTGCCAGGCGGCTCCGCTGACGTTGGCGCCCAGTACTTCACTTCCCGGAATCCTGAGTTTCTGCCCTTTCTTCGGAAATTTGCAGGCGAACAGAGCTTCGCGATCTGGCCGGGTCGGTTTGGATTCCTTGATGAATCTGGTAATTGGGGTAGCTTTTCGGACGAACCCCGCTACGTCGGTGCGCCCAGAATGACCGCAATCACCCGAGCATTGTCTGCCCATGTCGACGTAACCGCTGAAACCCGGGTCGAGCGGCTCGAACGTTCAGGCGATCAATGGCTGTTGGTCGACACCGAAGGCAATTTTTTGGGTACCTTTGACCAGGTCATCATTACCGCGCCCCCGGCACAAGCCCAAACCCTACTGGCAAACAGTCAGCTTTCCAACCTTGTGGCGGAACTGGAGCAGCCGGTACAGAAGGTGTTGCCTTGCTGGGCGGTAGCAGCCCATTTCGAAACCTCGCCCTGGCCCCACCACGAGGGCATGAGGGTTGAACACCCGGTGCTTTATTGGCTTGCCAACAACTCCAGCAAGCCGGGACGAAATGACGACGGACACTGGTGGGTACTGCACGCCAATCCGGAGTGGACTGAGCAACATGTGGAAACTCCTGCCGAGCGGGTCGCGGCACTGATGGTCGATGCTTTCCGGGAGCTGACCGGGTTCAGTGCTGAGCCGGACAACCTGGTCACGCATCGGTGGCTGTACGCCCGCTCTCGGGATGGTGATCAGCCCGGGCACCTGTGGTTTGCCGATAACCGCATAGGTATCGCCGGAGACTGGTTGTCCGGTGGGCGATTGGAGGGTGCTTTTGACAGTGCCAGCAGTCTGGTCGCGGCGATGACGGCAGACCGCTAGAACTCGCTGCTGGAACGATCACGGTCGTCGGTGGCAGTCACCGTCGGCCGGGTATAGAAATGCGTGATGGTGCCGTCGCGGAATTTGCTGAAGAAAGCGCTGACATCGGTGATCTTCTTGACCGACCGTTTCCGGGTGATGGGGGCACGGGTCAGTACTTTAATGCCATTAAAGTTGTCCTGAATATTGGAGAAGCGAGCCCGCATCGAGCAGGTGACGACTTTCTCCGCATCGAGCCCCAGCTCCTGCGCCAGCCAGGCGCTATGGCGTTCGATGCCACGTTCGCTCAGGTCTTCTCGGGTATCGAGGTGGTCCAGCTTAATGCGGTTCACTATGCAGAACGAAAAGCTACTGGGATGCTTGCGGGCCACTTTCCGGAACGCTTCCCAGAAAAAGTTATCGGTCAGTTCCGCGAAGTAGCGCATATCGCTCAGGCAGGTATCCACCCAGTCGAAATTCTCGGGGTCCTCGAGCACCTCATTGATCGCCTCCCTTAAGAGCCAGTCAAACCCCAGCGCGGTCTTGTGGGCGTAGACCTTGCGATACATCTGATGCCGGCTGTAAACGAAATCCTCCAGCGCCCCCAGACCTTTCTGGGTAATCGCCAGGCCCAGCCAGGGCTCGGTCACGTCCCAGCCAAAACGCAGGTTGCTTAACAGGTGGTCCAGATTAAAGCCACCGATGGTGACTGAGGAGTGAAACCCGTCCCTGAGCATGTAATCAGCGCGGTCGGCATCAATTTCACCAGAGACAATCGATTTCAGCAGGTCCATGACCATCCGCGGAACATCCCGACCGATCAGTGAGGCGGATTCCGCGTCTTCACCGGCAATGAAGGCCCAGAAGGTCTGGGCATGGCGGCAAAAGGTTTCGCTGGGCTTAACGTCGGTGGTTTCCATGATGCCGATGACATCCCGGGCATGGAGGCCAGCGCAGTCGAGGTCCACCGCGGACAGTACGTCATGGGCCACGCGCACCGAATAGTGTTCGTGCTCAAGTTCTGCCGGCTCCTCACCGTGGTAAGCGGAAAAGTCCACACCTGTCCAGAGGTCGGCAAAACGGCCGGCGCGTGACATCAGTGCCCGAATGCGACGGGCCTGGGTAAACTGGTGGGAAAAGCTGGAGTGTCCGCTATCGTGCAGCAGGCAGCCAAGCCGAATAGTTTTCGCCAGGTAGTCGATGGCATCCAGCTGGCTCAGACTGAGATCGGTGAGGTCGCTGAGTTGCCGCTCGCGCAGGTAGGCGTCAATCATCGAGCGGAACATGCGACTGCCCACATGCATCACGCCGATGCTGTGCAGAAAACGGGAATGGGTGGCACCTGGAAAGACCAGGCTCAGGATATCGTTCTGGCAGATGTTCCTGAGGCGCTGGAACAGCGGGTGGTCGATCACTTGGATTTCGTGCCGGTAGAGTGGGATTCCGCCATGAACCGGATCCATGATCAGCTTGTCATAAGCGCCAAGTAAATCGTTTACCGCTCGTCTCATCGCCGAATTCCCCTCCAAATTCATCAAACTGGCCTTGTTATATCACAGGGTCGTGCCAGAATAGGCGTATTAACGCCATTTTTTCTTTTATCGCTGGTAGCTTAGGGCAGTAGCCATGACCTCGCGCACCGAGCGCATACTCATTATTGATGTCGACGAAACGGCTCGCACGGATCTGTCTCGCTACCTGGAAGCTAGAGGGTTTTACGTTTCCGGTTCTCCCAGCCTTGCCTCCGCCAAGACCCTGTTCGATGACAATGCTCCTGACGTCATCTTTGCAGACCTGCCGCCAGCTGCGATTAAAGATCTGGCCACCAGGCTGGAAGAGGCGGATGTTTTCGCTCCTATTGTCTGCTGTTCCACCAGCGAGTCCAGTGCCGACGTTGTTAGCGCGCTCAGGGCCGGGGCCGCCGACTTTGTCCTCAAGCCCTGCAATAACGATAAGGGCGCGTTGGACGACGTGATTGAAAAGTTGTTTGATCGGGTCCGGGTGAATCGGCTCAACCAGTTGTATCGCCAGGAACTGGAAGAAGCCAACCGTGATCTGCGCAATGGCATCGCCGAACTGCGGGCTGATCAGCGGGCTGGCCGGAAAGTGCAGTTAAGAATGCTCCCGGATCACGTTCAGGACGTGGCCGGCCTGAAGGTCGACCACCTGATCAAACCGTCGCTGTACTTGAGTGGCGATTTTCTGGACTATTTCCAGATTTCTCCCAATCAGGTTCTGGTGTACATCGCAGATGTGTCGGGCCATGGCGCCAGTTCTGCGTTCGTGACGGTATTGCTGAAAAACCTGACCAACCGGTTGCAGCGCAATCTCCGCAGGCATTCAAGCGACGACATTTTGTACCCCGACCGTTTTCTGGAACGCATCAATTCAGAACTGCTCGATACGGGTCTCGGCAAACACGTAACCGTATTTGTTGGCATTATCTCCATCGCTGAGCGTACATTGACGTATGCAGTGGGGGCCCATTTTCCGATGCCAATTCTTTCATTCGAGGGTGGAGAAGCGGCGTTTCTCGAGGGAAGTGGCCTGCCAGTGGGGCTTTTCGAGACCCCAACGTGGGAGGTTTACGAAATCCCCCTGGATAAACCGTTCCGGCTAACCCTGTTCTCGGACGGAATATTAGAGGTCATTCCGGCAAAAAGCCTGGATGAAAAGGAAAGGACACTACTTGAACTCGTGTCTGGAGGTCGTCACACTATCGCCTCCTTGAGCGAGGCTCTAAATCTCGACGAGATCACGGAATTACCGGATGATATAGCGATCGTCTCGGTAACTGACGCCATAATGGATTCAGTCAACAGGTCGTCGAAATAGTGGCAGTGTGAAGCATGGCTGGTTATAAGATCCTGCAAGCTGAAAAACAGGGCATTTATGTCCTGAAGTTTATTGGAGAAATCCGGCTGAACCTGTGTTCAACGCTGGACAATCTGGTTGAGTCCATTACTCAGGACCCTGAATTCAAGACCGTGGTGATCGATCTCACTGAAACCGAGATCATCGATAGCACCACACTGGGCCTGCTGGCCAAAATCGCCATGGCCGCTCAGCAGCAGAGCAATTTTCTGCCCACACTGATCTCCACCAATCCGGATATTACCCGCATTATCACTTCCATGGGGTTCGACAAGATATTCATCATTGTCAGGGAACCTGCGTCCCGCATTGAAGAGCTTGAAGAAATCCCGGTACTGAAGGCCAGCGAACAGCAGGTTCGAGATAAAGTCCTTGATGCTCACAAGGTGCTTATGGGGCTGAACAGTCGAAACAGGGAAGAGTTCAAGAATCTGGTACGTGCTCTTGAGTGTGAAGAGACCGGTTAAAGGCAGTGCCGTTTCGCCGATTCGGAATCATCCGGATTCTCACCCGACTAGATAACACAACGGATTAACTATGCCTCAGAAAAATGCACCTCAAGACCATGGGGGCGCCGTTCCGGTGCACGATGTAGCCGTTCTTGGCGGTGGCAGCTTTGGTACCGCAATGACCAAGGTGCTGGCGGAGAACGGCCATCGCGTGCATTTCTGGATGCGCGATGCAGCCCAGGTTGAGGAAATCAGCACCACATCCATCAACAGTCGGTACATGCCCGACGTCAAACTGAGCGGAGATGTCCTGCCTACCACTGACCTGGCAGAAGCTGTCGGCAAGGCCGAGATCGTATTTGTCGCCATTCCCAGCAAAGCCTTCCGGGCCGTAATTCGGGAACACTGTGATGAGTTCCGCGACGGTCAGATTGTTATCAGCCTGACCAAGGGCATCGAAGAGCACGGCTTCAAGCTGATGAGTGAGATCCTCCAGGAGGAGATCCCCCGCTGCCGTATTGGCGTGTTGAGTGGGCCGAACCTGGCTGGAGAAATCGTTAACCGCGACCTGACCGCCACAGTAATTGCCGCCAAAGACCCCGATGTACGCCGCACCGCTCAGGATTTGTTGGGCTGCGAATACTTCAGGGTTTACGCGAACGTTGATATCTATGGTGTTGAATTAGCGGGCGCTTTGAAAAATATCTACGCCATCGTTGCAGGCCTGTCATCAGCCCTCGACATGGGCGAGAACGCCAAGGCCATGCTGATTACCCGTGGCCTGGCAGAGATGAGTCGCTTTGCTGTCAGCTTGGGGGCGAACCCCATGACGTTCATGGGGCTGGCGGGTGTTGGCGACCTCATCGTAACCTGCACTTCATCCAAGAGCCGTAATTTCAGGGTTGGTTACGCTGTCGGCAAAGGCCAGAATCTGGATGACGCCGTCGCTGAATTGGGGCAGGTGGCCGAAGGTATCTACACCCTGAAGCTTGTTAAGGAAAAGTCCGAGGCGATTGGCATCTATATGCCGTTGGTTCGCGGTCTTTATGAAATCCTTTACGGCAACGCGTCTATCAAGGCGGTTATTAACAGCCTGATGATGGCGGTGCAGAACTCCGACGTGGAGTTCATTCTGCCTCGTACCATCACTCAGTAACGCCCGCGCAACGGAGGATTGTCAGTGCAAGTGCTCGTGATGCGCCATGGTGAAGCGGGTTGGCATACGCTGGACCAGGAGCGGGAGCTGACGGAAGTCGGCCGGCTTCATGCTGCCGAGTGTGCCGCTCAGATTGCCGATTCGCCCTGGCGGCCGAAGTTGATCTGGACCAGTCCGTATGTCCGGGCGCGCGAAACCGCGGCCATCGTGTCCGAAATCCTGAATTGTCCGGTGGAGGAGAAGCCGTTCCTGACCCCCGACGATGACCCGGGGCTTTGCCTGGACGCGCTGCTGGAGCATCAGACCTCACCTTTATTATTGGTGGCACACATGCCACTGGTAGGCAGTCTGTCCACCTTGCTGGTCGATGGTCATCGTCATGGCATCCCGTTCATGACGTCCCAGGCGGTGGTATTGGATATGCCAGTGGTTGGCCCGGGATGTGCCGACTTGAAAGCCCAGTTTTTGCCCTGATTTAGCACCTGTCAGCAGCTTCCTCTTTTTTATAACGAGACTTAGTACCTAGGCGCTCAATGCTTGAAGTCACATTAATATCTAACTAGCTGGAGCCCCAGTTTCTTGGATTAATTTGTTGCGTTTCCTGCCCCCCGCAGGGGATGATTAGCGCGACTGTGCTTCCACAAAAAACAAAAAACACAGGTCGCGTTATGAAGTTCAACCAGAGTGATGTGTTTCAGTTTTCACCCGAAACATCTAGCTACAAGAGCTACCTTGCCGCCCAGAGCCTTCGACTTAGGCAGTGGAGTTTCATCGGAGCAAGTGTCCTGTATACCTTGTTTGTGGTTATGGATTTCCTTCGTTTTCCTTCTGAAGTCTGGTCACTGACTATTCCAGTGAGAATTGTATTTGCCATTACCCCGATCATTTTTCTTACGGTGGTATTCAACAGAAAAAAATCGAACGACGTCCGCTCTCATGTTTCACTATTAGTCAGTAGCTATCTCTCTATCGGATTAACTCATGCCTTTGTAAATTATATGGCTCTGATTCATGGTATTGAGTTCCCGAATAATGGTCTGGTGTTGATAATATTGTTTGGATGCCTGCTGACTGCGATCCCGATTCGGCTCGCTGCCGTTACTACCTTTTTCATTGTGGCGATAACTGAAGTGTCGAGTGTTGCGGCTGGCCAGTCAGTGGTAGAAAGCGCAACCGATGGTATGTTCTTCTTTTTGTTTGGTGGGCTTTGTTTAGCTGTTCATCGGATTTGCCAGATTGTATTGGCTCAAAATTTTGGCCTTCTTCGAAAATTGCATGCCAGCTCAGTAATGGATGAGCTTACCGGGCTAAATAATCGTCGGTTCTTCGACCTGGAAGTCAAGCGTCTATTGCAGCAAGCAAGGCGCGATCAGAAAACTTGTGGATTAATGATTCTGGATATCGATCACTTCAAATCAATTAATGACAATCTGGGCCACGACGCAGGAGATCGTCTGTTGAGAGCCCTTGGTGCCTTTCTTCAGTCAGTTTGCCGTCGACCTTCTGATTTCGCGGCACGATATGGCGGAGATGAATTCGTACTCTTTTTCTACGATATTGAGAACTCTATGCTCGAAAAAATCGGGCATCAAATTGTCCAGCGCGTCCGAACTATTCGTCCATTTGGTGCTGCTTCTGACTGTATTCCCACTGTGTCCATTGGCGCCACGTCCTCTAGCTCGCACCCGGCTGAGCTATTCAAAGCAGCCGATAAAGCATTGTATGAAGCAAAAAGAAAAGGGCGTGACTGTTTTCAGTTGTCATCA
This sequence comes from Marinobacter sp. LA51, assembly GCF_030297175.1. Taxonomy (NCBI): domain Bacteria; kingdom Pseudomonadati; phylum Pseudomonadota; class Gammaproteobacteria; order Pseudomonadales; family Marinobacteraceae; genus Marinobacter; species Marinobacter apostichopi. The sequence goes on along the minus strand of NZ_AP028070.1, from coordinate 1,918,850 downwards.
ACGGGCGGGGAATTGATTGACAGAGTATTTGAAGCACAGGGTTAGTCTATGAGTCAGAATTTCGAAGATATTGCATCCCAAGTGAACCGGACTAAATCGGTGGGGCAGCCGCCGCTTGATCAGTGGCACCCTGATTTGTCCGGCGACATGGATTTGCGCGTGTCCCGAGACGGTCAGTGGATCTTCAAGGGCGAGCCGCTTGCTCGTGAGGCTATTGTCCGTCTGTTCTCAACCATCCTGCGTCTTGAAGACGATGGTGAGTTTTACCTGGTCACTCCGGTGGAAAAATGGCGCATCCAGGTGGAGGATGCTCCCTTGCTGGCCCATTCCCTGGCAGTGGAAGCTGATGGGACAGAGCAGGTTATCAAGCTGACCACCAATGTTGGCGAAGTTCTTGAGGTGGGAGATGACCATCCGCTGGAGGTAGGCAGCTACTCGGGCACTGATGAGCCGCGCCCCATTATTCATGTGCGCCACGGTGTTACAGCGAGACTGGTAACCGCTGCTTTTTACGAACTGGCAGAGCACGTGGTTGAGCGTGAGGGGCAAGCTGGGCCTGAGCTTGGCGTGTTTAGTAACGGAAATTTCTACAAAATCGGGTAGGGTGGTTGAAAACCCTTACCGCGACCCCATCAATGACGGTAGAAAACGCACTAAGTCAGTTGTTAAACTGTGTTTTCATACTTGTTATGAGCCTGGCTCTCTAACGAGGCCCGGTGGTCGTCAGTCCCTCTGTGCAGTCTGGCTGTTCAAGATCACTTTCGATTGCCTTAATTCAATTAAACAGTCATTGCGACACGCAAGGAGATCACATGGCCCAACCTCGTGTTGTCACCATCCATTACACGCTCACCAACGATCAGGGAGAGCAGCTTGACTCCTCCCGTGTAGAAGGTCGTGAGCCACTGTCATACCTGGAAGGTGCTCAGAACATTATCGGTGGACTGGAAAGTGCACTGAACGAAAAGAACCCTGGCGACGAAGTCAAGGTATCTGTTGAGCCGGCTGAAGGTTACGGTGAGCTGAACGAAGAGCTGGTACAGCCGGTTCCCCGTTCTGCGTTTGAAGGCGTCGACACCATCGAGCCTGGCATGCAGTTCCAAGCGCAGACTCCGGGCGGTCCCCAGGTAGTTCGCGTTGTAGAAGTTGGCGATGAAACCGTTACTATCGATGCCAACCATCCGCTGGCAGGTCAGACCCTGCACTTCGACGTAGAAGTTGTTGAAGCGCGCGATGCGACTGACGAAGAGCAAGAGCACGGTCACGCTCACTAAGCTTTTCTGAAGTGTCTGCGAAAACGGCTCCATCTGGAGCCGTTTTTTTATGCCTGGAAGAAAATCAGGGCAAAAAAAACGGCCCAATAAAGGGCCGTTTTTCGCTAACCGAATTTACATGTTCGGGTAGTTGGGACCACCGCCACCTTCCGGCGTTACCCAGTTGATGTTCTGAGCAGGATCCTTGATGTCACAGGTCTTGCAGTGAACACAGTTCTGGGCGTTGATCTGGAACTTCTTGCCGCTGCCGTCTTCTTTTTCGACAACTTCGTAAACCCCGGCCGGGCAGTAACGCTGCGCCGGTTCGTCGTACTTCGGCAGGTTCTCGTTCAGCGGGATGTCCGGATCGGTCAGCTTCAGGTGAACCGGTTGATCTTCCTCGTGGTTGGTGTTGGAGATAAACACCGAGGACAGACGATCGAAGGTCAACTTGTTGTCCGGCTTCGGATAGCTGATTTGCTTGGCTTCAGAGGCAGGCTTCAGCGTGGCGTAATCCGGTGTTGTGTCGTGGAAGGTGAATGGCAGACTGCTGCGCAGGATGTTCTGCTCAACGAATGCGATTGCACCACCGACGAAGTTGCCAAATTTGTGCATGGCCGGACCAAAGTTACGCTCAGCGTATAGCTCTTTGTACAGCCAGCTGTCCTCGAACCGCTGCTGGAAGCCGGTAATTTCCTCACCACTCTTGCCTTCCTTCAGGGCTTCGAAGACCGCTTCAGCACCGAGCAGGCCAGATTTCATGGCGGTGTGGGAGCCTTTAATCTTGGAGCTGTTAAGGGTGCCGGCATCGCAGCCAAGCAGCAGACCACCAGGGAAGCTCATCTTCGGCAGGGCGTTGTAGCCACCCTTGCTGATAGCGCGAGCGCCGTAGGATACGCGCTTGCCGCCTTCCAGGTACTTGGAGACTTCCGGGTGCAGCTTCAGGCGCTGGAACTCTTCAAACGGGCTCAGGTGTGGGTTGCTGTAGGACAGGTCCGTGATCAGGCCCACGTAAACCTGGCCGTTCTCCAGGTGATAAAGGAAAGAACCGCCCGTTGTACCGCTTTCGCTCAGCGGCCAGCCTGTGGTGTGCACAACCAGACCTGGCTCATGTTTGGCAGGATCGATGTCCCACAGCTCTTTGATACCGATGCCGTAGTGCTGCGGATCCTTACCTTCGTCCAGCTTGAAGGCATTGATCAGGCGTTTGCCCAGGTGACCACGACAACCCTCTGTAAACAGGGTGTACTTCGCGCGGAGCTCCATGCCTGGCATATAGCCGTCTTTCTCGGAGCCGTCACGGCCTACGCCCATGTCACCGGTTATGATGCCCTTAACCTGGCCATCTTCAACAATGGTCTCGGAGGCCGCAAAGCCAGGGTAAACCTCAACGCCCAGTTGCTCGGCCTGCTCAGCCAGCCAGCGGCACAGGTTGCCCAGGCTGATAATGTAGTTGCCGTGGTTGTGCATGTTCTTCGGCACGAAGCCATTCGGGATCTTGGTGGCTTTTTCCTGGTTTTTTAGCAGGAAAATGTCGTCCCGGGTGACCGGAGTATTCAGTGGCGCACCTTTCTCTTTCCAGTCCGGGAAGAGTTCGTTGAGGGCAGTGGGCTCGAACACGGTACCGGCAAGGATGTGCGCGCCGATTTCGGAACCTTTCTCTACCACGCATACGGTGAGTTCTTCGCCAGCTTCCTGTGCCAACTGCATGACACGGCAAGCTGCCGACAGGCCTGCAGGCCCGCCGCCGACGATAAGAACATCAAACTCCATCGATTCGCGTTCCACGTTGGTCTCCTCAAACTTCTTTTAATGGATATTATGTGCCCGTAGGCGGAATTCTGGGGCGTCATCATACCGGTAAAACTGCCTATAGACGACTGCCCAAAGCCGATCACACCGACTATTAACCGAAAGGATATCGTATTTGCAGAATCAAACAAACGTTTGTTTGAAATTCTGCCTCTCCTTTGGCATTGTACGTGTACACCGAAACATCGTGTGTTCTGAGGCGTTTTTTAGTATCGTCTCACTGCGTGGCCCAGTCAACACTGGCCAATGTGATTGAAAAACGCTTCTGGCGCGTCCGAGCGGGCCTATTGACCCGTTCACCCTTTGCCTGCAGTATTAGTCCGCCGTGACAGCAGGCCCCGCGCGAGGAAGCTGTTTGTAACGTTCGGCGTGAAGGCCCATAATTCTGGGTTCATACCGAAACTACAGGAATCAAGAATACTCCGAGGTCCGCAGCTGCGGGGTCGCAAAAGAGTGTTTCTGATTGCGAGTCTTTAAACCCATCGTAGAAGAACGAGGAATCTATGAAGGTTCTGGTCGCTGTAAAACGAGTAATCGACTACAACGTAAAGGTGCGCGTCAAGCCGGACAACACCGGTGTTGATCTCGCCAACGTCAAGATGGCAATGAACCCGTTCTGTGAAATCGCGGTTGAAGAAGCGGTTCGCTTGAAAGAGAAGGGTGTTGCCAGTGAAATCGTGGTGGTCTCTATCGGCCCGAAAGCCTCACAGGAGCAGATCCGAACTGCACTGGCCCTGGGCGCGGACCGTGGTATCCACGTAGAAACCGACGACGAGGTTCAGTCCCTCGAAGCGGCCAAGCTGCTGAAAAGTGTTGTCGAGAAAGAAGAGCCGAAGCTGGTTATTCTTGGCAAACAGTCCATCGATTCCGACAACAACCAGACTGGCCAGATGCTTGCAGCACTGACCGGCATGGCGCAGGGCACCTTCGCGTCAGAAGTGGTTGTTGAAGGCGAAAAGGTTAACGTAACCCGCGAAGTAGACGGTGGTCTGATGACCGTGTCTCTGAACCTACCGGCGGTTGTTACCACAGACCTGCGCCTGAACGAGCCGCGTTACGCCTCGCTCCCGAACATCATGAAGGCGAAGAAGAAGCCGCTCGAGTCCATGAGCCCGGCTGACCTGGGCGTCGACATCGCCCCGCGCCTGTCCACTCTGAAGGTTGAAGCACCTGCTTCCCGTCAGGCTGGCGTGAAAGTGGCAGACGTTGCAGAGCTCGTCGATAAACTGAAGAACGAAGCGAAGGTGATCTAAATGAGCATCCTTGTAATTGCTGAACATGACAACAGCAGCCTGAAGCAGGCTACCCTGAATGTTGTAGCGGCCGCCAAGGCCATCGGCGGAGACATCGACGTACTGGTTGCCGGCGAGAACTGCAGCGCGGTTGCAGAATCTGCTGCCAAGGCTGAAGGCGTGAACAAGGTACTGGTTGCCGACAACGCTGCATACGGCCACTTCCTGGGTGAAAACCTGGGTGAGCTGGTTGCCGAAGTAGGCAAGGGCTACAGCCACATCCTGGCCGCTGCTGGGACCGTGGGCAAAGACTTCATGCCACGGGTTGCTGCGCTGCTGGACGTTGCGCAGGTGTCAGACATCATGCGTGTGGAGTCCGAAGACACCTTCGTTCGTCCGATCTACGCAGGTAACGCGATTGCCACTGTAAAATCCAGTGACAACATCAAAGTAGTTACTGTTCGACCGACCGCTTTCGACCCAGTTGCTGCTGAAGGTGGTTCCGCCGCTGTCGAACAGCTGGACGTTGTAAAAGACGCTGGCTTGTCCCAATTCGTAAGCGAAGAACTGGCCAAGTCTGACCGTCCTGATCTGGCAAGCGCCGGTATCGTTGTTTCCGGTGGTCGTGGCATGCAGAATGGCGACAACTTCAAAATGTTGGAGCAGGTAGCTGATCTGATGGGTGCTGCTGTTGGCGCATCCCGTGCTGCTGTCGACGCTGGTTTCGTACCGAACGACATGCAGGTTGGCCAGACCGGTAAGATTGTTGCTCCGCAGCTGTACATTGCCGTGGGTATCTCCGGTGCCATCCAGCACTTGGCTGGTATGTCTGACTCCAAGGTGATCGTTGCGATCAACAAGGACGAAGAAGCACCGATTTTCCAGGTGGCTGATTACGGCCTGGTCGCGGATCTGTTTGAAGCAGTACCGCAACTGGAAGAAGAGCTGAAGAAAGTTCTGTAACTTTCTGGACGCTTGAAAAAGGCACCTTCGGGTGCCTTTTTTGTTGGGTGGTCATAAAATAGATCCGCCTGAGTTACCGAACCATCCTGATAGCCGGAATCTTTCCCATGCCCCTCACTCCCTTTGACGCACTGGCGTGTCCACTCGATGGCAAAATTTTGCACCGCGATGGCAATAGCTGGCGCTGCGAATCCGGACACAGCTTTGACATTGCCCGACAGGGCTATGTGCATCTGTTGCCGGTGCAAAAGAAGCGGTCCCGGGAGCCCGGCGACAGCAAAGACATGGTGGCCGCGCGCCAGCGTTTCCTGAATGCCGGTTTCTACGATGCCATCTCTGATGCGGTGAACCGAATTGTGGCCGGCGGGTTGCCGGAAGCAGGTTTGGTGCGTCTGCTGGATGCTGGCTGTGGTGAGGGCTATTACACCCGGCGCCTGGCCGAATCAAAGCCAGAAAGCCGCGAGGTTGCGGTGGTTGGTCTGGATATTTCCAAGTGGGCGGTGTTGGCTGCGGCCAAGCAGGACAAAGAGATGAGCTGGGTGGTGGGGAGTAACGCCAATCTGCCGGTTCTGCCCGGTACGCTGGACGCCGTGCTGTGCCTGTTCGGTTTTCCGGTTTACAGTGAATTCCATCGGGTGCTGAAATCAGGTGGTCTTGTTTTGCAGGTCGATGCGGGACCGGATCATCTTCGGGAGCTGCGGGAAATCATCTATCCGGAGCTAAGACCGGAAAAGTCCAGGAGTGAGGCCGCGCCGGAAGGCTTCGAACTGGCGGCATCGGAGCCGGTTCGCCACACCCTGACCCTGACGGGACAGGAGGTGATTGCCGACTTGCTGGCAATGACGCCGCATCTATACCGTGCCAGCGCCGAGGGCCGGGAGAGAGCGGCAAAGCTGACTGAGCTTACGGTCACGGTAGACGTTGTGTTGCAGCACTACGCCAAGCTCTGATTGGCGCGCCAGACCGGTTATTTCCCGGTTTTGGGCGAATCCCTACCGCCGGGCTTTTTCGAGACCAGTCGCTTTTCCGCCTTACCGATAAACAGAGTTTCAGCCAAAATGTGCAGGGCCTTGTTGGTGGTGCGGACGGTCTTGTACACCGTTTTGCTGGTTTGATCGTGGGTCTCGCGCGCTTTTCGGGCGCTTTGGCGGAATTCCTCGTCTCGGGAAAACAGGTCGATCAGGCCAAATGTGGTGCTCGAAATCGCCTTGTGAACCTTCTCAACGGCGCTGGTACCGCCGGAGACCGTGTCCTCAAGCAGTTTCGCGCGGTTGCGGACTTCCTCCAGTTCCATCCGGCGTTTCTGGGTGTTGCTCTGGGCGGAAATCCGTCGAGCGTTAAGAATCCTTAGCTGGCGTCGAGAAGCTTGCAGCCGGCTCAGCGTGAAGCCCAGCGCGATCAGCGAAACACCTAGCAGGATTGCCGGAATAATCAGGGAAGTGCTCATGATATCAATTGCCCCTTAGCGGTACTCGATGTGCATCTGGACATCGATATCCCGCTCCGCCATCTCGGTCTCCAGCTCTTTCATCACTTCCTGGTAGACCATTTTTCGCACCATAACCGGCAGCTTGTCGGCAAGCATGCGACCCGAACGCGATTCCCGCTTGGCGATGGCGATCGGGTCCAGAACCCGCATGATTAGCACCATCTCGGGATCGGGAGCTTCGCCGTCAATGTCGTCGGACTCCATCATCTGCGCAATCATCCTTCGTTGTTCAATGACCTGCCAACACAGAAAGCCACTGAAGACGGCAAGAGTCAGGCTTACTATCAACAGAGTTGTGATCAATGTTTAGCTCCTCGGCGTCATCATGAGTTCTGCGGGGCAGTGTGCCCGATTAACGGCCGCAAGCGATTGGCCCAGCCGACGGAATTGTCTTGGTTTTGCACGGAAAACGGCCCGCGGAATGGTTATATCAATAACATTTGCAGTGTGTTGCGGTGCTGTGCAGAATCAACTACTTAAGACTAAAGAATAATTCACTGACAGGGACCCATTATGGTCTGGATTAAAGCTTTTTTCGCTGGTTTTATTGCAACCCTGATTTTTCATCAGGGCCTGTTCATGGCCTTTTATCTGGCTGACATGGTGCCGATGGCCCCCTTCAATTTATCGCCAGTGCCGCCACTGGGCGTGCCCTCAGTTCTTTCTCTGGCGTTCTTCGGTGGGCTCTGGGGTATGTTGCTTTGGCTTCTTGTTGGCCGTTTGGCTGGGGCCAAGTACTGGCTCGGCCATATTCTGGTGGGCGCGATCGGACCAACCGCCGTTGCCATGCTGGTAGTGTTCCCTTTAAAAGGCCTCGAGGCGTCAGCTCAGACCTGGGTCGGTGGCTTGCTGCTTAACGGCTTCTGGGGCTTGGGTGTTGCAGTGTTTATGGTCGTGATGGATGCCCGCGCGCAACGCACGTTCGATTAATTACCTAATCATATAAAACGCAAAGGATAAGCAATGACTAAATCAGCAGAAACGGCCTATGATCTGGTCGTATTTGGCGCCACCAGTTTTGTCGGCCAAATACTCACCCGATATCTGCTTGAGACCTATGGACTAGGGAAAACCGTAAACTGGGCCATAGCCGGCCGTTCCGAGTCCAAACTGAATACCCTGAAAAGTGATCTAGGCAGCAAGGCGAAGAATCTTCCGGTCATCCTGGCCGATGCCGCCGATGAACAGGCGCTTCAGGCCATGTGTGGCCAGACCCGCGTGATTATCTCCACCGTCGGCCCCTACGCCCTGTACGGTGAGCCGCTGGTTCAGGCTTGCGTGCGTGCAGGTACGGATTACTGCGACCTGACCGGGGAAGTGCAATGGATCCGCAAGATGGTCGACCGGTATGAAGACGAGGCCAAAGCCTCCGGTGCACGCATCGTGCATTGCTGTGGCTTCGATTCCATTCCGTCCGATATGGGTGTCTGGTTCCTGCAGCAGCAAGCCGAGCAGACATTTGGTGAGCCGTGCCAGGATGTTCGGATGCGGGTTAAAGCGCTCAAGGGCGAGTTCTCCGGTGGCACCGTCGCTTCCATGATGAACATCGCCAAGGAAGCAGGCGCAGATCCCAAGCTCCGCAAAGAACTGGCTAATCCATTTTCAATTTCTCCAGCGGGACATCGCTCCGAGGCTCGCCAGCCCAGCCTCAAGGGCGCTGAGTACGATAAGACTTTCGACGTCTGGCTGGCGCCGTTTGTGATGGGTGCAATCAACACGCGCATCGTCCACCGTTCCAACGGACTGCAGAACGCGCGTTACGGGAAAGAATTCACCTACGATGAAGCGATGATGACGGGCCGGGGCATGAAGGGTCGTCTGGCAGCCTACAGCATCACCGGCGGCCTTGGCGCTTTCTTCACAGCGTCGGCGATCAAACCCACACGCTGGTTGGTCGAGAAATTCGTGCCGCAGCCCGGCGAAGGACCCAGCCCGGAAGCCCAGAAAGCCGGGTATTACGACCTGCGCTTTATGGGCCGTACCGAGGACGGCAAAACCATCATCACCAAGGTGACCGGCGACCAGGACCCGGGCTACGGTTCAACCGGCAAGATGCTGGGCGAAGCCGGTATGAGCCTGGCGTTCGACATTCCCGCCGAGAAAGAGGGTGGTTTCTGGACGCCATCCTCTCTGCTCAATGGTAGCCTGATGGACCGCTTGACCAGCAAGGCTGGTCTGACTTTTGAGGTTCTGGAAACCCGCTAATTCCCGGGCTCAGGAAATCAGGTGAATCTCGCGGTCGGTGTCCGGTAGGGCATCCGGCCCGTGGCCCAGCGCAATCACCGCTTTTCCTTTTAGCCAGTACCGCAGGTTATTACAGATGCGCTCCCGAGCGGGCGCATCTACCCCGGTAAACGGCTCATCCAGAATCAGCAATGGTGCCGGATTCAACAGTACCCGGGCCAAAGCAATCCGCCGGGCTTCGCCACCGGACAGCCGGCTTCCGCTGTTGCCCAGCCAGGTATCCAGCAGATCAGGTTCACTCGCGAACCGCTCACCCAATTCCACCAACTCCAATACCCGCCATATCGCGGCATCGCTCGCCGTGGAGTCGCCCACCAGCAAATTCGCTTTCAAGGTATCTTCGAACAGCACCGTGCTCTGAGTCAGGTAACTCAGTGGCAAACGCGCTATATCGCCCTGAAAAGGGGGCGCCAGGCCCGCAAGTACATCGGCAAGGGTCGATTTGCCACTGCCGGAGTGACCAATGATTCCCAGATGCTCGCCCAAGGCGACATTCAGGTTGAAGTGCATGAGGATTGGCGGAGCACCGTCGTATCGCACACCAAGCTCTGTTGCGACCAGCGCTGTGCCTTTTGGTGGCTCGCTGGTATGGATTGTCTGCTCCCCGGGAGCGTTCAGGGAATCCTGGTTCAGCCGATTGGCAGAGGCCTCGGTGGCACCCAGCTTACCGAAGGCTTCTGGCAGCCCCCCATAAACCTCGGCCAGTCCTAGCAGGGCAATGGGCAACAACACCAGCACCGGCCCTGAAATTTGCCCGGATTGAAACAGTTCAAATCCAGCCCAGAGCACGGCGATAGCCGCAAGATTGATCAGCAGGTGGGTAAACGCCTGATTCCAGCCCACACGTCGGTCCACTTTCGCCTGTTCCTTGGCAAAACCGTGGGCCTGGCGCATCAGCCAGGCCGCATGCTTACCAGTCCGCCCGGCGGCGGTGAGCTCGGCAAAGCCTTCAAGATGCTCAATAATATGGGTGCGCAGATCCTCTTCGCTATCGCTGAGCTGACGGGAAGTTTGTCGCGTTCGTAAAAGCGTTCCAATGGACGAAAAAAACAGGGTGCCAGCCAGCAGCAACCCTAGCCACAGGGCGAGTTGGCCATCGAACAGAACCGCGGCCAGAAGCACTACCAGTAGGCTGACCACTGCCGCCAAAGCAGTCGGCGCGATCAGGCGCAGGTATAGGGTATCCAGCGCGTCTACGTCTCGGGTTAATCTCGATAGCCACTGGGCGCCAGATAGCCCAAGACGCTGACTGCGGGGCGCGGCCGCTAGCTGCCGGAACAGCCGGGTTCGAATATCAGACAGCTGGCGCAACACCGTATCGTGGTTATAGACCCGCTCCAGATAGCGCCCGACGGTTCGGACAAGGGCAAACAGGCGAATTCCGCCACCGGGCGTGTAGAGGTTGATTGAGACCTGAGCGCCAGCTGCAAGCAGGAGGCCTGCCAGTGCCGTCTCCGTGATGAACCAGCCCGACAGCGCCAGAAGCCCCATACCTGAAATTACAGTGATCAAAAGGAGCAGGCCGCCAACTGAGAGTCGGCCCCAGCGCTGAAAAATAAGGCGTAACCACGGCAGCAGCTCACGCATCCCACAGGTCTCCTTCGGACACCAGTAATACCCGGTTGGCCAGAGTGAGCAGTGCCTGGTGATGGGTTGAGAAAATCAGGGTCTTACCGGCTTCGGCCAGCTTATGCAGGGCCTCGATTACATGCACTTCGCTGTCGGTATCCAGGCCCGCAGTAGGCTCGTCCAGCAGGATCAGGTCGTAATCCGCCACGAAGATACGGGCCAGGCTAAGTCGTCGCGCCTGGCCGCCGGACAGTCCCTGGCCGTCCTCCGAGACGTGGCTGTGAATGCCTGCATCCCGGCTGTCCAGAAGTGGCCGCAGGCCTGCATTGGTGAGGGCCGCCTCAATCGCGATATCGGAGGCGTCCGGCCGGGTCAGGCGCAGGTTATCGGCCCAGGAGCCCTGAACCAGGAATCCGGTCTGGCCGAGCCAGCCAAAACTGAAGGAGCCAGGTTGCTTGCCAAATACCGAAATAGACCCTTCATCCGGCACCACAAACCCGGCCAGTAAATGAAGCAAGCTGCTTTTGCCACCTCCGGACGGACCCGTAAGTGCTATGCAATCACCTTTCTCAAACGTCAGTGATAAATCCGAAAAGACCGGTCTTTCCTGCCGGTAGGATAGGCCGACCGCGCCCAGCTGAACGTTGTCCTCACGCTTTTCCTCGCTTTCGCCATCGTTACCACAGCGCGGCGAACCATTCTTCAGATGGTTCATACGGGCCAGAATTTCGGCACCAGCCCCCAGGGCGGAGGCCCGGTCGTGATAGTGCTGGGAGAGAGTACGCAATGGCTGGAAAAATTCTGGGGCCAGCAGCAGAATCAGCAGCCCGGAAAACAAGGTCAATTCGTTTGCGGGGCCAAAGGTGATGTACCCAAGCAAGCCAAAGCCAATGTAGATCGCGATCACCGCTATCGCCATCGAGGCAAAGAATTCCAGAACCGCGGAAGACAGAAAGGCAATTCGGAGGGTCTTCATGGTGATGCGTCGATAGGCATCCGAGCGGGTGGCGAGCAATGAGGCGGCGGTGTCGGTCTGGCCAAACAGTTGCAGGGTAGTCAGGCCGCGGACCTTATCCAGAAATTGCCCGGAGAGTCGGCTAATCGTCTGGAAGTGCTGCTGGTTGAGCCTTTCTGCGCCCATACCCACCAATGCCATGAACACGGGTATTAAGGGAGCGGACAACAATAAAAGTAGAGCCGCGAGCCAATCCAGCGTAAACACCAGGATCAGTATAAGACTAGGGGTGATGACGGCGAGCAACAGCTGGGGCAGGAACCGCGCGTAATAGCCGTGCAGAGCCTCAACGTGATCCAGCCATTCCCGGGCCAGTGCGCCCGCGGAGAAGTGACTCAGGGCGACCGGGCCAGCGGCATTCCAGTGCTGGTTAATCTGCCGCCGGGCATCGCATCGGACATGTTCACTACACTGGGCAGCCATGCGGGTTTGCATTCCCTGGCCGAGGGCGCGAACAAGCACGGCCGCCACGAGCACCAGAAACAGGGGAGAAAGCTCTGCGACCGGCACAGCTTCGCCAACGCCCTGATGCACAATCAGGGCGAGCATGGCCATTTGCACCAGGGTAGCAATTCCGGTGACCACCCCCGCCACTACGGCACCGTACATCCACCGGCGGTTGCTCTTACCGAGCTCTGCCAACCATTGCTTTACCTGGCGCTGATCCGGGACTGAAGCAGATTCTTCAGCCCCCGAAGCGTTTGGATCGGCTGTTTCTGCCACTTAATGGTAGCCCTCGCCTGCACGAACCTTGCCGCGAAAAACCCAATACGTCCATGCGGTATAGACCAGCACAATCGGGATTACAAACAGCAGGCCCAGCAACAGGAACAGCTGGGATTCGTACGCGGAAGAGGCCTGCCAGAGGGTGTAATCAGGCGGAACAACGTATGGCCAGCGGCTGACTATTAGCCCCAGATAGGTAGTGATGAACAGCCCCATGGTCGCGACGAAAGGCATGCCCTCAAATCGGTTTCGCACAGAACGGTAGATTTGGAAGGCGCACAACAGGGTGAGCACCGGCAATACCCAGATCACGGTGAGGTTATTAAACCAGCGGTCCCGAACCAGCTCATCAACGAATGGTGTCCAGATGCTGATAACACCAAACACTGCCAGAACCGCGGCTAACAACGGTAAGGTAAGACGATAGGCCCAGGCCTGAAGCTCGCCTTCGGTTTTCATGATCAGCCAGGTGGAGCCGAGCAGGGCGTAGCCAGCGAGCATGCCAAAGCCGGTGAGTACCGTGAATGGCGTCAGCCAATCGAAGGCCCCGCCCACATAAACGCCGTTTGCGGTGTCGAAACCCTGGATATAGGCGCCCACAACTGCGCCCTGGGCGAAAGACGCAACCGTCGAGCCGCCGGCAAAGGCCCAGTTCCAGAGGTACCGGGAGGACCGGGCCTTGAACCGGAACTCGAAGGCCACGCCCCGGAAAATCAGGCCGGCGACCAGCAGAAAAACGCCGATGTAGAGCGCGGGCAGGAAAATTGTATAAACCAGCGGGAAGGCGGCCAGCAGACCGGTGCCACCCAGTACCAGCCAGGTCTCATTGCCATCCCAGACCGGTGCGACGGTATTCATCATGACATCCCGCGCCTCGTCGTCTGGTGCGAACGGAAACAGGATGCCCACACCAAGATCGAAACCGTCCATCAGCACATACATGATGATGCCGAAACCGATAATAAACGCCCAGATCAGGGGTAGATCGAAGAGTTCCATCATCAGTGGCCCTCCTGAGGTTCCGGATTTCCAGCGTGGCTGTTCTGGTCAAATTCAAAGGGCACGTGGGCCGCAGAAAATGGCCGGCTTGGACGCTCGGCTTCGTATTGACCGTCATCGTGGTTTTCTTCCATGCCCACATAGAGCACCCGAAGCAGGTAATAAATCCCCGCCGAGAAGACCAGGGCATACACCAGCATGTAGCCGAGCAAGGTGAATAAGGCCATGCCGCCGGTAAGGGAGGGCGTGAGCGATTCGGCGTGAGTCATCACCCCATAAACCAGCCAGGGCGCACGACCGGTTTCAGTGACAATCCAGCCAGCCAGGACCGCGAGGAACGGGGTAAAACTCATAAACCGCAGCCCGTTGAGGAACCAGGTGCTGCGCCAGTAGCGGCCGCCTGAACGGAGGATCAGGCCAGTTACCGCGCAAAGGATCATCAGCATGCCGAGGCCCACCATCACCCGAAACGCCCAGAACACAATGGCGACCGGTGGCTGCTCCGCAACCGGCGTCTCGTTCAGGCCGGGAACCTCTCCATCCCACTCGTGGGTGAGGATCAGGCTGGCGAGACCGGGCACTCCGATCTCGTAAAGGTTGCTCTGGCTATCCTGATTGGGAATGGCGAACAGGAGCAGCGGAACGTTTCGAGAGGTCTCCCAGTTACCCTCCATGGCCGCCACTTTTGTTGGCTGGTGCTCCAGGGTGTTCAGGCCGTGATAATCGCCGACCACGGCTTGCGTTGGGGCAATGAACAATATCAACCACAGACACATCGAGAGTGCTTTTCGATTGGCCTCAACCTCGCGTCCGCGCAACAGATACCAGGCACTGACGCCAGCCACCACAAAGCTCCCGGTAAGAAAGGAGGCGAGGGCCATGTGCAGGAATCGATAGGGGAAGGACGGATTAAAAATCGCCTCACTCCAGGACGTAATATGGAAAACGCCCTCCCTGAGTTCGTAACCCGCGGGTGTGTGCATCCAGCTGTTAGCCGACAGAATCCAGAATGATGAAATGAAAGTACCCGTGGCCACCATCACCGCCGCTAGCAGATGCACACCGGCTGGAACCTTGTCGCGTCCAAACAGGAGAATGCCCAGGAAGACCGCCTCCAGGAAAAAGGCAGTAATGACCTCGTAACTGAGTACTGGCCCGAGAAAGTTTGCGGAGGCCTGGGCAAAGTTGCTCCAGTTAGTACCGAACTGAAACGACATCACAATGCCGGACACCACGCCCATGCCGAAGACTACCGCAAACACTGTGGTCCAGAAGGCTGACAGCTTGGCCCAGACGCCATCTCCGGTTTTGAAGGCCAATCCTTCCAGAACGGCGATGAACGAGGCCAGGCCAATGGTAAACACCGGGAATATGGCGTGAAAAGACACCACAAACGCGAACTGGATTCGCGAGAGCAGAAGAGGATCTAGTTCCATGGGAACCCTCCGGTAACTCACACATCTCAATAAACGAGAGCAAGAACTCCCGCGGCCGCTGCCTTGGCGCCTATTGTCTGTTGTTATTACCGGCAGATGGTTACCATGCTACTAAAAACACGGGTAAATCCGATAGGGTGAATTGCCGCTCCCGTGATCTGAGACAATGATGGTGACATTATGAGCTTTTACGAAGAACGGATTTTGCCCCACCTGATCGACCGTGCCTGCTCGGTGGGTCAGGTGATGAAGCTGCGCCAACAGATAGTACCGGAAGCTCGCGGCGTGGTACTTGAGGTGGGCATGGGATCTGGCATAAACCTGCAATTCTACAAGCCCGATTCAGTGGAACTGGTTTATGGCCTGGAGCCGTCAGAGGGGATGCGCCGAAAGGCCTCCGCCAATCTGGAACGCTCACCGGTTGAGGTGAAGTGGCTCGACCTGCCAGGCGAAAAGATTCCATTGGCGGACGAGAGTGTGGATACCGTGTTGTTGACCTTCACACTGTGCACCATCCCCGATTGGAACGCAGCATTACAGCAGATGAAACGCGTACTAAAGCCTGGGGGAATTTTGCTGTTCCTGGAACACGGTGAATCGCCGGATGCCAGCACCCAGAAGTGGCAACACCGGATTACACCAGGTTGGCGCAAAATTGCGGGCGGCTGCCACCTGAACCGGCACATTGCTGACCTTATTCGCAGCGCTGGCTTCGAGATCACCGAGCTGGAAAACCTCTATGTACCCAAGACCCCCAGGATCGCGGGTTACATATACAAAGGCCGGGCCACTAAGCCGACCAACGCCTGACAGGTGAGGGTGCCGGGAATCGGAATTGCGTTACCGAACCGGCCCTTATACAATTCCGCCCGTCTGATTGCCCTCCGATGCTCCGGTGGTGAAATTGGTAGACACAAGAGACTTAAAATCTCTCGACCTCACGGTCGTGCCGGTTCGATTCCGGCCCGGAGCACCATTAAAAACAATAAGTTGGCAATACTCCCTCATCCACACTTTGTTTGTTGTTTCATGGTGTAGACGTAATGTAGACGCCAAGTGATTCGTCCTGCCTGGAATTAGCCGGGCTTTCCCAGTAAAAAGGGTCACACGACAACTAAAGTTGGCGTTTTGAGAACGGAAAGGTGGAGTTGCTGGTTTCCAGTGAAGCTGGTTTTGGGATGTTAAGATTATGATGGTGGGCTTAAGCTAGTTAGAACGATCGATACCCTAAAAACAGACCCAGCCTCCAAGGCCCCCCGGAAGACTGAGTCTGCTATAGGGTAACGGTTGCAAGCTTCGTGTGTATCCTCCTCGCTCTCAACCAAGCTGCAGACCGGGTCAGTGTGCTAGAGGAATTCTGATCTAATTAAAGATCAGTGTTTCGGCAACCCAGCCAATTACGGCTAGGCTGCCGACGCTTCCAACAGATGGTAGAGTAGGGTGTTAGTAGTTGAGATACAAGTAGGGCGACCGTAGCTCTTTCTTCGCTAAATTGTAGAAAATACTTTTATCACTGTCCCAGCTGAAGAACCAAGTATCGTTCTTGAAGTTGTCGCAAATTTTCTTAGCGATAGCGTGTTTTTCACTTTTGGGAACTCCGTCCATGTGCTTCCGCATCAACTGCTCCCTCAGCTTCGTTTTCGTAGATGATGAGATATAAGGACAAGTTAAACTATCTACGAAAAACAGAAAAAGTTCCGAATGCTTGAAAGGCCTAGCCTGACGGTCAAGCTTTTCTATAATTCCATTCTCAATTTTTAATCTCAACTCCTTGGCTGATTCGTGATCTCCGAGGTAAAACAGGAACGACATCGCAGAGAAGTAATCAAGGTCGATAGAGTCCTCTGAGATCACTCTTTTCGGTAGGAACGAAGACAACACCTCTGGGGAAAATCGGTAACGATCACCGAGTTCTTTATGTAAGATGAGAAGATTGAGAAACTCATGAGGGAAGCTTGAGTCATTGTTGGCTGGACTTCTAAGCGTTGTTAGTATTTCGTCAGAAATAACCTTCTTTAAGCTTTCCTCTTGATCAGTGCCAAGCTTTTTTGAGATAGATATAATTACAAGCAGTATCTGACAAACGAGATAGCTGGGCCTGTAACGCATATCCATAGAGAAACAATAAAGACATAACGTAATAATTGACTTAAGGTATGTGAATCCTCTTACGCTGTCTGGATTTAGTGATTTGGACAGAATGGTATTCTGTAGGTGTACAAGTCTGTTGCGCATTCCAGTAAGAAATATATTTGTCGAAGCCTCATAGCCAATTCCATTCTGTTTTGCGATCGATTTATATTTTGAAATATAAGTTAGATCCAAGTTTCGTAAATTCTGATGGCTATTTATAAATCGAAAATAGGATGAGCTGGATTCTTCTTTTTCAACCTCAACAAATCTATCGAAAAGCTCATTTACCAATGAGCTTGCCTGCTGTTTCGCAACTGATTCGTTTGTGATGAAGGGTCTATAAGATAAAATTATCTTTGACTCATTAAGGTGTAGGTTGAATTTCTCCAATTCACTCCTAAAGATGTGCATTATAGCTTTGGCTTGCTCTTCGTTCTGAGCAAAAACGAAATAATCGTCGACATATCTTTTAATCTTAAAGTTCTCGAATCCTTCTTGGTGAAGAAGTCTACGACTATTTTCGTCTATCCGCTGCAAAATTATCTCAGAAAATATTCGGGAAAATTCCGGGCCAATCAATATTCCGTTGGTCTCGTTTGAATTAGATCGTTGCATTATTCTGTCAAATTTCCCCTCGAAAGAGGAGCTTTTAATATCAGGTAAATTATCTTTTACGAATTGCTTGTCCTTGACGGCCCAAGTTATAGAGTGCGTATAGATGCTTTGAAAACACTTCGACACATCAAACTGAAGCATAACCTTAAATTGACGTTCTAGACGCTGGAATAAATAAGAGTCATAGAACTTAAATAGTAAGGGGAAGTCTCTATATTGAAAATAGGATGAGGCATATCGATTGTCATCATCACCCGCATTTTTTTTATGTTCGACTAAATCGTCTCTTAAAACTCTTGTGAAACGCAGTGTGGCCTGCTTTTCAATAAAATGTGACGCAACCTTGTATGGCGCCCTGAGCGAAGCTTTGCTTCTGCTGCAGAGCGAAGTTATTATCGATTGAAAGTTATCATAAAAGTCTACGAAAGAGAACTGAATAGCAGGATGAGGCAGGCTTACTTTACGAGTTGAGCTTGAGCTTTTTACTATTCTATAGGTAAATGGATACGATTCCGATTCATTGTAAATAAGTTTTAGAAAACAGTTGTGGAATTTTTCAAGCTCGCCATTTCTAAATTTTTTATGGAATGAGTCGTTCGAAAATAGGACCGGAACTTCGTAGGGTAAAGTTTCAGTCAACAGGATTCGATATTTATCGCTTCTATTTACTTTCTTGACTTTACCCATTAGTCCAGCACTTCCTTATTTCCACTACATCATCGTATGTAAATTTATGACTAATTCTTTCTCTGAATCCAGTACAGAATGAAAACTTTCTCAGGTACCGTTTGTCTTGACCATTTAAAACTGAGCTCAAAGTTCGTCCAAGTTTTCCGCGCCTTGCGTAAATAAATCTAAGTATAAAGCCATCTAAGTCTTTTAATGCATCCGATTGCTCAGGTATTTCAGAATAGTTGTAATAGGTGCCTGTCTTAAGATCGTTACCAATGACCTTGGATCTAGACTTTAGGTTAAAGTTTCCCGTCAAGAACTTTAGTCGCTTGGTCAAAAGGTCAAAATCTCTGTCTTTTGAAAAAGCATAAAATGATTTTGCAATTCGAGATTTTATTTTTTTGACCTTTTTAGGTGATATGTCTATCTCGACGCTCTCGCCAGTCTTTTGGAATCTATAACCAAGGTAATCAAAATCGATTGGTTTTGGGCCAATTTTATTTTGAAATGCATCGCATTTTTTATAATTTACTTCTAATCCCATATCGATTATAGAGGTTTCAACATTTTTCATAATATCGTTCTGGTTAGGAACGCTGAATACCAATATGTCGTCGACATAGCGTGCTGAATAATATACTCCCTCAAGACCCTTAATATATTCATCGAGATTTGACAAATAGAATTCTGAAAGCGTCGAGCTTATCGATAGTCCCCTTGGTAAACCTGGTTTACTTACGAATTGACTACCTGTTAAGAGATCGTTTAACAATACCTTCGTCTTATAGGACAGAAGAGGGTCATCCCAGCATGCAGATATCAAATCCTTTGACGAAATTGATTCATAGAATGAAGCAATGTCAATTTTTATTAAAATAAATGGAGACTTTTCTTCTAGCAAGGTTTTCACTTGGTTTACTAAGGTATTCCTATCGGTATGTCGAACTCCTAAAATCTTTTTGAGATTTTGGTTTATCTTCTTTATAGCGAAGTGATCTTCTGGCTTTCGAGGTTTAAACACCAGTTTTCCGTTTCGTTGAAACGACTTGAAATCTGAGAACTCGAAGCTATCGCTGTTTATTTTTTCGGCGATTTTCGATAGTGAGGATAGTTGTTGCTCGGGTGTCGAACCGAGTTTGTGTTCAACAACTTCGGAAACAGAGCAAAGTCTATGTAACGATTTGGCAGAAAATGTTTGGTCTAACATCAGTCCATTGGTGTCATAAAGTGTGCATGTCAGTGTACTCGCTCAGATGTCCGGTCGTACAGTTATTGACAGAACTCCAAGGTGGCGGGTGAACCTCAGCATTCAGCTTCTCCCAGGTATAGGCGGTGTCGTCAGGCAATGCGGCAATTTCCGCTTCTGTAGCTTCCCGGAACTCAGTCAGTTGCTTGAGGCGTTCAAGCCATGAGCGATCAGAGCTAATCTTGGGTTCGGCCTTCTTCGGTCGCTTGATTTCCCACCGCGCCGTTCGCGTTATCCAATACTGGCCTTGAGCATAAATACCAAACAGCTTGCCTTTGGCGGGTTCGCCGTATTGGTTAACCGGGCTATCTAGGCACTCTCCGGTTCCCTGGTCGAACTCTAACCACTTGGCTATTTTGATAGGCTGATCGGCTCGCTTCGAGCAAGGGCCATTCATTGCCTCGATGAACCCTGCCCAATCGCTTTTATCAGCCGCTTGCCGGGCTTTCTCTACTACTTGAATATCCGCGTGATCCAGGCGTCGTAACTCGCGCCATACAGTCACAGGTGGCCCGCCAATCTGTTGGAACTGGCGGATACCGTGAATGCTTGCCCAGGCGCGAACGCGGGCGGCAACATCTTTGGTCAGGTTTCCGTACCAATCCTCGGCATCCTCGCCGTTTTCCTGAAACTCGCCGTCGATGTTCTTGCAGATGTATTTAACGATGTAGCCAGTTGCCGAACCACGATCATAATCGATATCGACCGCGTCAAACCTGGCTTCTTTCGCTCCTTTTTCGTCTCCGTCTTCCAACAGAGCATAGGAACGCATGATTTCAACGAGTCGTGCTTTGTGGGCGGGCTTAACAAACAGCATGAGGTGCCAATGCGGGGTTCCGTCGTGATGAGGTTCGACGATCCGCAGGCCGTACGTTCGAATTTCTTCCCGGTCTAGCTGTGCCCGAACCCGTGACCAAACTGAATTTAGGTAGGCTTGGGCTTCCCCGGGCGTCGAACCGTTGTATTTGGGGTTCAGCTGTCCGGTAACTTTGACCGGATGGTATTTGCTGGGTGTGGTGAGAGTGAGGAATACCCCGGCGTGCCCAAGGTCCTGGGCAATTTTCTCAAACCCGGAAGCGCGAACAATTAACTCTGACCGTCGAACGTAGGGATTGCTGACTGAGAGGGCGGAGAGTTCTGCAAGGGTGTATTCCTGGCACTGATCGTTAACAGCGATCATTTCCTCAAGCAAGGATCGGTTACGGGTGAGCTGTTCCTGGTGGAGCTTTAACCCCCAGTCCGATACATAGACGCCTTTTTTCTTGGACACGAGACCATACTCACGAGCCACGTTATCCAACACCCGCTTTTGTTCTTTCCTGATCAGTCGCCGCCACCAGATTTCGTCCTTGGTTCGTTCAATGCAGCCTTTGTCAGTTTGGCTTTTGGGTAGATCGAACGAATACCGTGCCAAGAGCCCGCTGATTGCTTTCAACGCTTGAGTCGGGTCTTTGATGCGTGCATTGGTTTCGCCACATACTTTGGCTCTGGATCGGGCGAAGTCTTTGAGCTGCGCATCGTCTATCGTGAACTTCAAATCGCGGCGCTGGAGCTTCGATTCCAAGTCTTCCAGGGCAATCTCCAAGGCAACGCACCCTTGATCCTGACCCATTAGGTACAGATTGGGTTCGAGCTTGGGGAAGACCTGAGGGAAACGTTTCCGGAACCGGGTTACCGCTACTCGGGTTTGGCGGGTTCCGATGGTGTATAACCGGCCCTGCGTTCGGTAGTACCGAAACTGCTTTTGGTCTGAGGGCGTCATTAAACCCTCCGGTAACGGTCTGGGACTGAATAACTACTGGGTCTTTGACGGTCAGTTTTGACGGATAGACCCAACGGTTGTGGCCGACTGGAGACTGTACCTGTACCTATAGGTGCAGCCCCTGGGTTATGTACCTGAGCGTTTCCCCTTGGTATGACTGGGGGGAGCCGGTAGGGGCGGGGGGACCTACACCTAATAGGTTCAGGTTCACTATATCGGAACCCGGGCTGACACGATGGATTCATCACGCAACCTGGGACGTCGAGAGGCGAACCTGCTTTTCTATGTATTCTTCGAGATCGTTTAGACGGTATCGAACGGTTCGACTGCCCACCTTGATAAAGGGAATGCGGGCGCCGGCCCAGCGGTCTCGTTCAAGAAAGGCCTTGCTGACGCCGAGGTAGTCGGCGGCTTCTTTGGTGTTTAAGAGTGAGTTGGTCATTGAGTACCCCATAGCTTGTCGCGTTTTGTCTGAGGTACTTTGGCGTGAAAGGCCGTTCTGAAATATGTGGTCTAGGCTGGACCAGTATTTTATAGTCCCAGACCAGTATTTTTCGTTCTCTAACCTTCGGATATTTATAGTTTTTTAGTTACGGTTTTCGAGGGCTCGAAAGGAAAAATGTTTCAAAACTGCTGTATGGAAGATTTTATGGGGCGGCTGCAGAAGAACAAATTTGCACTAATGAGCAATAATGAACTCTTGGCCTACCTTTGGGAACGCTACTGTTCAGAGGGCATTGCTAGTCTGTCTTACCCGGAGTTGAAAAAGGAAAAAGGGCTTTACTTCCAAATGTATGGGAAGGGCCTAAAGATCAATGATGTTATTTCAAAGCTTGGACTGGAGGAGGAATACCAAGAATACAAGAACAATAACTTCACCAAACGAGTTGATGGAGTAACGCAGAGGCGTTGGACCTGGGCGCGAGTCCTGGAAGAAGCCGCTGAAGTGGCTAACCAGATGGGCTTTTTGCCGCCTGCGCAGTGGTTCCAGCAGAATGGTAAAGGCTCGCTCGTGTTTGCCGTGTACAAATTCAACAAGACATGGACTGATCTGCGAGAAGAATTTGATTGCTTTAAAACGAGTGACTTTGTCCAATCGAGAAATGGCATGAGATGGCGTAGTCATCCGGAAGCTTCACTTTCCAATTTTTTGTATTCGAGAGGGATCGAGCATAAAAAAGGCGAGAAATATCCGGAGCAATACAGCGAGTACGGTGACTCATCTTATGGATATTATGACCTTCACTTTAAGTCATCGCTAGGTTCTTGGGTTGATGTGGAAATTTGGGGCGACAAGCCCAATGGCCACGCAGAAGACCGATACGAAAAGGTTAGACTCGCTAAAGAACGGTTTAACAAGGTAAATCCGAACTTCTTGGGAATTGAGCACAAAGATTGTTTTAACGATGATCTGTTGGCTGAAATTCTGGATTTTCACATCGGGCAAATAGAACCATTTGTTTTCGATAGACCAACCGATAAAGTTCTGCAGCCCACTCATTGGTCAAACGCCGATGAACTGATCGAATATTGTAAAGAGATCGCGGCTTGTCAGCCGGACGGTCTTTTCCCAACAGAGGAATGGCTTCGAAAGCGGGGTAAATGGCGGAGCCGACCAGGCCCCACATACAACACGGTATCTATTTATATTAAGACGTGGATTGGTGGTATCCGAAAACTAAGGCGAATCTTGGGTCAGGAAGAGGGAAGCACCATCGAGTGGACCCGAGAATCTGCACTCAAAGAGTACAAAGCTTTTTACCAAGAGCACGGTATTCTTCCTGGGCAGGCCAGAAGGGCTGGTGTCGGAATAGCGGAAGAGGTCAAAAAGAAAGCTGTTCGGGTGCTCGCCGCAGTAAACAAACACTTTGGCACTGCTACAGAGGCAAACCAAGAGCTTGGCTTGGTAGTTGACAGAAAGACAAAATGGTCGACGGAAGAGTTAATTGCCCAAGCACAGAAACTCTATAAGGCGTATGGCCTTACGCCGGGGCAAATAAAAAACCTGAATTCTGATGATAAGCTTCTATTTGGTGTCTTGGATTGTGACAAAGTGGATGCTGGCAAAATTGCAGATCGAGCAAGCGCTTATTTTGATAGCGCTAAGTCTTTTTACGATGCTTGTGGCATCGAGGCAACCGATATGAGGTTGCTGCGACGCCAAGCGGAGCTGTCCTAAGTGGGTGAATGCAAGTTTAGAAGAAGATCATGGTTGAGGAATCTGAGAGCCTGGCCGCCCCCTTCTATTTTCGGGAGGCCTTGGGTCCAGTTCCCGAATCCAATTCCGAACCGTGTTCGGGTCTGAGTAGTAAGCCGCACCACAGTATTTTTGCATGGCTTCGTGTTCAATAATTTGGGCTTGGGTGAGGCAAGGGTTTTCTTTCCAGATCTTACCCGCGACCTCTTTCGCCAAGATTCTATGCTTTTGAGCGCTAGATAATCGGTCCCAAAAACGATCGATCATATCCTGCGTCAATCTTGTTGAAGAAAGCGTGTGCGTGTCTTGTTGCTCTTCTTCACCTTCAGCCTGCGGGTTTTTCTCTATTTCTCGATAGATGCTTCCTGTTGACTTAAAGTTTTCCAGTTCTTGAGTTGAAAACCAGAAAGCTGGAAGTCCTAAACTCTGTTTTTGGCAGAGCTCCTGTATCGCTAGGCGATCGAGGTGAATTGTCTCCAATCGAGCTTTATCGAACGCTCTGCCCTTAAAGCATTCGTCAAGACCTTCAATGGCGTTCAGGTGTGGTCTTGACCATTTATCTAAGGCTTCGAAATAGGCCTCTTTTCGTATGGTTAGATCAAGGCTTTCTAGCTCTTCAGCTGGAAGCTCGTCGAACTTCTCTCCAATTTCTGCTCGCAAATCGAGCTCGAATTCGAAACTTTCGAAATCACAGAAAGTACGTTCGCTTTTTAGCTCGACCCCGCTTTGTTTGAGGATAGGCAGTTCCTGGCGGCTCTGCATAAGGGTAATAATGCGCAGAATATCCTGAACGTTCAGGGGTAGCGCTTTTGGATCGGAAGTGTTGGGATCACAGTCGAACCAGCGGTGGGCTATTTCCCAGATGCTCAGATGACCAATTTCACGGAGGATCATTTCAGGCTCCCATTAGGCCGTGATGTTTCAAAGTTGCGAAAGAAGAAGTCAGTAATTTTATCCATCGGCACACGCAAGCGCTCAACGTCAAAGATGATATAGCCCTCGGTTACGTCGTTCGGGTCTTTGTGGTTGATCAGTCGTTTTAGGGCGTAGGCGGGAATATCCAATCGTTCGGCAGCGGTGATAAAGGTTCGCCGTAGGTCATGTAGAGTGAAGGATACACCCGACAATTTGGTGACCCGTTTTATGGCTGTGCGAGGTTCGGAAAGATGCCCACGTTCCGCATCGCTGGGAAAGACAAACGGACTGGATTGATCCTCGTGCCGTCGGGTCAGAAGCTCCTCGATGGCATCACTTAACGGGAGGCGGTGAATCCGGTTGTTCTTGGTCGCGGTGATGGTCAGCGTTTTTTCTTTGAAGTCGATCTGATCCCAGGTGAGGGTGGCCGCTTCGGTGCGCCGTAGCCCGGTCAGCAGAACCAAGTGCAGGTAATCCCGCGTGGTCTGGCTGTTCAGCTGCATGGTGGCATCGTACCAGGGCTTTAACTGGTGATCCTTGATCAGCGTTTGCCGACGCTCAACCTTGTACCAAGCCCTTTGGTGACTGAGGACGTCTACAGGGTTCGCCACGAGGAACGGCTTGCCGGAAGCGTCCTGATAGCGTTGCAGGGCGTGATTGAAGATCGCCCGGAGGATTCGCATCCCGTTATCGGCGCGGGCAGGGCTGCGAGCTCCGTATTCGGCGTGGCGACTAATCACCATATCCCGCGAAATGTCGCTCAGGGCTTTGGTCTGCCAGTCCTTGAACATTTCGCTCATTGAGCGTTTGTAGTCGTTGAGGGTGTTCGGCTTCAGGTTCTTTCGAGTGGCGAGATAATCCTGAAAGGCATCGCTAAGTGTAATGCGTTTGGCCCGACGCTCCTTAACCTCACGGATGGGATCGATGCCCGAGGCGACCTGGCCAAGAAATTTTTGGGCTTCCTTCCGGGCCTGCTCGACGGTCAGATTGCCATACCGGCCCAGGGTCTTTCGCTTAACCCGGCCATCGACTCGCTTTTCCACGATGAAGGATTTTGCACCGCCGCTGGTCACTCGCAGGCCAAACCCGGCAATGACCGAATCCCGATAAAAGGCCTGAGTGGATTTGCCGTCCTGGCCGATGTCAGGGAGGGGCACTTTATCGACAAAGCTCTTGGTTATTCGCACAGGTGGGGGCTCCACTCGAATTCGTCAGAAAGTCCCTTGTGTCTCCATGTAGACACTATGTAGACAAAATCGGTCAAATTCTAGCGGATTTCTTCAAACAACCGCAAACAACGATTTTTAGGAAAGCGCCATAAGGCACTGTTTTATAGTACTTATTAAAAGCTAATCCAATTTCTTCAAAGAAGGACTCTAATAACTTAAAATCTCTCGACCTCACGGTCGTGCCGGTTCGATTCCGGCCCGGAGCACCATCTATCTTGTTTCTAGCCTTTACCCTTGAATCAAAACCTGTTGCTAATCGTCACGCCGATAGGGCGGGCTCGGGTTTTCGTCTGCACCAAAATATTGCCCGTCAGCTGGACATTGAACTCGGTATCCGGGTGTTTACGGGAGGCTAGCCCTTCGATAACGGCGAACCTCTATCCAGCCATGAGCTAGCAGAGCCGAGAATACGATCACCCCGCCGAACAGGCTGAGCGTGGTGGGCACTTCGCCCAATACCAGCCAGACCAGAAAGGCCCCGATTATCGTCTCCAGAAGCAGCATCATGCTGACTTCCGCCGCTGGTATGTAGCGTGGACTGATCTGAATCAGTGTGGCGGCGATCGGCAGAAAAAACAGGCACAACAAACCGATAAACAAGCTGTCCCGAACCGATGGCAGCTTGGCGCCTCCGGCTATGGCAGCCAGTGCGGCTAACACCAGTGCTCCGAACATCAGCATCACGCTCATGTCGGCATCGGGCCGTGAGCGGGCCACATTCAGGTTGGCTGCAAGGGCCGTGGCCGCAACACCGGCCATGACCAACCCCAGTGGTTCACCTCGCCCCCATTCGCCAATGGCCATGATGGAGGCCCCGGTCACGCACACCACAATAATCACCCAGGTTCGAAGTGGCAGTGTTTCCTTCCAGACCAACCAGGCAATGAGGGCGGCAATAACCGGTGCGGTGTTCAGGATGATAAGCACATTGCCGGCAGCGGTGTTTTTCATTCCCATCACGAAACCCAGGGTGCTGACTGCGAAGGCGCAGGCGCAGAACCAGCCCTTCCAGCCGCACCGCTTCATTTCGGGGACTAGCTGTGAGCGGTAACGCACCGTGTTAATAATCAGGAAGCTGACGGCAAGTAACAGGCCCCGCCAGAACAAAAATACCACCGGATCCACCGAGGTGATTTTCACGAGCAGGGCATCGGGTGTGATAAACAGAACCCCAAGCGCCGCGATGGCCAGTCCTTTGATGCGTGTGGTGTGCAATGGTTACTTCCCTTTAAATGAGCAGTCGGGCCCGTCAGTTGGTTACGGACTGTCCTGCTTGGGCACCGGTTCAATTCGGTTTATATCGCCGGTAGGCGGTTCCGGTTCATCCTGATAGACCACCAGCAAGCCACCGCCAATAATGGCTACCGCGACAATGGCCTTAAAAATCGTCGACTTCAACATCAGTGTCTCCTTTTAATGCGCGATTCACTGCCACTTACCTGTAGGTCACAGCCTCGGATCACAACCCCAAAAAATTACTGAACATCCGACAAAAGTCGTTTCGACAGTGTGAGAGGCCTGGTTAATACTGAAGGTTCTAACAAATATCTTCGGAACCCAACCGGGAGGAGCCGCTATGGCGTCTGCAGAGGAACCCTTGCTGCACCAATACAGCGAGAATGGGATCACCACGCTGACCCTGGATCAGCCGCAACGGCGCAACAGCCTGTCGATGGCCATGCTTGAGGAACTGTCGACCGCCCTGGAACAGGTGGCTCAGGATTCGGAAACCCGCGTCGTTGTTCTGGCTGCCCATGGCAATGTGTTTTGTGCCGGGCATGATCTTACGGAGATTCAGAATCGATTCGATGACCATGAGTTTCAGCTGGCCCTGTTCAAGTTGTGCAGCAAGGTGATGCAGCAGATCGTCAATCTCCCGAAACCGGTGATTGCCCGGGTTGCTGGTGTCGCCACCGCCGCTGGCTGCCAACTGGTTGCCAGTTGTGACCTTGCCGTGGCGGCAGACACTGCACGGTTTGCCACTCCAGGCGTCAACATTGGTTTGTTCTGTTCCACGCCCATGGTCGCGCTGTCACGCAATGTCAGCCGCAAGCACGCCATGGAAATGTTGCTTACCGGCGAGTTGATCGGCGCCGCCCGCGCGGAAACCATCGGCCTGGTTAACCGGGTGGTGGACGAGCAGGTGCTGGATGAGACTGTGTATCGTATGGCCCGCACCATTGCGGACAAATCCGGTCAGGCGGTAAAAGTGGGCAAAGAAGCTTTTTACCGACAACTGGAGTTGCCACTGGCCGATGCCTACGAATTTACGTCTCAGGTGATGGCGGAGAACATGCAGGCCAGTGATGCCCGTGAGGGTATCTGTGCGTTTCTGGAAAAACGCAATCCGGAATGGAGCAAAGATTAAAGGCGACTAAAAGGTGCGGATAGGGCGGTTAGGGACTGGGGCAGTGTTCTGTTCCAATCATCAGCCGGTCGCCCACTTCGATACCTTGGTCTGAAAAGAAATCCAGGTTCATTTCCACGGCGGATTGAAAGGCCGCGCCAGCCGGGTAGGTGGGACAGCTACTTGCGCTGTCTGTCTCGCATGGCGCCATCTGGCGAATACTGGCAATTTTGCCCTGTTCATCCAGATAGGCGATATCGAGATCAAGCTGGGTTTTGTACATCCAGAAGCCGCGATCCGGGCTCTGAAGATCCGGGTACTGGAACAGCATGCCCTCGTCTTCCTCCAGAGACTCACGCCCCATCAACCCTGTTTGTCGCTGGCTGAATTCCCGGGCCACCTCGAGAGTCACCGGCACGACTCCTTTATCCGTTACAAAGCAGGCAACCACCTCTGGCAGCTTCGGCTGGGGAACAGAAGAGTCAGCTGCACAGGAACTGGTCAGGATGCCTGTGCAGGCGATTGCCACCAACAGTGGTCGCAGTGACTTCCTCACGAACGCAGCCGGTAACCGGTTTTAAAGATGTACCAGACGGCCAGCATGCAAGCGGTGAGGAACACCAGGGTCATGCCGACACTGATGCCGATGTGCACGTCTGAAACCCCGTAAAACGCCCAGCGGAAGCCGCTGATCAGATAGACCACCGGGTTGAACAGGCTGATGGTCTGCCAGATCGACGGCAGCATGTCGATGGAGTAGAAAGTACCGCCCAGGAATACCAGCGGCGTGACAATCATCATGGGTACGATCTGCAACTTCTCAAAGCCGTCCGCCCAGATGCCGATGATGAAGCCAAACAGGCTGAAGGTGACCGACGTCAGTACCAGGAACGCCACCATCCAGAACGGGTGCAACACCTCGTAATCAACAAACAATCGAGCGGTGGCAAGGATGATCAGGCCGAGGATGACGGACTTGGTCGCGGCAGCGCCCACGTAACCCAGCACCACCTCAATGTAAGAGACCGGCGCCGACAGCACCTCGTAGATCGTGCCCGAGAATTTGGGCATGTAGATCCCGAAGGACGCATTAGAAATACTCTGCATCAGCAGTGACAACATTACCAGGCCGGGAATGATGTAAGCGCCGTAGCTGATGTTGTCGATATCGCCCATGCGCGATCCGATGGCGGAACCGAACACCACAAAATAGAGGCAGGTCGAGATCACCGGGGACAGCACGCTCTGCATCACCGTGCGTTTCATGCGGGCCATTTCAAAGTTGTAGATTGCGCGAACGCCGTAAAAATTCATGCCTTTCTCCAGTGGGGCCGCGGGCCTTATTCGTGCACCAGGCCAACGAAAATCTCTTCCAGGGAGCTCTCTCGTGTTTGCAGATCGCGGTAGTCGATGCCCAGATCTCCGAGGGTGCGAAGCAGGCGAGCGACGCCGGCTTGCTCTTGCTGGGAGTCGAAGGTGTAGATCAGCTCGTAGCCGTCCTCGGACAGTTCGATGGGCTCCAGTGTCAGTTCACCCGGCATCTTGTCGAGCTTGCTCTGCAGCTGCAGGCGCAACTCTTTCTTGCCAAGTTTGCTCATCAACTGGTCTTTCCCTTCCACCAGAATAATCTGGCCTTCGCGAATCACCCCGATCCGGTCCGCCATTTCTTCCGCTTCTTCGATGTAGTGGGTGGTGAGAATGATGGTGACGCCATTTTCCCGGAGCTTCCGCACCATTTCCCACATGTCGCGACGCAGCTCGACATCGACACCCGCGGTGGGCTCATCGAGGAAAAGGATTTGAGGCTCGTGGGACAGGGCCTTGGCAATCATGACCCGGCGCTTCATGCCACCGGACAACGACATAATCCGGTTGTTGCGTTTGTCCCAGAGGGACAGGTCTTTCAACACCTTTTCGATGTGCTCTGGCTTCGGTGCTTTGCCAAAAAGGCCCCGGCTGAAAGAAACGGCATTCCATACCGTCTCAAACGAGTCGGTGTTCAGTTCCTGCGGCACCAGACCAATGGACTGACGAGCCTTGCGGTACTGGCGCACAATGTCGTGTCCGGCAGCTTCGACCTTACCTTCGGAGAGGTTGGTGATACCGCAGATGATACTGATGAGAGTGGTCTTGCCAGCGCCATTCGGGCCGAGAAGGGCGAAGATTTCGCCGCGTCTGATTTCCAGATTAATGTCTTTCAGCGCCTGGAAGCCGTCGCCATAAACCTTGCTGAGGTGCTGTACGGAAATGTCCGGTTGCACGGGCGTGTCCTGTCTTGAAGTGGGCCAGAAATAGAAGCGCGATATTTTCTCATGACTAACACAGGTTTAGAAAGCTTTGCCTGACAACGGATAAGCTCCATAATGCCGCTGTCTGCAGATGAGGTACGGGTATGTTACGAGCAGTTCTGGTGGTGGGATTGATGCTGACGCTGTTAATTGCAGCGGTTTTTGGGCCTCGTCTGTTGAAGACCGTGGAGCCGGAAGCCGGCACCGGTGCCAAAACCGAGTGTGATCTGGATACCAGTGCTTGCTCCTGGTCCGATCTTGATGGCAACTGGCACGTGGCATTGAAGCCGCTGACGGATCAGGATGCGGACTACGAGTTGACTGTGACCGGGGTGGAAGCCCCAGACCGACTGCTTGCAGTTCTGCAGGGCGATTCCATGTACATGGGTGAATACCCGGTTCCACTTCGCCGCCAGGGCGACGGTCGTTATGTTGCGCGCTTCAGCGCCCCTCTGTGCAGCACCGGAAGCGATATGCGCTGGCGCCTGAATCTCCAGCGAGGGCAGACCAGTATCGATACGGCTCCCTTCCACATGGTGTTTCAGGCACACACTCTGTGAAAGACCGCAAAACCTGAACCCCGCATTGCTGACAAGCCCCCACGAATGTGTAGACTCCAGTAATCTTGTCGCCAACATCAGGGAAGACGCCATGGATTACGGAGATAGTGTCCAGAAAGTATTGCTGCGGAAAATTCGCAAAGCAGAGCAGGATCTCATTCAATTGAAACTGGACTACTGCCGGTTTGTTTTTGGCCTAACCCATCGCGCTCGCGTTGTTTCCGACGATGGCGTTTACCTGGTGCGCTCGGTTGATGTTGAAACCATGAAGCCTACCGAAGAGGGCGCTTTTACCAAACCTGCAATCGCTGGAACTCCAGTCCATTCACCGGATACTCCGGAGCCCACCCAGCTTGGCACTCAATGGACATTGGAAGCAGCGCCCAAGCATGCAGCAATTAAATAAACGCATTGGCGGTAACGGCTTCATAGAGACTGTGTTGTGACGCCACATAGTGAGACTCCTGCCAGAACTTGGCCCCATCGAGACCCTCCCGAAAGCACGCCAGACCCGCGCTACTGTTCGTTAATGTTGCGATGGCCTGAAGTGCCTGTGATTGCTTCAGACCTGTCTTTCGGCTGGCGATGTGAGCCACGATGCCGGCCAGTGAGTCAGAATGGCGAAGAGTGCGGTCACACAGTGTACAGGCGGCCCCGTACAGCCACGCAGCCGCATATGCCCGAACGGCAAAAGATGACTCGGCCAAGTCGAGACCGCGGATCCGACAATCCCGCTCTTGCAGGCCAGCAAGAATGTGAAGTTGGGTAAACAATTCGGTTCGATCGGGGGCAGATGCCGGAGGCATTAAGCCGGAAGTGGATGGGTCAGCAAGTCCGGGCATCTCCATTCGGCTGCTTTGAAGCCCATCCATTGGGGCAGAGCGAACCA